>NZ_CP091975.1:3145819-3774983 GCF_029016285.1 Vibrio sp. DW001 | reverse complement strand
TTGTGCTGGAGCTGAAGACTCGGCTGCGACATCTGCTTTCGATTTTCTAGATATAGGGGGTGGAGAAACAGAGATTCTCTTACTACCCACCTCAAACCTAAGATTTGGTATGTCAGAACCACAAAACTCTTTAAGAAGACGATTGATATTATTTAGATATCTATCACGTACCCAATCTAAAACGAACCGGTTAGGTGCAAATAGAGTCAGCGTATTTTCATTAAGTTCTGCTTCAAGTGGTCTTAGCCACATACTGAATTCTGTTGCTGATAACTCGTCTTGTAGTTGTTGCAGACACTGTAACCATAGCGAAGATGACACTGTGACCCCACTATTATTTTTATGAGTTGGAAAAGGACGGCAATTTTACTCCTTGTAAGGGAAGATCACCAGTAAATGATCGCAGATCCAGTGAATAAGATCGAAGTTATTCACATTCATTAATTTTATATACCGTGGATCCACATATTTATCCCCAAATTAATCCACATAACCATCCATAATATAAGATCTTTTCAGGTTATCCCCAACATTCACAAGAAGATCAATTACTGGGGACAAATCACTTGGTTATTTCTAATAACATCTGGTTATTTTATTTATAACTCACTTTACCAGTAACATTCATCCTATCAAACATCGAGGATTTTATAGAATGAAACACTGGCTAAGAAACTTATTCACAATTTTTGCCCTAACCACATCATTTATTCAGGTAGCTTATGCTTCAACTGATGTAAAGGTTGGTATGTCTGGACGTTATTTCCCATTTACTTTTGTAAAACTAGATAAGCTTCAAGGTTTTGAAGTGGATTTATGGGATGAGATTGGTCGTAGAAACGATTATAAAGTTGAATATGTTACTGCAAGCTTTTCTGGTCTCTTTGGTCTACTGGAAACCGGACGTATCGATACTATCTCTAACCAAATAACCATTACCGACGTACGTAAAGCCAAATACCTGTTTGCTGACCCTTACGTTGTTGACGGAGCACAAATAGCGGTTCGTAAAGGTAGAGATGATATTCAAGGTATCGAAGATCTAGAAGGAAAAACCGTTGCTGTTAACCTAGGTTCTAACTTTGAACAGCTTCTACGTGATTATGATAAAGACAACAAAATCACTATTAAAACTTACGACACCGCTATCGAGCATGACGTTGCTTTAGGCCGTGCTGATGCATTTGTAATGGATAGACTTTCTGTACTTGAAGTCATTAAAAAGACAGGTTTACCTTTACAGTTAGCGGGTCAACCTTTCGAAACGATTGAGAATGCTTGGCCGTTTGTTAAAAACGAGAAAGGCACAAAACTTCAAGCGGAAGTAAATAAGGCATTAATTGACATGCGCGCAGATGGCACTCTTGAGAAAATATCTCTTAAGTGGTTTGACGCTGACATTACCAAGAAATAGAAATCGCTATTTAACACCAGTTAGGAATACTTAATGTCTTTCGATTTTAACTACATGCTTGAACTGTTACCTATTCTTTTTAGGTACCTAGGTACAACAATGGAGATGGCTATATGGGGATTATTTTTTTCTTTAATACTCTCTATCATCATAGCTAATATTCGGGTATTTAAGATTCCTGTACTGGATCAGTTAAGTCAGCTATATATAAGCTTTTTCCGCGGAACACCTTTGTTGGTGCAACTTTTTTTGCTTTATTACGGGTTGCCGCAGGTTTTTCCTATCTTAGTAGGAATCGATGCTTTTACTGCTTCTATTATAGGCCTAACGTTACATTTCTCCGCTTATATGGCAGAAACTATACGAGCGGCCATTATTGGTATAGATAGAAGTCAAATGGAAGCAAGCCTCTCTGTTGGCATGACGACTAGCCAGTCAATGCGAAGGATTATTCTACCTCAAGCGACTCGTGTCGCTTTGCCGTCTCTGATGAACTACTTCATCGATATGATCAAATCAACTTCATTGGCATTCACTTTGGGGGTTGCTGAGATTATGGCTAAAGCGCAGATGGAAGCGTCGTCTAGCTTTCGTTTCTTTGAAGCATTTTTAGCTGTCGCTCTTATCTATTGGGGAGTGGTGATAATTCTTACCCGCGTCCAAATTTGGGCTGAATTTAGACTCAATAAGGCATACCAAAGATGATCAAACTGGATAATATACACAAGAAATTTGGTTCTTCATCAGTACTGTCTGGAATTGATATAGAGATAAAGCAAGGTGAAATTATTGTCGTAATTGGTTCTAGCGGCACCGGTAAGTCAACGCTGCTGCGATGTGTTAATTTCTTAGAACAAGCCGACAAGGGCAAGATAACTATCGATGATGTCTCTGTCGATGTTGAGAAGTATACAAAAGCAGAAATCGTTGCACTGCGTAAAAAAACAGGCTTTGTTTTTCAGAACTATGCATTATTTGCACACCTAACAGCAAAACAAAATATAGCTGAGGGTTTGATTACTGTTCGGGGTTGGAAGAAAGAACAAGCATATAATCGATCGCTGCAGATACTTAGCGACATTGGTTTGGGTGATAAAGCAGAAAGTTATCCCGCCTCACTTTCTGGTGGTCAACAACAACGTGTAGGGATAGGCAGAGCAATGGCCCTTCAACCTGAATTGTTATTATTTGATGAACCAACCTCCGCGCTTGATCCTGAGCTAGTTGGAGAAGTTCTCAGCTTAATGAAGCAGTTAGCAACCAAACACCAAACGATGTTGGTGGTCACCCATGAGATGCAATTCGCCAAAGAAGTCGCCGACAGAGTAATATTCATGGCAGAAGGGAAGATTGTCGAGCAAGGTTCTCCACATGATATCTTTGGTAATCCACAAGATGTTAGATTGAAGAAGTTTTTAAGAAACGTCGGGATCCAATAAAGATCCTTGAGATTTAACTCACACTACGTATAATCCGTCGACCGGAATAAAATAGCCTTTAAAAGCTTAACAGTTATTGACTCTTGAAGAGCCAGTGATTACAATTCCGCCTCTTTGTTGAGAGGCGTCGAATATTTAGTTCCACGCCGGGTTTAACAAGAACCTATAAACTACTGATCAGTAAAGGTATTATCATGAAACGCACATTTCAACCTTCAGTTCTTAAGCGCAAGCGCTCTCACGGTTTCCGTGCACGCATGTCAACTAAGAACGGTCGCAAAACAATTAATGCACGTCGTGCTAAAGGCCGTGCGCGCCTTTCAAAATAATTCGCGATTATTTTGAATACGTACGCGTTCAATCGGGAGTTACGTTTGTTAACTCCCGAGCATTATAAAAATGTATTTCAGCAAGCACATCGTGCAGGCTCCCCCCATTTCACTATTATAGCTCGTGACAATTCTCTTTCTCATCCTCGCTTAGGTTTAGCCGTTCCAAAAAAGCAGATAAAAACCGCAGTTGGTCGTAATCGCTTTAAACGTCTTACCAGAGAGAGTTTTAGAACCAATCAACACCAACTTCCAAATAAAGATTTTGTTGTCATCGCGAAAAAGAGCGCTCAGGACTTGAGCAGTGAAGAAATGTTTAAACTATTAGATAAATTATGGCATCGCCTTTCTCGCCCTTCTCGTGGTTAGCTATCGGCTTGATTTATATATATAAGTGGACAATTAGTCCGCTTATTGGCCCACGCTGCCGTTTTACACCAACGTGCTCTACCTATGCTCTTGAAGCAATAAAGATGCACGGTTTTGTAAAAGGTTGTTGGTTATCTGGCAAACGTCTATTAAAATGTCACCCTTTGAATGAAGGGGGTTTCGACCCCGTTCCACCGACCCAAGATAAAGACAGAGACAATTAACGATGGATTCTCAACGTAATATTCTGCTTATCGCTCTGGCACTGGTTTCTTTTTTGCTATATCAACAATGGCAAGTTGAAAAGAACCCACAAGCACCACAGCGAGTAGAACAGGCACAAAATAACGGTACTTTACCTGCACCATCAATTGCTAGTGAACTTGATCCTGCTCCTCAACAAGGCTCATCTGCAAAACTCATTACAGTGACAACTGACGTATTAACTCTGTCAATTGATACCTTTGGTGGTGATGTTGTTTCTGCAAAATTAAACAAATATGCTGAAACAGAAGATTCTGTAGAACGATTTGTTATTCTTAAAGATGATGTTGATCATACATACATCGCTCAAAGCGGCTTAGTGGGTCCACAAGGAATAGATTTAAGCAGCGCAAGTCGCCCTACTTATTCTTCATCCACGGACTCATATGTGCTCGCTGATGGCCAAGAAGAAATAAAGGTTCCTCTTACTTATTCTGTTAACGGTATTACCTACGTTAAGACGTTTGTATTGAAGCGTGGTCAATATGATATCGATGTTAACTTTGATATTGATAACCAATCTGGCACCAATGCAACTGTCGGTATGTATGCGCACCTACGTCAAAATGTTATGGATGATGGTGGCAGCTTAACAATGCCAACATACCGTGGTGGTGCTTATTCTAGCCAAGATACTCGCTACAAAAAGTATAGTTTTGACGACATGCAAGATCGTAATCTTTCAATCAATCTGACTGATGGACAAGGTTATGCTGCAATGCTGCAGCACTATTTTGCGACAGCGTGGGTTCCTCGTGAGGCTCCAGGTTCAAGCCTTTATACTCGCGTTATTGGCAACCTTGGTGATATTGGTGTTCGTATGCCAAATAAAACAATTGCGACAGGAGACAAAGCCCAATTTGAAGCAACGCTTTGGATTGGACCAAAACTTCAGAAAGAAATGGCGGCCGTTGCACCAAATCTTGATCTCGTTGTTGATTATGGTTGGTTATGGTTTATCGCTAAGCCTCTACACTGGCTGCTATCGATGATTCAAGGTGTTGTTGTAAACTGGGGTCTATCTATTATGATTCTAACTTTCGTTGTTCGTGGTGCTATGTACCCGTTAACGAAAGCGCAATACACATCTATGGCTAAGATGCGTATGCTCCAACCTAAGTTGGCAGCAATGCGTGAGCGCATCGGTGATGACCGCCAGCGAATGAGTCAGGAAATGATGGAACTCTATAAGAAAGAGAAAGTAAACCCACTTGGTGGTTGTTTACCTATCTTCCTACAGATGCCTATCTTCATCTCTTTGTACTGGTCATTAATGGAATCAGTTGAGCTTCGTCATTCTCCATTCTTCTTATGGATTACTGACCTTTCAGCTCAAGACCCATATTACATCCTACCTATATTAATGGGTGGTAGTATGTTCATGATTCAGAAGATGAGTCCAACGACCGTAACCGATCCAATGCAGCAGAAGATCATGACGTTTATGCCGATCATGTTTACAGGTTTCTTCCTGTTCTTCCCTTCAGGTCTCGTTCTTTACTGGTTAGTCTCGAACGTAGTAACTCTTATCCAGCAGTCTCTTATCTATAGAAACTTGGAAAAGAAAGGCTTACATTCTAAGTAAGAATAATTTAATTATTAAGAAAGGCGGCCTAAAGGTCGCCTTTTTGTTTTTAGCTGATTACAATTTACCCATTCGAATCCTGATTAACTGAGTAACATATAGGTTCAGGACGCCGTAAATACTTCCCTGTAAGCTTATCTGCTGCATCCATGTAGCAGATATCTGATCAAAGAAGTCGCCCAGCTAACTCATTTTGTTCTTTGTACCAAGTAGGAAAAACTATGACCACAGACACTATTGTCGCTCAAGCTACTGCCCCCGGACGTGGCGGTGTTGGTATTATTAGGGTATCAGGGCCTAAAGCTTCTCAAGTGGCACTAGAGGTTACCGGCAAGAAATTAAAACCTCGTTATGCGGAATATATTTCCTTCAAATCAGAAGATGGCCTTGAGTTAGACCAAGGTATTGCTCTCTATTTTCCAAACCCTAACTCATTTACGGGTGAAGATGTTCTCGAACTTCAAGGGCATGGTGGGCCAGTCGTCATGGATATGCTTATCAAGCGTATTTTAAAAATAGACGGCATGCGTCCTGCTCGTCCTGGTGAATTCTCTGAACGCGCTTTTATGAACGACAAAATGGACCTAACTCAAGCAGAAGCCATTGCAGACCTCATTGATGCAAGTTCAGAGGAAGCGGCAAAATCTGCACTTCAATCTCTACAAGGGCAGTTTTCTAAAAGAATAAATACACTGGTTGATTCTCTAATCCATCTAAGAATTTACGTTGAAGCCGCTATCGACTTCCCTGAAGAAGAAATTAATTTCCTCGCTGATGGAAAAGTAAGTGCTGACTTACAGCGGATAATAGATAATTTAGAAGCGGTAAAGGTAGAGGCCAACCAAGGATCTATTATGCGTGAGGGTATGAAGGTGGTTATTGCTGGCAGACCAAATGCTGGTAAATCAAGCCTTCTAAACGCACTTTCAGGCAAAGAGTCTGCCATTGTCACTGATATAGCTGGGACAACACGTGATGTATTAAGAGAACATATTCACATTGATGGTATGCCGTTGCATATTATCGATACCGCGGGCCTAAGGGTTGCATCTGATGAAGTAGAAAGGATCGGTATAAACAGAGCATGGCAGGAGATATCTCAAGCAGATAGAGTTTTATTTATGGTAGATGGAACAACTACCGATGCCACAGACCCTAAAGAAATATGGCCTGATTTTATTGATCGTCTACCCAACAACATTGGAATGACAGTCATTCGAAACAAAGCAGATCAAACCGACGAAGTGCTCGGCATCTGTCATGTTAACGATCCAACGCTTATCCGCTTATCGGCGAAAACAGGTGAAGGCATTAATTCTCTTCGAACTCACCTGAAAGAATGCATGGGCTTCACCGGAAATAATGAAGGTGGATTTATGGCTCGCAGACGTCACTTAGAAGCGCTAAATAAGGCCTCAGAGCACTTAAATATAGGTCAAGAGCAGTTGGAAGGTTATATGGCAGGAGAAATTCTTGCTGAAGAACTTAGAATCACCCAACAGTATCTCAATGAAATTACAGGTGAATTTAGTTCAGATGATCTTTTAGGACGCATTTTTTCATCATTTTGTATTGGTAAATAGTTATTCAATATAAACATAAAATACAGGCATCACGTTTTAAGTGGTGTCTGTGTTAACCAAAATCAATCAGATGACCATTCAAAGTAAATCCTCAGTTAGTACATTCTTTTAACTGCCCTTCATTTTTCAAATTCGAATTGATTAGTTACCAACTTCATTGAATACTAAACACATTACAGGTGCATTTTTAGAAAGGTATTTAACAATGATCCATATAATAACAGGCAGTACTTTAGGTGGCGCTGAGTACGTTGGTGACCACATAAGTGATCTTTTACAGCAAAAAGGGAAAGAAACGACGATCCACAATACCCCTACAATTGACGATATTACTAACGAAGGTACGTGGCTAATTGTCACTTCTACCCATGGTGCTGGCGACTACCCAGAAAATATCCAACCTTTTATCAACAACCTGCTCGCAGCACCACCTCGAATGAATGCAGTGAAATTTGCAGTTATTGCGATCGGCGATTCGAGCTATGACACCTTCTGTGCAGCAGGAAAACATGCATTCTCTTTGCTCGTTGATATAGGTGCAACCCCTATTGCAGATTGCTTTACCATCGATATACTTGATCATCAGATTCCAGAGGAACCGGCAGAAGAGTGGTTAACCTCAATTATTAATCAGATATAATCAATACATAAAGTGGATCGATTATAGTCCACTTTATACCCTCATGTGGATAACTTATCCCTATAAACATAAAAATAACTAGACACACAAAAAACAGACATTGTGGATAACTACTCTTAATTCCGGTGATTAAGCTATAGTTATCCAAGTAATAACTTTATTTTTATCTATCCTATGTTGATAACTAGCTATTTTGATCCCAGCTAATCCTCCGTTAGATCAAAGCAAGATCACAAGATATGATCGTCATAACTACTATGATCTTGTTGATCATTTTCGAGTTACTAACAGGATCATGCACCCTTAATAATAGATCCAATAGAAAGATCTCTATATAGATCCTATATATATTCTATATTTCTGGTCCTTTTAAAATAACATTAAATACATTTTATCAACTTCACAAAAAAGGTAGAATGACGCTCTTTTTTCATTCACGTTTTAATTTGAAATACCTTAAGGTCGATCCATGCTTTATCACGAACAATTTGACGTCATCGTTATTGGTGGCGGACATGCTGGAACGGAAGCCGCATTAGCATCTGCTAGAACAGGTAGAAAAACACTTCTGCTAACACATAATATTGATACGTTAGGTCAAATGTCTTGTAATCCTGCTATTGGTGGAATTGGCAAAGGACATTTAGTCAAAGAAGTTGATGCTTTAGGTGGGTTAATGGCCCAAGCGATAGATGAAGCAGGAATTCAATTTAGAACACTGAATGCTTCAAAGGGCCCTGCAGTTAGAGCCACTCGTGCTCAAGCCGATAGGGCAATTTATAAAGCCTTTGTAAGAAAAACGCTAGAGAACACACCTAATCTAACCCTTTTTCAACAACCCGCTGATGATCTTATTGTTGAAAAAGATCAAGTGGTTGGTGTTGTAACTCAAATGGGCCTTAAAATACGCTCTAAATCGGTCGTGCTGACAGTTGGTACCTTTCTTGGTGGAAAGATCCATATAGGGATGGAAAGCTCCTCTGGAGGTCGTGCAGGCGATCCTCCTTCAATTGCGCTGGCTGACAGATTACGTGAATTACCACTACGAGTTGATCGACTAAAAACAGGAACACCACCACGTATTGATGCAAATAGTGTTGATTTTTCAGTGTTGGAAGTTCAACACGGCGATAACCCAACACCTGTGTTCTCATTCTTAGGTAATCGTAATCAACACCCAAGGCAGATCCCTTGTTATATCACTCATACAAACGAGAAAACCCATAGTATTATTCGAGCTAATTTGGATAGAAGTCCAATGTATGCCGGTGTTATTGAAGGAATAGGGCCTCGTTATTGCCCTTCCATTGAAGATAAAGTAATGCGTTTTTCGGATAAAAATAGTCATCAAATTTTTGTCGAACCAGAAGGCCTAAATACAACAGAATTGTATCCTAATGGTATTTCTACCAGTTTACCGTTTGACGTACAGGTTCAGATTGTTCATTCGATGAAAGGCTTTGAAAATGCACATATTGTTCGCCCAGGCTATGCCATTGAATACGATTTCTTTGATCCAAGAGATCTTAAACAAACCTATGAAAACAAGTATATTAAAGGGCTATTTTTTGCTGGGCAGATAAATGGTACAACGGGCTATGAAGAAGCCGCAGCTCAAGGATTAATGGCTGGTTTGAATGCCAGTTTATATACCCAAGGGAAAGAGGGTTGGAATCCACGCCGTGATGAAGCTTATATGGGTGTACTTATTGATGATTTATCAACAATGGGAACCAAAGAGCCTTACAGAATGTTCACCTCTCGCGCTGAATATAGATTATTACTTCGTGAAGACAATGCTGACTTGCGTCTGACTGAGAAAGGCCGCGAATTAGGATTGGTTGATGACGAGCGTTGGGCTCGATTTAACCAAAAAGTAGATAATTTGGAAACGGAACGCCAACGGTTGAAAGATATTTGGGTTAATCCTACATCGGAAGGGGTTGATAAACTCAATGTTGTGCTAAAAACGCCTTTGACAAAAGAAGCCAGCGGAGAAGACTTATTACGTCGCCCAGAAATTACTTATAAGCAACTTACCAAGCTAGATATGTTTGCTCCTGCTTTAGAAGATCAACAAGCGTCGGAACAGGTTGAAATTCAAGTCAAATATGAAGGGTATATTCAACGTCAAAAAGATGAAATAGCAAAATCGTTGCGTCATGAAAATACAAAATTACCCGTTGATACCGATTACAAAAATGTTCAAGGTCTGTCTAATGAGGTTGTAGCTAAACTGAATGAAGCAAAACCTGAATCAATAGGTATAGCATCAAGAATTTCAGGTATTACTCCGGCTGCAATTTCAATCCTGCTCGTTTACTTAAAGAAGCAAGGTATGCTTAAAAAAGGGGAAGAGTAATTGATTAGTCTAGATAATAAATTAGATCTTCTTATCGACAAAACAGATCTTGTTGTGAGTGAGCAACAAAGAGGTCAACTTGTCAGATATGTTGAGATGTTAAATAAATGGAATAAAGCTTATAACTTAACATCTGTTCGTGATCCGGTGGATATGTTGGTTAAACATATTCTTGATAGTATTATGGTCAGTCCGCATTTACATGGTGATCGATTAATCGATGTTGGTACTGGACCTGGTTTGCCAGGCATTCCTTTGGCTATAATGAACCCTGAAAAAGAGTTTCATCTTCTGGATAGCTTAGGAAAACGTATACGATTTATTAAACAAGTTACCCATGAATTGGATATGAAAAATGTCACTACAATTCAAAGTCGAGTAGAACAATTTCAGCCTGAGGAAAAATTTGATATTGTTTTGAGTCGAGCATTTGCTTCTATGAGTGATATGGTTAATTGGTGTCATCATTTACCTAAACCAGAAACAGGTCAATTTATCGCGCTAAAAGGGCAGCTTTCGCAAGATGAGATTGAACAGTTACCAAAATGGTGTAATGTGATCGAAGTCAAAGCTTTAAATATTCCTGAGCTAGAAGGTGAGAGACATCTTGTAACCTTAGCCAAGATGGAAGAGTAGAGAGGTTACAGTGGGAAGAATTATCGCAATAGCCAACCAGAAAGGTGGTGTCGGTAAAACGACGACTTGTATTAATTTGGCCGCTTCAATGGCGGCAACAAAAAGAAAAGTTTTAGTCGTTGATTTAGACCCACAGGGCAATGCAACTATGTCCAGTGGTGTTGATAAGTACCAAGTAGATTCTACTGCTTACGATCTTCTTGTTGAGGATGTACCATTTGAGGAAGTGGTATGTAAAAACACCAGCGGAGGCTATCACCTTATTGCCGCCAACGGAGATGTTACGGCTGCCGAAATTAAATTGATGGAAGTATTTGCGCGTGAAGTTAGGCTTAAAAATGCCTTAGCTTCGGTTCGTGATAACTATGATTTCATCTTTATAGATTGTCCCCCAGCCTTAAATCTACTTACAATCAACGCGATGGCAGCAGCAGATTCTGTGTTAGTACCTATGCAGTGTGAGTATTTTGCACTCGAAGGTTTAACAGCATTAATGGATACCATTAGTAAGTTAGCTGCGGTTGTAAATGATAATTTGAAAATTGAAGGTCTGCTCCGAACCATGTTTGATCCGCGTAACCGCTTATCGAATGAAGTATCGGATCAGCTTAAGAAGCACTTTGGCGATAAGGTATATAGAACCGTTATTCCTCGAAATGTACGTTTAGCAGAAGCTCCAAGTCATGGTCGTCCTGCGATGTATTATGACAAACATTCTGCTGGCGCAAAAGCCTATTTAGCATTGGCTGGTGAGATACTTCGTCGCGAAGAAGTACCAGCATAATAGACAAGAGAAGGGAATAACGTAAATGTCTAAACGTGGTTTAGGGATGGGCTTAGATGCCTTATTAGCTACCAGTTCTCTTGCTAGAGAAAAAGAAAAAACAGCATCCAGTAGTCAATCTATTTCAGTTGATGGTGAGTTGGCTGATATTTCAATTACTAACCTCAAGCCTGGTATTTACCAGCCTCGTAAAGATATGTCTTTAGAGGCACTGGAAGATTTATCTGCATCTATTGAATCTCAAGGGATTATTCAACCTATTGTGGTTCGGCATGTTGCAGGACATTCGTATGAAATAATTGCTGGTGAAAGACGTTGGCGGGCTGCTAAGCGTGTCGGTCTTAAGCAAGTACCGTGCATCGTAAAAAATGTACCTGATAGTGCCGCAATCGCGATGTCACTCATTGAGAATATTCAGCGAGAAGATCTCAACGCGATAGAAGAAGCACAAGCTTTAGAGCGGTTACAGGACGAGTTTGAGTTAACACACCAGCAGGTAGCTGATGTAATAGGTAAATCGCGTACAACAGTGACGAACCTACTTAGGCTCAATCAACTCGATGAATCGGTCAAGAATTTAGTTGAGAAGAAACAGCTTGATATGGGCCATGCTAGAGCGTTATTGGTTTTAGATATAGAAAGCCAAGGTGATACAGCTAAAGTGATTGCCGATAAAAAAATGACCGTTCGTCAAGCTGAGCAGTTTGTTAAGAAGTTATTAGCTCCAAAAGTTGAAGGTGAAACGAAAAAAGATACAGAAGCTGCTGATATTTCAGAGCGACTTAGTCAGTGTATTGGCTCAACAGTATCTTTAACTCGTAGTTCAAATGGAAAATCTAAGATGACGATTACATTTGATGAACCTCACAAATTAGATCAATTGATTAAATTACTCGAAGACAATCAATAGTCTTCGGCTAATTTTGTTAATTGTTACAATTTTTATTGCTAAAGTTGTAGGTTTGTAAACAGATTTGTTATTTAATGCAGCGTTTTTATTGCAAATATATGTATCGAACGTATAATTTTGGCGATTTTTCCAAGCTCATTGATAAGAGTTTATGTGGGATTGGTATGAAGGTATGAATACATGGTAGCTAGGCTAGTTCAACCAGGGCGGATACTTGCAAAGCGTCTGTTATTGATTCAATCTAGCGTGGTTACATTTGTGGCAGCAGGGATGGCTTTGGCCGTAAATGTTGATTGGGGAGTTTCTGCGTTTATAGGTGGCGGCATTTTTGTGCTTGCTAATGCTGTGTTCGCATTTTTTGCTTTTATGTATAGTGGGGCTCGTGCTGCAAAAGCAGTCACGGCGTCTTTTTATACCGGTGAAGTACTGAAAATCCTCGTTACGGTTGTTCTCTTCTCTGTAGCTTACATGTATATGCAGGTGGAACTTGTTCCCCTGAAGCTAACCTATTTGTTGGCATTAGGTATTAATATCTTTTTGCCAGCGCTATTCATTAACAAAAAAAAATAGGATGAGTTATGGCTGCGCCAGGTGAAGCGCTAACAACGTCTGGATATATTGATCACCATTTGACTAACCTGTCACTTGCTAAGATTTCTGAGCATTTTGATTTAGGTTGGGGAATAACGGAGACCAGTTTCTGGAACGTTAATATCGATAGCCTGTTCTTTTCTGTGCTCACGGGCTTGATATTCCTAGGGATATTTCGTTCGGTAGCAAAGAAAGCAACAGTAGGTGTACCGGGTAAGCTGCAATGTGCGGTAGAAATGGTAATGGAATTTGTCGCAGATAACGTCAAAGAAACATTCCATGGACGCAACCCATTGATAGCTCCGTTAGCACTGACTATCTTTTGTTGGATATTACTAATGAATATCATGGATTTAATTCCAATTGATTTCATACCGTATCCAGCTCAACATTGGTTAGGTATCCCTTATTTAAAAGTGGTTCCTTCTGCTGATGTTAATATCACGATGGCTATGGCTCTAGGCGTTTTCTTTTTGATGATTTATTACAGCATCAAAGTGAAAGGTCTAGGTGGTTTTGCGAAAGAATTAGCATTACATCCATTTAATCATCCAGTGATGATACCGTTTAACTTACTATTAGAAGTTGTTTCGCTACTCGCTAAACCTCTTTCTCTTGGTATGCGTTTATTCGGTAACATGTTTGCTGGTGAGGTTGTATTCATTCTTATCGCGGCTATGCTTCCGTGGTGGTTACAATGGTTAGGTGCTCTCCCATGGGCAATTTTCCATATTTTGATTATTTTGATTCAAGCGTTTGTATTCATGATGTTAACTATCGTTTATTTATCGATGGCACATGAAGACCCGGATCACTAATTTAATTTTACAAAGCTTTTTTAGGCACATATAAGCCAACAACTATAAATTGGAGATAGTAATGGAAACTTTACTGAGCTTTTCAGCAATCGCCGTAGGTCTGATCGTCGGTCTTGCTTCTCTTGGTACAGCGATTGGTTTCGCAATTCTAGGTGGTAAATTCCTAGAAGGTGCTGCGCGCCAACCAGAGATGGCTCCTATGCTACAAGTTAAGATGTTTATCATCGCGGGTCTACTTGATGCGGTTCCAATGATTGGTATCGTAATAGCACTACTATTCACATTCGCTAACCCATTTGTTAGTCAACTAGGTTAATTAACAGATCAAAGTAAATACTTTGTCGTTGATTAGCATTTTTTCGTTGGTGAACAAAATAGAGGGGTAGCTGTTGTGAATATGAACGCAACTCTGCTAGGTCAAGCAATAGCATTCTTTTTATTCGTGGTTTTCTGCATGAAATATGTATGGCCACCAATTATAGAAGCTATTGAAGAACGTCAGAATAAAATTGCTGATGGTCTATCTGCTGCGGAAAGAGCAGCAAAAGATTTGAATCTAGCTCAAGCCAACGCTTCTGAGCAACTTAAAGAAGCGAAGCGCACAGCAACTGAGGTCATTGATTCAGCGAATAAACGTAAAGCTCAAATTATTGATGAAGCACGCGAGGAAGCTCAGGCAGAACGCCAGAAAATCCTAACGCAAGCGGAAGCAGAAATTGAAGCAGAACGTAATCGTGCGAAAGATGATCTGCGCAAACAAGTTGCTACTCTGGCTTTAGCTGGTGCAGAGAAGATCCTAGAGCGCTCTATTGATAAAGATGCGCACAAAGATATTCTTGATAACATTACTGCGAAACTTTAAAGCGAGGGGTGCACATGTCTCAACTGACAACAATAGCACGCCCTTACGCTAAAGCAGCGTTTGACTTTGCGGTAGAAAAAGAAGCTCTTGACCAGTGGGGTCAAATGCTTACTTTTGCAGCCGAAGTTACAAAGAACAAAGATATAGTGGAGCTACTTAGTGGTTCTGTTTCTGCGGATAAACTCACAGAAATCTTTATTGTTGTTTGTGGCGAACAGTTTGATGAGTTTGGTCAAAACCTTATTAAGGTAATGGCTGCGAATGGTCGACTTAAGGCCCTTCCTGAAGTATGTGATGCGTTTTTAGCTCTTAAACAAGAGTATGAGAAAGAAATGGATGTTGATTTAATATCAGCGACAGAACTTTCTGATAAACAACTTACAGATATCAGCAGCAAACTTGAACTGCGTTTTGAACGCAAAGTTAACCTGAATTGTAGTGTAGATGAGACCCTACTTGGTGGGGTTGTAATTCGAGCCGGAGACTTAGTCATCGATAACTCAACTCGCGGTCAGTTAGGCCGTTTGAGCGATGCATTGCAGTCTTGATGGGGATTGGAGCATGCAACTTAATTCCACAGAAATAAGCGACCTAATCAAACAACGTATCGAATCTTTCGAAGTTGTAAGTGAAGCTCGTAATGAAGGTACTATCGTATCGGTAAGCGATGGTATTATTCGTATTCACGGTCTAGCAGACGTGATGCAAGGTGAAATGATTGAACTACCGACTGGTCGTTATGCATTAGCACTTAACCTTGAGCGTGACTCGGTTGGTGCGGTTGTCATGGGGCCATATGCTGACTTACAAGAAGGCATGAAAGTTACTGGTACTGGTCGTATTCTGGAAGTACCTGTTGGTCCTGAAATGCTTGGCCGTGTGGTTAACACGCTAGGTGAGCCTATTGATGGTAAAGGTCCAATTGATGCGAAATTATCTTCTCCTGTAGAGATAATTGCGCCGGGCGTAATCGACCGTAAATCGGTTGATCAGCCTGTACAAACTGGTTATAAGTCCGTTGATGCCATGATCCCTATCGGGCGTGGTCAGCGTGAGCTTATCATCGGTGACCGTCAGACTGGTAAAACAGCGATGGCTATTGATGCGATCATTAACCAAAGAGATTCAGGTATTTACTCTATCTATGTAGCGATTGGTCAGAAAGCATCGACTATTGCCAACGTAGTACGCAAATTGGAAGAGCACGGCGCATTGGCTAACACCATTGTTGTTGTAGCATCGGCTTCTGAATCTGCAGCGCTTCAATATTTGGCGCCTTATGCAGGTTGTGCAATGGGTGAGTACTTCCGTGATCGCGGTGAAGATGCTCTGATTGTTTATGATGATTTATCTAAGCAAGCGGTAGCGTATCGTCAGATCTCTCTACTACTTAAGCGTCCACCAGGCCGTGAGGCATTCCCAGGTGATGTATTCTATCTCCACTCCCGTCTACTAGAGCGTGCTGCTCGAGTAAGTGAAGTGTATGTAGAACGTTTCACTAAGGGTGAAGTGAAAGGTAAGACAGGTTCTTTAACTGCGCTTCCTATCATTGAAACTCAAGCAGGTGACGTATCAGCATTCGTACCAACTAACGTAATCTCGATTACAGATGGTCAGATCTTCTTACAAACTGAACTGTTCAGTGCAGGTGTTCGTCCTGCTGTTGATCCAGGTATTTCAGTATCTCGTGTAGGTGGTGCTGCTCAAACGAAAATTATCAAGAAGCTATCTGGTGGTATCCGTACCGCACTAGCGCAGTATCGTGAACTTGCAGCGTTTGCTCAGTTCTCGTCTGACCTTGATGAAGCAACGAAACGACAACTAGATCACGGTCAAAAAGTAACAGAACTTATGAAGCAGAAACAATATGCTCCTATGTCTGTATTTGATCAGGCTATTGTTATCTTCGCTGCAGAACGTGGATATCTAGAAGATATCGAGCTGAATAAGCTTGCTGATTTCGAAGATGCGCTACTTTCGTTTGCTCGTAGCCAGTTTACCGATTTTGTAAAAGAGATCGATACAACGGGTGCATATAACGATGAGATCGAAACACAGCTTAAAAAGATTGTGGACGATTTCATAGCAACCCAGACCTGGTAATTGATAATGAGTAGGTGGCTCTAGGGTCACCAATATTTTTTATCTAAAGAGAGAGTAATACGATGGCCGGCGCAAAAGAAATTCGTACTAAGATCGGGAGTGTTAAAAGCACTCAAAAGATCACGAAAGCGATGGAAATGGTAGCAGCTTCAAAAATGCGTCGTTCTCAAGACGCAATGGGAGCTTCCCGTCCATATGCTGAAACAATGCGTAAAGTGATCGGTCATTTGGCGAACGGTAATCTAGAGTATAAACATCCATATCTAGAAGAGCGTGAAGCCAAACGTGTTGGTTACATCATTATTTCAACTGACCGCGGCTTGTGTGGTGGCTTGAACATTAACTTGTTCAAAAAAGCCATGTTAGACATGCAAGAGTGGAAAGAGAAAAATGCTGATATTGACTTAGCCATTATCGGTTCAAAAGCAACGGCATTTTTTAACAACAGTGGCGCTAAAGTAGCTGCTCAAGTTTCTGGTCTTGGAGATGATCCAAGCCTAGAAGAATTGATCGGTTCTGTTGGTGTTATGTTGAAGAAGTATGATGAAGGCGAGTTGGATCGCTTATACGTAGTATTTAACAAGTTTGTTAATACTATGGTTCAGGAACCAACGATCGATCAATTATTACCTTTACCTAAATCGGATAGCGAAAGTATGAAGCGCACTCACTCATGGGATTATATCTATGAGCCAGAGCCTAAACCATTACTTGATGCACTATTGATTCGTTATGTCGAATCTCAAGTATATCAAGGTGTGGTTGAGAACCTTGCTTGTGAGCAAGCGGCTCGAATGATTGCGATGAAAGCAGCTACAGACAATGCAAGCGATCTGATAGATGATCTAGAACTTGTGTATAACAAGGCCCGTCAATCGGCTATTACACAAGAACTATCTGAAATCGTATCAGGCGCAGCAGCGGTTTAATCATAGGTAAAACTAATTAGTTAGAGGATTAACGATGGCTACAGGTAAGATCGTACAGATCATCGGTGCGGTAGTCGACGTAGAGTTCCCACAGGGTGAAGTACCTCGTGTATATGACGCTCTGAATGTTATTGAAGCGAAAGAACGTCTTGTTCTTGAAGTTCAACAACAGCTTGGCGGTGGCGTTATTCGCGCAATCGTGATGGGCAGCTCTGATGGTTTACGTCGTGGATTAGTAGTAGAGAACACTGGCGCTCCAATCACCGTACCAGTAGGTACGAAAACTCTTGGCCGTATCATGAACGTTTTAGGTGATGCGATTGATGAGTGTGGTGACATTGGTGCGGAAGAACACTATGCTATTCACCGTGAAGCACCAAGTTACGAAGAACAGTCCAATGTGTCTGAACTTCTAGAGACTGGCGTGAAAGTTATCGACTTGATTTGCCCATTCGCTAAGGGTGGTAAAATAGGTCTATTTGGTGGTGCAGGTGTTGGTAAGACCGTTAATATGATGGAACTTATCAATAACATCGCACTGCAACATTCTGGTCTTTCAGTCTTTGCGGGTGTCGGTGAACGTACTCGTGAAGGTAACGATTTCTATTTTGAGATGCAGGAAGCAGGCGTTGTTAACGTTGAAAATCCTGAAGAATCTAAAGTAGCAATGGTTTACGGGCAGATGAACGAGCCACCAGGAAACCGTCTACGCGTAGCGCTGACTGGTCTAACGATGGCAGAACGTTTTCGTGACGAAGGTCGTGATGTTCTATTGTTCATTGATAACATTTATCGCTATACCCTCGCGGGTACAGAGGTTTCGGCTCTATTAGGTCGTATGCCATCTGCGGTAGGTTATCAGCCAACACTAGCTGAAGAAATGGGTGTTCTACAAGAACGTATTACATCAACTAAAGCCGGTTCTATCACTTCTGTACAGGCGGTATATGTACCAGCGGATGACTTGACTGACCCATCTCCAGCAACCACGTTTGCTCACTTAGATGCAACGGTAGTACTTAACCGTAATATCGCAGCTATGGGTCTATACCCTGCAATCGATCCATTGGATTCATCTTCTAGGCAGCTTGATCCATTGGTAGTAGGCCAAGAGCATTACGACGTAGCTCGTGGTGTTCAGTCTACTCTTCAGCGCTATAAAGAACTGAAAGATATCATTGCTATTTTGGGTATGGATGAGTTATCTGAAGAAGATAAACTTGTGGTATCACGTGCACGTAAGATCGAGCGTTTCCTAACTCAGCCTTACCACGTAGCGGAAGTATTTACAGGTGACCCTGGTGTCTATGTATCTCTTAAAGAGACTTTACGTGGATTCAAAGGTCTTCTTGGTGGTGAATACGATGACATTCCTGAGCAAGCGTTTATGTACTGCGGTGTAATAGACGATGCTATTGAGAATGCTAAGAAGCTATAAGGCTAAATAGGAGGCTATATGGCAGCAATGACCTTGCACCTAGACGTAGTTAGTGCTGAGAAAGAAATTTTTTCAGGATTAGTTGAAACGTTTCAGGTGACCGGGAGCGAAGGTGAACTTGGTATTTTCCATGGGCACACTCCGCTGCTGACCGCTATTAAGCCTGGTATGGTGCGTATAGTTAAGCAACACGGCCACGAAGAAATTATTTATGTTTCTGGTGGTATAGTTGAAGTTCAGCCTGGTACAGCAACTGTATTGGCTGATACGGCAATTCGTGGTGATGAACTAGATGCAGCGAAGGCTGAAGAAGCTAAACGCCAAGCTGAAGAGAAAATCCAAAATCAGCATGGTGATATGAACTTCGCTCAAGCGGCTAGTGAACTGGCTAAAGCTATTGCTCAGCTCAGAGTTATCGAGCTGACAAAAAATAGACGCTAATCTACTTAGTGTATTGTTAAAAAGGCGGCCTGTTGGTCGCCTTTTTGTTTTTATTACGTCAAATTTAATTAACTCTTTTCGGCTAAGCGGTTAGAATGAAAACTTCAAAAAATAAATAAGGTTATTCCTATGAGCTTCAGCGCGGTGATTCTAGCGGCGGGTAAAGGTACTCGCATGTATTCCAGTATACCTAAGGTGTTACATACCTTAGCCGGAAAGCCGATGGTCAAGCACGTTATCGATACCTGTAATGATTTGGGTGCGCAAAATATCCATCTTGTTTATGGTCACGGTGGTGATCTTATGCGACAAACTTTATCTGCGGAGTCGGTGAATTGGGTGCTCCAAGCTGAACAATTAGGAACTGGACACGCGGTTGATCAAGCATCAGATAAATTTGATGATAATGAAAAAGTATTAGTTTTATATGGGGATGTTCCTCTTATCTCATCTGAAACTATTGAAAGCCTGCTAGATGCTCAGCCTGCTGGTGGCGTTGCTTTGTTAACCGTTGTTTTAGATGACCCAGACGGATATGGACGCATTGAGCGTAAAAATGATGCTGTTATTGCTATTGTTGAGCAAAAAGATGCGACGGAAGAGCAAAAACGGATCAAGGAAATAAATACCGGAGTAATGGTCGCCACTGGTGGTGATCTGAAACGATGGTTGTCAGGACTCAATAACCAAAATGCTCAGGGCGAGTATTATCTTACGGACATTATTGCCGCCGCTCACGAAGAGGGCCGATCAATAGAAGCCGTTCACCCTTCATGTGCAGTTGAAGTTGAAGGGGTAAATAATCGTGTTCAACTTGCTCGTATTGAGCGTGCTTACCAACTCATGCAAGCTGAAAAACTACTCGAGCAGGGCGTGATGCTTCTTGACCCATCCCGCTTTGATCTGCGCGGCAAGCTTCAATGTGGTATCGATGTTCAGATTGATGTTAATGTTATTATCGAAGGCAGCGTAAGCTTAGGTAATAATGTCATTATTGGTGCTGGTTGTGTTCTGAAGGATTGTGAAATCGATGACAACACCCTTATACGCCCTTATAGCGTGATAGATGATGCGACAGTAGGAGAAGCTTGTACTGTCGGTCCATTTACTCGTCTTCGCCCTGGAACAGAGCTAAAAAACAATGCTCACGTAGGAAATTTTGTCGAGGTTAAAAACGGCGTGATAGGTGAGGGTTCTAAAGCAAACCACCTTACTTATATTGGAGATACTGTCATTGGCCAGCGTTCAAATATTGGTGCTGGAACCATTACCTGTAATTATGATGGTGTAAACAAGTTTAAGACGATTATCGGTGATGATGTTTTTGTAGGCTCTGACACACAGTTAATTGCGCCTATAACGGTTGGAAATGGGGCAACTATTGGTGCTGGTACAACCGTCACGAGGGATATATCTGAAGGCGAGCTAGTGATCACTCGTGCGAAAGAGCGCAGAATTGAAGGCTGGCTGCGCCCTGTTAAGAAAAAATAAAAGATATCTGTGACAAAGAATTAGACTATTTTCTTAATGGAATAATGATAGGAAATGTCTCTATTTAAAGAGGGTCGCAGCACGGATGCTGCGACTAGAGCTTACAAAAAGGTATTTAGCATACTTCTCACAATAAACCCTCTCTTTTAGTACTCACTAACTAAGATAAAAAGAACTTATACGCCACGTTATTCGATTCATCCTTGTAGGGATAATCCAGTTCATGAAGATGTGCTGCAAAACGTGGCAAGTCTGATTCTTCTAGCTCGAACCCGCAGAGCACACGACCATAATCAGCACCTTGATTTCGGTAGTTGAACATACTGATATTCCAATGAGTGCCAAGCGTACTCAAAAACTTCAATAATGCGCCTGGGTATTCAGGAAACTCAAAGCTGAACAATTTCTCTGTAAGTGCCTTTGAGGGTTTACCACCAATCATATATCGGATATGTAGCTTCGCCATTTCGTTATCAGAGAGGTCGATAACAGGATACCCACCTTCTTTTAGATCATGAACAATACTCTCAAGTTCTTCCTGACCATTTTGCAAGCGTACACCTACGAATATATTGGCTAAACTGGCATCGTTGTACCGATAGTTAAACTCGGTGACGGCTCTCCCACCAATAATCTGACAGAACTTAAAGAATGCTCCAGGTACTTCAGGAATTGTCACGGCTAATAAACCTTCACGTTTTTCGCCAAGCTCGCATCTTTCTGATACATAGCGTAAACCGTGAAAGTTGGTGTTTGCTCCAGATAGGACTGTCGCCAGTTTTTTATCTTTGAGGCCCTGTTGTTCGACAAATTTTTTCAATCCGGCTAAAGCAAGAGCACCGGAAGGTTCAGCAATCGCACGAGTATCTTCAAAGATATCTTTTACAGCAGCACAGATTTCATCGCTAGATACTGCAACATGGCCATCAAGATACTTATTACAGAGTCGAAATGTTTCATCACCAATACGTTTAACGGCAACGCCATCGGCAAACATATTTATTTGGTCGAGAACAACAGGCTCACCAGCATCTAATGCTGCTTTTAGGCAAGATGACTCTTCTGGCTCAACGGCAATAACCTTAATTTCTGGCATTAACTGTTTAACGAGTACGGCGACACCGGCAGCGAGACCGCCGCCACCAACAGGAACAAAGATATAATCCAAATGGCCATTTTGTTGTAGCATTTCCATACCGATGGTTCCTTGGCCTGCAATCACCAACGGATGATCAAAAGGAGGAACAAAAGTATAGTTATTAAGCTCTGCCAATCTTTCTGCTTCTGCTTTTGCCTCATCAAAATTACTGCCATGAAGTACGACTTCACCACCAAAGCTTTTAACCGCTTCAACTTTGATATCTGGGGTTGTAATTGGCATTACAATGATGGCTTTAACGTCTAATTTCTTGCCAGAGAGTGCAATACCTTGAGCGTGGTTACCTGCTGAAGCCGCGATGACACCCGCTTGTTTCTGTGCGTCGGATAGGCTTGAAACCATATTGTAGGCACCGCGTAATTTAAACGAGTGTACGGGTTGTCTATCTTCTCGCTTTATTTGCACCTGGTTTCCAATACGCTCAGAAATTCTAGGCATGTCTTGCAATAAAGTGACGGTTGCGACGTCATAAACTGGGGCTCTAAGGATATGGCGCAGATATTCTGCGCCACTCTTAGGCAGTGTCCCTAACGGATTTTCTGCCATTGAAATTAACCTTCCAATATGGATTTATCACGCACAGCGCCTTTATCCGCACTGGTCGCTAGCATGGCATAGGCTTTAAGTGCCAATGAAACTTTACGTTGGCGGTTTACAGGTTTCCACCCTAACTTTTCTTGCTCCGCTCTACGAGTTTCGAGTTCATCTTTAGCGACGTCTAGGGTGATCGAACGAGCGGGTATATCTATTGTGATGATATCACCTTGATTCACAAGACCGATAATTCCGCCCTGAGCAGCTTCTGGAGAAGCATGACCAATAGATAGTCCAGATGTACCACCAGAGAAGCGACCATCAGTTAGAAGGGCGCACTCTTTGCCTAAGCCCATTGATTTGAGGTAAGTCGTTGGATAAAGCATTTCTTGCATACCCGGACCACCTTTAGGACCTTCGTAACGAATGACAACGACATCGCCTGCTTTCACTTTACCACCAAGGATGCCCTCTACGGCATCTTCTTGGCTTTCAAATACCACCGCTGGACCTTGGAATTTATGATTTTCTTCATCGACACCAGCTGTTTTGACGATACAGCCATCGATAGCGATATTACCTCTAAGTACAGCCAAACCACCTTCTTGACTAAAAGCGTTTTCTTTCGTACGGATACAACCGTCTTCACGGTCGTTATCTAGCGTGTCCCAACGACAATTTTGTGAAAATGCCTCGGTTGTACGAATACCAGCTGGACCTGCACGGAAGAATTTTTTTACCTCTTCTGATTCGGTTTGCATGATGTCGTATTGCGCCAATTGTTCTTTCATTGTCAAGCCAAGAACAGTATTGGTTTGATTGTTGATTAGCCCTGCACGATCAAGCTCCCCAAGTATGGCCATAACACCACCTGCACGGTGCACATCCTCCATATGATATTTTGGAGTAGAAGGTGCAACCTTACAAATATGTGGAACTCGAAGTGACATACGATCAATGTCATCCATATCAAAGGCTATTTCACCTTCTTGCGCAGAGGCTATCAAGTGTAGAACCGTGTTTGTTGAACCACCCATCGCGATATCAAGCGCCATCGCATTTTCAAATGCTTCTTTGGACGCGATATTACGAGGTAAAGCGGAGTCGTCACCTTGTTCATAGTAACGCTTAGTCAACTCGACTACTCGGCGTCCTGCGCTTAAGAATAACTCTTTACGATCAGCATGAGTCGCGAGTAAAGAGCCATTGCCTGGTTGGCTCAAACCAAGAGCTTCAGTCAAACAGTTCATGGAATTTGCTGTGAACATACCAGAGCATGAACCACAAGTCGGGCAGGCACTACGCTCTATTTGCTCACTTTGTTCATCGGATACGGACGGATCCGCACCTTGAATCATGGCATCAACAAGATCGAGTTTGATTATTTGATCAGAAAGTTTGGTTTTCCCCGCTTCCATTGGACCGCCTGATACAAAAATAACAGGGATGTTTAGGCGTAATGCCGCCATCATCATCCCTGGAGTAATTTTGTCACAGTTAGAAATACAAACCATCGCATCGGCACAGTGAGCATTTACCATGTATTCAACAGAATCTGCAATAAGCTCGCGAGAAGGCAGAGAGTAAAGCATTCCGCCGTGACCCATGGCAATACCATCATCAACGGCAATGGTATTGAATTCTTTTGCAATACCACCCGCCGATTCAATTTCTCTTGCGACAAGTTGCCCCATGTCCTTTAAGTGAACATGACCCGGTACAAACTGTGTGAATGAGTTTACGACAGCGATAATTGGCTTACCGAAATCTTCTTCTTTTACGCCTGTAGCACGCCATAAAGCGCGAGCGCCAGCCATGTTGCGTCCATGTGTCGTCGTGGCGCTGCGATATTTATTAGGAGTAGACATTTTACTTAAATTCCTTCTTTACTTGTCTGAACTAACAGAGTTTTCGGGATAGACAAAATCTAACCAACCCCATTTGTCTTCTGTTGTACCGTTGAATAATCCAAAGAATGTGGATTGAATTTTTTCTGTAATAGGGCCGCGTTTGCCTTCACCGACGGTAATCTGGTCAACGCTTCTTACTGGTACTATCTCAGCGGCGGTACCGGTCATAAATATTTCGTCTGCAAGGTATAATGCTTCGCGAGCAATATTTTCTTCTTTGACTTCATAGCCAAGTTCTTTAGCTAAAATCATGATCGAGTCGCGAGTAATTCCGGGCAGGATAGCGCTAGTGGCTGGAGGCGTATGTAAAACACCATTTTTAATAATGAAGATGTTTTCTCCTGCACCTTCAGAAAGGTATCCATCAACACTTAAGGCAATACCTTCTGCATAACCATGACGGCGAGCTTCTCCTCCAACAAGTAAAGAAGAAAGGTAGTTACCGCCTGCTTTAGCCGCCGTTGGAATAGTATTGGGTGCAGCACGATTCCAGCTAGAAATCATTGCGTCAACACCGTTAGCCAATGCCTCTTCTCCTAAATAGGAACCCCATGGGAAAGCGGCAATAATAAGGTCCATTTCCGTATCAGTTGGTGGACAAACACCCAGACCAACGTTGCCAATAAAACCTAGCGGGCGAATGTAAGCGGAGTCTAGCTTGTTGTCTCTCAATGTCACGCGACATGCTTCCATCAACTCATCAACAGAGTATTTAATAGGAAATCGGTAGATTTTTGCAGAATCTTTTAGGCGCTGCATGTGCTCTTTGTGGCGAAAAACAATCGGTCCATCAGGCGTGTTATAACAACGAATACCTTCAAATACTGAGGTGCCATAGTGCATAGCATGCGTAAGAACATGGACTTTAGCTTCGCCCCAAGGAACCATTTCACCATTAAACCAAATATAATCAGCAGTGTTTGTTGCCATCTTAAAATCCTTCCTTAAATTTTATAAGCACTGAGCATTTCGTCTTTTTTCAGTCTAGAGGTATGTACGTTAGTGACATCCCAAAGTTTTTCAACTTGATTTGTAATCAACGTAATAGGACGGTCACTGTCAACGACAAGTTCTATTTGAGCAACTTTACTCTCATGATTTTGTGTCGCAAGTATTTGCTTGATGGTAAAACCTCGGTGTCTTACCACTCTAAGTATGCGTTCAACCAAAACAGGTTTATCGTTGGCTTCTATTTTTAATAGGTATCTGTCCATTAGGTATTCTCCAACATATCTTGATTTGCCGCGCCCGGTGGAACAAGTGGCCATACGTTTTCATCTTCATCGATAAGAACATGAAGTAGATAAGCGGTCTCACTTTCTAGCATTTCTTTTAGGGCCGGCTCTACTTCTGCTTTCGTTGTAATGGTTTTTCCTGGGATACCAAATGCAGCTGCGAGTGCTTGGAAATCTGGGTTATCATCTAGAATGGTTTCACTGTGGCGACCATCAAAAAAGAGTGATTGCCATTGACGAACCATACCTAAACGATGGTTGTTAAGTAGAACCATCTTGACGGCTACTTGCTTTCTTTTTATCGTGCCTAGCTCTTGAATATTCATCATAAAAGAGCCATCACCAGTGATCAATATAGATTGATCGTCAGGTCGAGCAATCTTTGCTCCAATAGCAGCTGGAAGGCCAAAGCCCATAGTGCCGAGACCAGCAGAGGTTATATAGTTTTCTGGTTTACGTGGTTGCATATGTTGCGCCGCCCACATTTGATGTTGGCCAACATCGGTAGACACTATAGAGCTGTCAGGCATTGAGTCTGAAAGTTGCTTTAATAGTAGAGGCGCATAGATAAGCTCTCCGGGATGGTCATAGCGCCATTTGAACTCTTTTCTTAAATTAGATGTTTGTTTAAGCCATGGAGATATATCTTGTTCAAGCGCAAGTTGTGGAAGAATAACGTTGATATCACCTTGCAGTGATGCATTTGAGCGGCGCAGCTTGTTAAATTCTGCTGCATCAATATCGATATGAATGACTCTCGCATCTGGGGCAAACGAATCTAATCGGCCAGTCACTCTATCGTCGAAACGGGCACCAACCACGATTAATAGATCGGACTCTTGAACGATTAGATTGGCGGCTTTCGTTCCATGCATTCCAACCATTCCTAGGTAATTAGGATCGTGACGCTCGACGCTACCCAAGCCTTTTAAAGTACTCACTGTCGGGATTGGATTGTTAATAAGAAATTGTCGCACCGTATCCGTCGCTTTAGCTATTTGAACGCCCCCACCAATGTAAAGAACGGGTTTATCCGCTTTATTAAGCAGGCTTTGCGCTTTTTCTAGCGCTTTGGGATCGGCCACTGGAATTGCGGGTGGTTCGATAAATGGAAGAAGATGAGTCGGAGCTTCAGCTAACTGGACATCTTTAGCAATATCGACCACAACCGGTCCAGGCCTACCCGACTTTGCTACCTCAAAGGCTTCAGCCAACGTTGGCGCTAAGTCATCGATGTCGGTAACTAAGTAACTGTGTTTGGAACAAGCTAAAGATATACCAATAACGTCTATTTCTTGGAATGCATCTGTACCAATGAGTGGGCTAGCAACCTGACCAGTAATGGCAACGAGTGGCACAGAATCTAAAAGTGCATCAGCTAAACCTGTCACGAGGTTTGTCGCTCCGGGGCCAGATGTGGCTAGGCAGACAGCAACATCTTGTGTTGCTCGTGCCATACCAATGGCAGCCATTGCAGCACCTTGTTCATGTCTGCAAAGTACATGCTCAACGCCACCATCATAAAGGGCATCATAAATTGGCATGATGGCGCCACCTGGGTATCCAAATACTGTGGTTATACCTTGCTGTTTAAGGGCCGCTACTACCAAGTCGGATCCGTTCATTCATGCCTCCAGCTTGTTTGCGTTGCTCTCAACGCTAATTTAATTGTGCACATACAGTGCTCCTATACTTCCGGTTTTGCTAAATGTAAGCCAAAGTTTGTTGTATTGAATAGTAAAAAACCCCCGAACTTTTCAGTGCGGGGGTTTTTTTTAACTCTTGTTATTTTGTTCCGCTTATACGCCCCCGCGCGGTGTCAATAATGACCACGATAATCAGGATAATGAGCACATTTATGTGAGCGGATAATTTCATTTGTTGTCTATTTTTCTAGCGAATGTGTTTGCATCTCTAGTGGTAACATAATTTGTTGTTAGCTGACAAGGAAAAATTCAGTCTTTTTCCATATTTATTTAGCCTAAATGCACGCTATATAGTGTGAACTATAAGTAATTTTTTGATTTTAAATAATTATAAGGATAGATATGGTATTGGCGGTCATTCACAGCCGAGCAAGTGTTGGGGTAGACGCTCCTCCTGTCACTGTTGAGGTGCATATAAGCAATGGTATGCCAGGTTTTACACTTGTTGGCTTGCCTGAAACCACCGTAAAAGAGTCTAGGGATCGAGTTAGAAGCGCGATAATTAACTCAAATTTTGAGTACCCGAGCAAAAAGATCACAGTAAACCTTGCTCCTGCTGATTTACCTAAAGAGGGGGGACGATTTGATTTACCTATCGCGCTAGGGATCCTCGCGGCGGCTGAACAGATAGCCGTTGATAAACTTAGCGAATATGAGTTTGTTGGTGAGTTAGCGCTTTCTGGGGCGTTACGCCCGGTCAAAGGTGTATTGCCTGCAGCGTTGGCGGCCAATAAAATTCAACGATGCTTAGTTGTACCTGAAGAAAATGGAGATCAAGCGGCATTGGTTGGCAAAGAGAGGCATAAATCCGCTGCAAGTTTGTTGGAGGTGTGTTCGGCGTTATGCGGGCAAGATAACTTGTCTTTATTTCAGGTAGAAAGGTCCGAAGATAAGTGGGTGCACAGCCGAGATTTACAAGATGTCATTGGTCAGCAACAGGGAAAGAGAGCATTGGAGATAGCTGCGGCAGGTGGACATAATCTTCTTTTTCTCGGTCCGCCAGGCACAGGAAAAACCATGCTAGCCTCTCGACTTTGTGACTTACTGCCTGAAATGAGTGATGACGAAGCGCTCGAAACGGCCTCTGTGGCTTCTTTAACGGAGCAAGACATAAATAAGTTTAATTGGAAGAAAAGACCTTTTCGGTCTCCTCATCATTCATCTTCTATGGCGGCCTTAGTTGGTGGTGGTTCGATTCCTCGTCCAGGTGAGATTTCCTTGGCACATAATGGATTGTTGTTCCTTGACGAAATGCCTGAATTTGAAAGAAAGGTGTTGGACTCAATGAGAGAGCCACTAGAGTCTGGAGAGATTGTTATCTCTAGAGCGGCGGGAAAGACCCGTTTTCCAGCTCGATTCCAGCTCGTTGGAGCACTGAATCCAAGTCCCACAGGTTATTATGATGGCGATAAGGCTCGGATAAACCCTCAGGTAGTACTTCGTTATCTGAGTCGGCTGTCGGGGCCTCTATTGGATAGGTTTGATATGTCATTAGAGATCCCTTTATTGCCGAAAGGAATGCTAGCGGAAGGTGGAGATAGAGGAGAAACTACCCATGTTATAAAGGGTAGGGTAGAAGAAGCCCGAGCGTATATGTTAAGAAGATCAGGAAAAATAAATGCACTTCTAACAAGTAGAGAAATAGAGAAATTTTGTATTTTGGACAAACAAGACGCCGAGTTTTTAGAAGATGCGCTACATAGGTTAGGGTTATCAATACGTGCATATCATCGAATAATAAAGGTTGCTCGTACTATCGCTGATTTGGAGTCGAATGAACTAATTAGTCGAGCACACTTAGCTGAAGCGCTGGGGTACCGTTCTATGGATAGGTTATTGAAATTATTAAACGCTCAGGTGATCTAGGATATGGCCAGAATGGCCATCACGTTTACGAATATGGGTTGTAAACGGAGCATTTAAGCTCCGTTTCTAATTTGACGCCTATAGCGCAAGTAGATAATTAACTAAGTCAAAATACTCGTCGTAGTTTTTAATCCCATCTGTTTTAACAATATAACGATTGTTGACAACAACCCCTGGAACTCCGCTTAACTTAACGGCTTTAAATTGTTTATCAAAACGTTTCTGCATAGAATCAATGGCAAATCCCTTGTATGCAGAATCAAATTTCTTTGCGTCTACACCATTGTCGATAAACATTTGGCGTATTTCTTTTTCTGTCTTGGGTGGAGTTCGAAGTTTGTGTATTTGGTTGAACATGTAAGGAACCATTTTATCTTCAACTTTTAATACGATCATGCTTGCATAAGCCTTAGCCATTGGAACGCCCATGTTGCCACCCATAAAGGAAACATGTACTTTTTGAAATTTGGCGTTCTTGGGTAATTTTGTTTTAAGCTGCTGAATTACGGGTTCAAAATTATTACAGTGCCCACAAAAGAAAGAGAAGTACTCGGTGACTGTTGGAGTAGAAGTCTTTTCCAAGTCTAATACTTCATAGTGCGTTCCTTCATTAAACTGAGCGGCTTGTATTGATGTGCTTAATATCAGGGTAGCGAGTAACATAAATAATTTTTTCATTTGAACTTTGACTCCATCTGTCGTTATTTTTTTAATTTTTATATTACCATTGAGGCATTAGTGAAAGTGGGGGTTCTTGTAGAACCGATATCTGTTCTTTAAATCCAAGCACTTGGTTTTCCCAATATTTTGGGTCGCCAAACCAAGGAAAAGCGAGTGGAAATGCTGGATCTTGCCACCTTTTTGCGAGCCAAGCCATATAGTGTACCATTCGCAATCCACGTAATGGTTCAATAAGTTTCAGCTCTGACGGATTAAAATCGCAAAATTCCTCATAGCCTTCAAGTAATATATCTAATTGAGCAAGTCGGTCATGTCTATCGCCGTTTAGAAGCATCCATAAGTCTTGTACTGCAGGACCATTGCGAGCATCGTCTAAATCGACAAACATTGGTCCATCCCGCCATAAAATATTACCAGGATGGCAGTCGCCATGTAAGCGAATTGAGGTGAAATCGTCATTCCAATTGTCTTCAATACGCGCGATTAATAAATCGAGGTCGCTAAAGAAACTATTTTCTAAATGAGGCGGTATAAAAGTAGATTGCTGTAAAAGCTTACGGGGTTGGTAAAGGTATTCATCTAAGCCGAGACTTGGTCTATGAATAAAAGTTTGTTTTTTACCGATATTGTGAATCCTACCCATAAAGCGACCAACCCATTCAAGGTGATTCGCATTATCAACTTCAAACTGTCGTCCTCCTACACTGACAAATAAGGTGAAATGATAACCTTTGTATTCATGAAGCGTGCGTCCATTAATAATGCAAGGAGGCGCGACAGGGAGTTCCTGTTCAAGTAGTTCTAACGTAAAGTCGTGTTCTTCTTGGATCTGCTCTGTCGTCCATCTTTGTGGGCGATAAAACTTAACCACGTAACGCTGTTTTTCTTCATCCACGAATTGATATACACGGTTTTCATAACTATTTAGTGCAAGCAAACCTGATTCAGCTCTTATTCCAATGCTTTCTATTGCGTACCACATGAAGTCTGGTGTAAGAGCATCAAAATTGAATGCAGTGTCTTTTGAAATGTCTGTATTGTTAGAATCGATAGTCATAAATGGATCCAGAAATAAAAAAGGGCCCTTTAGAGCCCTTTTTCTAATTGTTTTGCTAAGTTACAGTTTTTTAACAAACCTGCTCTCAACTTCGACAGTAAATTGGTTACTATCGGTGAGTATAAACTGAATCGTAGCAACAGGAGAGCTTAAGTTTTCAGTTGCTACTCCTAAGCTTATTGGTAAGTTGACAACTTCACCCGGTTGGACTTGAATGGTTTGGTTTCCGTACCAAGTAATATCATTTAGACCCGTTACATCCAGAGAGTAGTTCTGTAGTTGCTGAGTCTTGTTTATTATTTTTAGATTATAGGTGTTTTCGACATAACCTTCGGAATTGACTTTAAATAGTTGGTTTCTGTCTCTTAATACACTCATTCCAGCGGGTTCTACACTGGCAATTTGAAGGGCAAACAAGACAAGCATTAACACCATGATACCGCCGTAACCTATTAGTTTCGGTCGCATTACTTTTGTTTGTTTACCAGATAATTTATGCTCTGAGGTATAACTGATTAAATTCTTTTCATAACCCATACGATCCATTGTTTGATTACAAATATCAATACATGCACCACAGTTGATACATTCATATTGAAGCCCATCACGTATATCAATGCCTGTTGGGCAAACTTGAACACACAAATCACAATCAATGCAGTCACCTAATCCCAGTTTTTTCGGATCAGCCTTACGTGGACGAGGGCCTCTAGATTCTCCTCGTTCTTGGTTATAACCGACAATAAAAGTATCTTTATCAAACATTGCAGATTGGAAGCGAGCGTAAGGACACATGTGGATACAGACAATAGATCGCATCCAAGCTGCATTTGCGTAAGTACATACCGCAAAAAACACAACCCAAAAACCAGCCCAGAACGTCGTATTTAGCGTTAAGAAGTCGACTACAAGATCTTTTATCGGGACAAAGTACCCAACGAAAGTAAATCCAGTAACAAGGGCAATACCAAGCCAAGCTATATGTTTGATGGTTTTTCGCAGCAGAAGGTTTGATGTCATCTTACCGCCATCTTGTTTCCGTCTTTTATTTGCCGCCCCCTCCAGTTTTTCTTCAAACCAGATATACATAAATGTCCATACAGTTTGGGGACAAAGGTAACCACACCATACTCGGCCTAAAAATGTCGTAATAAAAAACAGGCCAAATGCCGCTATCATGAACAAGAGTGCAAGCAAGGTTAAATCTTGTGGGTATAAGGTGGTACCAAAAAAATTGAATTGTTGATTGCCAATATCAAGCAATATAGCTTGTCTTTCACCGTATGGTATCCAAGGAACCAATCCGAATAATAGGAGTAAGAACCAAGCGCCATAGCGTCTTAATTTTTGAAAGGTTCCTTTGCTTTCTCGTACATAAATACCATCACTAGGATTAAATCTATCTTTTTTTCCCTTATGTGTTTTAGGGTTAAATATTTTGGGAGTCACATCTTTTATGTCTATTTTATCTTGACTCATGAATGTTCCTTTTTGGGCTTTTGATTAAGCGATACGTACTTATATGACATTACTTTTTATGCTTTTAGTATTTATTAGACGACGATTATATATCCCTTAACAAATCGGTTTCTTTATTGATGTCTATTTTTAACAAAAATTGTGATCTAGAAACAAAAAAGCGACACACTTGTGTCGCTCTACATTCTTCATTCCAGTTGACCTATTTAATTATTCCACGGGCCTTTAATATCGCTGTTTTGAAGTCATTTTCCTGATCTTTGGCAAGGCCGGGTATCATCTCATTTTTGTTGCTGTTTCTCATCTTAAGGTGATAGATCAAAACATCATCGGTGAGATCGTCCAATTTACCGTTATAGCCTGCTTCTTTACATAGTTTAAGGATAAATGGAATCAGATTGGTCTCTGGGTCTTTTTGCCATTCAGGGTGAAGTAACTCAATTACCTCATTAACTCGGTGACACTTCATGATTTCTCCACAACTTTTTTATTGATGTACAGTGCACGTTATCAAATAGAGTGGAAAGAAAAAAGCGCAGAGATTAAGACTGCGCTTTTTTATTATGCCGCTTGGATGATTTGTTGATCATGCTGCTTACTGATTGCTTTTTTTTCTACCAAACTCTTTGCAGAGGTTGGAGCTTTAGCCATCGGTGCTGAAACAGCTCCACAGCGACGTAGAGACACGCTTCTAGTGGTGCGTGAAAACCTGACGGATGTTGGTCGCATCAAAATACCTAACAGTCAGGCAACTCCTTTGCCAAGTTAATGGCCTGATTATCTACGAGATAAATCTCTTTGGTGTAAACCATTCCAACAAATAATCAGGAATAACAATATGCGTTGCATATCGTTATAAATAATATCACCCAGATAGGATCTTATCGAGATATGGTTCAAAAAATAGTTGTTTTTTTAAACACTAATTAGTTGTAAAGAGTGTGGTTAGTTCTATTTTGCTATTTTGTGGTGAGTTTTTTTGGTCTAGAGTGGTTAGTATGAATAAGATGTCTTCTAAAGGAGTAAGGCAATGTCGTTTCTTAAAAAAACTTTAGCCAGTTTCGGTGTTGGTTCAGCGAGAGTTGACTCAATCTTACAGCAAGAATTCCTAATTCCAGGTGAAAAGGCGAAGATTGTAATCGAGGTCTATGGTGGTTCCACCCCTCAGGATATCGATAATATAGATCTGAAAATCTATTGTCGATATATCGACGAAGTTCCTGCAGATAATGATAAAAGTAAAAGTGATAACTATGTGGGAAGAATGAGGCGTGTTCCCCGTGATTATGTATTGGCGAGCTGGAAGCTTCCTTATTCTTTTACTATTGAGTCTGGGCAACAAAGGAGCTTTGATATTGAGCTAGATTTACCTGCTAATACTCCGGTAACAATAGGAGATACCAAAGTTTGGTTGGAAACAGGATTAGATATTTCCTTGGCTAAAGATCCTACTGATAAGGATATTTTAACGGTAAGGCCAACCCCTGTTTTGGATGGTGTATTTACTGCTCTTGAAGAAGAAGGTTTGCGTATTCGGCAGGTGGAGTGTGAAGCGACGAAAGGGTTTGCTCTCCCTTTCGTTCAAGAATTCGAACTCGTGCCTACTACGGGTCAGTTTCATGGTCGATGGAGAGAGTTGGAAATTGTGGCTTATCAGCATGATGATGCACTTGAACTTTGGTTTGAGGTGGATCGTCAGAAGCAAGGGTTGGGAGGTATGCTTTCGAACCTTTTAGGTGCAGGAAAAATAAAGAGAAATTTATTGATACCTAAAGGTACAGAAGGCAGTGAAGCCGGTAAGCAGGTTATAGAGTATTTGGTTTCGACGAGTTAAATATTGTCTCAATTATCAAACAATGCAAATAATTTCAGCTTACACGTGTAAGCTTAATGTGACATACTTCTGTTTCTTAGCTCTATGAGGAAGTTGAAGTATGTCGACTAAACCAGAAAATGAATACAGTGTATGGGAGGAGATCGCTAATGGTGTGTCTCATGGTCTCGGGGTCATTTTTGGTGTCGTTGGATCCTATTTTCTAGTAACAAAAGCTGTTGAGAACAATGCAGATACGTTAACGATAATCAGCATGAGTCTTTATGGTACCAGCGTTATTGTACTTTTTTTGGCCTCAACGTTGTATCACTCTATCCCGTATCAAAAAACCAAGCGAGCACTTAAGACTTTTGATCATTGTGCTATTTATGTACTCATTGCTGGCAGTTATACACCCTTCTTATTAGTGAGTTTAAGAACCCCATTAGCGATTGGATTAATGGCTGTTATTTGGTCGATAGCTTTGTTTGGGATTATCTTTAAGTTTGCCTTTATCTATCGATTTGAAAAACTGTCTCTTTGGATTTACCTTACGATGGGATGGTTATCGCTAATTGTAATTTATCAACTAGCGATGAATATCGATATAGGTGGATTAGCGCTATTGGCTGTTGGAGGAGTGGTCTATTCGTTAGGCGTTATTTTTTATGTGGCTAAAAAAATACCATTTAATCACGCCATTTGGCATGGTTTTGTATTGGCTGGGTGTGTATGTCATTTCCTTTCTATCTACTATTATGTCGATCCAAGTTAGCGAAATTCAACGGAAATAATCTTACTCGTCATTTGGTATTGTGGTTGTTCTGGAAGTTCAATTTTTAGTTCTTTACCTAATTTTGACTCATCTGGTCTGAGATAGGTATCAGACATCCTCTTAACGGATTGCCAAATAGCTTTGTTGTCTTTTATTAATGCTTTACCGGCAGAATCAAAAACTTGGTATTCAAGTTCAATTAGAATTATTGATGATGAACCCTGATTTGTTATTGATGTAGGTATTGTTAGTTTCCCTTCGCTATAGGTTGCTTTACCAAGTAAAACATCAACACCACTGTCAGACAGTTGTAGTGTATTTTTATTGCTATTTGGAACTATTGTTGTGGCCGTGATTTTCTTTACAGGAATGAGGGCTACTGAACCTTCCTCAATATTATTTTGCTTAGGTACTGATTTTATATCTTCACTATAGTGCCATGTAAAGTCATCGTTAAGTTGTACTTGTCTACCATCCGGTAGGGTTAGATTTTGAGAACCAAACACAGGGCTGGTTCCCAATATAGCGATTATCAATAAGAGTTGTTTCATTTATAAGCCTTAGTTTACGTGCGCCAAAAAGCGGGAAAGAAGAGTACAAGAATAGTGAGTATTTCTAGTCGTCCCATTAACATTCCTAATCCGAGTATCCATTTTGCCAAGTCAGGCAACGGCGCAAAATTTCCAGTAGGTCCGATTATGTCCCCCATGCCTGGGCCGACATTAGCAACGGCAGTAATAGAACCTGAAATGCTTGTGATGGGATCTAACCCTATGGCGGATAAAGAGCCTGCAATAATGATTATTGTGGCAAAAAAGGTGATACCAAATGCGACCATTGAGCGAACGATATCGTCACTTACAGGGCGTTTATTGTAACGTTGTACAAATATACCGGATGGATGGATCAACTTTAGCATTTGTTTGTTGAATAGCGTCATCGCAATTTGGAACCGAAATATTTTGATACCACCAGAGGTAGACCCGGAGCATGCGCCTACTAACATTAAAAAAGCAAAGAGAACGGTAGGTAGTCCTCCCCATGCCGTAAAATCTTCTAACCCATAACCAGTGGTTGTGATAATAGAGACAATATTGAACATGGATACACGAATAGCATCCGATGTAGTGTAGCCGTTATGTACAATTAACCAACTGGCTATCACCGCACTAGCGATGATAAATAACAAGGCAAATCCACGAACTTGAGCATCGAGATAAAGGGCGGTAAAGGTTTTGTTTCGTAATACGCTAACAAAGAGCAGAAAAGGTAAGCCACCGAGAAACATAAATAATGTCGCAACCCAATGAGCGCCATTAGAAAAATGGTTCATTGAGCCATCTGATGTTGAGTAACCACCTGTGGATAGTGTCGTAAACCCATGATTTACCGCATCAAAGAAGCCCATACCAGTGATTAAGTAACCAAGAATGCAGGCTGCCGTTAGTGAAAGATAAACAGCAACAATATTTTTTGCGACGGTTTTTGCTCTAGGTGAACTTTTATCAGACCAATCGGATGATTCTGTCTGGAATAGTCTCATACCACCAACATTTAACATTGGCAAGACTGCTACCGCCATGACAATGAAACCAATTCCTCCTAACCATTGAAGGGTTGAGCGCCATAACAATATACTTGGTGCCATATTGTCTAGGCCACTTAAAACGGTAGAGCCTGTTGTTGTAATGCCAGACATCGTCTCAAAATAAGCATCCGTGAAGCTGATATGGTTAATAAACACAAAGGGGAGTGCTGCAAATACGCTCGCTATCATCCAAACCAAGGATGTGATTAGAAACATATCTCTTACGCCAAGGCGGAAATGTTCGGTTTTACCGAGTGAAATACATAGAAATGCAGCGATATGCGTGATGACAACCGCTTTGCCAAACTCGAGAAAACCGTCAGTACCAGAAAAGAAAGCGACCAATGTTGGAATGTACATAAACAGGGCTAGTTTGGATAATACTAACCCTATAACAAACATAATCGGACGAAAGTTAACCATGATAAACGCGTAGCCTAGTTATAAAAAGAACGGGCTAGGTTGGAAAAGCAGTTCAACGTCAGGAACATACTTTTTATCCACAAGAAACATAACAACATGATCATCTTGCTCTATCACCGTTTTGTCATGAGCAATCATTACTTCTTCGCCACGGACAATTGCGCCTATTGTGGTACCAGGAGGTAGTTTTAATTGACCGATTGGTCTGCCAACAACCTTTGATGTGGTTTCATCACCGTGCGCAATGGCTTCAATGGCTTCTGCTGCTCCGCGTCTTAATGAAGATACGTTAACAATATCAGCACGTCTTACATGAGTTAATAGAGCAGAAATAGTGGCCTGTTGAGGTGAAATGGCCACATCAATATTGCCTCCCTGAACGAGGTCAACATAAGCGCCACGTTGGATGAGTACCATTACTTTTTTTGCACCCATACGCTTTGCTAACATGGCAGACATAATGTTGGTTTCGTCTTCATTAGTTAACGCGATGAAAACATCCACTTGATCAATATTTTCTTCAATCAGCAGCTCTTGGTCGGCAGCGTCACCACAAAAGACGATGGTTTTTTCTAGTTCTTCCGATAATTTTTCTGCTCGAGCTAAACTGCGTTCGATTAGTTTCACACTGTAATCGAACTCTAATCGTTTCGCTAATGAAGAGCCGATATTACCTCCACCAACGATCATAATACGTCTGTAAGGTTTCTCGAGTCTTTGTAGTTCACTCATAATAGAACGAATATGATAGCTATCCGCTACGAAGAATACTTCATCGTCCGCTTCTATTATTGTCGTACCTTGAGGTCTGATAGGTCGACCTTGTCTGAAAATAGCGGCGACACGCGTATCTATATGAGGCATGTGATCACGCAGAGTGGAAAGTGCGTTACCAACGAGAGGGCCACCATAATAGGCTTTAACTGCCACCAAACTTACTTTCTTATCAGCAAAACTGACAACTTGCAGCGCGCCAGGGTACTGAATTAGACGCTCGATGTAACTAGTCACGAGCTCTTCAGGAGCAATTAAGTGATCAACTGGCACAGCGCCAGAGTGGAAGAGTGTCTCTTTCTCTTTCAAATATTCAGGAGAACGAATACGAGCGATTCGATTAGGTGTATTAAAAATAGTGAATGCAATCTGACAAGCCGCCATATTGGTTTCGTCAGAGTTGGTCACAGCCACTAACATGTCCGCATCTTGGGCACCGGCTTCGCGTAACGTGTTCGGGTGACTGGCGTGTCCATTGACTACTCGTAAATCGTATTTATCTTGAAGCTCCCTTAAGCGATCACTGTTTTTGTCTACGATGGTGATATCGTTATTTTCACCCACTAAATTTTCAGCGAGTGTGCCACCAACCTGACCTGCTCCAAGAATAATGATTTTCATAACTGTGCCATCTCTTTAAAAAGCTAATATGTCGTTGTTAATGCAAATAAAATAGTTTATTTGGCATTCTTTTTTAGTACGGCATAATAAAAACCGTCCATATCTTCTTCCCCGGGGAGAATCTGTCGCCCCGGGCTTTCAATATCAGAGCCGATAAGCTCTGCGTTATTCGTTCTTTTTAAAAAATCAATTACTTGTTCACTGTTTTCTTGTGGGGTAATTGAACAGGTAGCATAAACCATTGTGCCACCTGTTTTAAGTTGCTGCCACATAGCGTCAATAATTTCACTTTGAAGTTGTGCTAAAGCCACAATGTCATTGGCGCGACGTAACCATTTTATGTCAGGGTGACGTCGAATAACGCCCGTTGCCGAACAAGGAGCATCTAGAAGGATGCGGTCAAATTTTTCACCTGTCCACCATTCTTCTGGTTTACGGGCATCACCACATATTACTTTTGCACTTAGGTTTAGTCGGTCAAGGTTTTCATAGACCCTTTTTAGCCTATATTCATCGGAATCTATGGCGACGACTTGACTGTTTTTGATGCGCTCTAATATATGAGCCGTTTTTCCACCTGGAGCGGCACAACAATCAAGAATGCGTTCATTTTCTTGTGGTTTCAAGAAGTCGACCGACAACTGTGCTGCCGCGTCTTGAACGGAAACCCAACCTTTATCAAATCCTGGGAGGTTGCTGACATCTGTTGGTTTTTCTAGCTTTAAGGCATTTTTAGCATGAGGGTGAATGGTTGCATTGATCTCTTCATTCTTTAATAAAGCTAAATATTCATCTCGACTGTGATGTACTTCGTTCACTCTTAACCACATTGGTGCCTTGCTGTTATTAGCCTCAATAATCGATTCCCAATTATCAGGGTAGGCACTTTTCAGTAGCTTAAGTAACCAACCTGGGTGGCCATATTTTCCAGCGTCATTGCTTACTGCGAATTGGTCTAATTCTTGTTGATTTCTTTGGTAGCTTCTTAATACTGCATTGATAAGGCCGCTTAAGCTTTGTCCTTTAAGGTTTTTTGTTGCTTCGACCGTTTCGCCAACGGCCGCATGAGCAGGAATGCGCATAAAACTTAATTGGTAAATACCAACTAACACCAAATGATGAAACACTCGTTTTTTCCCTTTTAAAGGGTTATCCATTAGTTTATTTGCAATGGTTTCGAGCCTTGGCAAGTAGCGGAGCGAGCCATAGCAAATTTCTTGCAGTAATGCATGGTCACGTGGCTTTATGGTTTGTTGGGCGGCAGGAAGAGCAGTAGATAAAGATTGACCTTTATCTACTACTTGGAAAAGAACGGTGGCTGCGGCTGCACGAACATTCATTTTAAAAACCTAATTTCATTTTAACAGTAGTGATCGTTATAAAAACGGGCACATTAGTATGATCTAAAAAGAAGAGGCTAGCGGGAGGCTAGCCTTAATTATCTGTCTCTAGAGTAATTGTCTACCTACTTCAAACCAACTACTGCGTGAGTTGAGGACATCTTGAACAGGCATGGGTTTTTTCCCTGGAATTTGAATCTGTTCTAGCACTAGAACATTATTTCCAGTGGCGATATATATACCATGTTTATCGGCTTGTAATATCGTCCCAGCTTCTCTGTCATTTTTGATGTTTTCGACTCTGCTACGCCAAACCTTAATATTGTTATCTGCAACACTAAAATAGCTCATTGGCCATGGGTTAAAAGCTCGAACGCAACGTTCAATTTGTTCTGCATCGAGTGACCAGTCTATCTTTGCTTCTTCTTTCGATAGTTTTTTTGCGTAATTAGCAAACGCATCATCTTGTTTTATAGGATTTGCTTCAGCGCCCGCTATATCAGACAAACAGTTAATCAGTGCACTCGGTCCAAGATTAGCCAATTTGTCGTACATTGACGCGCTTGTATCTGTTGCTTCAATTGGCAACGTATCTATATTGAGCATATCCCCTGTATCTAACCCAATATCCATCTGCATGATAGTGATACCTGTTTGCTCATCCCCAGCCCAAATTGAACGCTGAATTGGAGCGGCACCTCGCCAACGCGGAAGAATCGAACCATGTACATTAATGCAGCCCAACTTTGGAGTGTCTAATACTCGTTGTGGTAGTAATAAACCATACGCAACAACAACCATTATGTCGGCATCGAGGTCAATGAGTTGTTGTTTCGCTTCATCTGACTTGAAATTCTCTGGCTGAAAAACGCTAATATTATTTTCTATTGCGATATTTTTCACAGGACTAGCGGTTAGCTTTTTACCGCGACCTGCTGGGCGATCTGGTTGAGTATATACAGCAATGACCTCGTGCTCCGAAGACAACAACGCCGCCAAGTGGCGGGCGGCGAAATCCGGAGTACCGGCAAAGACAATACGTAGTGATTGGCTCAAGGTAACCTCGTTGTTAATTGTTTTTTTCGTTGAAGCGTTTAATTTTTTCGAGCTTATCTTTAATTCGCTTACGCTTTAAAGGCGATAAATAATCAACAAAAAGCTTTCCTTCTAAATGGTCCAATTCGTGCTGAACGCATATAGCTAAAAGGTCATATGCCTCAAAACTGAATTTTTCGCCATTGCGGTCTAATGCTTCTACCGATACTTCCGAAGCTCTTGGGACTAAAGCTCTTGCTCCGGGAACGGATAGACAGCCTTCTTCTATACCATCATCACCACGTTTATCAGTGATTTCTGGATTAATTAATACCATCGGCTGATCGCGAGAATCGGAAATATCGATAACGACGATACGTTGATGGAAATCAACCTGAGTTGCTGCAAGGCCAATGCCTTCTTCTTCGTACATGGTTTCAATCATGTCATCGACGAATTTTTGGATCTGTGGAGTGACTACCTTGACTGGTTTAGCGACAGTGCGAAGGCGATCATCCGGGAATGTTAATACTTCTAATACAGACATAAATAACTCTAAAAATTGAACTGTGTCCAAACCGCGAAACAGTGAATAACGCAATTCTAGACATTTAATAGATCAAATGACAGCATCCTGAAATCTCAATATTCAGGAATAAAAGCCACGATCTGACTATTTTACTCTTTTTTTACTCGAAATTAGTATTTTTTTTAGTCTCTTCTTTTTTTTGTATACCAGTTCGATCTAAATCTGCACTAGAGAGAGGTTATTAATGTGTGAAAAAACGCTTTCGGCATGGTTAACACTTAGTTTTACCCCCTATATAGGTAGTCGTAATTTCAGTAAGTTAGTTGCTATTTCTTCTCCGGAGAATATCGTCAGTTTTTCTCGAAAAGAATTAGAATACTTAGGGTTAAAACCACAACAGATCGATTACATCAAACGAGATGCGGCGAAAGATGTGGATTATTGTCTTTCATGGCAACAATCCGGTTCAGCTAATAGAGTGATGACTTTAATCGATAATGATTACCCGGAACTCCTCAAGAAAATCGGGCTCCCTCCTCCTATCTTGTTTATCAAAGGGGATGTTGATTGTCTGTCTGAGCCACAAATTGCCATCGTTGGAAGTCGAAATGCGAGCGTTGATGGTTTAAATAATGCGAAAGCTTTTTCTGGTGACTTGGCTCGTAAGGGAATAACGATTACTAGTGGGTTAGCATTGGGTATTGATGGTCACGCGCATGATGGTGCTCTAAAAGCGGGAGGAAAAACAATTGCAGTGCTTGGTTCGGGTTTAGAGAGTATTTATCCTGCTAAGCATCGTGACCTTTCGGAAAGAATTATAGAAAATGGTGCTTTGGTATCGGAGTTTAGACCTAATGGGTTACCTAAACCCGAACACTTCCCTCGTAGAAATAGAATCATTAGTGGACTGTCTTTAGGTGTGCTTATTGTCGAGGCTGCGCAAAAAAGCGGTTCGTTGATCACGGCAAGGTATGCGAATGATCAGGGTAGAGAAGTATTTGCGCTGCCAGGTTCTATTCATAATCCTCACGCCAAGGGAGGAAATTCGCTAATAAAAGAGGGAGCAAGCCTTGTTCAGTCCTCAAGTGATATGCTGAAAGAGATAGACAGTTTGTTGAACTGGTCGATTAACAATCAAAGAGAGCTATTTTCTACTGAAGATGAAAAAGAGCAATTGCCATTTTCGGCACTCTTGGCTAACGTAGGGGGAGAAGAAGCTGTATCGGTTGATATTTTGGCACAGAGGACCCATATCCCAGTGAATGAAATTATGATGCAGCTTCTAGAGCTAGAACTTCAGGGGCATGTTGCAGCTGTATCTGGCGGTTATATTCGAACGAGGAGGGGTTAGCTATGATGGACATCTTGATGTATCTGTTCGAAACCTACATCCATAATGATGCAGAGTTAATAGTCGACCAAGACGAACTTGAAGATGAGTTACTAAGGGCGGGTTTCCACCAAGAGGAAATCTATAAGGCGCTCGATTGGCTCGAAGATTTGGCGGCGCTTCAACAGAGTGATCAGCGTTCTGCGATTGCAAAGGGCGCGTCAACCTCGACAAGAATCTACACTGAAGACGAAAAATGTCGCCTTGATGTTAAGAACAGAGGTTTTTTACTCTTTTTAGAACAGGTTAATGTGTTAACAACTGAAACTCGAGAGATGGTTATTGATCGGGTTATGGGGTTAGAAACACAAGAGCTACTGCTTGATGATTTAAAATGGATCATTTTAATGGTGCTGTTTAATGTACCTGGAAATGAGAATGCTTATACGCTTATGGAAGAGTTACTCTATACCGCAGAAACGGGCATATTACACTAAACTGGATCGTCAAGGCATGTATGAGCGGAAAGATAAATAACCAGCTATTTGAAGCACATGAACATGCACTAGAGCATGATTCTTGCCCTTTATGTGGAGATACACATGGAGGAGAGCTTGCCCTTCGACATGGAAAATCAGGACGATTTCTTGGGTGTACTCGCTACCCCGATTGTGAGTACATCAAAACGCTTCATAATAATGACGGACATATCGTTAAGCCTTTAGGTATCCCATGTCCTGAGTGCGAAAACGAGTTGGTTCTTCGACAAGGTCGTTATGGCATGTTTATTGGCTGTAGCGGTTATCCTGAATGTCATCATATTGAATCACTTGATCAGCCCAGCGAAGAAGAAACAGAGTCGTTTAAGTGCCCTGATTGTGCTGGGGGTCATCTTGTCGAGCGAAAATCTCGTTTTGGAAAGATTTTTTGGGCTTGTGATAATTATCCCGAATGTAAATTTGCAGTTAATCAACCGCCTAAGAACGGTAAATGTGAAAACTGCGGGTATCCCCTTTTAGTTGAAAAAAACGGCTCTAAGGGAGTTGGTCTTCAATGTGCCGAGCGAAAATGTCAGCATATTCAAAAAAACTAACGGCGCAGATAGCGCCGTTTTTTTATTTTAGTTCCCGCTGTGCTCTAGTTTGATAGCGTAGTGTTTGAGGGCAGGAAATGAAGCCTCATCCAGTATCTCTGATAGGGTAAGTAATTGCTCACTTAGTTCATAGTAATTGTCAGCACTGACATTGATGTGTCCCATCTTTCTTCCCGGGCGTTTATCTTTGCCATACCAATGAATATGGCATGCTTGTTCTTTTAATACTCCCGTTGGAAGCGAGTCTTCACCGAGAATATTTATCATCGCTGTTGGTCGAATTAGATTGGTGCCACCTAGTGGTAGTCCGCAAACCGCCCGTAGATGATTTTCAAATTGGCATACTTCTGCGCCTTGTTGAGTCCAATGTCCAGAATTGTGTACTCGTGGAGCGATTTCATTGACTAGCAATTTACCGCCAACATCGAAAAACTCTAAAGCGAGTACGCCAACATAGTCTAATGTCTTTGCTACGTTGGTAAACATTTGCTTAGCTTGTGATTGTAGGGCTGGGTCGATTATTGCGGTAGAAAGAGATAAAACACCATTGGTATGGATGTTTTCCGCAAGTGGATAAACAGCAATTTTGCCATCTTTACCTCTGGCTCCTACTAGAGAAACTTCTCGATCAAATGGTATAAACGCTTCTGCAACGATGGCTTGGTTTGGTGATTCAGCGATGCAAGCTTTTACTTCGGGCCAAATATTGTCTGCTTCTGAGTGACTCTTGAGTCGCCACTGGCCTTTTCCGTCATAACCTCCGAGCGTGCTTTTCAAAACCATGGGCATACCGACTATTTCGATGGCTTTTGCAAAGTCCTCTTGTGTATTTACTACGTGGTATTTGGCGTTAGCTACGCCCGCTTTATCTAATAAGGCTTTCTCTAATCTACGGTCACCACCAATCTTAATGGCTTCAGTACTAGGTAGAAACTTTCCACTTGCTTGGCAAATATCCAAAATGTTATGCGGAATATGCTCGAATTCGGCTGTGATAACATCGGCTTGATCGATAGCGTTTTCTAACCCGTGGCCAAGTAGTGCTTGAGTCAAAGGGTGGACAATATTTTCACTCGTCACATCAAATGCAGAGATTTGAATATTGAGAGGAGCCCCAGCTAGTGACATCATTCTGGCCAATTGGCCAGCACCTAGTACAAGAACGTGCATTAGTATTAATCCTCTGCAGGGTTAGGGTTCGCCAAAACGGTTTCGGTTTGCTCTTTACGAAAATCTTCTACTTTTGCCATTACTGCTTCATCATTCGTTCCAATTATTTGTGCTGCGAGTATACCTGCATTTGCTGCACCTGCTTCGCCAATCGCCAACGTTCCAACTGCAATACCTTTTGGCATCTGGACAATCGATAATAGTGAGTCCATTCCTTTTAATGCACGGGATTGAACGGGGACACCTAATACTGGTAAACAAGTGAAGGCCGCTGCCATACCAGGAAGATGAGCCGCACCACCAGCGCCAGCAATGATGACCTTTAGCCCGCGTTCCTTTGCGCTGTTTGCATAATCAGCTAATAGCTGCGGAGTCCGGTGAGCCGAAACAACTTTTGTTTCGTAAGCTACACCAAATAGATCTAACATTTCAGCAGCAAGTTTCATGGTGGGCCAATCTGATTTAGAACCCATAATAATTCCGACTTTCATCGCTAACTCCTACAAATTAGTTCATTCATTGTTAGTTGATATTTTCCGCGCATTATAAGGTTAAAATGACACAAGGAAAACGTTTGCGTTAGTTATTTTTAAATAGTCATTAGCGGCTTAGCATAAGAATTTGTACACTAAGATGAGTATTGGGGCCATAAAGTAGAAAAATGAGTAACTTTGACCAAGTAATTGAAGCGTTAATGAGTGGTAACGTAATTGCCTATCCAACAGAGGGTGTTTTCGGTGTAGGCTGCGATCCAGATAATGATGAAGCAATAAACAAGCTTCTCGATGTAAAAAAAAGAGCCGTAGAAAAAGGACTTATATTAGTTGCGGCCACCTACGAACAGCTTGCTCCTTACATTGACACCTCTTCATTGAGTACTGAACGATTAATTGAAATTAAAGAATCGTGGCCGGGACCAGTTACTTGGGTTATGCCTGTTAGTCACCTGACATCTAATCTCGTTACGGGTCAGTTCGATACGGTGGCGGTTAGGGTGACCGATCATCCGTTGGCTCAAAAAGTTTGTATGGCGTTTGGGAAACCAATTACCTCGACAAGTGCGAACCTATCGGGGCAACCAGCGTGCATGACGACAGAAGAAGTTACTGCTCAACTTGGGAATACTGGTGTTATTGTGTTGGAAGGCAATACTGGAGGTAGAAGTAAACCTTCAGAGATAAGAGATGCATGTAGTTCTACAATATTAAGACATGGATAGCGGTATCTACAGTGATTAAAATTACATCTGCGGTGAAAAATTATGTCTACAGTGAATAAAGAGCAAGTAAAATCATTTTTGTTAGGATTACAAGATAGCATCTGTCTCCAAGTAGAACAGGCAGACGGTGGAGCCACATTTGAGCAAGATGCTTGGAAAAGAGAGCTTGGGGGGGGAGGTCGAACTCGAGTTCTTAGAAACGGTGTTGTATTCGAACAGGGGGGAGTAAATTTCTCTCATGTTTATGGTGAAAAAATGCCAGCCTCTGCTACTGCTCATAGGCCAGAATTAGCTGGCCGAAAATTTGAAGCTATGGGGGTCTCACTAGTTATCCATCCTAAAAATCCTTATATCCCTACATCTCACGCTAATGTTCGATTTTTTATTGCAGAAAAAGAAGGAGAAGAACCCATTTGGTGGTTTGGTGGAGGGTTTGATCTGACGCCTTTTTACCCCTTTGAAGAAGATTGCATTCAATGGCATCAAAAAGCGAAATCTATTTGTGAAGTGTTTGGACAAGAGGTTTACGCCGAGCACAAAAAATGGTGTGACGACTATTTTTACTTACCGCATAGAGATGAAACGCGTGGCATTGGTGGTCTGTTTTTTGATGACCTGAATCGATGGGAGTTTGATAAATGCTTTTCCTATATTCAAGCCGTAGGTGAAGGGTTCACTTGTGCCTATTTACCGATAGTAGACAAAAGAAAGTCAATGGAATATGGCGATCGTGAACGCCAGTTTCAACTATATCGACGTGGACGCTACGTTGAGTTCAACTTAGTGTACGATCGAGGTACGCTATTTGGATTGCAAAGTGGAGGAAGGACAGAGTCGATACTGATGTCGATGCCCCCATTAGTTAGATGGGAATACGATTTTCAACCAGAGGCCAATAGCGCAGAGGCGCTACTCTATAAAGAGTATTTGAAGCCCAAAGAGTGGGTTTAAGTTATTGGCTAAGCGAACTTGAAATGATAGGGTCATCTTAGATGGCCCTTTTTATTTATTACAGTAGGCAAGGATATGGCTGGTACCACTGATAAATACCTCGTATTTGGCAACCCAATTTCACAAAGCAAATCTCCCTTTATTCATACTCTGTTTGCGAGACAAACTGCGCAAAACATGGAGTATTCAAGCTGTGGACCTGAAGTCGGTCTTTTTTTAACCGCCGTGGAGCGGTTCTTCAGGGAAGGGGGGAGAGGGTGCAATATTACGGCACCATTTAAGGAAGAAGCATTTCAATTTGCTGATAGGCTGACTAAACGAGCGGAATTGGCTGGCGCGGTCAATACGCTTAAAAAGCTCGATGATGGTGAGATAATCGGCGATAACACAGATGGTGAGGGTCTTGTTCAGGATCTTATTCAGTATCAAGTGCCACTAGAAGGTCGCCGTATTTTGTTACTCGGCGCTGGCGGAGCTGCGAGGGGCGTGATTAAACCTTTATTAGATCAAAAACCAAGTAAGCTTACCTTAGTCAATCGAACATTCGAGAAAGCAGAACAACTTGCCCAGATATTTACACCTTTCGGTAATGTCACTACGGAATATATAGATGAAATAGATAGTCCATTTGATGTGGTTATCAATTCAACTTCTGCTAGCCTATACAAAAAAGTTCCGAGTATCAGCCCTAAAATTTTTGGTGCGAACACTGTCGCTTATGATATGACCTATAGCGCAGGGATGACCACCTTTAACCAATGGGCAAGGGAGAATGGTGTTGCACAGATTCATGACGGGCTTGGTATGTTGGTTGGTCAGGCGGCCGAAAGTTTTATGCTGTGGCGAGGGCTACGTCCGGGAACCAAACAGATACTAAGAGAGCTTCGAAAAAATTTGGAGGGTCAGTAATGAATCAATCGATATTGTTCTCTGATATCCAAGAATGGAATGACAAACGAGAGGTTGTAGAATTTACTGCGCAACAGGCGGGTTCGTTAATTAAATGCACTATCTCACGACAACGACTGACAGCGATGTCAGGAACCATTGAGCTACATTCAGATATTATTTTAGATGTTTTTTCTGAGTATCGATTCGATATTGAAGAGATAGCCGAAGACATGATCGAGGACGAACGCTTTAACGACCTCGATCAAGTTGAAATTATTTAATAGGGTTGACGTGTTCTAGATAGTCGTTTTTATTTGCTACATAGTTATCTGCCGATTTCTTTAAAAAGGCCAGTTCTTGTTCTTTCAAAGGTCGGGCTTGTTTAACTGGGCTGCCGACATAGAGGTAGCCACTTTCTAATATCTTATTTGGTGGTACTAGGCTACCTGCACCAATCATGACATTTTCCTCTATCGTGGCACCATCTAAAACAATGGCAGCCATACCGATAAGTACACAATCGTTAATTGTGCATCCATGTAACATTACTTTGTGTCCAATGGTTACGTCGTTTCCTATGATGAGTGGGTAACCCCTGGGATTGTCTTCTGACTTATGAGTAACATGTAACACACTGCCATCTTGGATATTTGAGCGTTGACCTATATGAATATGATTAACGTCGCCTCTAGCTGACACAAAAGGCCAGATACTCGAATCATCTCCAACCTTTACATCACCAACTAAAACTGAAGTCTCGTCTATATACACGGAGGTACCAATTTCAGGGTGTATTCCTTTAAAGCTTTTCAATTTGCTCATCATTTATCCCTTTTATTTACTTATATAGAGTATATGCAAATAGTAAAGTTAGTAAAACTGGCCTTTAGTGGATGAAAACTGTCCAAACAGTAAATAAATCGTAAAAATCCTAAAAAAGGGGTTGCCAATATCCTTGAGCTCTCTATAATGCGCCAACACTGACACGGCACAGCCCACAAGGGTTAGCGCAGAATGTCAGTTAGGTGAACAGCCTAGTGAAACGAAGTTTATTCTCATTTTTTGTAAAGTGAAAAATAAATAAAAAAGTGTTTGACACTTCACGTGAAATCGCTAGAATGGCCGCCTTGCTTAAGACAGACCTTAACGGGAATATCGAAGCAACGCTCTTTAACAATTTAAACCTATATCAATCTGTGTGGGCACTCGTTGATGGCAATCGAAGATGATTCTCTGCTTTAGGGCACGAAATCAACAACGGTTTCAATGAACTGAGTGACCTAATTTGATGCTTACTTTGTTTTTATTTTTTTAAAAGTGAAAGCGAATTAACGTCGAACACAGTTATTTAAATATCACTCTGTTGGAGTGATAGAACTTTAAAGAACATTTTATTATTTAACCTTTGGTTATCTAAAGTAAAAGGCAATTTAAAGTCAGTATTCATTGAGCCAAAAAGAACTTAAATTGAAGAGTTTGATCATGGCTCAGATTGAACGCTGGCGGCAGGCTTAACACATGCAAGTCGAGCGGAAACGAAATTAACAATCCTTCGGGAGCGTTAATAGGCGTCGAGCGGCGGACGGGTGAGTAATGCTTAGGAATTTGCCCAGTTGAGGGGGATAACTATTGGAAACGATAGCTAATACCGCATACGCCCTACGGGGGAAAGGAGGGGACCTTCGGGCCTTCCGCGATTGGATAAGCCTAAGTGAGATTAGCTAGTTGGTGGGGTAATGGCTCACCAAGGCGACGATCTCTAGCTGGTCTGAGAGGATGATCAGCCACACTGGAACTGAGACACGGTCCAGACTCCTACGGGAGGCAGCAGTGGGGAATATTGCACAATGGGCGAAAGCCTGATGCAGCCATGCCGCGTGTATGAAGAAGGCCTTCGGGTTGTAAAGTACTTTCAGTAGTGAGGAAGACAGTAAGTTTAATACGCTTATTGTTTGACGTTAGCTACAGAAGAAGCACCGGCTAACTCCGTGCCAGCAGCCGCGGTAATACGGAGGGTGCGAGCGTTAATCGGAATTACTGGGCGTAAAGCGCATGCAGGTGGTTTGTTAAGTCAGATGTGAAAGCCCGGGGCTCAACCCCGGAAGGTCATTTGAAACTGGCAAACTAGAGTACTGTAGAGGGGGGTAGAATTTCAGGTGTAGCGGTGAAATGCGTAGAGATCTGAAGGAATACCAGTGGCGAAGGCGGCCCCCTGGACAGATACTGACACTCAGATGCGAAAGCGTGGGGAGCAAACAGGATTAGATACCCTGGTAGTCCACGCCGTAAACGATGTCTACTTGAAGGTTGTGGCCTTGAGCCGTGGCTTTCGGAGCTAACGCGTTAAGTAGACCGCCTGGGGAGTACGGTCGCAAGATTAAAACTCAAATGAATTGACGGGGGCCCGCACAAGCGGTGGAGCATGTGGTTTAATTCGATGCAACGCGAAGAACCTTACCTACTCTTGACATCCAGAGAAGCCAGTGGAGACACAGGCGTGCCTTCGGGAGCTCTGAGACAGGTGCTGCATGGCTGTCGTCAGCTCGTGTTGTGAAATGTTGGGTTAAGTCCCGCAACGAGCGCAACCCTTATCCTTAATTGCCAGCGAGTTATGTCGGGAACTTTGGGGAGACTGCCGGTGATAAACCGGAGGAAGGTGGGGACGACGTCAAGTCATCATGGCCCTTACGAGTAGGGCTACACACGTGCTACAATGGCGCATACAGAGGGCAGCCAGCTAGCAATAGTGAGCGAATCCCAAAAAGTGCGTCGTAGTCCGGATTGGAGTCTGCAACTCGACTCCATGAAGTCGGAATCGCTAGTAATCGTAGATCAGAATGCTACGGTGAATACGTTCCCGGGCCTTGTACACACCGCCCGTCACACCATGGGAGTGGGCTGCAAAAGAAGTAGGTAGTTTAACCTTCGGGGGGACGCTTACCACTTTGTGGTTCATGACTGGGGTGAAGTCGTAACAAGGTAGCCCTAGGGGAACCTGGGGCTGGATCACCTCCTTAAACGATGATTGCGCATGATGAGTGTCCACACAGATTGAAATAGGTTTAGAAAAGCAAAGAGATGATAACTCAGAAATATCTTCTGTTATTGCGTCATGATTTTTCTTCGTTCAACTAAGAGAAAACATAAAGCAAGAATGGGTCTGTAGCTCAGCTGGTTAGAGCGCTCGCCTGATAAGCGGGAGGTCGGTGGTTCAAGTCCACTCAGACCCACCAAAATCTTCTTCTGCCGCGTTAAGTCAGTCGTCGCATATTATTATTATGCCTCCTCCTAACTTGCCTTGCATAAAAAGAATTTTCTCAGTTTAGTTTAATGAGTTATCAAAAAAACACCCAACTGATGGGGTTATAGCTCAGCTGGGAGAGCGCCTGCCTTGCACGCAGGAGGTCTGCGGTTCGATCCCGCATAGCTCCACCATCTTTAAGTGTTTTTACTCTGCATAGAGAAAAGAATATTTAAAAATGGTTCATTTGATGAATCTTTGCTCTTTAACAATTTGGAAAGCTGACTGATAAATAATTGATTATTATTTATCAAAATAAAAGTTCTCAAATCCTATTGGATCCTTTTTTTAAAAGGAAACTCTAGGGTCTTGTTGTCACTTCGGTGATAACAAACCAACACACATTCAAGTGTTCTTGGAAACAGCTAACTTCGGTTAGATGTTTAATATTTGAGTCCGGCAAAATCGAAAATGTTGTCTCGCTCATTCAAATAATGAGGCAACGATAGAAACCTTGGTTGCTAATACAATAACAATTCGTTGTTATTTCGCGTAAGCGAAACCCTTTGGGGTTGTATGGTTAAGTGACTAAGCGTACACGGTGGATGCCTTGGCAGTCAGAGGCGATGAAGGACGTATTAACTTGCGATAAGCGTAGATAAGGCAGTAAAAGCCACTTGAGTCTACGATTTCCGAATGGGGAAACCCACTAGCAAAAGCTAGTATTATTAACTGAATACATAGGTTAATAAGGCAAACCCGGGGAACTGAAACATCTAAGTACCCGGAGGAGTAGAAATCAACCGAGATTCCGAAAGTAGCGGCGAGCGAAATTGGATTAGCCCTTAAGCTTTTAATGATGCAGGTGAAGATTCTGGAAAGTATCGCGATACAAGGTGATAGCCCTGTAACCGACACATCATTTTAAGTGAAAACGAGTAAGGCGGGACACGTGATATCCTGTTTGAATATGGGGGGACCATCCTCCAAGGCTAAATACTACTGACTGACCGATAGTGAACCAGTACCGTGAGGGAAAGGCGAAAAGAACCCCTGTGAGGGGAGTGAAATAGAACCTGAAACCGTGTACGTACAAGCAGTAGGAGCAGGCATTGCGTCCTGTGACTGCGTACCTTTTGTATAATGGGTCAGCGACTTATATTTAGTAGCAAGGTTAACCGTATAGGGGAGCCGTAGGGAAACCGAGTCTTAACTGGGCGTCGAGTTGCTAGGTATAGACCCGAAACCAGGTGATCTAGCCATGGGCAGGTTGAAGGTTGAGTAACATCAACTGGAGGACCGAACCGACTAATGTTGAAAAATTAGCGGATGACTTGTGGCTAGGGGTGAAAGGCCAATCAAACCTGGAGATAGCTGGTTCTCCCCGAAAGCTATTTAGGTAGCGCCTCGGACGAATACTACTGGGGGTAGAGCACTGTTAAGGCTAGGGGGTCATCCCGACTTACCAACCCTTTGCAAACTCCGAATACCAGTAAGTACTATCCGGGAGACACACGGCGGGTGCTAACGTCCGTCGTGGAGAGGGAAACAACCCAGACCGCCAGCTAAGGTCCCAAAGTATAGCTAAGTGGGAAACGATGTGGGAAGGCTCAGACAGCCAGGATGTTGGCTTAGAAGCAGCCATCATTTAAAGAAAGCGTAATAGCTCACTGGTCGAGTCGGCCTGCGCGGAAGATGTAACGGGGCTAAGCTATACACCGAAGCTGCGGCAATGTAATTTATTATGTTGGGTAGGGGAGCGTTCTGTAAGCCGTTGAAGGTGGACTGTAAGGTCTGCTGGAGGTATCAGAAGTGCGAATGCTGACATGAGTAACGATAATGGGAGTGAAAAACTCCCACGCCGGAAGACCAAGGGTTCCTGTCCAACGTTAATCGGGGCAGGGTAAGTCGACCCCTAAGGCGAGGCCGAAAGGCGTAGTCGATGGGAAACGGGTTAATATTCCCGTACTTCTTATAATTGCGATGGGGGGACGGAGAAGGCTAGGTGAGCCTGGCGATGGTAGTCCAGGTTCAAGGGTGTAGGCTAATTTCTTAGGTAAATCCGGGAAATTGTTAGGCTGAGACCCGATGTCGAGTCACTACGGTGATGAAGTCATTGATGCCATGCTTCCAGGAAAAGCCTCTAAGCTTCAGATTATAAGAAATCGTACCCCAAACCGACACAGGTGGTCGGGTAGAGAATACCAAGGCGCTTGAGAGAACTCGGGTGAAGGAACTAGGCAAAATGGTACCGTAACTTCGGGAGAAGGTACGCTCTTGACGGTGAAATCCCTTGCGGATGGAGCTATCGGGAGTCGCAGATACCAGGTGGCTGCAACTGTTTATTAAAAACACAGCACTGTGCAAAATCGTAAGATGACGTATACGGTGTGACGCCTGCCCGGTGCCGGAAGGTTAATTGATGGGGTTAGTCTTCGGACGAAGCTCTTGATCGAAGCCCCGGTAAACGGCGGCCGTAACTATAACGGTCCTAAGGTAGCGAAATTCCTTGTCGGGTAAGTTCCGACCTGCACGAATGGCGTAATGATGGCCACGCTGTCTCCACCCGAGACTCAGTGAAATTGAAATCGCTGTGAAGATGCAGTGTACCCGCGGCTAGACGGAAAGACCCCGTGAACCTTTACTACAGCTTGGCACTGAACATTGACCCTACATGTGTAGGATAGGTGGGAGACTTTGAAACTTCGTCGCTAGATGGAGTGGAGTCGACCTTGAAATACCACCCTTGTATGCTTGATGTTCTAACGTCGGCCCCTTATCGGGGTTGCGGACAGTGCCTGGTGGGTAGTTTGACTGGGGCGGTCTCCTCCCAAAGAGTAACGGAGGAGCACGAAGGTGGGCTAAACACGGTTGGACATCGTGTGGTTAGTGCAATGGCATAAGCCCGCTTGACTGCGAGAATGACAATTCGAGCAGGTGCGAAAGCAGGTCATAGTGATCCGGTGGTTCTGAATGGAAGGGCCATCGCTCAACGGATAAAAGGTACTCCGGGGATAACAGGCTGATACCGCCCAAGAGTTCATATCGACGGCGGTGTTTGGCACCTCGATGTCGGCTCATCACATCCTGGGGCTGAAGTCGGTCCCAAGGGTATGGCTGTTCGCCATTTAAAGTGGTACGCGAGCTGGGTTTAGAACGTCGTGAGACAGTTCGGTCCCTATCTGCCGTGGGCGTTGGAAGATTGAAAGGGGCTGCTCCTAGTACGAGAGGACCGGAGTGGACGAACCACTGGTGTTCGGGTTGTCATGCCAATGGCATTGCCCGGTAGCTAAGTTCGGAATCGATAAGCGCTGAAAGCATCTAAGCGCGAAGCGAGCCTTGAGATGAGTCTTCCCTGGCACTTTACGTGTCCTAAAGGGTTGTTCGAGACTAGAACGTTGATAGGCAGGGTGTGTAAGCGTTGTGAGGCGTTGAGCTAACCTGTACTAATTGCCCGTGAGGCTTAACCATACAACACCCAAGGGGTTTTGTGGACTCAATGTAAGAACATTGAATGTGTGTGAACTTTTATTTAAGTCAGTAATCCAGATTATTAGAGTTTTCTATCGTGATAGGAAGCTTGACCAAATTTGCTTGGCGACCATAGCGTTGTGGACCCACCTGAACCCATGCCGAACTCAGAAGTGAAACGCAACAGCGCCGATGGTAGTGTGGGGTCTCCCCATGTGAGAGTAGGACATCGCCAGGTTTTAATATCGTTTTTATCTTTTTTAGGAAAGATAAAGGCAAAAACTAGTTAAAGCATTGTTTATGAGACTTTAATTAGCGTAAGAATACCATGTGGAGTGGTAGTTCAGTTGGTTAGAATACCGGCCTGTCACGCCGGGGGTCGCGGGTTCGAGTCCCGTCCACTCCGCCAGTTCTTACAAGAAAAGTTCAGAAGCCTCAGCAGAAATGCTGGGGCTTTTTTGCGTTTATAGAAGAAAAGAATACCCTGTGTAGTAGGAGTGGTTGTTCAGTTGGTTCACTTTTGTTTGGCGAAGCCTACCTGTCACGCCGGAAGACGCGCGTGTTGTACACAGAGAGAGAATCCCGTCCACTCCGCCACAAGCTCACAAGAAAAGTTAAGAAGCCTCAGCGGACATGCTGAGGCTTCTCATGAATCAGGAAAATGACCTAATCCACAATATGATTACCATGGGGCGGAGCTCAAAGGACAAAGAGGTTCATTGTTGAGCGTACAGGGACGTCTTGAGTAAATGGTCACAAACTTGCCGGGCGCTTTAGAATACCCTCTAAAGTGGTTACTCAATTGGTTAGCTTTTTATTGTGTAGAGAACGTTCTAATGCTTAGCAGTTCCGAATTTAATAAACGTAACTCCTAATCGTGAAGTTTATAATCAGATGAACTTAGATCTTAGATTCAAAACACAGATTTCGATAACGCTCCGAGGAATGAAGGGTTAGATAGTGAATCTTAGATAACCTAAGAAGAAAACTAACCAATCAGCTTAAGTATGTATGTATATACAGCTTAAGTTACGCCTGTAACATTTAAAATCTAACGAATTAGTTGGCATAACTATACTGCTTATGCGTTATTTTTATTGGTTAATTTATAGCTAAATCTATAGAATATCGTCAAGCTTCTTTTCTTTGGTTAATTATGAGTCAGTTTACAATCTTAGGTTTTATCGCGATAGGAGGAGCGTTTGGTGCGTGCTCTCGATATTTGATCTCCGAGCTTTGCGTTATGTTGATGGGGAGGGGATTCCCGTATGGAACATTAACAGTTAACGTTGTGGGTTCTTTCATTATGGGTTTGCTCATTGCTGCTTTTGAAACTGAGTTATTGGCTCAGGTTCCATGGAGACAAGTTATCGGTCTTGGCTTTTTAGGTGCTCTAACAACGTTTTCTACTTTTTCGATGGATAACGTTTTATTGTTGCAGCAAGGTGCTTTTTTTAAGATGGGACTCAATATATTACTTAATGTAATTCTAAGTATTTCAGCTGCATGGTTAGGTTTTCAGCTTCTGACTCGTACCTAGATTGAGTCATTATTCTGGCGAATAGACATTACTGTCGATGTTTTTTTGTTTAAGGTGATATTAAAAATTGATGCTTAATATTTGCTAAACCAAGATAATGACCTGGGTGGCCCATTAATGATAGCTATTGAAATGTGTTGGTAATATCTATTATGTAGTGCCCTTGTTAAATAGCGATCTAACATCTAAGGCCTATTTGATGCACTCTAATGTTTCACGTGAAACAAAGACGATAGTTACTCTACCATTCTATGATCTGAGGTTGTACTTTTCAAAATTAAGCGGTAAACCAACTTTCTACCCAATCAAAAACTAGCTGTCGATTTTTCAATAGGGTAACTATTTTCGATAATCATTCGTCAATAATAGCCCTATTGGAGAGTGGTATTGAGGTAGGTTACTAAATGTGGCGAGTTGTTTTCGAGAGACAATAAGATTTGTTGAGATTCTAGTTAGATATCGATCTGAATTTTAGATGGTCAGAGGCCCTTTTCGGAGGGTTTATATCTAGCTGAGTACCGAATTGGAGCAACGAGATTCTTCTTCCTCTAATGTTTTTGGCGTTAAATTACATTTACTATGGGTTTCCAAGTCATCTAATGGGATGTTTCGAATCATTCGATTTTAAGAAGCGTGAAATAGTTGGAACGAGTATGTTTGGGCTTAATCGATACTCGTTCGATTGAAACTTTGACGTACAACATTACTATAGAATATTGCTCGTAGGTAATTCATGGTGAGGTTATCTTGATACGTTTCACGTGAAACATGCAGCGTTTTACGCTGCATGTTAACTTCAACTTAAGAATGACTTAATGACTTAATGACTTAATGACTTAATGACTTAATGACGAGGTGGCATTGGCCAGCCATACGCCAATCTCGCGGTTTACGAGTGGAGATAAGATTGTACGTACTTTTTCATGATAGGCGTTTAACCATCGTAATTCTGGTTTAGTCAAAAGATCAACATCTATACATCTTAGATCGATAGGGCAGAGCGTTAATTCTTGAAAGCCAAGCCCAGAAAAGTCGCCAGTCGTGACCTTTGAAATAATAAGCTCTAAATTCTCGATACGTATACCAAAATTATTGGCTCGGTAATAACCGGGTTCATTCGAAACGACCATTCCAGGTAACAAAGCGACGGTATTCGGTCTCTTAGATATACTATGTGGTCCTTCATGAACACTTAGAAAGTGGCCGACACCGTGACCGGTCCCGTGGTCAAAATCAAAACCATTAGCCCACAGATGTTGCCTAGCCAACACATCTATCTGGCTTCCCGTTGTACCATGAGGGAAGACGGCTGTCGCGATCCCAATATGACCTTTTAACACGAGAGTAAAGAGTGTCTTCATTTCATCTGTTGGTGTACCAATAGCTACGGTTCGTGTTATGTCCGTCGTGCCGTTAGGATACTGACCCCCAGAGTCAACTAAGTAGAGTGAGTTGAGCGTTAGGCTCCCCGGAATCTCTTGATCGTTATGATTATAATGACACATAGCAGCATTAGAACCCGCTGCCGAAATAGTATCGAAACTAAGGTCGACCAGTTCTTCATGTTCTTCTCTGAAGTTTTGTAATCGATCTGACAGATATGCTTCATTATGTAATCTCCCAGAATCAACTTCGGTATCAAGCCAATTCAAGAATTTCACCATTGCCACGCCATCAGTGATGTGGCTTGAAATCATCCCTTTAATCTCGGTCGAGTTTTTAACTGCTTTGAGTAATAAACAAGGATCAGCTTCATCTATCATTTTAACTGAAAAATGATCCATCTGGAGCTTGAACCAAGCGCTACTAGAGGTGGGGTCAAATAATACACTTTTACCACTTAGATTCTCTAAGTGTCGGGTGAGTTGCGTCGGATGGACAATGGTAACACCACCGCCTACATGCGTATCAAAGTTAGAGGAAACACGCTCTTGCTCAATAAAGAAATCAACACTAGCATCAGAATAGATAATGGCGTGTGACAACAAGACTGGCAGTCGAGACACATCTAAACCTCGTATGTTCAATAGCCAACAGATAGTATCCAAACGAGTCAGGACTGCCGCATCGGCGTTTTTGTCGGAAAGCATTTCAGCGATACTTTCTCGTTTCGACAAACTGTCTAAACCTACAATATCTTTACTCATAAGGCGCATGTTCGTCAGGCTTGCATTCGGCCGGTCATCCCAACAATCGTCGACAGCGTTGTTCGACGTTTCCACCAATCGCATATCGGTATCTAGCAGATTTCCAATATTTTCAAGCCATGACGCTGGGTGCATTCGAGGGTCATAAGCGACAGTCTTAATCAAATTCTTGTGGGCATTTAGCCATTGCCAATAGGGTGCTTCGGTTAGATGGTGATATTCAAATATATCACTAGGTACTTGATTTTTGACTTGTACCGTATACCGACCATCAACAAATATGGCTGCGTTGTCCCTAGTGATAATTGCTGCGCCAGCAGACCCAGTAAATCCTGTCGCCCAATGGAGTCGTTCGTTATGCGCGGGAATATACTCCCCTAGGAACTCATCCTCATGAGGAATGATAATTGCGTCATAATTATGGGTGGCAAGCCACGTACGTAAGGATTCAACCCTTTGCGATATTGTAGTGTTCATTAACATTCCTTTTAATGTATAGATGTCGAACGTTTGAGAATCGAACTGTTACCAGAACGCTATAGTTGATATATTTTGAACCATTACCTTAGATGTCGAGTTTTCTCTATGATAAGTGTTTTTAACCAGTTCAATGCTGGGTCATTCTCCCTTTCAGCGCTCCAAAAAAGTGTGTATGCCATAGGAGGAAAGTCCAAAGGAAGAGGCACTAAAGTTAGGTCATAATGATTCGCTACGAGTTTAGTAAAATAGCTTGGTGCAGTAAATATAAAGTCACTATAGGTACAAAGTGCAGAAGCACTATTAAAATCTGGGACAGTGATAGCAATATCACGTTCGCACCCCTGTTCAGCCAACTTGTAGTCCAATAACCATCGATCACTCCCATCACAACGTACTTGGATATGCCTAAGCGCGAGGTAGCGATCTAGCGTCCACTCCTCATCCAATATTGGATGATTTTTTCTAACGACGCACATCTGTCTATCGCGGTATATTTCGGTTTCAGAGATATATTTCGGCGTAGGCATCGTTAACGCGGCGTGAGTCATGTCTATATCTCTACCCGTTATCCCAATATCCAATTCACCGTTACGAATATTTTGAAATGTTTCATCTGTCCAGTTATGAGAACTTATGGTGATGTGGGGGGCATTACTGAACAGTGCGGGTAAAAAGTGTGGAAGTATGAGGGGATAAGCGCTTTCAACTAAAGCAATATTGAACTTAATCCGAGAAGAATCTGGGGAAAAAATATCAGGTTGGTTAATAAGTTCTAATTGATGTATTAGACGGTCTAGCTTTGGGTGTAAATTAAGTGCTCTCGGTGTTGGTTTTAGACCATGCGATGTACGTACGAAAAGAGGATCTTCAAATTGAACGCGTAATTTTGCAAGCGACTTACTCACTGCCGATTGACTGACATACAAACGGTTTGCTGCTCTTGTGACGTTAAGTTCTTCAAATAGAACTTTAAGGCAAACTAGAAGGTTTAAATCTATCCGAGACAGGTTCTCTAGGTTCATCGTGAAATTCCAAGGAGGAATAGTTGTAATGATTATAAGCCATTTGAGTTCATATCAGTAGCTCTATATTATGCGAGTCCACAACATGATATGGCAAGTGATCACAATGAATAATCAGACGACAGATAAGTTTCAAATGGCATTATTAGTCATGTTGGTTCTGTTTAGCCCGTTAGCTATCGACATCTACCTACCAGCACTACCTTTAATCTCCGAAACGTTCCACGTGGAACATGCGTTGGCACAAGACACGGTGACCTGGTTTCTGTTTTCTATGGGGGTTGGACAACTGTTCGCTGGCCCTTTAGCTGATAAATATGGTCGTAAGAAAATAGCGTTGACTGGAATTATGATATACGGGGTGAGTGCTTACTTAGCTTGGTTAGCAAGTAGTATTGAATTCTTACTTATTGCTAGATTACTACAAGGTTTTGGAGCATGCGCGACAGCTGTTGCGGCTTTTGCGACGGTTAGGGATATGTTTGGTGCTGAAAAAAGTGGCAGAATGATTAGCTACCTTAATGGCGCCATATGCTTTATTCCCGCTCTTGCGCCGATACTAGGCAGTTATATTACTCAGCAATTCGGTTGGCGTAGTAACTTCTCATTTATGGCTATATTCGCTCTCGTAGTGGGTAGTCTTATATTACTTGGAATGAAAGAGACGAATCCTATTCAAGAAAATCAAAAGGTATTTAAGTTACAGCGATATTTAAGTGTAGTTTCAAATACAAATTTCTTGTTTCATGCGTCACTTTGCATGCTTTCAATGGGGGTAATCCTTGCCTACGTTACATCAGCACCAATTGTACTGATGGAGCAAATGGGGTTGAGTATGAACGCGTTTACATTTTGGTTTGGTGTTAATGCCGTGGTTAATATTCTCGCGGCCTTTTTGGCTCCTAGGTTAATGGACAGTAAAGGAACACATAGTGCGCTAATTATAGGCATTGTAACGATGCTTCTTGGTGGCACATTAATGCTGCTATTGCCGAGCCACCAATACCCTTGGGCGTTTATGCTGCCAATTTTTTTATCATCTGTCGGTTTCGCACTTGTATTAGGGATCTCAGCAGGAAAAGCTCTGGCTCCATTTGGTGATAGAGCGGGCACAGCTGCAGCATTGGTTGGACTGTTTCAAATGAGTGGAGCAGGTATTGTTGTTGGAACGGTACAAAGATTGGGTCTAGATGCTCAGAATGGGATTGCATTACAGATGTTTTTCATCGCGCCCGCTTTAATTATCTTATTTAGCAAGCGTGGAAGATTGTGGCATCAACCTTGTCATTAATATAATTCCAACAATTAGTAGAATGTTTGTTTTCCAAGCAAAGAATACAGTGTATATTCAGAGTGCACACCGTGCATACCTACTATTAACCGTTGGAAATATATACATCTAATGTCATTAACGACTTATGAAATGGCTCGCATATTAGAGCAACTAGAAGAATCGCCAGAAAAAATAATGTTTGGCAAATTGCTCAACGAGTTAGGTAATCAAAGTGAAGAACGAATTCGAAGCGCAGCCAAACAAGTACCACTTTATATACTGCGAGATATCGTTTATCAATTTCAAAGAGTAATCGAATCACGAAAAGGTGAGCAGGTTGAACTTATGGCTAAGGAACTAGCCGAGCAAGGAATTTCTGCAGAAGAGTTACAAAAATTCTTAGATAAATAGGCTCCTATTTTAGATAGAGCCTATTTATTCTAATTCAGGTAGCTATTTTCTGATCTGATATTAAAAACTTTAGATTTAACTAAATAATCTATTGATAGCGCACCTGCACCCCAAACAATATTTATTAATATCATCAAGCCCCATAACTGGTGGTCATAAAACCCTTTCTCCCAAAGTAATGGGTATGAGGCCACCGCTATGATGTTAAATCCAAACAACGCCACCGCCATCGGTCTAGTTAATATCCCTAATGCGATAAATACTGGTAATGCTAATTCTGCCGCGGTCCCCAAATATGCAGCAAGTTCCCACGGCAAGAACGGAACGACGTACTCGTATTCAAATAAATAGAGCGTGCTATCCCATGTAGCTATTTTAGTGAGTCCTGAATTTAAAAAGACCCACGCAACCCACAACCGACAAAAAAGTAAAAGAAAAGGGATAGAAATCTGTTGAAATTGCTTGGATGCGGATTGATATTGTGTAAATATTCTTTGAATTAAAACTGGCATATTATCCCCTGACTATATATGTACCTGAAAACCGATAAATAAGTTTAAAGATATTAATTTTTGTAGGTGTACGACTAAGTTCTGATTGATTTTACCAAGTGGCGTCTTGGCGTTAACTTGCTCAAGAAGTGATATTTCCTCATTATTAAGTGTTACAACTAATAATTCATCTTTGTTTAAAACTAATACAATACCGCTTTCTGGTTGGTTTATTTCCAAATTAACAAAATTATTATTTTTGATCGCTTTTCTGATGGAAAAAACAGCGTAATTTGAGGTGACTAAATTAAGTGCTGGATTTAAAAATAAGCATATATCGGCTTGTTGTTCTGCACTGAATGTTTGAAGTCTATCGAAGGTATAAAGGTTTGGTGTTGGAGCAGGTTGATTACACGTTTGGTTGCTATCATCGATTGCCCATTCCAAGGCTGCTATATCTGCCAAATAGGGCACGGCTGCAACAACCTGCTCAACGGATTTTATGGTTTCTGAAAAACCATCACCATAACCAGCAACATTTCCCTCTTGCAGAGGGTAGGAAAGGATATGCTTTCGAGCAAGGCCATCGAAGCATTCTTGTCCTACTAGGCTTAAGACGATCGGATAGGTAGAACATAGAACTTCACTAAGGCTGATAATGAAACTATTTCGATATATCTGCAAGCGTTCGTCAGAGGAGAAATGATTACTGCAAATATCGCAATCATCACCGTTCGCTTTATAGTGAAGTGCTTTTGAGAAGTTCCGTTGAAGTTCTGATAACGATAACGTCATGATACCTTCCGTATCTGGTTCCCCAAAGAATGTAAATGGCGGCTAGCAATTTCAGCCTGAGCTAACAACACGTCCGGTTCGGGTATATCCAAGTCCCACTCTATAAGAGTGTGCCTCGAACCATGCTTTGCTATCCAATTAGAGAAAAGTGCCCAAACTTCATCACTCACAGGTCGGCTGTGTGTGTCTATCCAGACTTCGCCTTTTTCGGTGATTTTCCTCGTAAATCCAGCTAAATGGATCTCTTTTACTGTATTTGCATCGATACCATCTAGGTACTTCTCGCTAGAAAAACCGTGGTTAAATGAGGATACATGTATATTGTTGAAATCAAGCAAGAGCTGGCAATCAGTGCGTTTCTGTACTTCAGACAAAAATACCCACTCATCAATTGTCGAATGGTTAAAGCTTAAATAACTAGAAGGGTTCTCGACCAATATTGGCTGTTTTAGATAATCTTGAACTGTTAAGACATTTCGACAAAAGACACGGAGTGCTTCTTCAGTGTAAGGTAATGGAAGTAGATCATTGAAATAATGTCCTCCATTCTCACTCCAGCTTAGATGATCGGAAACAAAGATAGGATCGATATCGTCAACCAAAGCTTTAAGTTTTGCCATGTGACCTTCGTTTACAGGCGCGATAGATCCAAGAGAAAGGCCAATACCATGACAGCTAATATCGTAATGTTCACGTAAAACGTGAAGGTCATTTCTTTGTTGAGAGCGTATATCAAAATAATTTTCGCTATGAATTTCTAACCAGCTAAGTTCTGGTGTACTTTCTTTAAAAAAATCGATGTGTGGCGTTCGAAGACCAACACCAACTTGGTAATGTAAATCAGATAGCATAATAGAACCCTTTGACTTTCTTTTACCTAGAACAATCATTTAAATCGGGAAAGATTATTAGATTGCTCTAGAGAAAAGATTAACTAGATGAAGTACTGCTACCCGCCAGACGATCGCAAAGGCCTGCAGGTACCATGATGAACGCATCTTTCTGGGCGTCTTCTTTTGAAGTTCCTGCACAAGAGCTGTTTTTCGTTGCGCAATCATTTTTTCCTGCTTTAGCTACCCCAAAGCATTTCTCTTTATCTGCAGCAACGGCATGGGTAGTGGTTAGTGTTGTTGCACCAATTGCTAGAAGGCTGGTAACGACTGCTGTAACGGCTAGATTAGACTTTTTCATAATATTTTCCTTTGAACTTATTCCATAGTTTAGTTAGGCAGAGTTAATATTGTTATTGTTGAGCCATTCATTAACTTGCTTATTGAATAGGAGCTGTTCTTTTGACGAAAAATTTCAACTACTTACAATTAATTCTCATTTCCATTTTAACTGATTGAAAATAAAGACATAAAATATTAAAAAATTATTTGGACTAAACGGCGCTAAATAAGATGTTTAATGTATAATCGTTAACTTATGTATAAATAACCAGTAACTGTATTTAGGAATAAACGATGGATGCTTCATTACTACTTGATGGCCTTAACGATAAGCAGAGAGAAGCGGTTGGCGCACCGTTAGAAAATATGCTGGTATTAGCCGGAGCAGGTAGTGGTAAAACAAGAGTTTTGGTCCATCGAATTGCTTGGTTAATGACGGTAGAAAATGCATCTCCGTTTTCAGTTATGTCCGTTACATTTACGAACAAAGCCGCGGCAGAAATGCGAGGGCGGATTGAAGAATTGATGAAGGGCAGTGCCTCTGGAATGTGGAATGGTACCTTTCATGGCATTTGTCATCGGATACTCAGAGCTCATTATTTAGATGCTGACTTACCGCAAGATTTTCAGATCCTTGATTCTGATGATCAACAGCGTTTACTTCGTCGGTTAATAAAAGCGCAGAACCTAGATGAAAAGCAGTGGCCAGCAAAACAAGCTGCTTGGTGGATAAACGGCAAGAAAGATGAAGGCTTAAGACCTAAGCATATAGATGCTTATCAAGATCCGATCACACAAACTTGGCTTCAAGTTTATTCTGCATATCAAGAGGCATGTGATAGAGCTGGGTTGGTCGATTTTGCAGAAATTTTGTTACGTGTAACAGAATTGCTTCGTGATAAGAAGTTTATCAGAGAACACTACCAAGCTCGTTTCTCACATATTCTTGTTGATGAGTTTCAAGATACTAACAATATCCAATACGCTTGGCTTCGATTGATGGCAGGCAAAACAAGCCATGTGATGATAGTTGGGGATGATGATCAATCTATCTATGGTTGGCGCGGTGCAAAAATAGAAAACATCCACAAATTTACCGAAGAGTTCCCTAGCGTCGCGACTATTCGTCTTGAGCAAAATTACCGTTCGACCAAAACAATATTGAAAGCAGCCAATGAGCTAATCGAAAATAATACGGAACGAATGGGTAAGGAGCTTTGGACTGACGGAGAAGATGGCGAACAGATTTCTGTTTATTCTGCCTACAATGAGTTGGATGAAGCTCGCTTTACTGTGAGTAAAATAAAAGAGTGGCAAGAGAAAGGCGGCCTGCTTGTCGACTCTGCAATGCTATATAGAAATAACGCCCAATCTCGAGTTTTAGAGGAAGCGCTCATCCAGGCCAAATTGCCTTATCGAATATATGGTGGTATGCGATTCTTCGAACGCCAAGAAATTAGAGACGCATTGAGTTATTTGCGTTTGACGGCAAATCGACGAGATGATGCAGCGTTTGAGCGGGTAGTTAATACTCCAACCCGTGGTATGGGAGATAAGACGTTAGAGACAATACGGTTAGCTGCTCGTGAGCGCGGCGCTACGATGTGGGAAGCAAGTGTGGCATTGCTTAACGAAAGAGTACTTGCTGGCAGAGCAGCAGGCGCTTTAAGCCGATTTATCGAACTGATTGATGCCCTTGAAGATGACACGGCTGAGTTATCTCTTCATCAACAGGCCGATCATGTAATTAAGTCTTCAGGTTTGTTTGCAATGTACGAGCAGGAGAAGGGAGAAAAGTCCAAAGCCCGTATTGAGAACTTAGAAGAACTCGTCACCGCAACGAGACAGTTCGAAAAACCTGAAGAAGCGGATGATATGACAATGTTGTCAGCATTTTTATCACATGCTGCATTGGAAGCGGGTGAAGGGCAAGCCGATGAGTTTGATGATGCCGTTCAATTGATGACTTTACATAGCGCTAAGGGTTTAGAATTTCCAATGGTCTTTATGGTTGGGGTTGAAGAAGGCATGTTCCCAAGCCAGATGTCAGCAGAAGAAGCGGGTCGCTTAGAAGAAGAAAGACGACTTTGTTATGTTGGCATGACTCGTGCGAAAGAGAAACTCTTTATTACCTACGCAGAAATGCGTCGTTTATATGGCCAAGATAAATACCATAAACCTTCTCGATTCATAAAAGAATTACCAGAAAGCTGTATAGAAGAAGTTCGCATGAAAGCCCAGATTAGCAGACCAGCCACAAGCGGACGTTTTAGCCAAACAATAGTGAAAGAGAATTTCAATGAAACTGGATTTAGTTTAGGTCAAAGAGTCACTCACCCCAAATTTGGTGAAGGAACAATTATAAACTTTGAAGGTAGTGGTCCACAAAGCCGAGTTCAAGTTGCCTTTAATGGTGAAGGGATAAAATGGCTGGTTACGCAATACGCAAAATTAGAAAAAATGTAGAAAAGAAAAACCCCGATACAAAAGTATCGGGGTCATAGTCTTACTTGCAGCAATCCGGCTACTAAATATGCTCCATGCATCAAATCCATGATAGTGTGCTGTAATCCTTCAGCGTATTCCTTTTCATCGCCTTCCTAGCGGTGTCCTTGATCTTATCCTGATCTGCTAACAATCCTCGTCAGCGTCCGTCACTTGATCCTTGAGCGGTGTCCTTTACATCATCCTGATGTTCAATCCTTGCCTCTTCCAGAGGTGTCCATTGTCTTTCCTTAGTAGTAACCATCCTAGTTACTATTGCGTCCATTCAATGTCCAATCGCTTTCCTTGCAGATTACTCATCCTGAATAATCATATCTTCATCCTGAAGATCACCTGATCCTTGGTGCTTTCCTGTTCCGTGTCAGTATCCTTCCGACAAGACAAATAATAGCAATTATCTGCCTATCAACAAGAGGGGTAAATATCTTCCTAATTTTAAAAAGTCATGCCTGTCATTGTTAGATATTGATTTTAAAGGATTAATGTTAAGTAAGAGTCTGTTTCTCAATAGAGAAACACGGAATGGCTTACGCCATTGTAAGAGATCTCTCACAAAGAAATAGTCTAATCTCTTAGATAAAAAACGGAGTGAAAAGTCATATTTTGCACATTTCTAGGCTTTTCGTTTTTTTCTATTTTGATTGGCGAACTTTAAGCCATCTAAACTAAAGATGAACAATGCACCCCATATAAAGGCAAAAGTTATCGCCTTGTCTGCTGAGAAAGGTTCGTTATATATAAACACGGCAAGCAAAAACATCAAGCTGGGACCAATATATTGGAAAAAACCTAATGTTGATAACATGATACGAGTCGCCGCGCCGTTAAAGCAGAGCAGAGGCAGGGTGGTGACAATACCCGCAGTAAGAAGGAGTAAATTTAGATTCAAATCATTATTGAGTAAGCTTGAGGTTGGGCTATCAGCAATAAAGGTGAGGTAAATGAGCGCTGCGGGTAGAATAATCATCGTTTCAATAAATAACCCAGTCTGGGCATCTAGATTGATTTTTTTTCGAAGTAACCCATAACAACTAAAACTAGTCGCTAAAGCAAGAGCCACGACAGGAACTCGACCAAACGCGAATATTTGAATAGCCACACCTATGAAGGCAAGTAGCACTGCGAACCATTGAAGTTTTCGGAGTCTTTCCCCTAGAAAAAACATGCCCAGCAATACATTAAAGAGTGGATTAATGTAATAGCCTAAACTCGCGTCAATCATATGTTCAGAATTCACCGCCCAAATGAAAATTAACCAATTTGTCGCAACAAGCAGTGAAGTAATAGTTAAAAAAAGCATGCTTTTCTTATGGGTCAGAACTTTTGCGACGACTTTCCATCGTTTACCTAGGTGCAAAAGAAAAGCAAGAAAGACAAATGACCATATAATTCTGTGGCTAAGTATCTCTAATGGTGCAACTTCAATGATGGCCTTAAAATAGATAGGCGCTATGCCCCACATGGTGTATGCGGCAATCGCCAGTAATACGCCTTGTTTTGATCTAGCCTGTTGTTCGGATGTCATGCTTTTTAAACTTATTAGTTATTTGGAGTAAGAGAGCAAGTATAAAAGCGATATCACATATTCACCTAATAATTTGATGTGTTATTCCCTGCTAAACCCAACTACAATGTCTCGCTATATTAAGAACCCCATTTCTTAAATGACTACTCCGTACTTTATCTATTAGGATACTAATGACTTCCAAGCTTTTAGCTCAGCAAATCGATGCTGATAAACCTGATGCAAAGTCGATACTTAATGATGTATTTGGTTATCAGAATTATCGTGACGGCCAAGAGGAAGTTATTACTGCCGTTCTAAATGACCAAGATAGTTTAGTGATTATGCCAACGGGGGGTGGTAAATCGCTTTGTTATCAAATACCTGCATTGGTTAAGGAAGGGCTAACAATAGTTATCTCGCCACTTATCTCGTTGATGAAAGATCAAGTCGACCAGTTAAAAGCAAATGGTGTTGCCGCTGGATGCCTGAATTCTTCAATGACAAGGGAAGAGTTGAGCACTGTTTTCGCTAGAATGAACAACGGGAAACTGAAACTGTTATATGTTTCTCCTGAGCGAGCGTTAAGCCAAGATTTCACTGAACGATTGTCGTGGGTGCAAGTTTCAATGATTGCAGTTGATGAAGCACATTGTATTTCACAATGGGGGCATGATTTTAGGCCGGAATACGCTGCCTTAGGTCAATTAAGGATGCAATTTCCTAACGTTCCGTTTATGGCTTTAACTGCGACAGCCGATGATGCAACAAGAAAAGATATTGTTTCTAGACTGCATCTTAGCCAAGCGTTGATCTATCTAGGGAGTTTTGACCGTCCCAATATTCGTTATAATCTTGTAGAGAAACACAAACCTGTTTCACAAGTGGTCCGTTTTTTGGCAACTCAAAAAGGCCAATGTGGAATTATTTATTGTGGTAGTCGAAAGAAAGTAGAAATGCTGACTGAAAAACTGTGCAATAACCACATTCGTGCTGCAGGTTATCATGCAGGCATGGATTCTGATGAACGAGCCTATGTTCAAGATGCTTTCCAAAGAGATGATGTTCAGATTGTGGTTGCTACCGTTGCTTTTGGTATGGGGATAAATAAGCCGAATGTTCGGTTTGTTGTTCATTTTGATATACCAAGAAATATTGAATCTTATTATCAAGAAACAGGACGTGCAGGTCGTGATGGTCTTCCTGCTGAAGCTATGATGCTATTTGATCCGGCAGATATGGGTTGGTTACGAAAAATATTGGACGAAAAGCCAAAAGGTGATCAAAAAAGAGTAGAAACACATAAACTCAACGCCATGAGTGCATTTGCTGAAGCGCAAACTTGTCGTCGACAAGTATTGCTCAACTATTTTGGTGAATATAGGCATGAACCTTGTGGAAACTGCGATATATGCTTGGATCCGCCAAAACATTTTGATGCAACAGAAGCAGCACGAAAAGCACTATCTTGTGTGTACCGTGTCAATCAAGGCTTTGGTATGGGCTATGTAGTGGAAGTTTTGCGAGGAATGCAAAATATACGTGTTAGAGAGAACGGTCACGATAAGCTCTCTACTTACGGTCTAGGGCGTGAACATAGTCACGATTACTGGATTAGTATTATGCGTCAGCTTATTCATAAAGGAATGCTATGTCAGAACATTACTCGTAATTCGACATTGCAACTAACGGAAGAGGCGAGACCACTCTTAAAAGGAGAGATGGCAATTGAACTCGCCGTTCCAAGATTAGATACGGCTGTTAGGGCGGCGAAATCGAACAAGCTCGCGAATCGTAATTATGACAAAAAATTATTTTCCAAGTTACGTAAGCTGCGAAAGTCTATCGCGGATGAAGTTGGCTTACCTCCGTATGTCGTATTTAGTGATGCGACATTGATTGATATGGCTGAAATTTTACCGACTTCATATGGTGAAATGCTTGCAGTGAATGGCGTGGGGCAGGTCAAACTCGAGAAGTACGCTGACAAGTTTTTAGATGCTATACAGGAGCATGTTACCCATGGAGATTAACAAACGCTGGGGGTTAATTGAACATATAAAGGTGGAAGGCAAGCTAATCTTGTCTTCGCCATCTTTTGATGTTGATTCTTTCCCCAAAGTTGGTGAAGAGCTAGTCTGTCTATTATCGGCTGAGATTAAAGAGAAGCAACTTGATGCCGATCTCCATTCTTGGTTGATTGATTTTGAAGGTTGTCTCTTTTTTTTAAGGGCAGAGCATTACTCTGAATCTGTGTGGCTCGAGGCCTTGTACAAAGAAGAAAGCTGGGAAGAGGTCGCTTATTTAGCGAGTCTGTTTTCACAAGGATTTTAGTTTTAAGGATGCTCATCACTATCTGACCAATTCATTATTATCAAGGAATCCGTCGTAGCGTAACCAAACATCCAGTATAAATAAATTTGCAGACTTAAACGTTTGCTATTCTTTTAGGCTCTTGAAGCTTCATTTGATTGATGTATAATCGTCGCCCGCTCGTAAGAGCATTGTTAACTGCTTTAAAGAAGACATGTTGTCTACTTGGGTTCCCTCAACCCCAAGCAAAACTAAAAAGGTACAAAATGAATAATTTTACCCCTGCGCAAATGCGTAAAGCACTCTCTATACTTGTTCTGTTTCACTTGGTGATTATTGCGTCTAGCAATTACTTGGTTCAACTGCCATTTACCATTTTTGGTATGCATACCACCTGGGGCGCATTTACCTTCCCGTTTATTTTTCTAGCAACGGACCTTACAGTACGTGTTTTTGGTGCCAAGTTGGCCAGGAAAATAATATTCTTAGTAATGTTACCGGCTCTAATCGTCTCATATTTATTGTCTGTGGTTTTCTTTGAAGGACAATTTCAAGGTTTTGGACAATTAACGGAATTCAATCTATTTGTTGCACGTATAGCTGTTGCCAGTTTCATGGCATACCTATTGGGTCAAATTCTCGATGTCCATGTATTTAATCGCCTGCGTCAGTTGAAACAGTGGTGGATAGCACCAACGTGTTCAACCTTAATTGGTAATGCTCTTGATACATTAGCTTTCTTTGCTATTGCTTTTTATCAAAGCCCAGATGCATTTATGGCTCAACATTGGAAAGAAATCGCCTTGGTTGATTATGGTTTTAAGTTAATTATCAGCTTGGGATTATTCGTACCTATGTACGGTATGTTTCTCAACTACTTAGTTAAGAGAATGACTGCGATGAACTCTGACTTGAAAGTAACTGGCATAAATGTTTAGACATTAAAATAATCTAACTCTAACTTCCGATTATTCAGCATTTATTATCAACGGCCATCCTATATCGGATTGACGGTTAGACTCTATTTCAAGTTCAGCCGTTGTCAGTGGGTTTTGTTCTAACCATGATTTTTGAATCGACATAATCAGCGAATTTTGATCCGCTTCAATACGATATTGTGGCTCTAATTCAGAGCTTCTTCGATGCGTTAAGATAATCGCAATTCTTAGTAGACGGAGTAATCTCTTACCACTTAGTTCAGAAATAGCATGCTGCTCTGGCAATGAAGAGAGCGGATCTCTATAGCGACGAGTTAATTCGCTAATATAGTATTTTTGTGCACGGGTGAAGCCCGGTAGATCGAGGTTTTGCAAAAGGTAGGCGCTGTGCTGACCACCCTTTTTAAAATCAATAGCGAGTCCTATTTCGTGAAGCTTGGCTGCGGCTTCAAGTAATATTGATGCTTGGGATTCAGGTACCCAAGTACTAGCACCGCACTGCTGAAGTAGAGAAAGTGATACGTTGAACACTTGCTCTCCATAGAGTTTATCTATTTGATAACGAGACTGAACGCTGTTAATGGTTCGAGAGCGAATATCATCGTGTTGCATTTCAGCCATCATCCCATAGACCATTCCTTCGCGCAGAGCACCGCCTGCTAATGTCATGGTGTCGATCTTTAGGAGTTCAAAAATGGCGATTAATATGGATAATCCACTTGGAAATACCAACGCCCTTTCTAAGGTCAAACCGTCTATTTCTAGTTCTTCTAAATGATCGGCTTGCATCGCCTGTTTTTGCAATCGCTTAAGTTTGGAGTGAGTGATCACTTCGTCCATGCCTTGTGCAAGCATTATCTCTTGCAGAGCTTGAACAGTTCCACTGGCGCCTACGCATACATCCCAACCGATATCGCTATATTGGTTAAGAATTGGATGTAAAGTTGTTTTTGCTGCCTCAATTGCAGCGTCAAAATTGTGTGTATTAAGCTGACGATCTTTAAAGTGTTTTTCTAACCAAGTGACACACCCCATTTTTACACTGGTTAATGCTTTTGCGTTGAAGCCTTCTCCGATGATGAGTTCGGTACTTGCACCACCAATGTCGACAACAAGCCTTCTACCTAAGCCACCAGATGTATGAGCGACACCTTTATATATCGTTCCAGCCTCTTCTTTACCAGATATGATATTTATGTCATATCCAAGAATATGATTTGCGCGTTTCAGAAAAATATCCACATTAGTGGCCGTTCGTAGTGTTGCTGTGCCAACAATGCGGATATTCTCTTCAGGGATATCTTGTAATCTTTCAGCAAACAATCTTAAACAGTCCCAGCCTCGTTGCATCGCTTCAGGGCTGAGAGCGTTATTCTCATTGAGTCCAGCAGCCAAGCGAACTTTCCGCTTAATCTTTGCCATTGTTTGAACACTTCCATCAATATGCCGTACAACGAGCATGTGGAAGCTATTCGAGCCTAGGTCAATGGCCGCATAAAGCGGTGATGAGATTGCTTGATCCATATTTACTTTATCTATCCCTTAACTACGTGGTTGACGTGGTCGGTAGTTACTTCGCTTATTATTGCTGCGATTACCGTTACGTGGACCACCTGTCGGTCTACGGTTGTTGCTAGGTCTTGTACGCGTACGAAGTGCCTGTGGAAGATCATCGAGTAAAGCGCTCGGGTCATAATCTGATACAGGTATTGTGTGCTCAATGAATTCTTCAATTGCGGTCAAGTTAATCGCGTACTCTTCACAAGCAAAGCTGATGGAATTGCCACTTTCTCCAGCGCGACCCGTACGACCAATTCGATGGACGTAATCTTCGCAGTCGTCAGGTAGATCGTAGTTAAATACATGAGTTACTTGAGGAATATGTAATCCACGAGCAGCAACATCCGTTGCAACCAAAATATCGACTTCACCTTGAGTAAATTGCTCTAGGATCCGCTCTCTTTTTTTCTGTGGGACATCGCCAGTTAGAAGGCCAACACGATGATCATCTGCAGCTAAATGACCCCAGATTGAATCACACTTGTATTTTGTATTCGCAAAAATAATCGCGCGATCTGGCCATTCTTCTTCAATAATAGACTGAAGAAGAGACATTTTGTGCTCGTTTGAGGGATAGAAGAGCTCTTCTTGGATGCGATGCCCAGTTTTTTGTCCTGGTTCAACAACAACATGCTCTGGGTTATGCATGTGCTCAAAGGCTAATTCCTGTACACGATAAGAAAGTGTGGCGGAAAAAAGCATATTCAAGCGATCAGTCGGTTCCGGCATGCGACGGAAAAGAAAGCGAATATCTTTAATAAAACCTAAGTCGAACATTCTATCGGCTTCATCAAGTACAACGACTTGGATGTGGTTCAAATTAAAAACTTTTTGTTTGTAAAAGTCTATAATTCGGCCTGTTGTACCAATGAGGATGTCTACGCCTTGTTCTAATTTTGATACTTGTTTATCGTAACTTTCGCCACCATAAGCAAGTCCAGCTTTTAGCCCTGTCGATTCAACTAGAGACTCAGCATCGTTGTAGATCTGAATCGCTAGCTCACGAGTCGGCGCCATAATAATTGCGCGAGGTTGGTTTGGTTTCCGCCCTTCTTGCTCCGGAGTGGTTAGTAAGTGGTTGAAAGCAGCAGTAAGAAACGCTAACGTTTTACCAGTACCCGTTTGGGCCTGGCCTGCAATATCTTGGCCGGTGAGCAGTACCGGCAACGCCAAAGCTTGGATAGGGGTACAATATTCGAACCCTTTTTTATCTAAACCTTCAATGACTTGCGGCAGTAAACCGAAGTCGGCGAATTTGTGCTCTGTGATATGAGTGTTTTTCATAAGTTATAGAATATCAGTTAAGGGTTGCAATACGGAAGCAAATACATTCCAATAGGGAATCTATTTCCTGGTTATCATCCAACCAGTAGCATATAAACACATTGGAGTGGAAGATGAGTGATAAATTTTTGCAGCTATCAGATGAAAGTTTTGAAAACGATGTAATCAAAGCTGCAGGGCCTGTATTAGTTGATTTTTGGGCTGAATGGTGTGGACCTTGTAAAATGATTGCACCTATTCTAGATGAGATCGCAGATGAATACGAAGGCAAACTCACTATCGGCAAACTAAATATCGACCAAAATGCTGGTACACCACCAAAATTTGGTATTCGTGGTATTCCAACGTTACTTCTTTTTAAAGATGGTAGTGTAGCAGCAACGAAAGTTGGTGCACTTTCTAAATCTCAATTAAAAGAGTTTTTAGACACAAACCTGTAGTTTAGTTTTGATATAGAGCGAGAAACCGTGCACTTTAACATTTGCGCGGTTTTGTTTTTTGTAAAACTAGACTAGTCTTTCATTTAGTGCTAGTTTGTCGCACGATAAATAAACAAATGTTCATTTCTTGGTCGCTCCTTAGACCGAAAAAATCATAACTAAACAAACAGATCCTATTTTGACAACAAAAGCTAAAGCATCCACTACTATGAATCTGACTGAATTGAAGAACAGGCCTATACCTGAGCTTGTCAAGCTTGGTGAAAGCCTCGGTCTGGAAAACCTTGCTCGTCTACGTAAACAAGACATTATTTTCTCTACTCTCAAAGCCCACGCAAAAAGCGGTGAAGACATTTTTGGAGATGGTGCATTAGAAATCCTTCAAGACGGTTTTGGGTTTTTACGTAGTGCAGATAGTTCTTATCTTGCGGGTCCAGATGATATTTATGTATCACCAAGCCAAATACGCCGTTTTAACTTGCGTACTGGCGACTCAATAGCGGGTAAAATTCGACCACCTAAAGATGGCGAACGTTATTTTGCTTTGCTAAAAGTTAACACTGTTAACCACGATAAACCGGACAACGCGCGTAACAAGATTCTCTTTGAGAACTTGACTCCTTTACATGCAAATGAACGCATGACGATGGAACGTGGTAATGGTTCGACAGAAGACATTACCGCACGTGTTTTAGACTTGGCTTCACCTATTGGTAAAGGCCAACGAGGTTTGATTGTTGCTCCGCCAAAAGCGGGTAAAACAATGTTGCTACAAAACATTGCGCAAAGTATTGCTCACAATCACCCTGAGTGTATATTGATGGTTTTACTTATCGATGAACGCCCTGAAGAAGTGACAGAAATGCAACGCCTTGTAAAAGGTGAAGTTATTGCGTCAACTTTCGATGAACCTGCGTCTCGACATGTACAGGTTGCTGATATGGTAATCGAAAAAGCAAAACGTCTTGTAGAACATAAAAAAGACGTGGTCATTTTGCTTGATTCTATTACGCGTCTTGCTCGTGCATACAACACCGTTGTTCCATCATCAGGTAAAGTTTTGACGGGTGGTGTTGATGCTAATGCACTACATCGTCCTAAGCGTTTCTTCGGTGCGGCACGTAACGTTGAAGAAGGTGGTAGTTTAACGATTATCGCTACTGCATTGGTTGATACGGGCTCTAAAATGGATGAAGTCATCTACGAAGAGTTTAAAGGTACTGGTAACATGGAGCTGCACCTTAATCGTAAGATTGCAGAAAAACGTGTATTCCCAGCCATCGACTTTAACCGTTCAGGTACGCGTCGTGAAGAATTGCTAACGAAGTCAGATGAACTTCAGAAGATGTGGATTCTACGCAAGATTGTTCACCCAATGAGTGAATCTGATGCGATGGAATTCTTAATCGACAAATTGGCAATGACCAAAACAAATAACGAGTTCTTCGATGCGATGCGTAGACAATAACGTCACGTTTTAGAACTAATAGCTTTTAAGAATAGAGCTACTAAGAAGCGCCACGCGTATTTATACGAGTGGCGTTTTTGTTTTTAAGTCAGCATCTAAAAACCAAGAACCTCTCTTATTTATTATATTTCGAACAATTCCACGCTAAAAAGTCGGTTTCGTTATTTTTTTGTTATAAAATAGCAACAATTTCAATAATCGAATGAGCCCTATGAGTATTAAGGATTTACGTGACTTTATTACCCTTTTAGAAGAAAAGGGTCAGCTTAAGCGCATTACTCACCCAATAGACCCACATTATGAGATGACTGAGATTAGCGATCGCACTTTGCGAGCTGGTGGTCCCGCTTTACTCTTTGAGAATCCAGTAGGGTATGACATGCCAGTACTAACCAATCTTTTTGGTACAGCTGAACGTGTCGCGCTGGGAATGGGGCGAAAGGAAGTTTCTGAGCTCAGAGAGGTTGGAAAGTTATTGGCTTACCTGAAAGAGCCTGAGCCACCAAAGGGCTTTAAAGATGCGATTGACAAGATCCCTGTATTCAAACAAGTTTTAAATATGCCTACCAAAAGGCTTAAGAAGGCCCCATGCCAAGAGGTTATTTGGCAAGGTGATGACGTTGATTTAGACAAGTTACCCGTAATGAGTTGTTGGGCTGAAGATGTGGCGCCACTGCTGACATGGGGATTGACTGTCACCAAGGGACCGAATCAAAAACGTCAAAATTTGGGTATTTACCGCCAACAAAAGCTGTCTAAAAACAAAGTTATCATGCGTTGGTTAGCGCATAGAGGCGGCGCTCTTGATCTGCAAGATTGGATGCAAAGTAATCCTGGAGAGCGATTCCCGGTTTCCGTTGCATTTGGTGCTGATCCCGCAACTATTTTAGGTGCAGTGACTCCGGTTCCCGATACTCTTTCTGAATACGCCTTTGCTGGCTTATTGCGGGGCAGTAAAACAGAAGTCGTTAAGTCTATAAGTAATGAATTAGAGGTGCCGGCAAGTGCTGAGATTGTATTGGAAGGCTACATCGATCCAAGTGAATTTGCGGCTGAAGGTCCATATGGCGATCATACCGGATACTACAATGAAGTAGAACAACATCGCGTGTTCACTATTACGCATATCACCATGAGAAATAATCCCATTTACCACAGTACTTATACTGGGAGACCACCAGATGAGCCCGCGGTTCTAGGCGTCGCGCTAAATGAGGTATTTGTTCCTATACTTCAGAAACAGTTTCCTGAAATTGTCGACTTTTATTTACCACCTGAAGGATGTTCTTATCGGATGGCTGTAGTGACAATGAAGAAGCAATACCCTGGGCATGCGAAGAGAGTCATGATGGGAGTGTGGTCTTTCTTGAGACAGTTCATGTACACCAAATTTATCGTTGTTTGTGATGATGATGTGAATGCTCGGGATTGGAATGATGTAATTTGGGCTATCACGACTAGGATGGATCCAGTTCGTGATACAGTGATGGTTGATAATACCCCGATAGATTCGCTTGATTTCGCATCTCCAACCGTTGGTTTAGGATCAAAAATGGGGTTAGATGCAACCAATAAGTGGGAAGGCGAAACTCAAAGAGAGTGGGGTAGACCCATCAAAAAGGATCCAAAAGTAGTAGAGAAAATAGATTCTATTTGGGATGACCTCGGTATTTTATGAGCCATAAAGTCACTCTACTTCCTAGTGGAAAGGAATTTGATGTATCAACAGGACAGACGATACTAGAAGCCGCGCTCAACAATAATATAAGCTTCCCACATCGTTGTCAGGTTGGTGTGTGCGCGATGTGTATGTGCCGAAAAGTGGAAGGTGAAGTTTCTTATCATTTAGACCCCGTATTGACTGAAAAAGAAATACAAAAGGGATGGATCTTTCCTTGTCAGGCATTTGCAGAAACTAATCTTAAACTTACCTTTGAAGAGTAAGAGGAAATATGACTATTCGTTGTAAAGTAAAGTCCATTCAACCCTTAGCATGCAATACCTATAAAATATTGCTCCATCCAGAGACGCCTGTCGAATTTAAAGCGGGTCAATATTTAATGGTGGTGATGGGAGAGAAAGATAGGCGCCCATTTTCTATTGCTAGTAGCCCTTGTCGGAATGAAGGAGAGCTTGAACTTCATATAGGTGCAGCCGAAGAGAACGCTTACGCGACAGAAGTTATCGATAAAATGAAAGTCGCGTTTGATAAAGGCATTTACATTGAGGTTGATGCGCCGCACGGAGATGCTTGGCTTAAGGAAGGGAATCGTCCTATATTGCTTATAGCGGGTGGAACAGGTTTCAGCTATGTGCGTTCTATACTCGACCATTGTGTAAGCCAGAATATCGAAAATCCGATATATCTTTATTGGGGAGCAAGGTCGGACGGACAACTTTATGCCTTTGATGAAATGAAAACGTTATCTGAAAAGTTCAGCAATATTCATTTTATACCTGTTTTAGAAAGCGCACCTAATATATGGAATGGCAAAATAGGTAATGTATTGGCCGCTGTTTTAGCCGATTTTGATAGTTTAGAAGATTTTGATATCTATATAGCAGGTCGATTTGAAATGGCAGGCGCAGCCAGAGAACAATTTAGCCTAGAAAAAAATGCCAATAGAGAACGAATGTTCTCTGACGCCTATTCATTTATCTAGTTTGTTATATAAATGTAAGTAAAAGGAAGATTTATCGACCTCCCTTTTCACTTTTGATGGTAAAAAGAACAATCAAAAAGAAAAATTGAAATTTTTTGAGAAAATGGCTTGCGTCACATAAAAATCTCCCTATAATGCGCAACTCCTAACGGCGAGACCTTATTTGAAAAGGGATTAGCGTACAGGAACAAAATTTGGTCTTAGAGAAATAATTCTAAAAAAGTGTTTGACACGAAGAGTTATCTCGCTAAAATGACCGCCCACTTCAACGGTAAAGTCGAAAGGCTTAAAAGTAATAATTTACTTACTATTGAAGTAACGCTCTTTAACAATTTAAACCTATATCAATCTGTGTGGGCACTCGTTGATGACAATCGAAGATGATTCTCTGCTTTAGGGCACGAAATCAACAACGGTTTCAATGAACTGAGTGACCTAATTTGATGCTTACTTTGTTTTTATTTTTTTAAAAGTGAAAGCGAATTAACGTTGAACACAGTTATTTAAATATCACTCTGTTGGAGTGATAGAACTTTAAAGAACATTTTATTATTTAACCTTTGGTTATCTAAAGTAAAAGGCAATTTAAAGTCAGTATTCATTGAGCCAAAAAGAACTTAAATTGAAGAGTTTGATCATGGCTCAGATTGAACGCTGGCGGCAGGCTTAACACATGCAAGTCGAGCGGAAACGAAATTAACAATCCTTCGGGAGCGTTAATAGGCGTCGAGCGGCGGACGGGTGAGTAATGCTTAGGAATTTGCCCAGTTGAGGGGGATAACTATTGGAAACGATAGCTAATACCGCATACGCCCTACGGGGGAAAGGAGGGGACCTTCGGGCCTTCCGCGATTGGATAAGCCTAAGTGAGATTAGCTAGTTGGTGGGGTAATGGCTCACCAAGGCGACGATCTCTAGCTGGTCTGAGAGGATGATCAGCCACACTGGAACTGAGACACGGTCCAGACTCCTACGGGAGGCAGCAGTGGGGAATATTGCACAATGGGCGAAAGCCTGATGCAGCCATGCCGCGTGTATGAAGAAGGCCTTCGGGTTGTAAAGTACTTTCAGTAGTGAGGAAGACAGTAAGTTTAATACGCTTATTGTTTGACGTTAGCTACAGAAGAAGCACCGGCTAACTCCGTGCCAGCAGCCGCGGTAATACGGAGGGTGCGAGCGTTAATCGGAATTACTGGGCGTAAAGCGCATGCAGGTGGTTTGTTAAGTCAGATGTGAAAGCCCGGGGCTCAACCCCGGAAGGTCATTTGAAACTGGCAAACTAGAGTACTGTAGAGGGGGGTAGAATTTCAGGTGTAGCGGTGAAATGCGTAGAGATCTGAAGGAATACCAGTGGCGAAGGCGGCCCCCTGGACAGATACTGACACTCAGATGCGAAAGCGTGGGGAGCAAACAGGATTAGATACCCTGGTAGTCCACGCCGTAAACGATGTCTACTTGAAGGTTGTGGCCTTGAGCCGTGGCTTTCGGAGCTAACGCGTTAAGTAGACCGCCTGGGGAGTACGGTCGCAAGATTAAAACTCAAATGAATTGACGGGGGCCCGCACAAGCGGTGGAGCATGTGGTTTAATTCGATGCAACGCGAAGAACCTTACCTACTCTTGACATCCAGAGAAGCCAGTGGAGACACAGGCGTGCCTTCGGGAGCTCTGAGACAGGTGCTGCATGGCTGTCGTCAGCTCGTGTTGTGAAATGTTGGGTTAAGTCCCGCAACGAGCGCAACCCTTATCCTTAATTGCCAGCGAGTTATGTCGGGAACTTTGGGGAGACTGCCGGTGATAAACCGGAGGAAGGTGGGGACGACGTCAAGTCATCATGGCCCTTACGAGTAGGGCTACACACGTGCTACAATGGCGCATACAGAGGGCAGCCAGCTAGCAATAGTGAGCGAATCCCAAAAAGTGCGTCGTAGTCCGGATTGGAGTCTGCAACTCGACTCCATGAAGTCGGAATCGCTAGTAATCGTAGATCAGAATGCTACGGTGAATACGTTCCCGGGCCTTGTACACACCGCCCGTCACACCATGGGAGTGGGCTGCAAAAGAAGTAGGTAGTTTAACCTTCGGGGGGACGCTTACCACTTTGTGGTTCATGACTGGGGTGAAGTCGTAACAAGGTAGCCCTAGGGGAACCTGGGGCTGGATCACCTCCTTAAACGATGATTGCACATGATGAGTGTCCACACAGATTGAAATAGGTTTAGAAAAGTAAAGAGAGTATTTGTACCTGCTTAACTGCGGGTATAAGTGTGAAAGTGCCCAACACTTTTATGCACCTGTGTCCCGTTCGTCTAGAGGCCTAGGACACCGCCCTTTCACGGCGGTAACAGGGGTTCGACTCCCCTACGGGATACCATTTTCTCCTTATGATCCGTTAAGTTGCCCGCTGTTTATTGTATATAAACTGTCTTACAACTTGCCTTACTTAAGGAAGAAAACAAGACTGGGTCGTTAGCTCAGCTGGTAGAGCAGTTGACTTTTAATCAATTGGTCGCAGGTTCGAATCCTGCACGACCCACCATTCTTTCCCACGAAGGAATTAAAACAAACGTGGGCGATTAGCTCAGTTGGGAGAGCACCTCCCTTACAAGGAGGGGGTCACTGGTTCGAGCCCAGTATCGCCCACCATTCTCTAAGTATTTTTGGTGTCATATCCAAACCAATGGTTACTAATTATTGGTTTATTGTGGTCCCTGAAAGTCTTTAGAAAATGTGATTGGCTTATTTTTATAAGCATTGAACATTTTGCTCTTTAACAATTTGGAAAGCTGACTGATAAATAATTGATTATTATTTATCAAAATAAAAGTTCTCAAATCCTATTGGATCCTTTTTTAAAAGGAAACTCTAGGATCTTGTTGTCACTTCGGTGATAACAAACCAACACACATTCAAGTGTTCTTGGAAACACCTAACTTCGGTTAGATGTTTAATATTTGAGTCCGGCAAAATCGAAAATGTTGTCTCGCTCATTCAAATAATGAGGCAACGATAGAAACCTTGGTTGCTAATACAATAACAATTCGTTGTTATTTCGCGTAAGCGAAACCCTTTGGGGTTGTATGGTTAAGTGACTAAGCGTACACGGTGGATGCCTTGGCAGTCAGAGGCGATGAAGGACGTATTAACTTGCGATAAGCGTAGATAAGGCAGTAAAAGCCACTTGAGTCTACGATTTCCGAATGGGGAAACCCACTAGCAAAAGCTAGTATTATTAACTGAATACATAGGTTAATAAGGCAAACCCGGGGAACTGAAACATCTAAGTACCCGGAGGAGTAGAAATCAACCGAGATTCCGAAAGTAGCGGCGAGCGAAATTGGATTAGCCCTTAAGCTTTTAATGATGCAGGTGAAGATTCTGGAAAGTATCGCGATACAAGGTGATAGCCCTGTAACCGACACATCATTTTAAGTGAAAACGAGTAAGGCGGGACACGTGATATCCTGTTTGAATATGGGGGGACCATCCTCCAAGGCTAAATACTACTGACTGACCGATAGTGAACCAGTACCGTGAGGGAAAGGCGAAAAGAACCCCTGTGAGGGGAGTGAAATAGAACCTGAAACCGTGTACGTACAAGCAGTAGGAGCAGGCATTGCGTCCTGTGACTGCGTACCTTTTGTATAATGGGTCAGCGACTTATATTTAGTAGCAAGGTTAACCGTATAGGGGAGCCGTAGGGAAACCGAGTCTTAACTGGGCGTCGAGTTGCTAGGTATAGACCCGAAACCAGGTGATCTAGCCATGGGCAGGTTGAAGGTTGAGTAACATCAACTGGAGGACCGAACCGACTAATGTTGAAAAATTAGCGGATGACTTGTGGCTAGGGGTGAAAGGCCAATCAAACCTGGAGATAGCTGGTTCTCCCCGAAAGCTATTTAGGTAGCGCCTCGGACGAATACTACTGGGGGTAGAGCACTGTTAAGGCTAGGGGGTCATCCCGACTTACCAACCCTTTGCAAACTCCGAATACCAGTAAGTACTATCCGGGAGACACACGGCGGGTGCTAACGTCCGTCGTGGAGAGGGAAACAACCCAGACCGCCAGCTAAGGTCCCAAAGTATAGCTAAGTGGGAAACGATGTGGGAAGGCTCAGACAGCCAGGATGTTGGCTTAGAAGCAGCCATCATTTAAAGAAAGCGTAATAGCTCACTGGTCGAGTCGGCCTGCGCGGAAGATGTAACGGGGCTAAGCTATACACCGAAGCTGCGGCAATGTAATTTATTATGTTGGGTAGGGGAGCGTTCTGTAAGCCGTTGAAGGTGGACTGTAAGGTCTGCTGGAGGTATCAGAAGTGCGAATGCTGACATGAGTAACGATAATGGGAGTGAAAAACTCCCACGCCGGAAGACCAAGGGTTCCTGTCCAACGTTAATCGGGGCAGGGTAAGTCGACCCCTAAGGCGAGGCCGAAAGGCGTAGTCGATGGGAAACGGGTTAATATTCCCGTACTTCTTATAATTGCGATGGGGGGACGGAGAAGGCTAGGTGAGCCTGGCGATGGTAGTCCAGGTTCAAGGGTGTAGGCTAATTTCTTAGGTAAATCCGGGAAATTGTTAGGCTGAGACCCGATGTCGAGTCACTACGGTGATGAAGTCATTGATGCCATGCTTCCAGGAAAAGCCTCTAAGCTTCAGATTATAAGAAATCGTACCCCAAACCGACACAGGTGGTCGGGTAGAGAATACCAAGGCGCTTGAGAGAACTCGGGTGAAGGAACTAGGCAAAATGGTACCGTAACTTCGGGAGAAGGTACGCTCTTGACGGTGAAATCCCTTGCGGATGGAGCTATCGGGAGTCGCAGATACCAGGTGGCTGCAACTGTTTATTAAAAACACAGCACTGTGCAAAATCGTAAGATGACGTATACGGTGTGACGCCTGCCCGGTGCCGGAAGGTTAATTGATGGGGTTAGTCTTCGGACGAAGCTCTTGATCGAAGCCCCGGTAAACGGCGGCCGTAACTATAACGGTCCTAAGGTAGCGAAATTCCTTGTCGGGTAAGTTCCGACCTGCACGAATGGCGTAATGATGGCCACGCTGTCTCCACCCGAGACTCAGTGAAATTGAAATCGCTGTGAAGATGCAGTGTACCCGCGGCTAGACGGAAAGACCCCGTGAACCTTTACTACAGCTTGGCACTGAACATTGACCCTACATGTGTAGGATAGGTGGGAGACTTTGAAACTTCGTCGCTAGATGGAGTGGAGTCGACCTTGAAATACCACCCTTGTATGCTTGATGTTCTAACGTCGGCCCCTTATCGGGGTTGCGGACAGTGCCTGGTGGGTAGTTTGACTGGGGCGGTCTCCTCCCAAAGAGTAACGGAGGAGCACGAAGGTGGGCTAAACACGGTTGGACATCGTGTGGTTAGTGCAATGGCATAAGCCCGCTTGACTGCGAGAATGACAATTCGAGCAGGTGCGAAAGCAGGTCATAGTGATCCGGTGGTTCTGAATGGAAGGGCCATCGCTCAACGGATAAAAGGTACTCCGGGGATAACAGGCTGATACCGCCCAAGAGTTCATATCGACGGCGGTGTTTGGCACCTCGATGTCGGCTCATCACATCCTGGGGCTGAAGTCGGTCCCAAGGGTATGGCTGTTCGCCATTTAAAGTGGTACGCGAGCTGGGTTTAGAACGTCGTGAGACAGTTCGGTCCCTATCTGCCGTGGGCGTTGGAAGATTGAAAGGGGCTGCTCCTAGTACGAGAGGACCGGAGTGGACGAACCACTGGTGTTCGGGTTGTCATGCCAATGGCATTGCCCGGTAGCTAAGTTCGGAATCGATAAGCGCTGAAAGCATCTAAGCGCGAAGCGAGCCTTGAGATGAGTCTTCCCTGGCACTTTACGTGTCCTAAAGGGTTGTTCGAGACTAGAACGTTGATAGGCAGGGTGTGTAAGCGTTGTGAGGCGTTGAGCTAACCTGTACTAATTGCCCGTGAGGCTTAACCATACAACACCCAAGGGGTTTTGTGGACTCAATGTAAGAACATTGAATGTGTGAAAACTTTTATTTAAGTCAGTAATCCAGATTATTAAAGTTTTCTATCGTGATAGGAAGCTTGACCAAATTTGCTTGGCGACCATAGCGTTGTGGACCCACCTGAACCCATGCCGAACTCAGAAGTGAAACGCAACAGCGCCGATGGTAGTGTGGGGTCTCCCCATGTGAGAGTAGGACATCGCCAGGTTTTAACATCGTTTTTATCTTTTTTAGGAAAGATAAAGGCAAAAACTAGTCAAAGCTAAATGTTATAAGACTTTGATTATTAACAAAATTTCGGAGGGATGGCTGAGTGGTCGAAAGCACCGGTCTTGAAAACCGGCAAGGGTTTGTAGCCCTTCTAGAGTTCAAATCTCTATCCCTCCGCCACTATCTAAGCCCTAGTCGAAAGACTGGGGCTTTTTTTATGTCATAAATTCCTCGAGAATACATTTCTATCCGATAAACTTGTGATGACTATGTTATGAATACTTGCCATCGTATGCATAACCGTCTCTACGCAGATATATAATGCTACACGCTCCTGTATTGCCCCTGTCATGCTTTTGGATAGCTTATAAGGTAGTTTCCTTTATGTAGCACTGAAAAAGCAGTTAAAGTGTCTTAAGAGGTTTTTGATGGATAGATATGATTAAGGTTGAAGGAAATCTATTCCTATAGAAATGAAGAGACGTAGTGGCAATAACAGGCGTTAAAGTCACTACTATATCTTTGGGTAAGTGTTAGGTCATACACATTGAGGCTTATTACATTAATAACAGATTTGGTTTCTACCATTATCTTTCGCTCGGAATAGGGCTTTGTCGGCGGTACCCAGCATTTTTTCGTAGATCTCTGAGGGAGTAAGATCGATTCCAGCGATGCTCTTCTCACCAAACGTAGAAACACCAACACTTATGGTTACTGGACCAGAGTTGGTTGTAACACATTCCTCAACGCCCATCCGTAATCTTTCAGCTGCGAGTTGTGCCTCTCTATGATTGGAATTGAACATGAGCACGATAAATTCATCACCACCAAATCGACCTATGATGTCACTGTCTCTGGCTACCTTTCGCAGTGTATTGGAGACATCTAAAAGGATTTTATCTCCTTCAAGGTGGCCGAGAGCGTCGTTAATTACTTTAAAATTATCTACGTCGACCATCGCTAAAGATATTGGCATATGTTCTCTAGCCGCGATTAAAAGTTGTTGCTCAAAGATCTCCGCGAAGGCAAATCGATTGTATAGAGAAGTATGAGGGTCATGCCTAGCGAGATTTTTTAGTTCTTCATTTCTGCGTTTTAAATCTTCTTCCGTTTCTTTTAACTGTGTGACATCGGTGTGAGCGCCAAGAATACGTATCGCTTTACCATTTTTATCCCTTAGAGCGAACCCTCGACATCTTACCCATACGGTTGAACCATCTTTATGTTTATATCTGACAATTTGATTATACGGATGAGCTGGGTTCTCACAATGAAGTTTAAAATTGTTTAATGCTTGCTCCATATCTTCTTGATTGATGACTTCACACCAGTCCGAGAGTAAATGTTGTTTACTGGTTGGGTCATAGCCCAACACCTTCCAGAAGTTGTCGCTCATCCATTTATGTTCTTGGTTCTCTAAATCCCAGAAAAATACACCATCAAGACAGCTGGTTTGCAAGAACTGGAATATAGCAGGATCTTGCGCTAGTGTTTTTTGCAGCTCTTTTTCTAGATAGTGCGGTTCTGTTTTTTCCATTATTCAGGCTCTTTATGTAATTCTCTATTTATACTAGCTATAAAAACTATCAAAGTAATAAGAAACCGTTCTTTTTGTTCAAATTCTTTGATTGAAGCAATAGAACAACAAAGTAAGTGTATTTACGATGCAGGATTGTAGAAATTGGATTTAGGTATTTATGTCTTGAGATCGATAAGATCGCTATACTAAATACAGAAGTTCACTCACATTTTCAATCTCTATATCAGGAAGAACTCTTGCTTGGTGGTGTTCCGCAATAGGATTCATTGACGTGTTAATCCAGCATGTTGAGAAGCCACATTTTTTAGCTCCACTGACATCCGAAATTAGATGGTCACCAACGTGCAAAATTTGTTCTTGAGGGAGGCCTAGGTGGTCTCTCGCAGTCAAAAACATGTCTGGGTAAGGCTTTGAACGTCCATCTGGTCCCGCTTTTAACACCAAATCGAAATACTGGCTCAGGCCTATCTGATGCACATCAACATTGCCATTAGTGATGGCTATTAATGGGAACTTTTCTTTCAATGCTTGCAGTGTTTGATGTGATTCAAAGGGGACATCGACCTGATTACGCAACCATAAAGCGTGCTCTATTCCATCTTCTGATGCTTTTTCAGCTTTTAGGTTATCGTAACCCAATTGCTTTAAACCCTGTTCGATCTGTGTTTTCCGCCAGAGAGTCATGTCATGCTTAAGTTCTGGGCAAGTCTCAGCTAATTGAAGTTTTAATTCCTTCCATTGCTGCAACGATAGTTGAGCTGAGATTGGATGGTACTGATGCAGCCAAATGGCCATTTCACTTTCTACTTTACGTATTACTGGATGATTGTCATATAACGTATCATCTAGATCAAAACTAAGTGCTTTTATTGAATTTAAACGTCGATATACCTTCATCATTTCTCTTTTTTCTTGAAAGCTCTAGGGTGCGCTTTGTCATACTCTTGAGCTAGGTGTTGAAAATTTAGGTGAGTGTAAACTTGAGTCGTAGAAATGTTCTCATGTCCAAGCAGTTCTTGAACGGCACGCAAGTTGCCACTTGACTCTAGTATATGAGTGGCAAATGAGTGACGCAGTTTATGCGGGCTAATATGGCTAGACACACCCTGCTTTAATCCCCATTGCGCCATTCGTTTTTGGACGTTTCTAGATGATATACGCCCACCTAATTTCGAAATAAATAACGCGGATTCATCTTGCTTTAATAACATTGGGCGAAGCGCGAGCCACTTATTTACCCATTGTTTAGCGTACCCGGAAAATGGGACTTTACGTTCTTTATCGCCCTTTCCTATGACTCGAATCTCTCCGTTACCGTTGCTGATGTCTCTTATATCCAAGTTAATCAATTCAGCAAGACGGATGCCTGTTCCATACATCAGTTCCATCATAGCTCTGTCACGAACAGACAATGGGTCGGTTTCATCTACGGCTAATAACAGATCAACTTGATCCACATCGAGATTTTTTGGTAACGTTTTTTGTCGTTTTGGTGCGGCAACACCTCTCGCTGGATTGGCGTTAAGTTCACCACGTAAGACTAAGAAATCAAAAAAACTCCGTAGAGAAGAGAGGCGTGTAGCAAGACTGCTCGACTTCATTCCTTGGCGCATACCTTTACTAGCAACTTGACGAACCCACGCGGCATCAACTTGTTGCCAATCTTGCAAACCGAGTTCAAATAGTTGCTCTGTGACAATTTGTAGTTGTTTTTTGTAATTGTTTTGAGTATGCAAACTGAGCCCTTTCTCACTTCTTAAATATTGATAGAAGCGTTCAAGAGGCTCAATAAGTTGTTCAGGCAGACGTGTGGTTAAGGACATTGTTGGTTAGCCCATTATTTTCCCATTCAAGAGTAGAAACTAGATGAGAAATGACCGTTGCAAGATGACGCAAAAATAGAGTGTCCATACTAGGTTGGAAGTGACCACCATCACTACTAGAAAAGGCGATGACACCAAGTGGCTTCGATTTTTCTAAAGGTAATATGGCAAATGAACCTAGTTCAGGGCAGCGATCATGGTTAAACAATAGATCACGATCTGCTTTTTTTAGTCTACCAAGGTAAGCTGTCTTACCATTGAAATGATTGGTCGAAAATCGTTGCCAGTTCTCCATATTAATATGGTGTTTGAGGTTATCACAATGTAACAATTTTAAATAAGCCGTAAGAGAGAGTGCTTTTGAAAACTGATTAATGGCATCAACAACCTGAGACAAAGTATGACACTTGAGAATGGTTTCCTGAAGGCTCATAAACTGATGAAAATGTTGGCCGTTGTTAGCTGCCATTGACATTAATTCGGTGATCTCTTCCTCGAGGTCAGCGATTTTCTCTCTCTGCCTTCTTAGCTTTATTTCAACCAACGAGACCGTGCCTTCTTGATGTACAGGAAGTGACATCAGCTCAGTGAGCTCTTGTCTTTCCCTGAAAAAGTCAGGATGGTCACGTAAATATTGAGCAACAACCTCAGCGGTCATCGCATCTGCTTCGCTTAAAGACAAATTTTTTCCTCTGTCATATTGCTATTTAGCACGTTAATTGACCATCAAATACATGGATAGCAGGTCCGGTCATATAAAGAGGATGTCCCGGTCCTTTCCACTTAATGACAAGATCACCACCAGGAAGATGGACCTTTACTTCTTCGTCTAAGGATTCTTGATATATACCGACGGCCACCGCAGCACAAGCACCGCTACCACAAGCTAAGGTCTCTCCAGCCCCTCTTTCATAGACTCTAAGGTTTATCTCACCTCTATCTATAATTTGCATAAAGCCAGCATTCACTCTCTCAGGAAAGCGCTCGTATGATTCAAGTAGAGGACCGAGTGTTTCAATATCAGCTGTTTGAATATCATCAACTGGTGTCACGACATGAGGATTCCCCATGCTTACCGCACCACAAAATAGCGTCTGCTCATTGACCCGAATGATGTAGGTTTTCTCAGCTTGTTTAGCTTTGAATGGAATTTTGTTAGGTTCAAATATTGGTTCGCCCATATTCACAGTAACAAAGTCATCCTCTTCAATATTCAGCACCATTTTACCTTTTTTGGTGCTCACGTTAATATTGAATTTATTGGTTAGACCTTTCATTCGAACAAATCGTGCAAAGCATCGTGCACCGTTACCACACTGTTCTACTTCACTACCGTCAGCATTAAAAATGCGGTAGTGAAAATCGGATTCAGGATCATAAGGCGCTTCAACGACGAGTAATTGGTCGAAGCCAACACCGGTGTTTCGATTCGCCAAACGACGGATGAGATCTGGGGAAAAGAAAATATTCTGCGTAATGCAATCTACGACCATAAAGTCGTTGCCCAGACCGTGCATTTTAGAGAAATGGAAATGCATACTTTCTAGCTACTCCGGTAAAATGTGTTCATCACGCCAAAGGTCAATATACTCTTCACGTTTACGAACTAGATGTACTTTATCCCCGTCGACCATTACTTCCGCAGCTCGTCGACGAGCGTTATAATTTGAAGACATTGAGAAGCCATATGCACCTGCAGATCTTATCGCCAACAGATCGCCCTGCTGTATTAATAGGTCTCGGTCTTTACCTAAAAAATCACCAGTCTCGCAAATAGGGCCGACTATATCGTATGCTATTGCTTCCCCTTTTCTAGGTGATACCGGCACTATATCTTGCCATGCTGAGTATAGCGCAGGACGCATTAAGTCGTTCATGGCTGCATCAACTACCGCAAAGTTTTTGAATTCAGTGTGCTTTAAGTATTCGACTTTTGTCAGGAGAATACCTGCGTTCGCAGCAATTGCGCGCCCCGGCTCAAAAATCAATTCAATATCTGGATGGTTAGTCAGGCGAGCTAACAACGCTTTTGCATAATCAGATGGTTGTGGTGGTAATTCATCTTTGTATACAACCCCAAGACCTCCACCAACGTCTAAATGCTCGATATGAATATTATCGGCAATCAGTTGATCGATCAGTGCCAATAGTCGGTCTGTCGCATCAATGAATGGTTCTATATCCGTGAGTTGAGAGCCAATGTGGCAATCTATACCTTGTACATTGAGATTTGGTAGGCTGTCTGCGAATCGATACACTTCTGATGCGCGATCAAATGCAATACCAAATTTATTATCTCGTAGACCGGTAGAAATGTAAGGATGCGTTTTCGCGTCGACATCTGGATTAATTCTAAGAGAGATTGGTGCAATCACGCCCATTTCAGCGGCAACAGCGTTTAGCCTCTCTAATTCAGGTTCAGATTCTACATTGAAGCACTTGATACTTAACTCAAGCGCTCTTCTCATCTCTTCAACCGTTTTTCCAACGCCAGAGAAGACGATTTTGGCAGGATCGCCACCTGCAGTTAACACGCGCTCTAGTTCACCACCAGAAACAATATCAAAGCCAGATCCCAAGCGCGCTAATGCGTTTAGCACACCCAAATTACCATTCGCCTTAACTGCGTAGCAGACAAGGTGAGGATGTTCGCCTACAGATTTATCAAACGCATTCCAGTGCCGTTCTAACGTCGCTCGGGAATAAATGTATAATGGGGTGCCAAATTGTTGTTCTAAAGCTTGCAGTGAAACTTCTTCAGCCCATAGTTGGCCATCATCCTGATAATTAAAATAATCCAATGTATTCTTTCCTTAACAAATTACGATTGCGTTTGTTCACTTTCTTGTGGCGCATCTTCTGGCATATAGAGTGATCCTGTATTTCCACAACCAGCTAAACTTAATGTTGATAACAAGCAGAGTCCCGCGATAATTTTTTTCATGGTGCAATTCGTGATTATTGATTCAATGCCCTCTATAATCGCACTACTAATAAGAAAAGCAATAGGATAGAGCAGGATGAATGATACTGAATATCATCAAATCGTCGATGAAGTGTTTAATCAATTGGAAGAGACTATTGATGATTCCGGTGCGGATATCGATTTTGAAATCATTGGAAATGTAATGAATTTAGAATTTAGTGATAGAAGTCAAATAGTTATTAATAAGCAAGAGCCAATGAAAGAGATCTGGTTGGCATCAAAATCAGGTGGTTTTCATTTTTCGTACATCGATGACAAATGGATCTGTTCAAAAACAGGTTCTGAGTTTTTCTCATTTGTGAAAAATGAATGTGGTAAGCACGCAGGTGAAGATATTGACTGGGATGAATAAAGACATTTTCTAATAATGCGAATCATTCATTCCTTATTTAATGGGAGTGAGTGAGGAGTGTTACATAATTCTTAGGCATTAACCGCTTTAGATGGCTTTGATTGAACGCAATTATCATTGCGGTACGGTGCAACGTAGCTATTGCTAGTGTCATCTTTAGGATGAATAATTTGATAATACTGTGGAAGGTTGAAGTTAATTAAACAGAGGTCTTCGCTCTCAGTACCATGACTAGAGGTATAGAAACGATTAACGTTATTTATCATGTCATCTTTACTGCCGTTAAACTGGTGGTAAACCTCTAAAGAGTTTTCTTCATCTAAAACATAGATGTTGAAACCATCAGCGGTATCTTCGAAAAAGAACTGAACCAAGCCTTCACTCGCAAAACTATCGACGACTGGTGGTAAATGATAGTCTCGTTCTTTATCAAGCATAGACAACGGAGAGCCGTTTAACTTATTGGTTGATATGCTGCGATAAAAATCTACCGAGTTTTCTAATTTCTGAACTGATACCCCTCTTCTTTCGAAGAATAGACCAAACATTTGATTTGCGACTTTGATCGCTTTGAATTTTCGATTTGTTTGTTCTTCTACTGGCTTCAAACGCATATCAATACATTCGGCAAGTAATTGGTAAACAGTATTACGAATGACGCCTCTTAAGTTTTTGCTATAGCAGAAAACATCAACCGACTCTGGTGGAACGGCATCTTGGTGCATTTTGCCCAGGATGGTTTTTAATGCATCTAATATGGCGGCATCACCGGTAAAGTGCATGGTTCTAACTTCATGCCAAGAGTTACGATATACCAAGTCAACGCTGCCAACTAAGCTTATGGCTTCTTCACCAAAACTAAATATGTCTACGTTCTTTACGTCAACTTTAAGTGAACGTGGAATATGTTGAGCGCTCGGATCATTTTCGAAGTTGATGAACATTGCCATTTGACTGATTTCACATGGACTGCCCAAAGCCTGCATAGAAGGCCGGCGTTTACGTAAAGAAAAAGTATTGCGTAAATCACTGACCATTTGATAGAACTTGTCTATATCAAGCTGTGCATCTTTCACTACCGAATTTAGTCGAGTAGATTCCGTAATTAATCCATTAAAAAATGACCATGCTACCAATTTACTTAAATATTCGTTGTGCTCAAGACTTTTGGAACCAATCAGTTTATTCGCAATAAGAGGTTGCTTATAGAGATACCACCCAGACGGGTTTGTACGTCCTTTTTGTACCTGAATAAAACTTAGATCGGGTTCATGAAGGTCCGGTGAAATCTGTGGGTTAAGTAACGTTACTTTCCCGGGAAGAACTTCAAAGGCGGCGTAGAGCTTTCTTGCTAATATGCTAATGTCTTGAGGGCTGATAGCGGACGTTATATCGTTGCGTCTAGCAAACTGTATTAGGTTACGATAGCTCAGCATTAGAGCGTCAAGTAATCCATCATGGACAACTTTTACCTGCTCTACTTTCCAGTTACGACGGTCATCTAATTCAGCAATGACGTTATGATCCCAATTCCAACTCTTAGTCATTTTACCCAGAATTTGACGACGCCACTCTACAGAGCCTGCACCTGGGGTACGAGAAAGTTTTTCATGGGTTTTAAGGTAGAAACAACGACGAACTAAGTCGAGACGAGTGTAATCTTGAATACGTTCTAGATAAGTAGTGACTTTATCGAGCATGAGATAATAGGAATCCATGCTATATAAATCAGGTTCATACGCAAAAAATCGACGTTTGCTATCGACACTCAAGAGTTGAGTATTTGGGTATTCCCAAGAATAGGCTTCTAAAAGAATGGCCTTTAATACTGATTTGTAAGGGGAATCGATACTTTTATATAACTGCCATAAGTTCGAACCAAAATATTCTTCCGCAGGAATTCGATTAAGCTCACCAAAGTCGATCCAATCATAGCAATTGATATGCCCTGTCTTACACAGTTGGTCAACGTACTCTTGATAACATTCCTCCATCTCGGGAGGTACGATTTGCCATAAAAGGCGTTGACCGGCTAACCGAACAGCAGAACGATAGAATTCATCAAGTAATAATAAGTGTTGAGAGGAACCGCAGTTATCGCCAGTCATCTCTTCGGAATGGTTGCTTCTGAAGCGTTCCTCATCCATCAAGAAAAAATTGGCCTCGATACCGTAGCCTTTAGCCCACTCAGTAATCAGCAAGCATTTATTGCCAAGATGAGAGCGTTCATCATCCCCCATTTCTGGTGACACACAAACCCATATATCGAGGTCACTTGATGTGCTTTGACCGATAGAAGATGTGCTGCCCATGGTGTATAGCCCTAATATATGAGCCTCGTTATCAGGCACTATAGGCTCTGATTGGGTAGCTGAAATTTGCGCGATAAACTGTGTCTGAATATCGTTTTCTTCTAAAGAATGGACACCGTATGGGACGGGTTTGTCATAATAGCCAGGAATAGCGGGATGGTTGTAATGAAGAAGGGTAGGAATAAGATTGAAAACTTGCTTGCCTTTTTGATCCATAATCGCCAACGCGCGCTCGATGCGCTGCTGATTCAGAGAGTCAATTCTACTGATTATTGTTTGGATATAAGCCTGCAAGGTGTATTCCTTGGTCTGATAAATTCTAGTTCTGTTTAGTTTTTATTCTATGTACGCTACAAAACGTGATCAATTTAACACTTTTAGCAAGCGAGGTAAAGAAATTACAATTAATATGCTTATTTCCAATCTGCTTGCTCGTCATTCATTTTAACCCTCAATCGAGAGTGTAGTAATATAGAGAGCACTAATATAAGTGTAACTTTTATTGAGATAAACATCACATATTTTTTGTCATTTAAGCAAGAAACAAGCACAATTTATCAGACCTTATAACAATCGATATATGTGACTTAGATTGGATGGTAGGATAATAAAATTATAGTCAATCAAAAAGTAAATATTCGGAATTTCCATGACAGATAACACTCCGGTAAGAATCGCTACTCGTAAGAGCCCCCTGGCTTTATGGCAAGCCTATTTTGTTAGAGATGCCTTGCAAGCCGCTCACCCTGGTCTAGAAGTCGAGTTGGTTACCATGGTGACTAAGGGTGACATCATTCTTGATTCCCCATTAGCAAAAATTGGCGGAAAAGGCCTTTTTGTTAAAGAGTTAGAAGTTGCTATGTTAGAAGGACGCGCCGATCTTGCTGTCCACTCAATGAAAGATGTACCAGTAGGTTTTCCTGAAGGTTTAGGTCTGGTCACTATTTGTAAGAGAGAAGACCCGAGAGATGCGTTCGTCTCAAATACTTATGGGTCTATTGATGAATTGCCGCTAGGTTCGATTGTCGGCACCTGTAGTTTACGCCGTCAATGTCAGCTTATGGAAGCTCGCCCAGATCTTGTTATCAAAGAATTACGCGGCAACGTAGGAACCCGGTTAGGTAAACTCGATGCCGGCGATTACGATGCAATTATTCTTGCTGCTGCGGGACTAAAGCGCCTTGAGTTAAAAGAACGAATTAGAAGTTATATCGAACCAGAGCAATCCTTACCAGCGGTTGGTCAAGGTGCCGTAGGAATTGAATGTCGAGTTGATGATGAGCGTATATTGAAGCTTTTGGAACCATTAAATCACGCAGATACAGCTGATAGAGTGCGTTGTGAACGCGCGATGAATCTAACTTTGGAAGGTGGTTGTCAGGTACCTATTGGTAGTTACTCTCTTTTAGACGGTGATCAGATTTGGTTACGCGCCTTAGTTGGAGAGCCAGACGGTAGCAAAATGGTTCGAGGAGAGATCCGCGGAAACCGTAAAGATGGAGAAACCTTAGGTGTCGAGCTTGCCAATCAGCTTCTCGCTGACGGAGCAAAAGAAATTTTAGAAAAGCTGTATAGCGACCACGAATAAGTATGGTCGTATTAATAACTAGGCCTAGCCCAGACGGAGAAGCGCTTTGTGATGCGCTTTCTTCTTGTGGTATCCAAGTTATTTATCAGCCTTTGATTCAATTTTCCAAGGGTAAGGACAGTTATCGCCTCCACAAGGTATTAAAAAATTCTGATTTGGTTATTGCGGTAAGTAAACCCGCGGTTGAATGGGCTAGCAGAGTATTGCAATCTGAAATGCAAACATGGCCCGATTCCACTTGTTATTTTGCCATTGGTCAAAAAACGGCTGATAAACTCAGCGAAGTTACCGCTCAGAAAGTACACTATCCGCAAGTGAGCGATAGTGAGCATTTATTGAAACTACCTGTGCTATCAACGCTTATCAATACCAAAGTGACAATATTGAGAGGCAATGGTGGAAGGGAATTAATTCGCGATGAATTACTTAAAAGAGGCGCTAGAGTTGAGTATTGTGAAGTATACCAACGTCAAACGCTTCCATTTGACGGACACTCTAGTGTTAAGAATTGGAAAAAAAATAACGTTGACCATATAGTATTGACGAGTGGAGAACAGTTGGACTATTTCTTCAACATGATCCCCAATAATGAGCATAATTGGCTTTTTGAGCAAAAGCTTATCGTGCCAAGCAATAGAATTGCAACGTTAGCTCGAAGGCTTGGGTTTCATGAAGTAGCGGTTTCGGGTAGTGCATCCAACCCCGATTTAGTCGCTGTTATTCAACAGCAATGCACAACAGGACAAGTACATGACAAATAAAAAAAACGGGCAAACAGAACCTGAAAACAACGAACTTCAGTCAAATGATACGGCGTTGAAAGACACGTCTGTAAAAGTAAAAAAGAAGTCGGAAACCTCTTCTGAAACCTTGGACGAGGGTAAGAAAGCACAGGGCGGTGTCGACTCTACCTCTTCAAAAAGGACTTTTGACGATCAGCCTGTAAAAAGTGACGAAGGTAATGTTCTAATCGATCCGGTTCAATTTGAAGAAAAACAAGGCAAACGAGGCGTTAAGCTTGGCACTTTGGCCATCGTTATTTCTATTTTATTTGCTGGTGGTGCTGCTTTTGTATTCAATCAGCAGAATGTTCAACATCAATCCCAACTTGCTCAACTAGAAGCGCAAATAAATAGTATGAGTAATCAGATTGAGCAGCGACTCTCTTCAACAGAAGCGTTAGCCGCGGCAAAAGCAGATGAAGCATACAACAAAGCAGATACAGCGATTACTCAGCAGCACGAAAGTATCAAAAGTCTACAAGTTGCTCTAGCCGATGTAGCGGGTAGAAGACCAAACGATTGGCTTTTAGCGGAATCTGACTACTTAGTGAAACTAGCGGGAAGAAAGCTATTTTTAGAAAAAGATGTGGTGAGTGCGACTCAATTGATGGAGAGTGCTGATCAACGAATCTCTCTGCTCAATGACCCGAGTTTAATGCCATTACGTAAAGAAATGGCAAAAGATATTACCACGCTTAAATCAGTTCCATTAATTGATAAAGATGGATTGGTATTGAGGCTAATTAGCCTGCAACAACAAATTGATACTTTACCGTTAGCGAATGCGATTTTACCGGAAGTGCCTATTGTAGAGAGCAAGAAGGTATCAACGGATATTTATGACTGGCAAGACAATTTATTGACCTCATTAACGGATTTTTCTAAACAGTTTATTACCTTCCGTACCCGTGAAGGCAATGTAATCCCGCTTCTCGCACCGAAACAGCATTATTACTTGAAAGAAAATGTGAAAGGTAAAATTGAGACAGCAATTCGTGCTGTTTACAATGAGAATCAAGCAATCTATCAAAGCTCATTGAAAACTGCAGATGAATGGACGATGCAGTTTTTTAAACTAGATGATCCTGCAGTAGTGCAGTTTAACAAGTCTATTCAGCAGCTTTCTGGTCAAAATATCGAGGTTAAGTATCCTATTAAACTCGTGTCGCAAAAAGCACTTCAAGATGTTATTAACGAGCGTCTTCGTCGTCAAGTTACCAGTATGACCATGGAGGACAAACAATGATTCGAATGATTTTCCTCTTTGCGACACTTGGAATAGGGCTTTTTGTCGGTACCCAGTTTGCTGGGCAACAAGGCTATGTTCTGATTTCCATTGCTGACACAACGATAGAAATGAGTGTGACAACGTTAGTTATTTTTGTTATTGGTATTTTAGCGGCACTATTTGGTTTGGAATACTTGATCAAAAAAATGTTGAATATGAGCAGTACTACATGGAACTGGTTCAGTGTTCGTAAGCTTAAGCGAGCTCGTCGAAATACGAACGAAGGTATTGTGAAGCTGCTAGAAGGTGACTGGCAAGCGGCGGAGAAAAAAGTAATTCGTTGGGCGAACCATCATGATATGCCATTACTGTGTTATTTAATCGCGTCAGAAGCGGCTCAAGAGATGGGTGATGACAACAAACGGGACAAATATTTACAGTTAGCGCAGCAGCAAGATAACTCTACATTAGCGGTCGAGTTAACTAAGGCTCGCCAACAGGTTCGTGAACGAAATTTTGAGCAATCATTTATTACCTTATCTAACTTAGAAAGCGCTCATGCTTCAAATTCGATGGTACTGAATCTGCTTAAGATTACTTATATTAACCTAGAACATTGGGCGCTTTTATTAGAAATCTTACCTAGGCTAGTTAAGGCTAAGCTTATTGATTCGGAAGAACAGTCTAAGCTTTCTAAACAGGCTCAATGTGGTCTGATCATAGAGGTTGCTCAATCGAAAGGCTCCGAAGGTGCGATTGCACTTTGGAATAGCTTTCCTCGTAAGGCTCGCCATGATGAAGAAATCGTTGTATGTTTAGCAATGCAATTGATAGAGCGACAAGCGGATTCTGAAGCCTATAGCTTGGTCGTGGAGTCACTCAAGAAGCAGCATAACGATGCTTTAATCCAGCTAATACCAACCATGAATTTAGCCGATAATTATCCCGCCATTGTGATGTTGCAAGGGCTTATCAAGAAAAATTCAGAAGATGCCGTTGCCCATAGCGTAATAGCTAGAGTGTATATGACGAATGAAAAGTGGATTGAAGCGCAGCAACATCTAGAAAAAGCGCTTTCGATTAGAGCGGATGTATCGGATTATTCTGCCTTAGCGACGGTTCTGGAAAAACAAGATCTTACTCATGCGGCAAATGATGTTTCGAGACAGGCGTTGACGTTGATCAGTGCCAAATAAAGACAATTTAGCGCGAAATAACGATATAAAAAAACCAGCGTAAGCTGGTTTTTTTATATTCACATATTGCCGATTAGGTAATATGCTTGTGACCGCTTTTGTCGGCTTTAAATATCGCCAAATAGTAGTGAAAAAAGGCATCTAATTTATCAGCATTTTTTGATTCATTAGATAACCTCAATAATTCACATGCTGTTTCACATGTACATAAGTGACCACTATCTTGATTACGTCGTAATGAGTAGTTTGAACTTACTATTCCCGATAACTTCATCATTGTTAGGGTCTGCAACCATGGGCTCTTTCGTATCATTTTATTTGCTTCCTGCCATGTTGAATCTAAGATGATAAACAGAGGTGGTTTCTCGTTTATATTGATGATTCGATCGTCAAGAATAGTACTTTTATCGCTGGGGAATAGCAGTATCGGTTTAAAGTTATTGCTGCTGATAAGCTCGATTAGTTCTTGTGGTGGTGTGACTCTATCCCACGTAAACCTGAGTGTTTCAGGCAAGCTTTTTGAAACCAATTTACCTGTATTCGTTTCACGCCTTATCTCGTTGGGATGCATTAATAATGCTATGTTAACCTTGCTTTCAAGGTGCGGAGTCTCTTCGCATAGGCAATTAAACTTAAAACCGCAATTTAGGCACGGTTTTAATTGTGATTCTATTTGGGACATTCTATGGCTTGTCTCTATAAAGTGTTAAGCCACCATTTGCGATAGGGTACACATTGCCATTCACTTTTTCGTGCGTAGCTACTATCTGGTTGCCTTGCAGTGTAAATAGGCGCTCAGCGACTATCCGCTGTCCTTGATGGTGTGTCGTCACCACTTGAACCTGCTCATCATTCAATTGCTGCCAATAACCAGATTCTTGGATTGGTAAGCCAACCGCGTAGGAATAAGTGGTTGTAGCCGTATGATCAGAAGATAATTTTAGTTCAATACTAAATCCAGTTGATTTAGTACTTGTTGCAACATAGCGGTTGACCCATTTTAATGTGGCATCTTTGTTCGCCAAGGTTGCGCAACCTTGTTTTTCTTCATTTTTATCATTAAACGTCGCGCTCCAGCCATAGATACTGTCGCTCATCGAGTCATTACACATTGCTTTCGTAATAGTAAGTTGCCCCTGTCCAAAATGATATTTACGTTCTGTCGGGGTTAAACGAGTAGATGAGAGTGAAAACCCTCTCTCATCAGCGCCAAATTGCTGGTAACGTGTTTTATCATCGCTAAACTCCATTGACCAGTATGGCTCGTTGCCAAAAGCTTTTGTTGAGCGAAATGGTTGATCACAACGCTTGGTATTTTCTGTTGTGATGAAATTAATTCCTGAAACGACGAATCGAGCCGAAAAGTCGTGATCGAATCCGGTGTCAGATGTCCCTTCAAGGTGACCGATCATTTCTGCATACATAGGCTGATATGCTTCACGGCTAAGCCCCATGGCTTCATTAAATGATTCAGTTCCCATATCTACCCAATATTGCTGGTTACTGCCGCAAGGAATGAAACTTCGAGTTTCATGACCGACGGTGAGGATTCCTCTCATAATAAACGTAGGCGCTTTAGGCGTCTCGGCCTCCCCGCTAAGAGAAATCTGCGTTTTATTCTTTTGTGAAGGAACGGATGTTTCCGATGAGGAAGAGCAAGCCTGAATGAGACCAACGAATACCAGTAATATTGAAATAGGTAATAATTTCATAAAGTAAATCCATCTAACTACGTTTCAATCATTATGTCATAACTATTAAAAAAGGTAGCGAAATTGCTACCTTTAATCAAATATAAGACATTGAATTAAAACAAGTGCTCATTCAGATACTGGGCAACGGCGTGATCTTTATGGGAACCGATAATCTCATTATTGGGCAATGCTTGTTTTACCTTTTCGTGAGAAGTTTCCATCACAAGGCCTTTGCCGGCCATCGATAGCATTTCAACATCATTCATTCCATCGCCAAAAGCGATACAATTTTCAAGCGTGGATCCTATTGAATGAGCAATCGCTTCTAATGCAGCCCCCTTGGATACACCATCTGCCATCACTTCTAAACAGGTAGGCGTCGAAAAGGCAATATTCACTCGACCCTTAAATTTTGCATTCAGTTCATCTTCAAACTGGGTTAAGTATTCGTGATCTGGGTAAACAAAGAAAAGTTTGGCAATACCTGTCGTGGGCATATTGTCTGCATCTAGAAGCGTGTACTGAAACCCCGAATCTTTATGAAATTTCTTGATGTCGTCATCTTCTCTGTTGGTTAGCCAATGGTCATTTTGATAGACATGTATGCGAATTTTTGGATCTTTTTTGATGATATCAGCAATGGGCTGAACAAGTTCTTCATCTACGTTCTTGCTGTACATTAACTCGTCATTTTGATTGTGTACACGAGCGCCATTTGACGTGATCATGAAGGCTGGTATACCTGCTTGCTCACGAATTTGAGCGACATCCACATGGTGACGGCCTGTTGCAAAAACGAAGGTAAAACCTTTTGAATGCAGCTCTTGGAGTGTTTTTTTACTGAAGTCACTTAATTGGTGATCGGGAGCGAGAAGGGTGCCATCTAGATCAGAGGCGACAATTTGAAACTGTGTATCGTTTAGTCGGTTCATACAACTCTCTATTAATTAATTATTTGACTCTAGCGGCAGGTAGTTTAGGGTAAAATAGAGATGAAAAAGAGGGTAAAATTGTTAATCTTCTTTTCCCTATTTTCATTTTATCAGTCTTGTTCAAAAAAACGATGGATCATCGATAGTGCTTCATCTCTTATTTTATCATTCTCAAATAAAATTTCGTGTCTGCTGCCCTTACTTATCTCTAATTTTGAAGCTTTGTTAGTTATGCTCAGCGACGCTATAAATTCTAATTGGGCTTGGTTACTGACGATATCATCCTGCTCAGCCTGAATAAGTAGTGTTGGGATACCCAACTTCCTAGCATTTTTAATGCATGCTGCTGCTCCGGATAATGCTTGCCAAATCCAATGAGCACTAGGTCCTCCAATTTTGAGCTGAGGCATATCTTCGTAAAGATCCCTAAACCACTTGTATCTTACTTTGCTGGATGTCAGTGGGTTGAGCTCAAATGGTTTCGCTCGATACTCCCTGTTTTTGGTTAGATAATCAGGTTTAGTACTAACAAGGCTAACAAGGCATGCCCAATATGGTGCAATGGGTTTCAAGAGCGGCGACATATTAACGCCAAACATGGGGGCACTGAGTGCTATGCGATCAAAACCATGGTTGGGGTAGCACTGTAAATATCGGGTAGAAATCGCGCCTCCCATGGAATGTGCGATGAGAAATCGCTGGTCATATTTCCCAAGTTCAAAGCGATTAACCAGTTCGGCCATGTCTTCGACATAATGTGAGAAGGAGGCCACATGTCCAATTTGTCGATCTTCGGTTAGTCGGTCGGATAAACCCTGCCCGCGATGATCAAACGAGTATACGTCGTAACCTAATTGGAAAAAGTGATAAAGAAGTTCTTGGTATTTCCATGCTGATTCCACACGACCATTCGCAACCACAATGGCTTTAGTGTGATTAGTCGAAGTAACGGACACCCAGTACAGGTTCTTTTGGCCTTTTCCTAAAACAAAGCCTTCCTTTCTTTTTTGCCAGAAATTATTGATTTTACCGTGCATAATATCTGGATAGTCTGATTCTTGGATTGGATTTACCGTGATCATAATTACCTAATATTTTTGTCACTTAAGGTGCGGGTATAAAGAATGAATGATGTAAGCATATCACTCATATTGCCCATATTAAATTGGGATAGCTAATGCTGTGTTTTCTGCTGTGTGAATAAGCATTTCTTATATGAAGATTTGATGACAATTCACATTGATCATTGATCTGAAATTATGTAAGTATAATATATACGTATATCCATATGTTTGGTTTAAATTATGTTGCCTAATCAGTTTTTTAAAATGTTATCAGATGAGACTAGAGTCCGTTGCTTGCTATTGATTGCAAGAGAAGGAGAGCTGTGTGTCTGTGAACTGACTCAGGCACTTGGGGAGAGTCAGCCTAAAATATCCCGCCATTTAGCTCAATTGCGCCAGTCTGGGATTTTACAGGATGAACGGAAAGGACACTGGGTGTATTACCGTGTTGCCGCTGAATTACCTCGATGGTTAGAGAAAGTGATTGAAGGATTGAAACAATCTAATTGTTTAATAGAGCAATACAAAGCTGACATTGAACGTTTGAATGCGATGAAGAGCCGTCCAAATAGATGCTGATACGGTTATATAAGATTATTTACAAGGAAATTACTTATGACGATTAAAGTAGGAATTAACGGTTTTGGTCGAATTGGTCGCTTAGCCTTACGCGCTGCCTATGACTGGCCAGAAATGGAGTTTGTACATATTAATGATATTGCGGGTGATACGGCTACTTTAGCGCACCTATTGGAATTTGACTCGATTCAGGGACGCTGGCATCACGAAGTGAGAGTGGATGGCTCTGAAATGGTGATTAATGGCAAAAGAGTTGCTACGAGTCAGCAGCAAGATATTAATGAAGTAGATTGGTCGGGTTGTGATGTTGTCATTGAAGCGACGGGTGTTCATCGTAAAGTTGCTCTTTTAAACAAGTACCTGGCTCAGGGGGTTAAACGCGTTGTCGTGTCAGCACCAGTAAAAGAAGAAGGTGTTGCCAATATTGTTGTAGGAGTAAATGAACACATATTTGACCCAGATGCGCATAAAATTGTCACTGCAGCGTCGTGTACTACAAACTGTATAGCACCTGTGGTAAAAGTCATCCACGAGAAGCTTGGCATTGAACAATCTTCCTTTACTACAATCCATAATTTAACCAATACTCAAACCATTTTGGATGCACCTCACAAAGACCTTCGCCGTGCTCGTGCGTGTGGTATGAGTTTGATCCCAACCACAACGGGCTCTGCAACCGCTATCGTTGAAATCTTCCCAGAACTTAAAGGAAAAATTAATGGTCATGCCGTTCGCGTTCCTCTGGCCAATGCGTCTTTGACCGATATTATTTTCGATGTGAAGCGCGATACGACAGTTGAAGAAGTTAACGCTCTACTAAAAGAAGCCTCTGAGGGAGACTTACAAGGTATTCTTGGATTTGAAGAACGTCCGTTGGTTTCTATTGACTATAAAGGTGATCCACGCTCAACGATTGTTGATGCTTTGTCTACCATGGTTGTCGGAACTCGTATGGTCAAGATTTATGCTTGGTACGACAACGAAATGGGTTACGCAACCCGTACGTCAGAGTTAGTTCGTAAAGTCGGCTTAGCATAAGGTATTTATAAAATGACACATCCAACTTGGCAGCTTAACGTAACGGACAATGATGTCGCGCTTATTCTAACGCCTTGCCCGGGAACAAAAGAGGTGGATTTAGAAACATCGCTTAAAGAACTAAAATCCTCAGGTGTACAGGCGATAGTGACAGCTTTGGAGTTCGAGGAGATGGAAAAAGCGGGAGTAGCTGAATTACCAAGATTAGCGAAGCAATTAGGCATGTCTTGGTTCCATCAACCAATTAAGGACGATGAAGCGCCTGATGAGCAATTCGATGCTCGTTGGGAGGTAATTAGTCCTCAGGTGCATGAAGTATTAAAGCAGGGTGGAAACGTAGCATTGCATTGTATGGGAGGTTCTGGTCGTACAGGCTTACTCGCCGCGCATATATTGCTAGAGCTTGATTGGGATCTGAATAGGATCAAATCGGAGGTGCAAGCGCTTCGTCCAGGCGCTTTTACTAAACCTCTTCAGATTGAGTACATTAATCAAGTTAGTAAATAATTCAAACTTTGATTAGCCCGTGCACAGAGCTTTTGGGTTGCTATGATCCTAAAGCTCTCCTTGCTTCAATTCAGACGTAACATAGTTTCTTAAGCAATGGTTTATGTCTGTATAAACAGTGAATTAACTTATGTTTTCAAATTTGAACAAAAGTGTTCGTCAATATATGTTGGTTACGTTCAATTATTGGAACTTTACCATCACAGACGGCGCACTTCGTATGTTGGTGGTACTCTATTTTCACGATCTTGGGTACAGCACACTTGCGATAGCATCCCTCTTTTTGTTTTATGAGTTCTTTGGTGTAATAACCAATTTAGTTGGCGGTTGGTTAGGGGCGCGTTTAGGTTTAAACCGAACAATGAATGTGGGGTTAGCAATGCAGGTTGGTGCCTTGGTAATGTTAGCGGTACCAAGTACATGGCTTACTATTCCTTGGGTCATGGCGGCGCAGGCGGTTTCAGGCATCGCTAAAGATTTGAATAAGATGAGTGCCAAAAGCGCTATTAAGACGCTAGTTCCAGATGATCAGCAAGGGGCGCTTTACAAATGGGTAGCAATTTTAACCGGCTCTAAAAATGCGTTGAAAGGTGCTGGTTTCTTTATCGGCGGACTTTTGTTGTCTTTTATTGGATTTCAGTCTTCGGTATTGCTTATGGCTGGGGTGCTTTCTTTCGTGCTTATGGGAAGCCTATTTGCTTTAGAAAGTGACATAGGGAAGGCAAAGATTAAGCCTAAATTCAAAGAAATTTTTTCTAAATCGCGAAGTGTCAATATCCTCTCTGCGGCGCGTATGTTTTTATTTGGCGCTCGTGATGTTTGGTTTGTCGTGGCGTTACCCGTGTATTTAGGATCAACGTTTGGTTGGGATCATTTGTGGGTTGGTGGATTTTTAGCGCTTTGGGTAATTGCTTATGGGTTTGTACAGAGCATCGCGCCTAAAATTACAGGAAAAGCACAAGGTAAGGTGCCAGATGGTTCTGCTGCAATAATGTGGGCTGCGTTACTTGCCATTATAACGGGGTTAGTGGCCTATGCTGTTCAAATGGACTGGCAACCTGAACTTGTCATTGTGGTTGGCCTGATGGTATTTGGTGCTGTTTTTGCAGTGAATTCATCACTGCATTCTTATCTGATTGTTAGTTATGCGAAAGGCGATGGTGTCTCACTGGATGTTGGGTTCTATTATATGGCTAACGCTATGGGACGGTTGATTGGAACGATACTATCTGGTTGGGTTTTCCAATTAGCGGGCTTAGCTGCATGTCTATGGGTCTCATTTGCTTTCTTAGCAATAACAACCTTTATCTCTATTTACCTACCTAAATCGGTAAAATCGATAGCGACCAACTAAGTAAATTAGGCGCTCACATAAAACTGCGAGCGTTTTTTACACCTTCCTGACTATTCCTTAAGCTTTTCTTATGTAATATGGTCAAATGATACTTAGGTTATCATAGTACTCATTCTTTTATTTTTGACCGTAATCTGGAAAACCAATGGAAAAAAGAGTTTTTTTCTTCGATCTACTTCGTTGTATGGCCGCGATTGCGGTTATTGCTATTCACGTTCTCGCACCTTATCGACATGAATTAGGCACTATTCCGATTAATGAATGGTTTGTTGCGATTACGGTGAACGGTTTCAGTCGTTGGGCTGTCCCAGTATTTATTATGATTACTGGTGCGTTGATGCTGAACGACACACGGCCGTTTAATGCGAAATATTATGTCAGTCGTCGCCTTGGTAAAGTTTTGATTCCATTTATTATCTGGTCTCTTTTTTACGCTTATTTATCAGGGTGGTCTGCAGATGGTTATGATTCTGGTGTGACATTCGACACGTTGAGAAACATTCTCCACAAAGAAACGTATTACCATCTTGGTTTTTTTTACTACTTTATTCCTCTTTATTTTGTCATTCCCTTTTTTCAGATTCTGGTTCAAAAAACGGATGACCTAGCGATTTTTGCTTTCTTATCTGTGTGGATACTCGCAACAGCCTTGTTTCTGTTCCGAATCGATGGTCCGTGGAGCCACCAATTATGGTTGTATTCCGGTTATCTATTGCTTGGTTATGTTCTTTACAAAAAGGTACCATTAACAAAGGGAATGGTGACGTTTTTTGTTATTCTCGGTGCTATAGGGCTATTTAGTAGTGTTTGGATGGTTGCTACAGAGAGTATTGCGCAAGACAAATATACCTTTGGTAGGTGGTTATCCTATAAGACTATAAATACAGTTTTTGCTGCCTCAATGGTGTTTATGCTTTGTCGTTATTTTGGTGAAGGCTTAAGGCAAAGTACGAGAAAAGTTGTTGGGTTTATTAGTCAAAATTCTCTGGGGATATATATTCTTCACCCTATTTTTTTATGGCCAATGAAAGAGTTTGGGTGGTTTCAGGGGCATCCTATGTGGGTTATCCCGTTATGGATATTACTTAGCGGTAGCGGCGCGCTCTTTGTTAGTTGGATATTGTCAAAAAGTAATAGAACATCGTGGCTACTACCGTAATTGCATCGGTATCTCGACGATATTTACGGCTATTGAAATGCCTACTGTTGAGCTTGAATGTTTTCTTTCGGATGTAAGTGATTGTAAATTATCGTGTCGAGCTCACATTATTTATCTAAGATAGAGCATGGTGATGCACTGTTTTTTCGGGAACTATTTATACTGGTAATGAGTCTTCAGTTAGAAGGTTATTAGGAGAACAATATGTCGAATATTGAGGAAGTTGTTAAGCGTACTCGCCGTATTGAGAAGTTGTTGCGGGTGCAATATCATGCTGATGGAAAAGGATTACATCAATTAATCACCAGTTGTGAGGATCGATTACCTCACGATGTGATAAGTAAATTGAGGTATGTTGCCACTATTCGGAACAAAATAGTTCATGAAGAAGACTTTACGTTGGATAACAGAAAATCTTACTTCGCTACCTGTGACGCTTGCGAAAAAGAACTTACTCCAAGAGCGAACCGTTTCATTTGGCGAGCGGCCATTTTGGTCATGACGTTGTTTACGCTCGCGGCACTAGGATTCTATCTTGTTCACTGGGACAAGCTTGTTGAACACTTATAACCCGCCCTTACGTGTAAAATTACATGTGCAAAACACTTTAATAACAACCTCATTACATCGTGATGGTTATTTTCATATATTGGTCATTAATACTGGATTAAAATTTCATTTTTCCTAAACTAGCCGACTTAAATGAAATGAGGAAAGCGTATGTGGGGTTGGCTGATGGTTGGGCTATCTGGGTTAATTCATATTTCGACGGCGAATAGCGAGAATAAAAATCTGTCTAAGATATTGAAACCGATAACTTTACTATTATTAATGGCTATTTTGGTAACAACTGGTCGTGAAGAGCCTCAATTCATATGGATGGCGATTGGCCTTTCTCTAGCTGTCATTGCTGATACGTTCAGTGCTCTACCCAAAATAAGTACCAGAGCAAGCTTTATCGCGTTAATTTTGTCATTTCTATTTTACAGTAAGGGATTTTGGTCTCTGTTGCATGGTGATATTACGTGGTGGCTACCGTCTCTGCTATTTGCCGGTAGTATTATTCTCATCTTACTTTTGCTCCCAAAGCTGGATACGATTATTTTTCCTGTATCTATTATGGGTTTGGTCTTGGTCCAGATGTCATGGGTGTCCTGTGCTGTCTGGATGAACAATACCAATATGGCAAATTTGTATGCTTGCCTTGCTTGTTTTGTTTTTGTTGCTGCGACTCTAGTTAGTGCGGTTAATATCTATCGCCATCCTTTCCCAAATTCTGATCTATGGGCCACGAGTGGCTTTTTTATCGCTCATTCACTGACTGTCGCTTCTGTTATTGCTTAATCAATTGGTTGAATGACATTTTCTATTTCACTTTAGTTTTAAAGTTATCTGCTTTGGATTCATCTACTATAGAGTGATTAAGAATATCATTCTTTTGGTGTATTCTTAGCGATCTCAAGTTAAGGGTAAAAAATGAATAATATTCATGGGCACAAAATATTAGATATGTTGTCAGAAAAATTTCTCACTCGAGATGAAGTAAAGAACCTGCTCACAAATGAGTACGGGGACGATGTCCAGTTTCATACTTGCCTGAGTGAAGGTCTGAACTTTGATGAACTTTTTGATTTCTTTATCGAAAGAGAAAAAATAGCCACAGTTGATGGGAAATACAGCATTAATGCGACGAATAAGTGCGAATAACACACTCTCAATACCGTTGTAGCTGTGTCACCAATATAGCGCGGAGATAAAATTAACAATGGATATACTTTCAGCAGCAACCATGTTGTTTTTAATTATGGACCCTTTAGGTAACTTACCGGTCTTCTTGTCCATTCTTAAACATATTGAACCGAAAAGACGACGAATTATATTAATCCGTGAGCTTTGCGTTGCGTTGGTTATTCTGCTTGCTTTTTTATTCGGTGGTCAAAACATACTTAATTTCCTGCATATAAATCCTGAGACCTTAAGTATTTCTGGTGGTGTCATTCTCTTTATCATTGCAATTAGGATGATTTTTCCACAACCAGGCGGTGTGACAGGTCTTGCAGCAGGTGAAGAGCCATATATTGTACCAATGGCTATCCCAATGATTGCTGGCCCGTCTGTGATGGCTTTGCTGCTATTATTGTCGAGTCAAGAACCTGATCGTATTTGGGATTGGGCCGCAGCGTTACTTATCGCCTGGGGGGCAAGCTTCTTCGTACTTATGTTCATCAATTTTTTCCATAAGTTATTGGGAGAAAAGGGTCTAAAAGCGGTAGAAAGACTGATGGGGTTGTTATTAGTTATGATCTCTACCCAGATGTTCCTAGATGGTATTAAAGACTTTATAGGTTAAAGAAGCATGATGTAAAAAAGAGCGCTTAAGCGCTCTTTTTTACATCATGTGTTTACGCCTTATATCGAGCAGGGAAAATATACCAAATATTAAAATTGACCATTTCTCCCATCCACTGATTTCTATTTTGTCACCAAAAGCTCCGATAAATATCAGCATTTGAACCGCGTGCATCATGAACAAGAATCCAGTCATAATATAGAGTGCAATGGCCGCCTTACCTGGAAATGGCATGAAAATATTGAAGAGAAGAACAAACCAAACAAATGCGATAGAAGCTTTAGCTAAAAATATCAGGACTTTCATTCTATATTCCTTTCAAATAATCGGTAACTTACTTGGCCCGCTTTTTTTTCTCGATAGAGAGACCAATTGTCTGGTACGCCAGTAAGCGTGAGTTCTTTTTCTGTTTCAATATAAATCATAGCATTTTCTGCAAGCCAATTATTTTCTTCTAATAATTTTAAGCTCTTTTCTAGCAATCCTTTTCTAAAGGGAGGATCGATAAAGACGATATCAAAAGGCATCCCCTGCTTTTCTAGGTAGGAAAGGCTATCCGAGTGGATTGCATCAATAGAATCTGTTTTTAATGTCGTGATATTTTGGCTTAACTGTTTATGTGCCTGAACGTTGAGTTCGATCATCACAACCTGCTTTGCTTGACGTGAGGCGGCTTCAAAGCCTAATCCACCAGAGCCTGCAAATAGATCCAAACATTTGGCATGAGGCACATCTTGAGCAATCCAATTAAACAGCGTCTCTTTTACGCGATCGGTCGTAGGTCTTAGCCCTTCAGCATTGCATACAGGTAGTTTTCTACCTCGCCAAAGACCAGCAATAATGCGTATTGAGCCTTCTGATTGCTTTTTTTGTAAATTGTTTTTAGTTTGACTTCTTACCATAGATTTTTTGACCGCTAATAAAGTGTTACTATATCTCGTTATATAATGTCAAAGTGTACCAATCAAAACAGAAAATTTTCAGTACTTTGTCATTTTTCTCTGCTCAAATAATTTTGCAGGGCATTAAATTAGAATTAGTTGTTAGATCTAGGACTCCTCTCGATGACGGATAAGAAAAAGCGCGGACTATTTTCATGGCTTGGTTTTGGCGAAGATGAAGGAAAAAACCAAGAAGGTGGAAATAAGCAAATTGAAGGGCTTCAGCCAGAGAAGCAAGAAGAAAATGCCACTATTGACACTGAGCTAGCGAGCAATGAAAGCGAAGATATTATTGCCGATGCCTCACAAGCTAATGATACTCCGTCAGTTAATACAGACGGCTTAGATGATGAAATCAATACAACTATCGACGTTGAAAGTGGGGGGGAGACGCTTGTAGAATCGCCAATTGATACAACGGTATTGATTGAATCAACAGCGGAACCCGCCTCAGTCGATCTTGTAGATGCGCCTGTCGAAAGTGGTACAAAGAAAGTCATTGTTGAACAAGAGAAACCAACAGAAGGTTTCTTTTCAAGGTTAAAGCGTAGCTTAGCCAGAACAAAACAAAACATCGGTGCAGGTTTTTTTGGTCTGTTTAAAGGAAAATCGATAGACGATGAGCTTTTTGAAGAGCTTGAAGAGCAACTTTTAATCGCCGATGTAGGGATGGATACAACCTTAAAGATTATCGGTAACCTGACAGAAAAGGCATCTCGCAGAGAGTTAAAAGATGGCGAAGCGCTCTACGGTTTACTTAAAGAAGAAATGGCCGAAATACTGTCACATGTAGAGCAGCCATTAGTCATCGATACTAAGCACACTCCTTACGTGATACTAATGGTTGGCGTGAATGGCGTGGGTAAAACTACGACAATAGGTAAATTGGCAAAACAATTCCAAGCTGATGGGAAAAAAGTCATGCTTGCTGCAGGAGATACATTCCGAGCCGCTGCGGTGGAACAGTTACAAGTTTGGGGTGAAAGAAATAATGTCCCGGTTATTGCTCAACATACTGGTGCGGACAGTGCATCCGTCATTTATGATGCTATAGAAGCAGCGAAAGCTCGTGGTGTAGATGTTGTCATCGCGGATACTGCAGGTCGACTTCAAAACAAGGGTCATTTGATGGAAGAGCTGCGTAAAATTGTACGGGTAATGAAAAAAGTCGATGACTCTGCACCGCATGAAATAATGTTAACTCTCGATGCAGGCACTGGCCAAAATGCGATTAGCCAAGCCAAATTATTTAGCGATGTCGCCCCTGTTACTGGCATCACTCTGACAAAACTTGATGGAACCGCGAAAGGCGGGGTTATTTTCGCCATCGCTGATCAGTTTAATATCCCGATTCGCTACATTGGTGTTGGGGAAGGTATTGATGATCTTCGCCCGTTTGAATCTGAAAACTTTATTGAAGCGCTATTTAGTCGCGAAGAATAATGATTAAGGTATTGTGCAGTAGCAAGCGCTTAAATGGAATGAATTGAATAGTTAGAGGAAGAGTAAGTGATAAGATTTCAGCAAGTTAGTAAAGCTTATCGAGGTGGTCGCCAAGCATTACAAAAAGTGGATTTTCATCTTAGACAAGGTGAAATGGCATTTCTTGGTGGGCATTCTGGCGCTGGCAAAAGTACATTACTGAAGCTGATTTGTGCTATGGAACGTCCTTCTGATGGCACTATTCAATTCAACGGACACGATATTACAAAGATATCGAATAACGATATTCCTCTTTTAAGACGTAATATTGGTATCGTTTTTCAAGATCACCGTTTGTTAATGGATCGGACTGTATTTGATAATGTGGCATTGCCAATGCGTATAGAGTCTGCGACAGAAAATGATATTAAACGCAGAGTCTCCGCAGCGTTAGATAAAATAGGGTTGTTAGATAAAGCGAAGTGTTTGCCGAGTCAACTATCAGGTGGTGAGCAACAAAGAGTGGGTATCGCAAGAGCGGTTGTGAATAGACCCACTTTAGTACTGGCTGATGAACCGACTGGTAATCTAGATCCTGAACTGTCTAATCGAACCATGATGTTGCTGGAAGAGTTTAATCGAGCAGGTGTCTCTATTCTTGTCGCTACTCATGATGTTGGTCTTGTCGGCAGCAGGCCTCAGTATCGACGATTTGAGTTGAATCAAGGTTTTTTAAGTGAGGTCGAAGGCTATGGCCAATAATGCTCGCAGCAAAAACAAAGTCGATCGTGTCGGTTTTTTGAACATGCATATAAGACAAGCTAAAAGCTCATTTATGAGTTTGTGGCTAAGACCGTTAGGTAACATATTGACTCTAGCCGTGATCGCGATGGCGCTGTCTTTGCCTGCGAGTGTTTATCTTGTGGGTAAAAATATTGCTAAAGTTGCAGAAGAGGTTGCGAGTCCGTCACAAGTAAGTGCCTATATACAAGAAGACATCGCAGAAGCGAGAATCATGGTACTTAAGGATCGGGTAGAAAGTTGGGAAAATGTAGAAAGTGTGCAATATATTTCTTCTCAACAAGGTCTTAGTGATTTAAGTGAGTATTCTGGATTTGAACAAGCTATTTCATTACTAAGTGATTATTCGTTACCGGCAGTGCTCGTTATACAACCATCTGAGCAAAATGATGCGAGCATCAGAGATATCGCAATAGCGCTAAGAGATGAGCAGGGTATTACCGATGTAAGATTGGATGAAGATTGGCTTGCTCGCTTAGATGCAATGAAGAATCTGGCAACAACAGTTGTTGTTACTTTAGCGACCTTAATGCTAGGGGCTGTATTTTTAATTGTTGGCAACACATTGCGGTTTACGATTTTGGCGCATAAAGAAGAAATTCAAGTGATGAAGCTGATCGGAGCAACAGACAGTTTTATCTTAAGACCCTACCTGTATTCTGGTATGTGGTTTGGCTTAATTGGAGCCGTAAGCGCTTGGTTTTTGACGGCAATTATTACGATACTGTTAAATGGAGCTGTAGAAAAGCTTTCTATGTTATATGACAGCCAATTTCACTTGATAGGCTTGAACTGGGATGAGTCATTGTTGCTATTAATGCTCGGTGTTTTCTTAGGCTTTATAGCAGCAAAACTATCCGCACGGAAACACTTAAAAGATATTGAACCTGTGTAGGCTTTTCTTGTCTTAAAAAAGATTAAAACAGCAGGTTAAAACAGTAAATATTTGTAAATCGCTCTTGTATAGTGATTGTATCTATGGATAATTACCGTCCCCTTATTGAAATTTTCTTTGATTAAGTTCAATATTGATGGGTTTAGAGTAAAAATATTGCTCAATGTAAAAAGAATGAGGAATTGAATGGCAAACCAAAAGTATTCAATGGCTTTAGTTACGCAAGATAGCTTAGACAGTTATATTCGTTCAGCAAACAGCTACCCTATGCTAAAACCTGAAGAAGAGCGTGATCTGGCAGAACGATTGCATTACAAAGGTGAAATTGATGCTGCGAAAGGTCTTATACTTTCACACCTTCGATTCGTCGTTCATGTTGCCCGAGGTTATTCTGGTTACGGTTTACCGATGGCTGATTTGGTTCAGGAAGGTAATATCGGCTTAATGAAAGCAGTGAAGCGCTTTAATCCTGAAGTGGGTGTTCGTCTTGTCTCTTTTGCCGTCCATTGGATAAAAGCTGAGATTCATGAGTACGTTTTGAGAAACTGGCGTATTGTTAAAATTGCTACAACCAAAGCTCAACGTAAACTTTTTTTCAATTTACGTAAATCTAAAAAGCGTTTAGGTTGGTTTAATAACGGTGAAGTAGAAACGGTTGCTCGCGAATTAGGTGTTGCACCTTCGGAAGTACGCGAGATGGAATCTCGTCTAGCGGCACAAGATGCTGCTTTTGAATTGCAGAATGAAGATGACGATTCAGGAAGTTACTCAGCTCCCGTACTTTATCTAGAAGATAAACATTCTGATGTTGCAGATAATGTTGAAGCTGATAATTGGGAAACGCATACTAATACGCGCTTAACTCATGCCTTGGCAACGCTAGATGAACGAAGTCAACATATCGTCCGTTCTCGTTGGTTAGATGATAAGAAATCAACGTTGCAAGAGCTAGCCGAAGTCTACAGTGTTTCTGCAGAGAGAATTCGTCAACTCGAAAAAAATGCAATGAAGAAGTTAAAACTGGCGGTTGGCGAGTTTTAATAAGAAAGCGTTGTCACTACTTAAAGTACTTTGAGAGCGCCAAAATTTTTTAGAGCCGAGATCGTTGAGATCTCGGTTTTTTTATGCCTGATCGAAATTGATCGATATGCTTGATCAAAATTGAAATTTACCTGTGTATAAGTCTGTGAGGAAAACTTTCATTAACTGTCAGGAAGTAGCGGATAGACTAGGATTAAGAGGGAATATCCATTGGGGATAGTTTATTTGATACACACAGAAAAATAAGGATCACTACTACATGTTGTGGATCTTTTTATTAAGAGATACTTTATCAACGTAATTCACAGATTTATCCACAGATGGTGAAATATTGATCATCGGTGGATAAAAAATAATGCAATTTTTATTCTCTTATTCAGATAATTTTGACAGAAGAACGACAGAATTTTTATTTCTTGTTAGAAGCTATGTCACTTGGGTGCCAATAACACTTGGTATACAATCTAGTGACAAAAATAACATCAGGGAAGGTTAGCTCAATGAGTAGTTTTAAGAAGATAAATGCCGTTGGAGCAAAGAAGTTAATTAGCGACAGAAGCGCAGCACTTTTCGATATACGAGATGCTGGTTCTTTTACTACTTCCCATGCCGAAACAGCTCGCCATTTAACAAACGATACAATGGTTGCCTTTCTGGAAGAGGTTGAATTTGATCACCCTATTCTTGTTATGTGCTACCACGGAGTCAGCAGTCAAGGTGCCGCACAATATTTAGTGAATCAAGGTTATGAAGAAGTGTATAGCGTTGATGGCGGATTTACAGCATGGCATATGGCTGACTTGCCAATACAGAGAGGTTAAATGATTAAGCTAATCACACTCAAAAACCCTAGAACGGCTCAAGCTTTTATTGATTATATGGCATCAAGGAAAATAGAACTCGATATGATGCCAGAGGGGGGGGGACAATTTGCTCTTTGGCTTAAAGACGACATTGATAAACTAGAAGCTGAATCGGAGTTGTCTCATTTCCTAGCGAATCCGAATGATAGTAAGTATCAAGCTGCATCGTGGGACCTCGCGGGCTCTAGAACGAGAAAGTTTAAATATCAGACTCCCAGCATACTGGCTATGGTCAAAGCAAAAGCAGGACCTTTTACGCTTTTGATTATGTCTGTCTCTATTACGTTATTTATCCTTTTTCAAATAGGGTTTGGTAATTCAATTTTTTCAATAACACATTTTCCAGCTTTTGATGGACAGAAGTGGCAAATTTGGCGCTGGGTTTCGCATGCACTTATTCATTTCTCTGTTACCCATATTGCTTTTAATCTCCTGTGGTGGTGGCAATTAGGTGGAGATATAGAAAAGCGGCTTGGTACGATTAAATTATTGCAGATCTTTATATTATCATCGGCTCTGTCGGGAGCGGGTCAATATTGGGTTGAAGGTGCCAACTTTGGTGGACTGTCAGGAGTGGTGTATGCGCTAATGGGATATTCATGGTTGTTAGGTGTCATATCGCCTGAGAAAGGGGTGAGCTTACCGAAACCTATCGTTATATTTATGCTTGTTTGGTTGGTGCTAGGGTATGTGCAGCCTTATATGGCTATTGCTAATACCGCTCACTTGGTTGGTTTAGCGTCTGGTTTATTACTTGCTTGGATTGATAGCCAGATGACAAAAAAGACAAATGGCTGATGATCGTATATTGCAAAAAATGTCTATCGTAGCAATGGCCTTTAAATGCCATTGCTTGGTAAATCAGAGCAGAATTATTGAAAGAGGAATTTAGTAAACAATAAATCTGTTATGAGGGTTTTACCCGTTTCGGCAATGAGCAAATTGTTTAGATTTTCTTTGAGTTGCTTTCTGAGTTCTTCTCTTCCAGCAAGGGTTTTTACTTGATCTTCAGTTTGTTCACCAATGTATGCAACGATAGTATCTCGAATTAAAGGTTCGTGTCTTTCTAGTTCAACAACATAAGAGCTATCCGCGACCATTAAATCGACTCGGACTTGCAGATAGGCCAGTTTGTTGCCTTTTGTGTATACGTTGGTAGTGAGATCGGGCGCCAGTGTATAATAGGCGAATGTGGGCCCATTGTTTTGCTCTTCTTCGTCCGCATATGTTGTGACTGAAAAAGTACTGGTTAGAGCGAAAATTATTAAAACAATATATTGTTTAAGCATATTTATGAGATCTTTCTTTTTTTATCGGATTATCGTGGCGTCTTAGTCTGCTACAATGTAGCACCTAGACAAGTTTGTATTCTGCGGCTTTTTTAGCCTAAACACCAAGTATAAATTGCTTATATTACTAGAACTAATTAAATATACCTATGACTGAGCTGATTTCGTTGTACATTGCTGCGCTCAAAAAAGTTGATTGGCAAGACATTGACAAGTTTGAACTATCTTCGAGTGTTTCTCTACATTGGTTGTTGGAAAGAGGCTCATTGTCACGTCGTTTTGAAGAAAAGTGTGAAAACTTAACGGTTAAGATGCTTTTTAATGAGATGATTTCAGCTAGAGAGGTCACAATTGAAGAAAAAGAACTTCTTAGTGATACTGGTTGCTTACTCAGAGAAGTCATGCTTTTAGGTGATGAGCAAGAATGGGTCATTGGTCGAACTTTGATACCTGAAGCTTCTTTGGACGAACAGCCACATAACTTAGTTCAACAGGGTACTATTCCACTTGGATTAACAGTATTTAGTGTGGGGGGTGTGAGTAGAGATGCCTTGCAACTTGGCTGGGTTAACCTCCCTAACCAGCGACTTATTGCTAGACGATCACGTTTATGGATGAATAAAAAACCTATGTTAGTTGCAGAACTTTTTCTTCCCGATTCACCGGTGTATCTTACGGAGACGGTTTAGATGAGCTTAGTAAAAGCGAGAGCTTACTGGCAACTAATGCGTATGGATAAACCAATTGGTTCATTATTACTGCTGTGGCCAACCATATGGGCTTTGTTACTTGCTTCGGAAGGTAATCCTAGATTAGACGTTGTTATCGTATTTGTTTTTGGAGTGTTGTTTATGCGCTCTGCTGGATGTGTTATCAATGATTTCGCAGATAGAAAAATTGACGGACGAGTTCAAAGGACAGAACAACGGCCTCTTCCTTCAGGGAAAGTGAAACCATTTGAAGCCATTGTTTTATTTCTAATATTAGCGTTATCTTCTTTTTTTCTTGTACTTACTATGAATCCTCTCACCGTTAAGCTGTCATTCTTCGGTATCGTATTGGCGTTCATTTATCCTTTTATGAAGCGTTTTACTCATCTGCCTCAATTGTTCCTAGGGTTAGCATTCAGTTGGGCGATACCAATGGCTTGGGCTGCGCAAGCGAATGAACTTACGTCTCCTTTATGGTTATTATTTGTCATTAATGTGTTATGGACCATGGCTTACGATACTCAGTATGCCATGGTTGATAGAGATGATGACTTGCGGATAGGGGTAAAATCAACCGCGATTTTGTTTGGTCGTTTTGATAAAATTATTATTGGCTTATTGCAGTTGTTAACGCTTGCATTGTTTATGATTTTAGGTAACTGGCTGAACCTAAGTACCGTTTTTTACTGGGGAATACTAGTGTCGGCTGGATTGTTTGTGTATCAACAAAATTTGATTAAAAAGAGAGAACGAAATCTCTGTTTTAAGGCATTTTTAAATAACAATAATGTTGGATTAGTTATGGCTTTGTCGATTTTTCTTAGTTATCTATAATCTACCCAAGACGTCAAATAAATGGTTTTGATGAAAAAGGTTCTGTATTGACAGAACCTTTTTTCGTTATGACGCTATTCAAATGACGGTTATTTTACTTCACTATATAGGTTTTCTTGGATAGTTAGCTTTACTTCCGTTGGTAATAACGCCGATAACATATCAGCTAAATGTTGAGTGTTCTCTAGATTACAGTTGCCATCCACGTCAATATATTGTTGTTCTTTCAATGTTGTAAATAACGAAGTAAATACCCCTTTATCAAAAAACTCTGGAGCATTGATACCGTGCAATCTACCGAGACGTTGAGCAACTTCCTGGCATTTCTTCTCTAGATCAGGTTTTTCAAGTTCTGGATTAGCCCCTAGAAGATTGATTGAAATGGCATAGCGTTGCAGTGTCTCTGCGATAGTACGGGCAAGCAACATCAATGATTGAATTCTAGGTTGGTCGATAGAGATATTATCTTCTGTACGGCAAACCAGTTTTTGCCTTACCAGTTCATCTAAGATGCTTTCGACCGTTTGATCAATATTTGATTGATCATAATTCAAAAACAACTCTTTTTTCAAGAAAGGATAAAGTTGGTGTACTACAGACTTAATGTATTTTACGGATATACTTTCATGACGAACAACCAAGTGTGAAATTAATGATGGTATTGCGAATAGGTGAATAATGTTATTACGGTAGTAAGTCATCAAGATGGATTGATTGCGATCTAGGGAAACAATATCACCCATAGTGTCGGTTTCGATTACGAATTTATCCAATGAAATCGCATGCTCAACTAACTCTGTTGCGGTTTTGTCTGGCATGGTAAATGTATTTGAGTATGGGACATTCTTAAGTAGGGATAAATACGAGTCAATCTGCACGACCAATGTATCTTTTGATAGGGCGCGCTGACGAGATGCAAGCAGAGCGGTTGCGCATAGCGTTAATGCATTTGCTGCTGCAGCATCGTTGATATGAGTCATCATCTTAACAGCGAGTTTATTGACTGTTGGCGTCAACCATTTAGGTCTAGGTGGATCAAGAGGATTGATATCTTGTTTCCATTCCGGAACTTCTTCGTTAAGGAACTGGTTTAGAGGGATTGGTTCGCCAAAGTTTACATAACCTTGACCAAAATTACGAAGCTTACGTATCGTTTTAAGTACCTGTCCTGCGTTCTCTTTTTCTTTGCGTTTTCCACGTAACTCTTTCGCGTAAGTGGATACTTCCATTACATGTTCATAGCCAATGTAGACTGGGACTAGGGTGACAGGGCGGCTCTGTTCTCGTAACATAGTTTGGATAGTCATGGCTAGCATGCCTGTTTTTGCTGGCAGTAGTCTACCTGTACGAGAACGACCACCTTCACTGAAATACTCAACCGAGTAGCCTTTAGTAAATAACTCAGAGAGGTATTCACGGAATATAGTGGAGTAGAGTTTATTTCCTTTGAAGCTGCGACGAATAAAAAAGGCACCGCCACGACGGAATATATAGCCTGCGGGGAAGAAGTTAAGGTTAATGCCTGCCGCAATATGAGGAGGAACCATCCCTTCATGGTAAAGAACGTAAGAGAGTAATAAATAGTCCATATGGCTTCGATGACACGGGACGTAAACTATTTCATGCCCATCTTGTGCCAATCGACGTACCGTCGTGGCGTTGCTAATGTTAAGCCCTTTATAAAGCTTATTCCATAACCAACCCAGTATCCTCTCTCCGTTCTTAATCAGAGAATATGAGAAATTAGCGGCAATTTCATCGAGTATCGAGTGCGCTTCTTTCCGCGCCTTTTCGAGACTGATATTTTTACTGCTGGCTTCATTCTCGATAGCTTTTTGGATCACTTCTGAATCGAGTAGCCGAGTAAATAATTGCTCGCGATTAGGGAGTTTAGGCCCAATAGCGGCTAGCTTTTGTCTTGAGAAGTGGGTTCGTGCTACTCGAGCGAGTTTATGCGCTATCGATTCATCTGTACCATGTACATCTGCCATATAACGAAGCGAAACAACGGGACTAAACCTCACTTGGCAATCACGACCAGAAACAATGACCGCTGCGGCTTTTTGTGGGCCATTCATTGCGCGCAAATAAGGTCTTAGATCAGCTTCTTTACCCGGTTTTCTTCCCCATAAAACGGTCGCAGGAATAACCTGAACATCTAACTCTGAATCTTCTCCATGCAACGTCAATAAATCGCTAAATAGAGCAATGGAAGCACTTGGTATGTGCTTGTCATTTTTGAGTATTGTTGGCCTCGAACTAATATAGACATATCGACCTAACTCTTTCCCGTTTATCTTCAGTGGCAAAAGAGGATCAGGTAAACCGATTTCTAATGCTTTTCTTCTCAATGTAAAAAGGTCAACATTGGAACGAAATGGGAGTGCGTAGACGATAGGTTTATCCAAATCGATGTCTAAATCTTTAATTGGCTCAGTAGGAATAGCGGTACTCTTTACTAATAAAGAGAGAGGGAGCTTTAAAAGTGAGCGTGGAATTATACGTCCAGATGACATTAGGTTTATCGCCTCAAGAGTTATCAAAAATGCACTATGTTCAAGGGTTCGAACTCATCCCAAAACTCTGATGAAAATCGAAGTTTTATGGGGGATCTCGATGAAGATAGTTTTGCGCCGAAAGAATACCAGAAACTAGTCTAAGCTTTCATGTCTAAATCAATTTGTTCTATCATTTTTGTTACAGTTGATATGTTGGCTAATTATAACAGCAGGTAACAATAAATGAATTACAAAAAAAGGGGATTCAAACGCATTGCTAAAGTCGGTTCCTATTCTACACAAGGCATACCCGCAGTGTTTAAAAGCGAAGAAGCTTTTTGGGTTGCCGCTATTTTCGACTATTGCTCCAGTTTACTTAACCTTGTATTTTATTGCTTATACATTCGTCCCCAAATAGCAACGATGCAGATAGCGAAAACAAGCCTTCCCCAAAGAATGGCGTATACGTCAGCGCCGAGCAATAGTATCAACAGCGTGTCTTCAATTATGCTGTGACATAACCCAAGGAAACCCATGACAAGTGCAGTATCCCGTTTGCTAATGTGCCCTTTTTTAACTTCATCGATGAGTAATCCTGCACCGAACGAAATTCCCAGTGTCATTCCAATAATTGTAATGTTGGCGGCCTCTTTACCTAACGTGAGTCCTCTTAATAATGGTGATAGTAATTTGTGTAATAGTGCCTCAATTCCAAGTAAGCGTAGAATTCGCAGCATTATGATTAGGGCGGTTAGAATGACAAAGATAGAAGCAAAAAGTTGTGCTTGTTCAATACTCCACTGAATCCATCCAAACGAATGACTCGTAGTTGGTGCCCAAGATAAAGCAATTGGTTCTTGTTTCCATTGCAGAGTTGAATATAAGAGGTTCAATATTGACCCTAATAATAATGCTCCTCCCACTCTTACAAGTAATGTGACTCTCCATCGAATACCTAATGACTTGGCTATAGCGCCCTCTACAGGTAGTCCATGAGCAATTAATATCATGACTCCTAGCACCGAAATGTCCGCGACAGAAATTGCATTATTAGCTGCAATTGAGTAGAACACCACCATAGCGGTATATATATTGGTTAATAAGGCGACGGCCCATACCAAGCCCATTTCTTGCGGTAACCCTACAATGTCCATTGCAGGAGAAAGACAGTAAGCAAGCAGATCTGTGGCGCCAACTAAGTCTAACAGTTTTACGATAATGACAGCCGGAAGCATTACCTTGACTAAAACCAGATAGACTCGGACGATCTCTTTAATCTGATTTGATATATGGATGATGAACGTATTGTTCCACATGAAACATTATCCTTTTAATGCGTTTATAAGTAACTTGAATTTGGGACAAACGACATCCACCGGTAGGGCTTTTATTACCTCTATTGCATTAAATTTTTATAAAGTAACACGCAGTTACTTTATAAACTCATCTTGATAAGAACAAAAAACCGACGTTCATTTATGAGTTTTAGATGGATTAGGGCAATAATTATCTATTTACCTGCATCATTCTTCTACAAGTTAATTAGTTTAGAGTAGATTTGAAAAATTATTGCTGTAATTTAGAGCCATAAATGTATTTTATTCTGATAATGGGTGAGTGAGGTTAATAGTGTTTCTTGATCGGACAGATAAAGCTATTTTGCGAGAATTGCAGATCGACTGCTCTATTACCAATGTTGATCTTGCTGAAAGGGTGGCATTGTCTCCTCCTGCATGTCTGAAGCGAGTACAGCGACTAACAACAGAAGGTGTAATTAGTCGAAAGGTTGCCATTCTGAACCCAGAAAAATTAGGTAATCCATTACACATTGTTGTTGAGGTATGTATGGAGAGGGATAAAAAGCAGATTAATCAAAATTTTATAAAACAACTCCAAGGTGTACCTGAAGTGAAAGAGTGTTATCAGGTGACCGGTGAGGTGGATTTTGTACTGATTATTGATGTGGCGGACTTACGTACTTACGAGAGGCTAAAAGAGACGATTTTCTTTAGTAATGAAAATATTAAAACGTTCAAAACGATGATCTCAATGAATCGTGCCAAGTATGAAACGCAATTGATAATTGACTAAACAGAGATGAACAATGGGTCATTGGTTAAAAAATGACACCTTTCCGTTGCAAACGAATAAATACTGGATATACTCACAGTTAACTGTATAAAAAAACAGGTGACTTATGAAGCCGTTAACCCCTCGTCAACAACAAGTATTAGATCTGATTAGAGACAAAATTGAAGATTCTGGTATGCCCCCAACACGAGCAGAAATCGCTAGAGAGTTGGGTTTCCGTTCTGCTAATGCCGCAGAAGAGCATTTAAAAGCCCTTGCTAAAAAGCAAGCTATTGAGATTATCCCTGGCGCATCTAGGGGGATTCGAGTTTTGCTTCAAAGTGATGCTGTAAATGATGATTTAGGATTGCCATTAATAGGGCAAGTCGCGGCTGGCGAACCTATTTTGGCGCAAGAGCATGTTGAAGCGAACTATAAAGTTGATCCTACGATGTTTCGACCTCAAGCCGATTTTTTACTTCGCGTTCAAGGTGAAAGTATGAAAGACATAGGCATCATGGATGGTGATTTGTTGGCGGTACACAAAACACAAGACGTCAGAGATGGTCAAGTTGTTGTGGCTCGTGTCGATGATGACGTCACAGTTAAACGGCTTGAAAGGAAAGGGTCAACAGTATTGCTTCATGCAGAAAATGAAGATTTCTCTCCAATTAAAGTCGATCTAGAATCACAGCATTTAGCTATAGAAGGTGTTGCTGTCGGTATTATTCGAAATACGGACTGGATGTAATTTATAACTTGATAATCTAAATAATAATCATTATCATCTTTGATTCGGGAGAGATGATAATGAATGTTCAATATATAAAAGCCTCAACCAATATCAATAATAAGCCTCACTATGATGTGCCAGTTCACTTACTACAACCCATGTGGTTAAGAAGTCGAGAAAGTCTGGTTAATGATGGTTTGGTCTATGATCCTATAGCGGCTAATGCCTGTCGATACTGTCAGCTTTCTTCAGAATGCCTTTCTGGTGATATTGCTCAGAAACAACTATTGCATGCGACGATTACCAAGCTTTGCGACGAAAGAGTCGGTGCTTTTTTAAAAGATCATCCTAACGCTTGGGTATTAAATATAGGTGGAGGATTAGATACTCGATTTTATCGATTAGATAATGGCTTGTGTCACTGGGTAGAGCTGGACATTTCTGAGCACTTGCTTTGGAGGGAAAAGTTATTTCATCCAAGTGATAGATACAAATTAATCAATGGCTCCGTCGATAGCTTTAATTGGGTACAAACCTTATCTATACCGAACAATGTGCCCGTTATTATCGTTTGTGAACAAGCGCTGTTATCGCGTTCAGAATCTGATGTGGCTCAGTTTGTCCAAAATATGAGTCGATATTTTAATCAATGCCATGCTTGTATTGTTGTAGCCGGTGACAAAGCGTCGACTCGCTATGGGCAAAGATTAGGAAGCCAAAACTATTCTCATGGTTTTAATAAACCAACAGAAAAGCTGTTGCAATGGTTGCCTTGGTGCAAATATATTAAATTATTCTCCCCATTTGATGACAATTGTGGACGGTGGAAAGTTTGGCAACGTGCCATTGCTGCATTTCCAACATTAAGACATAGGCTTACTCCGATTGTCGTTGAGTTATCTTGGTAATTTAACGGGACAATGAGTGAATCACTAAGTTACACTTCCTAGCAACTTAGTGAGGTTTATGTGTCTAATTCTTTTTTATCTACGCTTCAGAATAAATCGATCCACAAACAAGTACTTCTTCTTGCTATTCCGATGGTTCTTTCAAATATCACTGTTCCATTGCTGGGGTTGGTTGATGCCGCTGTGATCGGTCATTTAGAACATTCATGGTATTTAGGTGGTGTCGCCTTGGGTGGGACGATGATCAGCGTGACGTTCTGGTTGTTAGGTTTTTTAAGAATGTCGACAACTGGGTTAACCGCCCAAGCTCTAGGTGGAGAGAAAAAAGAACAACTAGTTTTGGTTCTGCTTCAAGGTTTGATTATGGCCTTTGCATTCGCAATAATATTTCTGCTTTTTCATCGAGTGGTGGCTGATATTATTTTCGATTTTAGTCGTGCGAGTAATGAGGTTAAGCACTACGGGGAGGCCTATTTTGTTATTAGAGCGTGGAGCGCACCAGCTTCTCTTGTTAATTATGTCATGCTTGGTTGGTTGTTAGGCACCCAAAACTCACGAGCACCCATGTGGATGGTGATTTTCGCCAACGTAACCAATATTGCTTTAGACTTTCTTTTTGTGGTTGGATTCAATTGGGGAGTAGAAGGGGCCGCTCTTGCTTCTGTTATTGCAGAATACACAAGCTTAGTTATTGGTTTGGGTTTTATTGTTAAGACGTGGAAAGACTTTCAGTTGCCTACTATCTCATCAATAGTACGAAAAAAAAACATAAGGTTAACGAGTGGACTATCACGGTTCGTCAAACTCAATCGAGATATTTTTCTACGTTCGCTATGCCTACAGGGTGCCTTTAGCTTCATGACCTTTCAAGGAGCAAGCTATGGTGATGATGTCGTCGCAGCTAATGCAGTATTGATGAGTTTTCTGATGATTATATCTTATGGTATGGATGGGTTTGCTTATGCCATTGAAGCCATGGTGGGCAAAGCGATAGGCGCGAAAAATAGAGAGGCGTTGAAAGAGTCGATAATGGTTACGTTTATTTGGAGTTTCGTCATTTGTTTCTTTCTAGGGTGCGTTTTTTATCTCTTTGGTAACAACTTAATCTCCATGATCACTGATATTGAACGTGTTAATAAGATTGCCAGTGTGTACCTCCCTTGGTTAATTGCTATGCCATTGTGTGCTATGTGGTGTTTTGTTTTAGATGGTATTTTTATCGGTGCGACAAAAGGCAAGGAGATGAGAAATAGCATGTTTATTGCCACTTGTACCTTTTTTTCGGTCTTCGGTTTGATGAGCGGTTTTGGTAATCACGCCTTATGGGCGGCGATGATAAGTTTTATGGTCATACGTGGTGTAAGTTTAGGGTTTGTTTTTGTTTTGCAGTGGAGAAGAGGTGTTTTTCTCTGAGAGTTCGTTCAGGCTGAGGTATTCTCAGCCTGAACATAATGACTACCGCGTATAGTCTTTTATTTTAAAACAGACGATTAAGTCCGTTTAAAGCCGCTACTCGGTAAGCTTCTGCCATTGTGGGGTAATTAAAGGTCGTATTGACGAAATATTCGATGTTATTCGCCTTTCCTTTTTGCTCCATTATAGCCTGCCCGATATGAATAATTTCCGCAGCGCGCTCCCCGAAACAGTGAATACCCAATATCTCCTTGGTTTCTCTATGAAAGAGAATTTTTAGGCTGCCAATATCTTTTCCGGCGATCTGAGCTCGAGCGAGGTGTTTAAACGAAGAGCGTCCGACTTCATATGGAACCTTCGCAGCAGTGAGTTCTTGTTCTGTTTTACCCACAGAACTAATTTCCGGTATGGTGTATATCCCAGTAGGGATATCTTCTATTAAGTGGGTATCGGCTTTTCCTTTCACAATGTTCTGTGCCACAAATCGACCTTGATCGTATGCAGCACTAGCTAAGCTAGGGTATCCAATAACATCTCCGACGGCATAAATATGCTCTACTTTTGTTTGATATTTTTTATTGACGCTTAGAGACCCTCTGGCGTCAGCAGTCAATCCAGCTGATTCGAGGTTTAGTTTGTCGGTATTACCCGTTCGACCATTGGCGTAGAGCAAACAGTCTGCACGCATTTTTTTCCCTGATTGTAAGTGTATAATTACACCGTCATCAGTGGCTTCGACTTTCTCATATGTCTCGTCATTTCGGATGACAACGCCACTATTCCAAAAATGATATGAAAGAGCATCAGAAGTTTCATTATCTAAAAATGAGAGTAAGCGATCTCGTGTGTTGATGAGATCGGTTTTTACATCTAACCCGCGAAAGATGGAAGCGTATTCGCAGCCGATGACACCTGCACCGTAAATAATGATGTTTCTTGGAGTATGTCCTAAAGAAAGAATTGAGTCGCTGTCGTAAATACGAGGATGATTAAAGTCAACGTCTTCGGGCTGGTAAGGTCTGGAACCTGTCGCGATGACAAATTTGTCCGCAGTATAATATTCTAGGCTCCCGTCAGCCTGTTTTACAGCAACCTGATTTTTATCTACAAAATGAGCTTTACCAAAAATAAGGTCACATTGGTTGCGATCATAAAAACCTTGACGAAGGCGTGTTTGCTTATCAATAACGGTTTTCGCATGGCTAAGAATATCGGCAAAAGAGGCATGCACGTTATTTACATTGCGATGAAACAGTGGATTACTATTAAATTCGATGATTCGGCTTACTGCGTGTCTCAATGCTTTCGAAGGAATCGTCCCCCAGTGCGTACATCCGCCACCAACACTTGGCTCCTTTTCAATTATGGCGACATTTAACCCTGCTTTGGTTAATCCCATTGCTGCCCCTTCACCTCCAGGACCACTACCGATTACGATCACATCAAAGTGAGTTTTTCGAGCCATATTGATTCGCCTTCCATGATTTTTGTTAACATTGCTGTAGCGAGATTTTAACTTGTTATCACCATAGGTAAATGGTCATCACACTATAGAGTGGTAATGATCACGGACTTATGCAAATCTAATGGATGTTAGTTGTGCTTTTACAATGTGTATTTCTCACTGGTCCGAATTCGCGTTATAGTAATTAGACGTTAATTGGCTTTATTGGTAAAAATAACCCCCTATGGGAATTCGTGCGCTACAAAAAGAAAAAACACGCCGATCATTAATTGATGCAGCATTCAATCAGCTTAGAGCCGATCGCAGTTTCTCAAATTTGAGTTTAAGAGAAGTCGCGAGGGAAGCAGGTATTGCGCCAACCTCATTCTATCGTCATTTCAAAGATATGGATGAATTAGGATTAACCTTGGTTGATGAAGGCGGGTTACTCCTAAGGCAACTTATGAGGCAAGCAAGGCAGCGAATTGCCAAAGAAGGCAGTGTTATTCGAACTTCAGTAGAAACCTTTATGGAATTTATTGATAGTAGCCCTAACGTGTTTCGATTGTTATTGCGTGAACGCTCAGGTACATCGGCTGAATTTAGAGCCGCAGTGGCAAGAGAGATGCAACATTTCGTGGCTGAAATGACCGAATATTTGATAAGCACAGGAATGGATAGAGAGGAAGCTTCTATTCAGGCGGAAGCATCGGTGATCTTGGTATTTAGCTCCGGCGCAGAAGCGTTGGATTTAAGTAAAGATGAAAGAGAAGAACTAACTGAAAGGTTAGTGATGCAATTAAGAATGACCGCCAAAGGTGCTTATTGGTACAGAAAAGAGCGAGAAAGACAAAACAATAGGATATAACTATGTCGAATGAATCTAATCCAACGAAAAGTGACTCTGCTAGAAAAACGCTACTTTTAGCGGTAATTGTGGGTATGTGCAGCAATGCATTACTTTCTGTGTTGACGGTAACCGAGGTCGCTTTCTCCATTTTCCCACTGATAGCACTGGTACTATCAGTACAAATGCTTTATCAAAATTATTTACGTAACCCCGTTTCAGAAGAACTCCCATTGGTTGGTTTGGCTTGTTTTTTTGTAGGTGCTTTTGGTTACTCAGCATTTATAAAAGCTCAGTATCCGGGGGCGGGATCGAATTTTTTCGCCATTATAGTAACGTTGTTGTTACTGTTATGGGTAGGGAAAAAACTAGGTTTCATCGCTAAGGGTGAGTAGCTAGTTAGGTATTTAAAAAACGAGCGATATGCTCGTTTTTTAATTTACTTTATTTGCGCCTTTCTAAAAGAACACCAGCTTCCATATGGTGGGTGTAAGGAAATTGGTCAAATAGAGCGAATCTGATAATTTTGTGAGTTGTAGACAATAATTCGAGATTTTCTTTGAGCGTTTCAGGGCTGCAAGAGATATATAAAATTCGTTCATAACCTTGAACCATTCTACAAGTGTCTTCGTCCATGCCAGATCTTGGTGGATCGACAAAAATAGTGTTGCAGTTGTAACTAGTTAGGTCAATATTCGCTTGTTTTAAACGTCGAAACTCCCGTTTACCTTCCATCGCTTCGGTAAACTCCTCAGCGGACATACGGATAATTTGGACATTATCTATCTTATTTGCCGTGATATTGTATTGAGCTGAAACTACTGATGGCATAGCGACTTCGGTTGCGAGTACGCGTTCAAAATTTTGAGCGAGGGCTAATGAAAAGTTACCGTTCCCACAATAGAGCTCTAATAAATCACCACTGCTTTCTTTCGTACAGTCTACCGCCCACTCCAGCATTTTCTGAGCAACAATACCGTTCGGTTGAGTAAAGCTATTTTCTACTTGTTGATAGATATAGGTACGGCCATGAACATTTAATTTTTCAATCACATAATCACGCTCGAGCACTATTTTCATTTTTCTTGCTCGTCCGATAATATTAAGATTGAAGCCTCTATTATTAAGCAATACCCTCAATGCTTTTGCCTCTTCAGTCCATTTATCATCAAGCTGACGGTGATAAAGAAGAGAAATAAGCACTTCGCCATTTAAGGTTGACAGAAAATCAACTTGAAACAGTTTTTTCCGAAGGTCATCGTTGTTTTTGATCGTATCTATAAGGAGTGGCATCAACTCGTTAATTACGTTGCTGGCCGCAGGGAATTGATCAACGCGAATTTTCTCACGAGTTCCTTGATTAAACATTATGTAATAAAGAGCTTCACCTTCGTGCCAAACGCGAAATTCGGCTCTCATACGATAATTTTGCTCAGGAGATTCAAATATTTCCAACTCAGGTACATCATATTCAACAAACATTTCGTTGAGACGATTCGCCTTCTCTTTCAGCTGTTCGTGGTAGCGATTAGAGTTTATTTCCAGGTTTGCCATAGATATGCCTTTAACTTTACACAAGGAGCGCAGATTTTATTCAATCCGGCTTGGTTGTCCAGTACTGATATGAATAAGTTTCATGTAGAAACGTAATTTTTTCCACTAGACAAGAGATATATTGATAATTAGTATCCGTTCCAGAGCTGGTGGCAATTGAAACTATAAATTGCCTGAAATGGGAATCTGGTGAAAATCCAGAACTGACGCGCAGCGGTAAAAGAGAACGAACATCTACGGTGAAAACCACACACTGCTACATCCAATGATGAGTGGGAAGTGAGATGCTAGGCGACCAACTAATATTATCATAGGTCATGCTCCTAAGTCCGAATACCTGCCAGCAAGTAAATGAACTTTCTCATTTGCTAGGACTTACGCGAACAGGATTATTAATGAACAAATCAATAATAGCGGCCGCAGTGGCATCGCTAGTTTCTGCATCACCACTCTCTTTTGCACAATCTTCTTCTGATATCGAAACTGTCGTTGTTACAGCCAACCGTTTTGAACAAGCGGAGAGTTCCGCTCTGGCTTCAATAACGGTTATTGATAGAGAGCGTATAGAAGCGACGCAAGCTACCACTGCTTTAGAGTTACTGAAAAGCGTTCCTGGAATTACGGTTAATACGCTAGGGAACAAAGGCAATGCCTCTTCTATATATATCCGTGGAACGAAATCTAAGCATGCCCTCGTTTTAGTTGATGGCGTTAGAGTTAATTCGCCAACGTTGGGGGGAGCATCCATCGGACTAATCCCCGCTTTTGCTATTCAGAGTATTGAGATAGTGAGAGGCCCACGGGCTTCTGTTTATGGATCTGATGCTATTGGCGGAGTGATTGCGATAAGCACTATATCTTCAGAAGAAACCCATGAGTTGAGAGTAGGTTATGGTAGCGAAGATCATGGCCAAGTTGGTTGGCGGTCATCAGGTAATATTTCAGAAAATACTCAAGGTTCTTTTGTAGTAAACAAAGAACAAAGCGATGGTTACAAAATATATGAATTGGCCGCGGATGGTGAAAAGTTTGGTTATTCAGCCCAAACAGCATTCGGTCATATTAATCACCAACTAAATGATGAATGGTCTTTGATGTTTAGTGGATATGACAAATCGTCAGATTTCGAATACGCAGGTCAATATGACGGTTCGAAAAATCAACAAGATGATGAGTTCTATAGTTTGTCCAGTGGTGTTACATATGAAAAAAAGAATTACCTTTCTAATCTACAGTTTTTTTTAGGTAAGAGTTATCAAGCAACGGGTGATGCTGAAGGACAAAATGCGAAAGGGACAATAACTTCTCGTCGTAATGGTGTTTCCTGGGTAAATACCTATTTGGCTCTTAATAATATCGTTCTTAATGCAGGATTAGATTATTACAAAGAGAGCGCTGATAGAGGAGGCTCAAATACGGATAATTACGAAAAACTAGATAAAGAAAACAAAGCGGCATTCTTGACCTCTAGTTTTGTATTTGATCCACTAAGCTTAGAACTGAGTTTAAGACATGATGATGATAGCGCATTTGGTGGAAAGACAACTTGGAATGCGGCAGCAGGGTATCAAATCTCGAAATCACTTCAAATAGTATCTTCTATTGGTAGTGCATTTAAAGCGCCAACATTTAACGACTTGTATTGGCCTGAATCTGCTTATGATAAAGGTAACCCAAATTTAAAACCGGAAGAGTCGGAGTCCGCGGAGGTTGGTCTTCGAGGCAACTACGAAGTGTTAAACTGGAGCATTACGGCATATAAAACAGAAATCGAAAACCTTATAAATTGGGCTCAAGAGAATGGAAGCGGAAAATGGACACCTTCAAATGTTAATGATGCGACAATAGAAGGCATTGAAGTCGCAATTGATTTCTATACGGGGCCAATCAACCATGAACTTGTTGCTGAATGGATGGATTCAGAAGATAAAAGTACAGGAGATGCATTAGTTCGTATCCCTGAAAATAAATTTGCTTGGAATATGATGTATTTTTATGAAAACTTCGATCTGAGTGTGTCGGCGTTATATACGGGAGAAAGAGCAGACAATTCTGACAAGGAACTTGATGCTTATACTGTTGTTGATTTAGGTATAGGATATTTGGCGACGAGTTCTCTTAAATTAGGATTGCGGGTAAATAATGCTTTTGATACTGATTATGAAACAGGTTATGGGAGTAGTAGTTTCGTGACTGGCGATAATTACTATTACAAAGGACCTGGCCGAACTGCATTTTTTACTGGAACTTATCAGTTCTAAATTGCAAAACGGCTTTATGAAAACCCCTCAATTGTTGGACTAACTGGCATTGGGGGTTTTCTATGTTTAGATATATTGAGATATTAACAATAACAAATCCTAGCGCTTAGATAGTTGACTTTATTGTTGCCAAATAGAAACTATTAAGTAAGATCTTTCTTCTTTACCTGACTGGTTTTAACTTTGCCACAGCAAGCTAATATCCTGATCTTCGATTCTGGCGTTGGTGGATTGTCAGTTTATCAAGAAGTTTGCAAAGAACTTCCTAACGCAAATTATATCTATCTATTTGATGACAAAGGTTACCCCTACGGTGAGCTTGACCCTGATACGCTCATCGAAAGAGTGAATGATATGGTGCGTTATGCTACTCAGCGGCATCGGGTTGACGTTATTGTCATAGCATGCAATACAGCAAGTACAATTGTACTTCCTTCATTACGCGAATCATTTTCTATACCTGTTGTTGGTGTTGTACCGGCAATAAAGCCAGCATCTCTTATTTCAAATATTGCAGTCGGACTTATCGCGACACCTGCAACGGTAAAGCGAGAGTATACTCAAACCCTTATTAAACATTATCTGTCTTCTGTTCCGATTAAGCTATTAGGATCGACGGAATTAGTCGATATGGCAGAGAACAAACTAAAAGGCAAACCGGTCTGTATGGAATCTTTAGCTTGTGTATTGAAGCCACTTATCGGAAAAATAGACGTAGCGGTTTTAGGTTGTACACATTTCCCTTTGCTTAGAGATGAAATAAAACAAGTGTTAGGGAATAAGGTTCAAATTATTGATTCAGGAGCGGCTATTGCGAGAAGGGTAGTTTCGTTAATCAATTTTAATCATGATATGAAGAGCAAGCGAGAAATGGTTGCTTACAATAGTGCTTCTTCTAAAAAAGAAGAAGCACTATACATAACGTTCAAAAAACTTGGTTTTGAAACTATTGAGACGATTCCGACTCAGGATGTTTAGGATCATTGGCGATACGTACTTTCAAAGTACGCTGCATATAATCATGATCGTTTAATCCAGAAATAACATTATCGACATCGTTACTGCCAACCACAACAAAGCCAAAACCGCGTCGTTTACCAGTTCGTTTGTCTTTCATTAAGCGTACGGCAAATACTTCGCCATGTTCAGAAAATACTTGACGAACATTGGTTTCGTTCGCTTTGTATGGAAGATTACCAACATACAGTGTTGTTGTAGATGGTTTGTCTTTTGGTGTCGCAGGAGAAGAAGAAGTAGAACAAGAAAGGTTAAGGATAAATGCTGATGCAACTACACCAATTACAAAAGATATAGCGGGAGAAACTGCTAATTGAGAAAAGATAGCAGCGCCAAGTACAGCGAGAGCGATTATTAAAAAGATAAATTTTTTAGAGTTCATATTTGAATACAACGTCTAGTAGATAAAAAAAATGGGATATATAGCTAACAAATATAGCTTCCTGAATACTACGGGTAACTCTGCTTAATTTCCAACCTATTGATGTGACTCTGCTCAAATGTTGAAATTTTATCCAATAAATATCTGTTTGATCGTTTTTTAAGCAAGCAGAAAAATAAATCAAAAAAGATCTTGCCAGAAAAAAAAACCTCCCTATAATGCGCCCTCACCAACACGGAGTACAGCAACAGAAAGTACAGTGAAAAATGGTGATGAGAAAAGGATCCAAAAAGATCTTGACTCATTAAAATGGAAGCGTAGAATACGCATCCCTAACTGATTGGAACTGATAAAGATTCGATAGTTAGAACGCTCTTTAACAATTTAAACCTATATCAATCTGTGTGGGCACTCGTTGATGACAATCGAAGATGATTCTCTGCTTTAGGGCACGAAATCAACAACGGTTTCAATGAACTGAGTGACCTAATTTGATGCTTATTTTGTTTTTACTTTTTTAAAAGTGAAAGTGAATTAACGTTGAACACAGTTATTTAAATATCACTCTGTTGGAGTGATAGAACTTTAAAGAACACTTTACTATTTAACCTTTGGTTATCTAAAGTAAAAGGCAATTTAAAGTCAGTATTCATTGAGCCAAAAAGAACTTAAATTGAAGAGTTTGATCATGGCTCAGATTGAACGCTGGCGGCAGGCTTAACACATGCAAGTCGAGCGGAAACGAAATTAACAATCCTTCGGGAGCGTTAATAGGCGTCGAGCGGCGGACGGGTGAGTAATGCTTAGGAATTTGCCCAGTTGAGGGGGATAACTATTGGAAACGATAGCTAATACCGCATACGCCCTACGGGGGAAAGGAGGGGACCTTCGGGCCTTCCGCGATTGGATAAGCCTAAGTGAGATTAGCTAGTTGGTGGGGTAATGGCTCACCAAGGCGACGATCTCTAGCTGGTCTGAGAGGATGATCAGCCACACTGGAACTGAGACACGGTCCAGACTCCTACGGGAGGCAGCAGTGGGGAATATTGCACAATGGGCGAAAGCCTGATGCAGCCATGCCGCGTGTATGAAGAAGGCCTTCGGGTTGTAAAGTACTTTCAGTAGTGAGGAAGACAGTAAGTTTAATACGCTTATTGTTTGACGTTAGCTACAGAAGAAGCACCGGCTAACTCCGTGCCAGCAGCCGCGGTAATACGGAGGGTGCGAGCGTTAATCGGAATTACTGGGCGTAAAGCGCATGCAGGTGGTTTGTTAAGTCAGATGTGAAAGCCCGGGGCTCAACCCCGGAAGGTCATTTGAAACTGGCAAACTAGAGTACTGTAGAGGGGGGTAGAATTTCAGGTGTAGCGGTGAAATGCGTAGAGATCTGAAGGAATACCAGTGGCGAAGGCGGCCCCCTGGACAGATACTGACACTCAGATGCGAAAGCGTGGGGAGCAAACAGGATTAGATACCCTGGTAGTCCACGCCGTAAACGATGTCTACTTGAAGGTTGTGGCCTTGAGCCGTGGCTTTCGGAGCTAACGCGTTAAGTAGACCGCCTGGGGAGTACGGTCGCAAGATTAAAACTCAAATGAATTGACGGGGGCCCGCACAAGCGGTGGAGCATGTGGTTTAATTCGATGCAACGCGAAGAACCTTACCTACTCTTGACATCCAGAGAAGCCAGTGGAGACACAGGCGTGCCTTCGGGAGCTCTGAGACAGGTGCTGCATGGCTGTCGTCAGCTCGTGTTGTGAAATGTTGGGTTAAGTCCCGCAACGAGCGCAACCCTTATCCTTAATTGCCAGCGAGTTATGTCGGGAACTTTGGGGAGACTGCCGGTGATAAACCGGAGGAAGGTGGGGACGACGTCAAGTCATCATGGCCCTTACGAGTAGGGCTACACACGTGCTACAATGGCGCATACAGAGGGCAGCCAGCTAGCAATAGTGAGCGAATCCCAAAAAGTGCGTCGTAGTCCGGATTGGAGTCTGCAACTCGACTCCATGAAGTCGGAATCGCTAGTAATCGTAGATCAGAATGCTACGGTGAATACGTTCCCGGGCCTTGTACACACCGCCCGTCACACCATGGGAGTGGGCTGCAAAAGAAGTAGGTAGTTTAACCTTCGGGGGGACGCTTACCACTTTGTGGTTCATGACTGGGGTGAAGTCGTAACAAGGTAGCCCTAGGGGAACCTGGGGCTGGATCACCTCCTTAAACGATGATTGCGCATGATGAGTGTCCACACAGATTGAAATAGGTTTAGAAAAGCAAAGAGATGATAACTCAGAAATATCTTCTGTTATTGCGTCATGATTTTTCTTCGTTCAACTAAGAGAAAACATAAAGCAAGAATGGGTCTGTAGCTCAGCTGGTTAGAGCGCTCGCCTGATAAGCGGGAGGTCGGTGGTTCAAGTCCACTCAGACCCACCAAAATCTTCTTCTGCCGCGTTAAGTCAGTCGTCGCATATTATTATTATGCCTCCTCCTAACTTGCCTTGCATAAAAAGAATTTTCTCAGTTTAGTTTAATGAGTTATCAAAAAAACACCCAACTGATGGGGTTATAGCTCAGCTGGGAGAGCGCCTGCCTTGCACGCAGGAGGTCTGCGGTTCGATCCCGCATAGCTCCACCATCTTTAAGTGTTTTTACTCTGCATAGAGAAAAGAATATTTAAAAATGGTTCATTTGATGAATCTTTGCTCTTTAACAATTTGGAAAGCTGACTGATAAATAATTGATTATTATTTATCAAAATAAAAGTTCTCAAATCCTATTGGATCCTTTTTTTAAAAGGAAACTCTAGGGTCTTGTTGTCACTTCGGTGATAACAAACCAACACACATTCAAGTGTTCTTGGAAACAGCTAACTTCGGTTAGATGTTTAATATTTGAGTCCGGCAAAATCGAAAATGTTGTCTCGCTCATTCAAATAATGAGGCAACGATAGAAACCTTGGTTGCTAATACAATAACAATTCGTTGTTATTTCGCGTAAGCGAAACCCTTTGGGGTTGTATGGTTAAGTGACTAAGCGTACACGGTGGATGCCTTGGCAGTCAGAGGCGATGAAGGACGTATTAACTTGCGATAAGCGTAGATAAGGCAGTAAAAGCCACTTGAGTCTACGATTTCCGAATGGGGAAACCCACTAGCAAAAGCTAGTATTATTAACTGAATACATAGGTTAATAAGGCAAACCCGGGGAACTGAAACATCTAAGTACCCGGAGGAGTAGAAATCAACCGAGATTCCGAAAGTAGCGGCGAGCGAAATTGGATTAGCCCTTAAGCTTTTAATGATGCAGGTGAAGATTCTGGAAAGTATCGCGATACAAGGTGATAGCCCTGTAACCGACACATCATTTTAAGTGAAAACGAGTAAGGCGGGACACGTGATATCCTGTTTGAATATGGGGGGACCATCCTCCAAGGCTAAATACTACTGACTGACCGATAGTGAACCAGTACCGTGAGGGAAAGGCGAAAAGAACCCCTGTGAGGGGAGTGAAATAGAACCTGAAACCGTGTACGTACAAGCAGTAGGAGCAGGCATTGCGTCCTGTGACTGCGTACCTTTTGTATAATGGGTCAGCGACTTATATTTAGTAGCAAGGTTAACCGTATAGGGGAGCCGTAGGGAAACCGAGTCTTAACTGGGCGTCGAGTTGCTAGGTATAGACCCGAAACCAGGTGATCTAGCCATGGGCAGGTTGAAGGTTGAGTAACATCAACTGGAGGACCGAACCGACTAATGTTGAAAAATTAGCGGATGACTTGTGGCTAGGGGTGAAAGGCCAATCAAACCTGGAGATAGCTGGTTCTCCCCGAAAGCTATTTAGGTAGCGCCTCGGACGAATACTACTGGGGGTAGAGCACTGTTAAGGCTAGGGGGTCATCCCGACTTACCAACCCTTTGCAAACTCCGAATACCAGTAAGTACTATCCGGGAGACACACGGCGGGTGCTAACGTCCGTCGTGGAGAGGGAAACAACCCAGACCGCCAGCTAAGGTCCCAAAGTATAGCTAAGTGGGAAACGATGTGGGAAGGCTCAGACAGCCAGGATGTTGGCTTAGAAGCAGCCATCATTTAAAGAAAGCGTAATAGCTCACTGGTCGAGTCGGCCTGCGCGGAAGATGTAACGGGGCTAAGCTATACACCGAAGCTGCGGCAATGTAATTTATTATGTTGGGTAGGGGAGCGTTCTGTAAGCCGTTGAAGGTGGACTGTAAGGTCTGCTGGAGGTATCAGAAGTGCGAATGCTGACATGAGTAACGATAATGGGAGTGAAAAACTCCCACGCCGGAAGACCAAGGGTTCCTGTCCAACGTTAATCGGGGCAGGGTAAGTCGACCCCTAAGGCGAGGCCGAAAGGCGTAGTCGATGGGAAACGGGTTAATATTCCCGTACTTCTTATAATTGCGATGGGGGGACGGAGAAGGCTAGGTGAGCCTGGCGATGGTAGTCCAGGTTCAAGGGTGTAGGCTAATTTCTTAGGTAAATCCGGGAAATTGTTAGGCTGAGACCCGATGTCGAGTCACTACGGTGATGAAGTCATTGATGCCATGCTTCCAGGAAAAGCCTCTAAGCTTCAGATTATAAGAAATCGTACCCCAAACCGACACAGGTGGTCGGGTAGAGAATACCAAGGCGCTTGAGAGAACTCGGGTGAAGGAACTAGGCAAAATGGTACCGTAACTTCGGGAGAAGGTACGCTCTTGACGGTGAAATCCCTTGCGGATGGAGCTATCGGGAGTCGCAGATACCAGGTGGCTGCAACTGTTTATTAAAAACACAGCACTGTGCAAAATCGTAAGATGACGTATACGGTGTGACGCCTGCCCGGTGCCGGAAGGTTAATTGATGGGGTTAGTCTTCGGACGAAGCTCTTGATCGAAGCCCCGGTAAACGGCGGCCGTAACTATAACGGTCCTAAGGTAGCGAAATTCCTTGTCGGGTAAGTTCCGACCTGCACGAATGGCGTAATGATGGCCACGCTGTCTCCACCCGAGACTCAGTGAAATTGAAATCGCTGTGAAGATGCAGTGTACCCGCGGCTAGACGGAAAGACCCCGTGAACCTTTACTACAGCTTGGCACTGAACATTGACCCTACATGTGTAGGATAGGTGGGAGACTTTGAAACTTCGTCGCTAGATGGAGTGGAGTCGACCTTGAAATACCACCCTTGTATGCTTGATGTTCTAACGTCGGCCCCTTATCGGGGTTGCGGACAGTGCCTGGTGGGTAGTTTGACTGGGGCGGTCTCCTCCCAAAGAGTAACGGAGGAGCACGAAGGTGGGCTAAACACGGTTGGACATCGTGTGGTTAGTGCAATGGCATAAGCCCGCTTGACTGCGAGAATGACAATTCGAGCAGGTGCGAAAGCAGGTCATAGTGATCCGGTGGTTCTGAATGGAAGGGCCATCGCTCAACGGATAAAAGGTACTCCGGGGATAACAGGCTGATACCGCCCAAGAGTTCATATCGACGGCGGTGTTTGGCACCTCGATGTCGGCTCATCACATCCTGGGGCTGAAGTCGGTCCCAAGGGTATGGCTGTTCGCCATTTAAAGTGGTACGCGAGCTGGGTTTAGAACGTCGTGAGACAGTTCGGTCCCTATCTGCCGTGGGCGTTGGAAGATTGAAAGGGGCTGCTCCTAGTACGAGAGGACCGGAGTGGACGAACCACTGGTGTTCGGGTTGTCATGCCAATGGCATTGCCCGGTAGCTAAGTTCGGAATCGATAAGCGCTGAAAGCATCTAAGCGCGAAGCGAGCCTTGAGATGAGTCTTCCCTGGCACTTTACGTGTCCTAAAGGGTTGTTCGAGACTAGAACGTTGATAGGCAGGGTGTGTAAGCGTTGTGAGGCGTTGAGCTAACCTGTACTAATTGCCCGTGAGGCTTAACCATACAACACCCAAGGGGTTTTGTGGACTCAATGTAAGAACATTGAATGTGTGAAAACTTTTATTTAAGTCAGTAATCCAGATTATTAGAGTTTTCTATCGTGATAGGAAGCTTGACCAAATTTGCTTGGCGACCATAGCGTTGTGGACCCACCTGAACCCATGCCGAACTCAGAAGTGAAACGCAACAGCGCCGATGGTAGTGTGGGGTCTCCCCATGTGAGAGTAGGACATCGCCAGGTTTTAACATCGTTTTTATCTTTTTTAGGAAAGATAAAACAGCACTAGATAAAGCGCACAAGTAAGACTTTATGTAGGATGACTATGATTGCCCGTATTACATACGGGCATTTATTTCGCTCAAAGTTGAGTGAAGTCAATATACCGTTTTTAATGAATAGATTGAAAATTGTATCTTGACTTTACAGTCAGGACGCGTAGAATACGCATCCCTAACTGATTGAAACTGATAAAGATTCGATAGTTAGAACGCTCTTTAACAATTTAAACCTATATCAATCTGTGTGGGCACTCGTTGATGACAATCGAAGATGATTCTCTGCTTTAGGGCACGAAATCAACAACGGTTTCAATGAACTGAGTGACCTAATTTGATGCTTACTTTGTTTTTATTTTTTTAAAAGTGAAAGCGAATTAACGTTGAACACAGTTATTTAAATATCACTCTGTTGGAGTGATAGAACTTTAAAGAACATTTTATTATTTAACCTTTGGTTATCTAAAGTAAAAGGCAATTTAAAGTCAGTATTCATTGAGCCAAAAAGAACTTAAATTGAAGAGTTTGATCATGGCTCAGATTGAACGCTGGCGGCAGGCTTAACACATGCAAGTCGAGCGGAAACGAAATTAACAATCCTTCGGGAGCGTTAATAGGCGTCGAGCGGCGGACGGGTGAGTAATGCTTAGGAATTTGCCCAGTTGAGGGGGATAACTATTGGAAACGATAGCTAATACCGCATACGCCCTACGGGGGAAAGGAGGGGACCTTCGGGCCTTCCGCGATTGGATAAGCCTAAGTGAGATTAGCTAGTTGGTGGGGTAATGGCTCACCAAGGCGACGATCTCTAGCTGGTCTGAGAGGATGATCAGCCACACTGGAACTGAGACACGGTCCAGACTCCTACGGGAGGCAGCAGTGGGGAATATTGCACAATGGGCGAAAGCCTGATGCAGCCATGCCGCGTGTATGAAGAAGGCCTTCGGGTTGTAAAGTACTTTCAGTAGTGAGGAAGACAGTAAGTTTAATACGCTTATTGTTTGACGTTAGCTACAGAAGAAGCACCGGCTAACTCCGTGCCAGCAGCCGCGGTAATACGGAGGGTGCGAGCGTTAATCGGAATTACTGGGCGTAAAGCGCATGCAGGTGGTTTGTTAAGTCAGATGTGAAAGCCCGGGGCTCAACCCCGGAAGGTCATTTGAAACTGGCAAACTAGAGTACTGTAGAGGGGGGTAGAATTTCAGGTGTAGCGGTGAAATGCGTAGAGATCTGAAGGAATACCAGTGGCGAAGGCGGCCCCCTGGACAGATACTGACACTCAGATGCGAAAGCGTGGGGAGCAAACAGGATTAGATACCCTGGTAGTCCACGCCGTAAACGATGTCTACTTGAAGGTTGTGGCCTTGAGCCGTGGCTTTCGGAGCTAACGCGTTAAGTAGACCGCCTGGGGAGTACGGTCGCAAGATTAAAACTCAAATGAATTGACGGGGGCCCGCACAAGCGGTGGAGCATGTGGTTTAATTCGATGCAACGCGAAGAACCTTACCTACTCTTGACATCCAGAGAAGCCAGTGGAGACACAGGCGTGCCTTCGGGAGCTCTGAGACAGGTGCTGCATGGCTGTCGTCAGCTCGTGTTGTGAAATGTTGGGTTAAGTCCCGCAACGAGCGCAACCCTTATCCTTAATTGCCAGCGAGTTATGTCGGGAACTTTGGGGAGACTGCCGGTGATAAACCGGAGGAAGGTGGGGACGACGTCAAGTCATCATGGCCCTTACGAGTAGGGCTACACACGTGCTACAATGGCGCATACAGAGGGCAGCCAGCTAGCAATAGTGAGCGAATCCCAAAAAGTGCGTCGTAGTCCGGATTGGAGTCTGCAACTCGACTCCATGAAGTCGGAATCGCTAGTAATCGTAGATCAGAATGCTACGGTGAATACGTTCCCGGGCCTTGTACACACCGCCCGTCACACCATGGGAGTGGGCTGCAAAAGAAGTAGGTAGTTTAACCTTCGGGGGGACGCTTACCACTTTGTGGTTCATGACTGGGGTGAAGTCGTAACAAGGTAGCCCTAGGGGAACCTGGGGCTGGATCACCTCCTTAAACGATGATTGCACATGATGAGTGTCCACACAGATTGAAATAGGTTTAGAAAAGTAAAGAGAGTATTTGTACCTGCTTAACTGCGGGTATAAGTGTGAAAGTGCCCAACACTTTTATGCACCTGTGTCCCGTTCGTCTAGAGGCCTAGGACACCGCCCTTTCACGGCGGTAACAGGGGTTCGACTCCCCTACGGGATACCATTTTCTCCTTATGATCCGTTAAGTTGCCCGCTGTTTATTGTATATAAACTGTCTTACAACTTGCCTTACTTAAGGAAGAAAACAAGACTGGGTCGTTAGCTCAGCTGGTAGAGCAGTTGACTTTTAATCAATTGGTCGCAGGTTCGAATCCTGCACGACCCACCATTCTTTCCCACGAAGGAATTAAAACAAACGTGGGCGATTAGCTCAGTTGGGAGAGCACCTCCCTTACAAGGAGGGGGTCACTGGTTCGAGCCCAGTATCGCCCACCATTCTCTAAGTATTTTTGGTGTCATATCCAAACCAATGGTTACTAATTATTGGTTTATTGTGGTCCCTGAAAGTCTTTAGAAAATGTGATTGGCTTATTTTTATAAGCATTGAACATTTTGCTCTTTAACAATTTGGAAAGCTGACTGATAAATAATTGATTATTATTTATCAAAATAAAAGTTCTCAAATCCTATTGGATCCTTTTTTAAAAGGAAACTCTAGGATCTTGTTGTCACTTCGGTGATAACAAACCAACACACATTCAAGTGTTCTTGGAAACACCTAACTTCGGTTAGATGTTTAATATTTGAGTCCGGCAAAATCGAAAATGTTGTCTCGCTCATTCAAATAATGAGGCAACGATAGAAACCTTGGTTGCTAATACAATAACAATTCGTTGTTATTTCGCGTAAGCGAAACCCTTTGGGGTTGTATGGTTAAGTGACTAAGCGTACACGGTGGATGCCTTGGCAGTCAGAGGCGATGAAGGACGTATTAACTTGCGATAAGCGTAGATAAGGCAGTAAAAGCCACTTGAGTCTACGATTTCCGAATGGGGAAACCCACTAGCAAAAGCTAGTATTATTAACTGAATACATAGGTTAATAAGGCAAACCCGGGGAACTGAAACATCTAAGTACCCGGAGGAGTAGAAATCAACCGAGATTCCGAAAGTAGCGGCGAGCGAAATTGGATTAGCCCTTAAGCTTTTAATGATGCAGGTGAAGATTCTGGAAAGTATCGCGATACAAGGTGATAGCCCTGTAACCGACACATCATTTTAAGTGAAAACGAGTAAGGCGGGACACGTGATATCCTGTTTGAATATGGGGGGACCATCCTCCAAGGCTAAATACTACTGACTGACCGATAGTGAACCAGTACCGTGAGGGAAAGGCGAAAAGAACCCCTGTGAGGGGAGTGAAATAGAACCTGAAACCGTGTACGTACAAGCAGTAGGAGCAGGCATTGCGTCCTGTGACTGCGTACCTTTTGTATAATGGGTCAGCGACTTATATTTAGTAGCAAGGTTAACCGTATAGGGGAGCCGTAGGGAAACCGAGTCTTAACTGGGCGTCGAGTTGCTAGGTATAGACCCGAAACCAGGTGATCTAGCCATGGGCAGGTTGAAGGTTGAGTAACATCAACTGGAGGACCGAACCGACTAATGTTGAAAAATTAGCGGATGACTTGTGGCTAGGGGTGAAAGGCCAATCAAACCTGGAGATAGCTGGTTCTCCCCGAAAGCTATTTAGGTAGCGCCTCGGACGAATACTACTGGGGGTAGAGCACTGTTAAGGCTAGGGGGTCATCCCGACTTACCAACCCTTTGCAAACTCCGAATACCAGTAAGTACTATCCGGGAGACACACGGCGGGTGCTAACGTCCGTCGTGGAGAGGGAAACAACCCAGACCGCCAGCTAAGGTCCCAAAGTATAGCTAAGTGGGAAACGATGTGGGAAGGCTCAGACAGCCAGGATGTTGGCTTAGAAGCAGCCATCATTTAAAGAAAGCGTAATAGCTCACTGGTCGAGTCGGCCTGCGCGGAAGATGTAACGGGGCTAAGCTATACACCGAAGCTGCGGCAATGTAATTTATTATGTTGGGTAGGGGAGCGTTCTGTAAGCCGTTGAAGGTGGACTGTAAGGTCTGCTGGAGGTATCAGAAGTGCGAATGCTGACATGAGTAACGATAATGGGAGTGAAAAACTCCCACGCCGGAAGACCAAGGGTTCCTGTCCAACGTTAATCGGGGCAGGGTAAGTCGACCCCTAAGGCGAGGCCGAAAGGCGTAGTCGATGGGAAACGGGTTAATATTCCCGTACTTCTTATAATTGCGATGGGGGGACGGAGAAGGCTAGGTGAGCCTGGCGATGGTAGTCCAGGTTCAAGGGTGTAGGCTAATTTCTTAGGTAAATCCGGGAAATTGTTAGGCTGAGACCCGATGTCGAGTCACTACGGTGATGAAGTCATTGATGCCATGCTTCCAGGAAAAGCCTCTAAGCTTCAGATTATAAGAAATCGTACCCCAAACCGACACAGGTGGTCGGGTAGAGAATACCAAGGCGCTTGAGAGAACTCGGGTGAAGGAACTAGGCAAAATGGTACCGTAACTTCGGGAGAAGGTACGCTCTTGACGGTGAAATCCCTTGCGGATGGAGCTATCGGGAGTCGCAGATACCAGGTGGCTGCAACTGTTTATTAAAAACACAGCACTGTGCAAAATCGTAAGATGACGTATACGGTGTGACGCCTGCCCGGTGCCGGAAGGTTAATTGATGGGGTTAGTCTTCGGACGAAGCTCTTGATCGAAGCCCCGGTAAACGGCGGCCGTAACTATAACGGTCCTAAGGTAGCGAAATTCCTTGTCGGGTAAGTTCCGACCTGCACGAATGGCGTAATGATGGCCACGCTGTCTCCACCCGAGACTCAGTGAAATTGAAATCGCTGTGAAGATGCAGTGTACCCGCGGCTAGACGGAAAGACCCCGTGAACCTTTACTACAGCTTGGCACTGAACATTGACCCTACATGTGTAGGATAGGTGGGAGACTTTGAAACTTCGTCGCTAGATGGAGTGGAGTCGACCTTGAAATACCACCCTTGTATGCTTGATGTTCTAACGTCGGCCCCTTATCGGGGTTGCGGACAGTGCCTGGTGGGTAGTTTGACTGGGGCGGTCTCCTCCCAAAGAGTAACGGAGGAGCACGAAGGTGGGCTAAACACGGTTGGACATCGTGTGGTTAGTGCAATGGCATAAGCCCGCTTGACTGCGAGAATGACAATTCGAGCAGGTGCGAAAGCAGGTCATAGTGATCCGGTGGTTCTGAATGGAAGGGCCATCGCTCAACGGATAAAAGGTACTCCGGGGATAACAGGCTGATACCGCCCAAGAGTTCATATCGACGGCGGTGTTTGGCACCTCGATGTCGGCTCATCACATCCTGGGGCTGAAGTCGGTCCCAAGGGTATGGCTGTTCGCCATTTAAAGTGGTACGCGAGCTGGGTTTAGAACGTCGTGAGACAGTTCGGTCCCTATCTGCCGTGGGCGTTGGAAGATTGAAAGGGGCTGCTCCTAGTACGAGAGGACCGGAGTGGACGAACCACTGGTGTTCGGGTTGTCATGCCAATGGCATTGCCCGGTAGCTAAGTTCGGAATCGATAAGCGCTGAAAGCATCTAAGCGCGAAGCGAGCCTTGAGATGAGTCTTCCCTGGCACTTTACGTGTCCTAAAGGGTTGTTCGAGACTAGAACGTTGATAGGCAGGGTGTGTAAGCGTTGTGAGGCGTTGAGCTAACCTGTACTAATTGCCCGTGAGGCTTAACCATACAACACCCAAGGGGTTTTGTGGACTCAATGTAAGAACATTGAATGTGTGAAAACTTTTATTTAAGTCAGTAATCCAGATTATTAAAGTTTTCTATCGTGATAGGAAGCTTGACCAAATTTGCTTGGCGACCATAGCGTTGTGGACCCACCTGAACCCATGCCGAACTCAGAAGTGAAACGCAACAGCGCCGATGGTAGTGTGGGGTCTCCCCATGTGAGAGTAGGACATCGCCAGGTTTTAACATCGTTTTTATCTTTTTTAGGAAAGATAAAGGCAAAAACTAGTTAAAGCATTGTTTATGAGACTTTAATTAGCGTAAGAATACCATGTGGAGTGGTAGTTCAGTTGGTTAGAATACCGGCCTGTCACGCCGGGGGTCGCGGGTTCGAGTCCCGTCCACTCCGCCAGTTCTTACAAGAAACGTTCAGAAGCCTCAGCAGAAATGCTGGGGCTTTTTTGCGTTTATAGATTAATAGAAATCAGGAAAATGACCTGAACAACAATATGGTTACTATGGAGCCGACATCAATGGGCAGGGAGGTCCATTGCTAAGCGTACAAGGATGTCTGAGCGGTCGACGGAATGACATCCATATAGGTCATAAACGTGTAGCTTACTATTAGAATAACCTCTGAAATGAGCGCACAGTTGGTTTGCTTTTTGTTAAGGGAGGCCGACCTGTCACGCCGGAAGAGCGCGGGGTTGTAAACGGAAAGGGAATTCCATTCACTCCGTCAGTTCTTACAAGAAATGCTGAGGCTTTTAGCGACATGAAGGAACCGTTGTCGGGTTAATGTTTTTATAGGACAATAACCCCTCAGCATGCTCGGACGCGGGTGTTTTTTGTGAACTGATAGACAGGTGTCGATATTTAATTAGAGAGCGTAGTGAAGGCTCTCTATTAAAATCTACAAAATCTTTTTAAGTACCCTGTCAGCTTTAACTCGTGTCACTTTCCTAATGAGCTTTTGAACTTCCATTGGATAAGTGTCAAGTTTTTCTAATTGCTTGTAGCTGCCGATCAAATCAGCATGTTTTAGGATATTTTGAAATTCTGCTTCAAATTTTGCTGTCAGAAGATGATGCTTATCCTGAATCAACAGTGCATTTTCCAGATCGAGACTCCAAGCTCTCGGATTGAGATTGTTTCCGGTCAATAGCATCTGGGTTTTATCAACCCAAATCCCTTTCAAATGGTAGCTATTTTTATCGTGCTTCCAAAGCTGGATAGATAGTTTTCTACTTGCCATATTTGCTTCATTAGTTTTCGCAAATCGCCTAAGGTTCATCTCATACAGATAAGGCAAGCCAGCGATTGTTTTAAACGTTTCTTCCGGAGGGATATAAAAATCATTCGCTGTTTTATCGCCGATAACAATAGTAACTTTTACGCCACGTCTGAGTGCTTTCTTAACTTCTTTTGCAACACTTTTAGGGAAGTTGAAATAAGGCGTACAGATCAATACTTCTTCTTTAGCAGACGCAATGAGCTGGTTTACCCTGAGATTTAACCTGTTCCGACGCTTGCCTATACCGACTAAGGGCGTAATGGCTACCTGATCACTATTCACAGCTTCGTTCTGAAATTGATACCTAGATTGCGCAAGGGTAGAACGGAACTGCCTAATTGCTAGTTTAATGTCTTTAGTCTTGGGTTTATCGTCGCTACAGAGTTTATTTACTGCTGGATGAGACAGCATGTCGTCTTGAATGAAGGTGACCATCGAATTCGCTAAAGACTGGTTTCTAATTACGTGGTATCGATCAAAGCGATACCTATCGTTAAAATTGAGGTAAATGTTGTTGAGGCTAGCACCACTGTATATGACAGTATCATCAATGATGAAACCTTTTAGATGCAAAACCCCAAATACTTCTCTTCCTCGAACAGGGACGCCGTAGACAGGGACTTTCTGTTCATATTTGTCTGAAAATTCTTTGTAAAAACTAGCATTTCCTTCAGAGTGCTCAGCCCCGATTAATCCTCTTTGTGCTCTGTGCCAATCGACACATATAGCAATATCTAACTCAGGGTTATTTTGCTTAGCTTGATAGATAGCGGTTAGTACCTCTCTACCTGCGTCATCATCTTCGAGATACAGCGCCGCGATATAGATTCGCTGTTGAGCATTACGGATATGCTTTAACAAACACTCCCTAAATGCTTTTGCTGTATGTAGTACGTCAAACTGCTCTGGGTCCAAAGCGATTGTTGGCATCTGTTTGAACGGATTATTTAACGCCATCATATAGTGTGAATTGCCTCAGAAATCAAAAAGTATCAGGGTCGGATTTTACCAAAGGAAACCATAAAGTGGCTAATACTTACTGCATTATTTGGTAAGTGATCGTTAATGGTATTGAAAGTTATTGAGATTGGACACCTCTTTCTTATCTTGTCTGTGAGAAATTGGGATTAGACGCACTTTTAACGGCTCAAGAGCCCATCGAGTAAGACTGAAAATAGGATTATACAGAAAATCGCATAGGGATGAGATCTTTGCCACTTTGACAATAGCGTATGAACAGCGGTTTGAGCGTTGCTGGCAAAGATTCAATTTTTACCGATTCAAATCCGTGTCGATGGTAAAAAGGTTGCAAATTAGCATAGGCGAAACAATAGTCGGTTGAGCTTAGTGTCTCATTAATACAGTGCCTCATCATGAGATGCGCTATACCCATTTTACGATATTCAGGAATAACCAACATCCCCGTAAGCAAACGACATTCGCCTATAGTCCTGAGACGTACGACACCACAAAGGTCGGATTGACAGTAAGCTACGTATATCAGTTCATCACTCTTTGCTTTTCCTGATTTGTAATGCTTCTTATACAACTTCTGCACAAGCGGTATCAATAACGGATCTAGCTTTTTTATATCAAGTCGATTCATTCAAAACTGCGCTTATTGAGCCAATAGGGTAGAATATTATTATTACTAGTTTATCTCCGAATGCCATGCAGATACATAAAAAAGCCAATCTTAAATCATTCCATACCTTCAGTGTGGACGTTACATGCGACGTACTGGTTATTGTCGAATCCCAAGAAGAACTTCTTTTTGTGTATCAAAATAGAGAGTGGAATGGGTTGCCGAAACTATTGTTAGGCAAAGGAAGTAATGTCTTGTTTACCTGTCATTTTGAAGGCGTAGTTATCATTAATCATTTGTCTGGTATAGACGCGTCAGAGACAAAAAGCGGTTGGAAGCTACATGTAAATGGTGGAGAAGACTGGCCTAATCTCGTGGAGTGGTCAATTGAACAAGGCTATTACGGTCTCGAAAATCTTGCCTTAATACCTGGTTGTGCTGGCTCCGCGCCTATCCAAAATATAGGTGCATATGGCGTAGAATTTAAAGATGTCTGCGAATATGTTGATGTGCTCGATCTGAGCTCTTTTGAAATCACTCGATTAAACAATACCGAGTGTAAATTTGGATATAGAGACTCGATTTTTAAAAAAGAGTTGTACGAAAAAGTCATCATAGTGTCTGTTGGTATTAAATTACCTAAGCAGTGGCATCCCGTTGTCACTTACGGAAATTTAAGAGCACTACCTAAAAGAGACTTAACAGCCAAGCGAATCTTTGATGAAGTGTGTAACATGAGAACGAGTAAATTACCCGATCCTAATGTGGTGGGGAATGCAGGTAGTTTCTTCAAAAATCCGGTGATAAGTCAGCAGAAATTTGATCAGTTATCTCTTCAATTTCCAGAACTAGTTGCCTACCCAAGTGGCGTTGGTATGAAAGTCGCTGCTGGATGGTTGATCGATCAAAGTGGGCTAAAAGGGTTCCGTATCGGAGGTGCTCAAGTCCATGATGAACAAGCTTTAGTCTTGATCAATTTGGGTGATGCAACAGCCGCAAATATTATTGAATTGGCATCGAAAGTTCGTAGCAAAGTTTTAGATAAATACCAAATATCACTTGAGCATGAAGTGCGATTTTATAGTTCCACAAAAGAAACCTATTTACAAAAAATGGTTAGCGAATAGATGAAAGATCACAGTGTAAAATTAAGAATAATAAAACTTCTTTCGTTTGGAGAGTTTGTATCGGGTGAATTACTAGGGGCTGAGCTGGGTATTTCTCGGGCTGCTATTGGCAAACAGATAAAAGGTATTATGTCTTGGGGACTCGACATTTATAGCGTTCAAGGAAAAGGCTACCGATTATCCAAACCGATTCAACTTTTAGATAAAAATACGATAGAGCATTTAACATCTAAAAAAGTCGAACTCATCCCGGTGATCGAATCAACTAATCAATACCTACTGGATAACACAGAGGCGATTGAGAGTGGTTCGGTGTGTATTGCTGAATATCAATCTAATGGCCGTGGCAGGCGAGGTCGCCAGTGGGTATCTCCATTTGGTAGCAACATTTATTTGTCGATGTATTGGCGCTTAGAAGCAGGAATGGCGGCATCAGTGGGACTTAGTCTCGTTGTCGGTGTCGCGATAGTAGAGGCTTTGGAGTCAATAGGAATACATGGCATCAAGCTGAAATGGCCAAATGACCTCTATTATCAAGATAAGAAATTGGCCGGTATTTTAGTTGAGATGAATGGACAAGCCGGAGGCGCTGCGAACCTAGTTATTGGGATGGGGATGAATATAGATATGCCTGAAGCAATAGAAGGCATTGATCAACCATGGACATCGTTATCACAGGTCATTGATGAGCAACCCGATCGGAACCTACTTGTCGCCACTCTTATCAATACCTGGAATACGACGTTAGAGAAATATGAATTCGAAGGAATGAATGGGATTACTGAGAGATGGAATCGTCTAGATAATTTCATTGGACGCCCGGCTAGGTTGATTATAGGCAATAGAGAAATACAAGGGATTGTGAGAGGTATCAATGATCAAGGTGCCATACTTCTTGAAACCGAAAATGAGGTAAAGAGCTATATAGGCGGCGAAATTTCATTGAGAAAATAGCCAATTAACTAGCGTTTAAACGTCATCTAAAAACGCTAGTTTTAATGACTATTTTCGTAGTAAAACTTCTTCAACCATGTGATTGCCACCTTTCTTAAGAATCAAATGAGCGCGTTCTCTGGTAGGTAGTATATTTTGTGCCAAGTTTTTCCCGTTTATACTGTCCCAAATACTCATTGCTTTATTGACTGACTCTTGCTCTGTTAAAGAAGTATAATGAGAAAAATAAGAACCCGGTTTTTTAAACGCACTTCTTCTAAACTCCATAAATCTCTCTACATACCACTTCTTAATCTGATGAACTTCTGCGTCTACAAAGATAGAAAAATCTACGAAGTCAGAAACAAAGACTCGATGTGGGTCATGGGGGTAGTCCATTCCGCTTTGCAGTACATTAAGTCCTTCAATAATCAGTACGTCAGGAAGGTCAACAACCTTTTTCTCGTCGGTAATATCATACGTTATATGGGAGTATACCGGCGCAACTACATGTCTCTTACACGCCTTAATGTCTGAAACGAACTGAACAAGGCCCTTCATATCATAGGATTCTGGGAATCCTTTTCTGGTCATTATCTCGCGCTCGTTTAGCACTTTGTTTGGTAGTAAAAATCCATCGGTTGTAATGAGTTCAACTCTTGGATGCATCTCCCATCTGGATAAAAGGGCTTTCAATAGGCGTGCTGTGGTGCTTTTTCCGACGGCGACACTGCCAGCTATTCCAATAACGAACGGGGGAGAATGTTCTTTTTTATTTAGGAAATGATTTAGCACTGAATTTCTACTTTGCCTAGCAGATATATAAAGGTTGAGTAGTCGAGTTAGAGGCAGATAAATCTCGACCGCTTCTTGCATAGTCAGCTTTTCATTAATGCCTTGCAGTTCTCTAAGGTCGGCTTCAGACAATGTCATGGGTACTGAATTTCTCAGCTCTGCCCAACGGTTGCGATCAAAAGACATGAAAGGACTCATAAAAACTCGATATAAACAGATAATGAAGAGAGGAAAATACATTAACTAAGAATGAATTCAAGCGACTTAGCTTGCATATCGATGATTATTCACTTTGAACTGCGTAAAAAGTGGTCTAAAAACTAGAAAGTTTAGGAAAAGCACATTTATTTCAAATTTCCTATTGCAAGAGAAAAGATCATCCCATAAAATGCGCTCCACTTATGTGCCGACTTAGCTCAGTAGGTAGAGCAACTGACTTGTAATCAGTAGGTCACCAGTTCGATTCCGGTAGTCGGCACCACTTTCTTTTAAAGAAAGAGAAATTTTGGAGGGGTTCCCGAGTGGCCAAAGGGAGCAGACTGTAAATCTGCCGGCTCCGCCTTCGATGGTTCGAATCCGTCCCCCTCCACCATATTCTTAAGGATATAGCTCTCAGAGCCACTTGTGCGTGCATCGTATAATGGCTATTACCTCAGCCTTCCAAGCTGATGATGCGGGTTCGATTCCCGCTGCACGCTCCATCTATTTGAGTGCTGTTATAGCTCAGTCGATACAGCGCACCTTTGGTAAGGGTGAGATACCCAATTAAAATTTAGGTATCAGCACCAGCTCTGAAGCAAGTATTTCCTTTTGATATATTATTAGTTATTAAGAAAGTTTAATTACCAATATTTTTTGGTTGCGTGGTCATCAAAGCCACCTAAATCCGTACCTAGAGGGACAACTCATGTCTAAAGAAAAATTTGAACGTACGAAACCGCACGTAAACGTTGGTACTATTGGCCACGTTGACCACGGTAAAACAACTCTAACTGCAGCTATCTGTACTACTCTTGCAAAAGTATACGGCGGCGTAGCGAAAGACTTCGCATCAATCGATAACGCTCCAGAAGAGCGTGAGCGCGGTATCACTATCGCAACGTCTCACGTTGAGTACGATACACCAGCACGTCACTACGCACACGTAGATTGCCCAGGACACGCCGATTATGTTAAGAACATGATCACTGGTGCTGCGCAAATGGACGGCGGTATTCTAGTAGTAGCAGCGACAGATGGCCCTATGCCACAAACTCGTGAGCACATCCTACTTGGACGTCAGGTTGGTATTCCTTACATCATCGTATTCATGAACAAATGTGACATGGTTGATGATGAAGAACTACTAGAACTAGTAGAGATGGAAGTTCGTGAACTTCTTTCTGAATACGAATACCCAGGTGATGATCTTCCAGTAATTCAAGGTTCAGCTCTAGGCGCACTTAACGGTGAGAAAGAGTGGGAAGATAAGATCATTGAGCTAGCAGAAGCGCTAGACAACTATATCCCAATGCCAGAGCGTGCAGTAGATCTACCGTTCCTACTACCAATTGAAGATGTATTCTCAATTCAAGGTCGTGGTACAGTAGTAACGGGTCGTATCGAACGTGGTATCCTAAAAGTTGGTGACGAAGTTGTTATCGTTGGTATCAAAGAGACAACTACTACGACTTGTACTGGTGTTGAAATGTTCCGTAAATTGCTTGACGAAGGTCGTGCAGGCGAGAACGTTGGTGCTTTACTACGTGGTACTAAACGTGAAGACGTAGAGCGCGGTCAAGTATTGGCGGCTCCAAATTCAATCACTCCTCATACGAAGTTTGAATCAGAAGTTTACGTTCTTTCTAAAGATGAAGGTGGTCGTCATACTCCATTCTTCAAAGGTTACCGTCCACAGTTTTACTTCCGTACAACGGACGTAACAGGCGACATCACTTTACCGGAAGGTGTAGAGATGGTAATGCCAGGCGACAACATTCAAATGACGGTTGAGCTAATTGCTCCAATCGCAATGGATGACGGTCTACGCTTCGCGATTCGTGAAGGTGGTCGTACTGTTGGTGCTGGTGTTGTTGCTAAAATCTTCGAATAAGATTTGACGAACGGCTAGTAAAAAGGGCATCATTTGATGCCCTTTTTAAGCACATGAAAAAAGGGTTGGCTGTTTTTATGTCGATCTTGTTGAAAAACAAAGAATTTTCGAGTCAATATGTGTATTTTGGCTGATCGGTGCATTAGTATTTTTGATGTATTAAGAATGAGCCCTGCAGCAGCGGGGTTGTTGTCGTCTATAGTTAAGACTTGTAACAGGTTGGTTTTATGAACGCAAATGCTGAAACTCCTAATAGCTCAAGTGCAGCAGATACATTTAAGTGGATTATCGCTTTTGCTCTGCTAGCCGCTGCTGTAGTGGGTAATTACCTGTATGGTGAAATGTCGGTTGTATTACGCGTAGCAGGGGTTGTTGTTTTAATCGCAGCAGCTCTTGGTGTGTCTGCAACTACAGCAAAAGGTAAAACAGCGATTAGTTTTGCACGCGAATCTCGTATGGAAGTTCGTAAGGTAGTTTGGCCTACGCGCCAAGAAACTATGCAAACAACACTAATCGTTTTGGTCGTATGTATTATTATGGCTTTAATACTTTGGGGAATTGACGGCATTATGGTTCGTCTAGTTGCCTTAGTTACTGGTGCATGAGGGTTTTAATTCATGAGTGAAGCTCCAAAAAAACGTTGGTATGTGGTTCAGGCTTTTTCAGGCTATGAAGGTCGTGTTGCTCAATCTCTTCGTGAGTATATAAAAATGCACACGATGGAAGATTACTTCGGCGAAATTCTTGTTCCTACAGAAGAAGTAGTTGAAATGCGTGCTGGCCAACGCCGCAAAAGTGAACGCAAATTCTTCCCAGGTTATGTTCTCGTTCAGATGTTGATGAACGATGAATCATGGCACCTTGTACGTAGCGTTCCACGTGTAATGGGCTTCATTGGTGGTACTTCTGACCGTCCAGCTCCTATCACAGACAAAGAAGCTGATGCCATTTTGAACCGTCTAGAACAAGCGAGCGAAGCTCCTCGTCCTAAGACGATGTTTGAACCTGGTGAAGTGGTACGTGTTAACGATGGTCCATTTGCAGACTTTAACGGTACCGTTGAAGAAGCAGATTACGAGAAGAGCCGCATTAAAGTGTCTGTTTCGATCTTTGGTCGTGCAACACCAGTTGAGCTTGAATTTGGTCAAGTTGAGAAACTTGATTAAAAAAACATCTTTTTATGCTTGTGTAAGGCGCGAAATCTGATTATAATTTCGCGCCTTTTTACAGGTTATTATTAAAAAAGCGGGGAGCTGATCAAAAGATTAGCGTTTGAACCCAAGCATTAGGAAATATCATGGCTAAGAAAGTTGAAGCTTATATCAAGCTGCAAGTTGCAGCAGGTATGGCGAACCCAAGTCCACCAGTAGGTCCTGCTCTAGGACAACACGGTGTGAACATCATGGAATTCTGTAAAGCGTTTAACGCAAAAACAGAATCTGTTGAGAAAGGTCTACCGATCCCAGTTGTTATCTCTGTATACAGCGACCGTTCTTTCACGTTCGAAACTAAGACTCCACCGGCAGCTGTTCTTCTTAAGAAAGCAGCAGGCGTTAAGTCTGGTTCTGGTCGTCCAAATACTGAGAAAGTTGGTACTGTAACTGACGCTCAGCTGCAAGAAATTGCAGAAACAAAAGCTGCAGATATGACTGGCGCTGACGTTGAAGCAATGAAACGTTCTATCGCAGGTACTGCTCGTTCAATGGGCCTAGTGGTAGAGGGTTAAGATTATGGCAAAACTAACTAAACGCATGCGCGTAATACGCGACAAAGTTGATGTAACTAAGCAATACGAAATCAACGAAGCAATCGCTCTTCTTAAAGAACTAGCAACAGCTAAGTTTGTAGAGAGTGTTGACGTAGCAGTTAATCTTGGTATTGACGCTCGTAAATCTGACCAAAACGTACGTGGCGCAACTGTGCTACCGCACGGTACTGGCCGTGACATTCGCGTTGCAGTGTTCACTCAAGGTGCTAACGCTGAAGCAGCTAAAGAAGCTGGCGCAGATATCGTAGGTATGGAAGATCTTGCTGAGCAAGTTAAAAAAGGTGTTATGGACTTTGACGTTGTTGTTGCTTCTCCAGATGCAATGCGCGTTGTTGGACAACTAGGTACAATCCTAGGTCCACGCGGTCTTATGCCAAACCCTAAGGTTGGTACGGTAACTCCTAACGTTGCACAAGCAGTTAAAAATGCTAAAGCAGGTCAGGTTCGCTATCGTAACGATAAGAACGGCATTATCCATACTACTATTGGTAAAGCCTCTTTCGAAACAGCTCACCTACAAGAGAACTTAGAAGCTCTTCTAGTTGCACTTAAGAAAGCGAAACCATCTTCAGCGAAAGGTGTTTTCCTACAGAAAATCAGCATCTCTACAACGATGGGTGCTGGTGTTGCTGTCGATCAGACTAGCCTGAACACTGTAGCAAGCTAATTTGCATAGACGCGGAATTCATGTATAATTCCGCGCCTATTTAATTTGTGGTTGGGACTGCGTTTTTAAAGGTCATTTTGATGGTTTTATTGAGCAAATTTAGTTATTTGTTTGAGAGAAACGTTGAAATGCCTGGCTATTGCAGTCTCCGTCCAAGACCGTAGGCGTTTCGAATTTTATATTTGAAACTTAATGTTTACCTACGTAGACGGTGCCCGAACCGAAGAAAGTCAAATTTATTTCGATTGGCTTTTATCTGGGAATGCACCGTATTAACTCCCGATATCTATTTATGAATATTGGGTGGTGTAACGACAACCAGGAGTAAATCCAAGATGGCTTTAAACCTTCAAGACAAAAAAGCAATTGTTGCTGAAGTCAACGAAGCAGCCGGTGATGCACTTTCTGCAGTTGTAGCTGACTCTCGTGGCGTTACTGTTGGCGCGATGACTACTCTACGTAAACAAGCTCGTGAAGCGGGTGTTTATATGAGAGTTGTTCGCAACACACTAGCACGTCGCGCTGTAGAAGGCACAGCTTACGAATGTCTACAAGACGTATTCGTAGGTCCAACTTTGATCGCATTCTCTAACGAGCACCCAGGTGCTGCTGCGCGTATCTTTAAAGATTTCGCGAAAGAGAATAAAGAATTTGAGATCAAAGCTGCTGCATTTGAAGGCGTAGTTACTGACGCTAATGTATTGGCGACACTACCAACTTACGACGAAGCTATCGCACGCCTAATGATGTGCATGAAAGAAGCTTCAGCTGGCAAGCTGGTACGTACAATCGCTGCTGTTCGCGATCAGAAAGAAGAAGTTGCGGCATAAGCCTCACTTTGTACTGATTGCAAAATAAACTAATTGTTGACTTAAAAGAGAATTGTTATGTCTATTACTAACGAGCAAATCCTAGATGCAGTTGCAGAAATGTCTGTAATGCAAGTTGTAGAGCTTATCGAAGCTATGGAAGAAAAATTCGGCGTTTCTGCTGCAGCAGCTGTTGTTGCTGGTGGCGCTGCTGCTGAAGTTGCAGAAGAGCAAACTGAATTTGATGTGATGCTTACTGCTATTGGCGGAAATAAAGTATCTGTAATCAAAGCGGTACGTGCTGCTACAGGTCTAGGCCTTAAAGAAGCTAAGGGCCTAGTTGATAGCGCTCCTGCTGCTGTTAAAGAAGCTGTATCTAAAGAAGAAGCAGAAACACTGAAAGCTACTCTAGAAGAAGCTGGTGCAACTGTTGAAGTTAAGTAATAATAATTACTTAGCTTAGCCGAAAGGCTGATGGCTGGTGGTTTTATAACCACCGGCCTTTTTGCGCTGTAGGGTATTGGTGAATTTTCCTGCTGTTTAGATACCAATATCCAAGCAAAAAACCGCTATGTAAGTCAGCTTGCATAGGGTCTACAGTAAACAGTTGCTAGTACTGCCCCGCTCTTTTCGTTTAGAAAATGATTGGGTAGATTGGGTCACTTATCAGCGAGCTGAGGAACCCCATGGTTTACTCTTATACCGAGAAAAAGCGCATCCGTAAGGATTTTGGTACTCGTCCACAAGTTTTGGACATTCCATATTTGCTATCAATCCAGCTTGATTCCTTCGATAAATTTATCGAACAGGATCCTGAAGGACAACACGGTCTTGAAGCCGCTTTTCGTTCTGTATTTCCTATTCAGAGCTATAACGGCAATTCTGAGCTGCAATACGTTAGCTACCGTCTTGGTGAACCAGTTTTTGATGTTAAAGAATGTCAAATTCGTGGTGTAACTTATTCAAAACCATTGCGCGTAAAATTGCGCCTTGTTGTGTTTGATAGAGATGCACCAGCAGGTACCGTAAAAGACATTAAAGAACAAGAAGTTTACATGGGTGAGATCCCATTAATGACTGATAATGGTACCTTTGTAATTAATGGTACTGAGAGGGTTATCGTATCCCAGCTGCATCGAAGCCCAGGTGTGTTCTTCGATAGCGATAAGGGTAAAACCCACTCATCAGGTAAAGTTTTATATAACGCACGTGTTATTCCTTACCGTGGCTCATGGTTAGACTTTGAGTTCGATCCTAAGGATAATTTATACGTACGTATCGACCGTCGTCGTAAACTGCCTGCTTCTATCATTCTTCGTGCACTGCAAAAGACGACAGAAGAGATCCTTGATATCTTCTTCGACAAAGTGAACTTCGAAGTGAAAGACCAAACCCTTATGATGGACTTGGTCCCTGAACGCCTGCGTGGCGAGACGGCAAACTTTGATATTGAAGCGAATGGTAAGACTTACATCGAAACTGGTCGTCGTGTTACGGCTCGTCACATCCGCAATCTTGAAAAAGATGGCGTTGAGTCCATCGAAGTACCAGTTGAGTACATCGTTGGTAAAGTATCATCAAAAGATTATATCAATGAAGATACTGGCGAAATTATCGTTGCGGCGAACCAAGAGATTAGCTTAGAAGCGTTGGCAAACCTTTCTCAAGCGGGTCACAAGAATTTACAGGTTCTGTTCACTAATGATCTAGACCACGGTCCATTCATGTCCGACACATTACGTGTCGATAGCACGGTTGACCGTATTTCTGCGCTAGTTGAAATCTATCGTATGATGCGTCCTGGTGAGCCACCAACAAAAGATGCGGCAGAAGCTTTATTTCAGAGCTTATTCTTCGCTGTAGAACGTTATGATCTATCGACTGTTGGTCGTATGAAGTTTAACAGTTCTATCGGTCGTGAAGATGCTGGTGAGCAAGGTATTCTTGACGAAACCGACATCATCGAAGTAATGAAGAAGCTTATCGGCATTCGTAACGGTAAAGGTGTAGTGGACGATATCGACCACTTAGGAAACCGTCGTATACGAAGCGTAGGCGAAATGGCTGAAAACCAATTCCGTGTTGGTTTAGTGCGTGTTGAGCGTGCGGTGAAAGAACGTTTAAGCCTTGGTGACCTTGATGCAATCATGCCTCAAGATCTTATCAACGCTAAACCTATTTCTGCAGCTGTTAAAGAATTCTTTGGTTCTTCACAGCTTTCACAGTTTATGGATCAGAACAACCCGTTATCAGAAGTGACGCATAAACGTCGTATCTCTGCATTGGGTCCTGGTGGTCTTACTCGTGAACGCGCAGGCTTTGAAGTACGTGATGTTCACGTAACTCACTACGGTCGCTTATGCCCGATTGAAACGCCTGAAGGTCCAAACATCGGTCTTATTAACTCGTTGTCTGCGTTTGCACGCTGTAACGATTTTGGTTTCCTAGAAACCCCTTACCGTCGCGTTGTTGATGGTATTGTGACTTCCGATGTTGATTACTTGTCAGCTATTGAAGAAGGGCAATTCATCATCGCTCAGGCGAACTCTACGCTAACTGAAACTAATGCCTTCGGAGAAGAATTAGTTACGGCGCGTCAGAAAGGTGAATCTGGTCTTCATCCACGTGACCAAGTTAACTACATGGACGTTGCAACCAATCAGGTTGTATCTGTCGCTGCATCGCTTATCCCGTTCCTAGAACACGATGATGCGAACCGTGCCCTTATGGGTGCGAACATGCAACGTCAGGCGGTTCCAACATTACGCGCAGATAAGCCTCTTGTAGGTACTGGTATCGAGCGTAACGTAGCGGTCGACTCAGGTGTTACTGCGGTAGCAAAACGTGGCGGTACGGTTCAGTCAGTAGACGCATCTCGTATCGTGGTTAAGGTTAATGAAATTGAATTGGTACCTGGCGAAGCCGGTATCGACATCTATAACCTAACTAAATATACGCGTTCTAACCAGAATACTTGTATTAACCAACGCCCAACCGTGCTACCTGGCGAACCAGTAGCAAAAGGTGATGTTATTGCTGATGGTCCTTCAACAGACCTTGGTGAATTGGCGCTTGGCCAAAATATTCGCTTGGCATTCATGCCTTGGAACGGTTACAACTTTGAGGATTCAATCCTCGTTTCTGAGCGTGTCGTTCAGGAAGACCGTTTCACGACTATCCACATTCAAGAATTATCTTGTGTGGCACGTGATACTAAGCTGGGATCTGAAGAGATCACTGCGGATATTCCAAACGTAGGTGAGTCTGCTCTGTCTAAACTAGACGAGTCAGGTATCGTTTATATTGGTGCTGAAGTGAAGGGTGGTGACATCCTAGTTGGTAAAGTGACACCTAAAGGTGAAACTCAGCTAACTCCTGAAGAGAAACTCTTACGAGCTATCTTTGGTGAAAAAGCATCCGATGTTAAAGATACATCACTACGTGTACCAAACTCTGTTTCAGGTACGATTATCGATGTTCAAGTCTTCACTCGTGACGGTGTTGAGAAAGATAAGCGTGCATTGGAAATTGAACAAATGCAGCTTAAAGAAGCGAAGAAAGACCTTACTGAAGAGTTTGAAATTCTTGAAGGTGGTCTACTTGCTCGTGTTAGAGCTGTACTTGTTTCAGGCGGTTACTCTGAAGCTAAGCTAGATTCTATTCACCGTAAACAGTGGCTAGAACAAACACTAGAAGACGATGAGCTTCAATCATTGCTTGAGCAACTTGCTGAGCAGTGGGACGAGCTTAAAGCAGACTTCGATAAGAAGTTTGAAAACAAACGTCGTAAGATTACGCAAGGTGATGATTTAGCACCTGGTGTTCTTAAGATTGTTAAAGTTTATCTAGCGGTTAAGCGTCGTATCCAACCTGGTGATAAGATGGCCGGTCGTCACGGTAACAAGGGTGTAATCTCTAAGATTAACCCTGTTGAAGACATGCCTTACGATGAAAAAGGTCAGCCTGTTGACATCGTACTTAACCCACTGGGTGTACCGTCTCGTATGAACATTGGTCAGATCTTAGAAGTTCATATGGGTCTAGCTGCGAAAGGTATCGGTGACAAGATCAACCAAATGCTGAAGGAACAACAAGAACTACATCAGTTCCGCAACTTCCTGCAAAAGGTTTATGATCTTGGTGAAACGCGTCAGACAGTAGACATTGCGGCTCTATCTGATGATGAAGTTCGTACATTGGTACAAAACCTACGTGGTGGCTTACCTATTGCGACTCCGGTATTTGATGGTGCTCCAGAATCTTCAATCAAAGAGCTGTTGAAATTGGGTGACTTACCAGAATCTGGTCAGTTGCGTTTATTTGATGGCCGTACTGGTGATGAATTTGAGCGTCCTGTAACCGTAGGTTACATGTACATGCTTAAACTGAATCACCTTGTTGATGACAAGATGCACGCACGTTCTACTGGTTCTTACAGCCTCGTAACTCAGCAACCACTTGGTGGTAAAGCTCAGTTCGGTGGACAGCGTTTCGGTGAGATGGAAGTATGGGCACTAGAAGCATACGGTGCTGCTTACACTCTACAAGAAATGTTGACTGTTAAGTCCGATGACGTGAATGGTCGTACTAAGATGTATAAGAACATCGTAGACGGAAACCATAGCATGGAACCTGGTATGCCAGAATCGTTCAACGTATTGTTGAAAGAGATTCGCTCACTAGGTATCAACATCGAGCTAGAAGACGAAGAGTAATCCAGTTACCCTATAAAAACTCTTTATAGGGATGGAACAGGATTATCGGTAGAAAGGTTCTCGCTATTGAATGGTTAATCCATCTAGCGAGTTCCTTTTAACTCCTTACAGGAGCTGATTGTGAAAGACTTATTAAACTTTCTAAAAGCACAGCATAAGACCGAAGAATTTGATGCTATCAAAATCGGTCTATCTTCACCGGACATGATTCGTTCATGGTCTTTTGGTGAAGTTAAGAAACCTGAAACGATCAACTATCGTACGTTCAAACCAGAACGTGATGGTCTTTTCTGTGCGCGCATATTTGGACCAGTTAAAGACTACGAATGTCTTTGTGGCAAATATAAGCGTCTAAAACACCGTGGTGTTATCTGTGAGAAGTGTGGCGTTGAAGTTACACAAACTAAAGTTCGTCGTGACCGTATGGGCCACATTGAACTTGCGTCTCCAGTTGCACATATCTGGTTCCTTAAATCACTACCGTCTCGTATCGGTCTGTTAATGGATATCCCACTGCGTGATATCGAACGCGTACTTTATTTTGAAATGTACGTAGTAACAGAACCTGGTATGACGGATCTAGAAAAAGGTCAAATGCTCACAGAAGATGAGTATCTTGATCGTCTAGAAGAGTGGGGTGATGAGTTCACAGCGAAGATGGGTGCGGAAGCGATCAAAGATCTGCTTTCAACGATGGACCTGCACGCTGAAACAGAACAAATGCGCGAAGAACTTGAGACTACTAACTCAGAAACTAAGCGTAAAAAAATCACTAAGCGCTTGAAGCTTGTTGAAGCATTTATCACGTCTGGTAACAACCCACAATGGATGATCTTAACGGTTCTTCCTGTATTGCCACCAGATCTACGTCCTCTAGTACCACTAGATGGCGGTCGCTTTGCAACGTCTGATCTTAACGACCTATACCGTCGTGTGATTAACCGTAACAACCGCTTGAAGCGTCTACTAGAGTTAGCTGCTCCGGACATCATCGTACGTAACGAAAAACGTATGTTGCAAGAGTCTGTCGATGCGCTTCTAGATAACGGTCGTCGTGGTCGTGCAATTACAGGTTCTAATAAACGTCCTCTGAAATCTCTTGCTGATATGATCAAGGGTAAGCAAGGTCGTTTCCGTCAGAACCTTCTAGGTAAACGTGTTGACTATTCTGGCCGTTCTGTAATCACAGTTGGTCCATATTTACGTCTACACCAGTGTGGTCTTCCTAAGAAGATGGCACTTGAGTTATTTAAACCGTTTATCTACAGCAAGCTAGAAACTCGTGGCATGGCAACGACGATCAAAGCAGCTAAGAAAATGGTAGAGCGCGAAGAAGCGATCGTTTGGGATATCCTAGATGACGTTATTCGTGAACACCCAGTATTGCTAAACCGCGCACCTACACTTCACCGTCTAGGTATTCAAGCGTTTGAACCAGTACTAATCGAAGGTAAAGCGATTCAGCTACACCCACTTGTGTGTGCGGCATATAACGCTGACTTCGATGGTGACCAGATGGCGGTACACGTACCTCTAACTCTGGAAGCTCAACTTGAAGCACGTACACTGATGATGTCGACGAATAACATTCTGTCGCCAGCGTCAGGTGACCCTATTATCGTACCTTCTCAGGATGTGGTATTGGGTCTTTATTACATGACTCGTGACAAGATCAACGTTAAAGGTGAGGGCATGTACCTTGCTGGATCAGCTGAAGCTGAGAAAGCATACCGTACTAAGTCTGCTGAGTTGCATGCTCGCGTTAAAGTTCGTATCACTGAAACTGTTGTAGATGAAGATGGTGACAGAACGACGAACACTAGCATGGTTGATACGACGGTTGGTCGTGCAATGCTATGGAACATCGTTCCTACTGGTCTACCATTCAGTCTTGTTAACCAAAAGCTTGGTAAGAAACAAATTTCTACCCTTTTGAACGAGGCATATCGTAAGCTTGGTCTTAAAGATACAGTAATCTTTGCTGATCAAATTATGTACACAGGTTTTGCATACGCTGCACTTTCTGGTGTTTCTGTTGGTATCGACGACATGGTCGTTCCAGCGGCTAAGTACACTGAAATCTCTGCTGCAGAAGAAGAAGTTCGCGAAATTCAGGAACAGTTCCAATCTGGTCTTGTTACTGCTGGTGAACGTTATAACAAAGTTATCGATATTTGGGCATCTACCAATGACCGTGTTGCGAAAGCAATGATGGATAACCTTTCTTTTGAAACAGTGATTAATAGTGACGGCGAAGAAGAACAACAAGAATCGTTTAACAGCATCTATATGATGGCTGACTCCGGTGCTCGTGGTTCTGCTGCACAGATTCGTCAGCTTGCGGGTATGCGTGGTTTGATGGCTCGTCCAGATGGTTCAATCATCGAAACGCCAATCACCGCAAACTTTAAAGAAGGCTTGAACGTACTTCAGTACTTTATCTCAACGCACGGGGCTCGTAAGGGTCTAGCGGATACGGCATTGAAAACAGCAAACTCCGGTTACTTGACTCGTCGCTTAGTCGACGTTGCTCAAGATGTTGTTGTTCATGACCACGATTGTGGCACTCACGAAGGTATCGACATGATGCCTCACATTGAAGGTGGTGACGTTAAAGTTGCACTTTCTGAGTTGGCTCTTGGTCGTGTTGTTGCTGAAGATGTACAGAAACCAGGTACTGATGATGTACTGATCCCACGTAATACTCTGATTGATGAGAAGTGGTGTCAAATCATGGAAGAAAACTCTGTAGATAGCATGAAAGTGCGCTCAGTAGTTACCTGTGATGCAGACTTCGGTTGTTGTGCACAATGTTATGGTCGTGATCTAGCACGTGGTCACCTAGTGAACCAAGGCGAGGCAGTAGGTGTTATTGCTGCTCAGTCTATCGGTGAACCGGGTACACAGCTTACAATGCGTACGTTCCACATTGGTGGTGCTGCATCGACAGCAGCAGCAGAGAACAGCATTCAAGCTAAGACTACGGGTGTAGTGAAGCTTCATAACGCTAAATTTGTTATCAATAAAGATGACAAATTAGTTATTACCTCTCGCGCATCTGAGCTTACTATTATTGATGAGTTTGGCCGTACGAAAGAGAAGCACAAGCTTCCTTATGGTTCTATGCTGAGTAAGAAGAACGATCAAGACGTTACAGCTGGTGACATCGTCGCTAACTGGGAAGCGCACACAATGCCAATCATCACTGAAGTGGCCGGTCGTATCCAATATGTGGATATGATTGATGGTGTGACTGTTACTCGTCAAACTGATGATCTAACAGGTCTTTCTTCAAGTGAAGTAACTGACCCAGCCGCTCGCTCTACAGCAGGTAAAGATATGCGTCCAGCTATCAAACTTGTTGATGCGAAGGGTAAAGATGTAATGATTCCTGGTACTGATATGCCAGCTCACTACTTCTTACCAGGTAAAGCGATTGTACAAATCGAAGATGGTGCAGAAGTTGGCATCGGTGACACGTTATCTCGTATCCCTCAGAAATCGAGTGGAAACAAAGATATCACTGGTGGTCTTCCTCGCGTTGCTGATCTATTTGAAGCTCGTAAGCCTAAAGAGCCTGCGATTCTTGCTGAACACACAGGTACTGTGTCGTTCGGTAAAGAGACAAAAGGTAAGCGTCGTTTGATTATCACTAGAGATGGTGGTGAGCATTACGAAGAGATGATAGCCAAGCATCGTCAGTTGAACGTATTTGAAGGTGAGAAGATCGAACGCGGTGATGTTATCGCTGATGGTCCTGAAACACCGCATGATATCTTACGTTTACGTGGTATCCGAGCAGTAACCTCTTACATCGCAAACGAAGTACAAGAAGTATATCGTCTGCAAGGGGTTAAGATTAACGATAAGCACATTGAAACTATCGTTCGTCAAATGCTTCGAAAATGTACTATCACATTCAAGGGTGACTCTGAGTTCCTTGTTGGCGAGCAGGTTGAATTTGCTAATGTTAAGATTGCTAACCGTGCTCTAGAAGCTGAAGGTAAAGAACCTGCACGTTTTGAACGTGAGCTACTAGGTATTACGAAAGCATCACTAGCAACTGAATCATTCATCTCTGCAGCTTCGTTCCAGGAAACGACTCGCGTACTAACAGAAGCAGCGGTTTCTGGTAAGCGTGATGAGTTACGTGGTCTGAAAGAGAACGTTATTGTTGGTCGTTTGATTCCAGCTGGTACTGGTTTTGCGTATCACCAAGAGCGTCAAAAGCTACGTGCAGGCGGTGGTCCAGAAGCACCATCTGCTGAACAAGCAACAGACAATCTAGCGGCACTTCTTAATGCAGGCTTTTCTTCAGAAGAGTAAGTATTAACAAAGCCTTATTAAAAAGCACCTTCGGGTGCTTTTTTTGTGCCTGTTAAATGCCTCTGTAATGTGGCGAAGTGAATAATGACTATTGCGATAGATAGGTAAACACGTGATCTCATCATCAATGCGATGAATATTCGTTTTACAGAGAGGTATAGAGGTCAACTTGAAGGAGAAGTAAAAAAAGCACCAATCACATATGTGAATCGTGCTTATTCTAGGCAATGTATTCTGTGCGAATACTATGCGCCTGGAGGTACCGCTAAGCTGTCCGCTATCATTTGGATGAGTTGGTCTTCAACCTCGAAGCGTGTCTCTATAATCTCTCCAATGAGTGATAAATCATTATCCAAATCTTCTAGAGGATCATCTTTACCAACATTGGCATACTTGTCGGTGAAATTTAATAGAGGATCAGTTGTCAGTACTATTTTACCGTAGGTCTGGTTAATTTCGTCAGTGGGGGAAAAACCTGTTGATTTCCATTTATCCATGACCATCTCATAGATCTTAAAATGACCTTCTGAAATGTAATCGACAAGGTGCTGACAATATTTTTGCAGTTCATCAGGCGTCGGCAGTTTTCCCACAGCTTTCTTATAGGTGTTCGGTTTCAATGCTGCGAGATGACAATATTCGACGATAACGATTTGTCGTGTATCAAGCCAGTGATCGATAACTTCACTGGAACCACCCCATTGTTCTTGTGTTTTTTTTAATTTATTTAACATGACCATGTCCCTCATGATCAGATTGCGCACATAGCGTCAACCGAAAACCCCATAAACTGAGGCACTTAATACAAATGTTTATCTTCTTGATACCAAAAGTAATGTGTATATATTATTACATGACGACTAATTCTGGTATGAATTTAGATTGCCAGTAAAATGGATGAACTTCAAGCGGTGAGGTCAAAGGATGTTAAAAAAAAGTGTTAATAATGCTGATGTCGACGCTTATTGGATCGTAGTGAATGGCAGTGATATCTGGCTAATTGAAAATGAAATGCCATTAGGAACAGCTAAGGCATTGAATTTGCCTTTAGATAAAGCAATTCTAATCGGTGAGTATTTAGCTAAGCCAGTAATGTGGGTAAATGAAGCAGATGTTGATCAGGTAGTGGAATTAGTCTCTCTTCGAGATCATTTGCTTATGCCAGAAGCGTTGTTTTTATTGGCGAGTAAAGCCGTCCAGTATGGACATATGACACAGACACAAAGGTTTTGTGCGCAATGTGGTGGTAGAAACTTTCTGAACCATAATGAAATTGCAATGCAATGTGGTGAGTGTCGCACAATACACTATCCACGTATTTTTCCGTGCATCATCGTTGCGGTACGTGATGAGGGAAAAATATTGTTGGCACAACATCCTCAACATAAAGGGGGAATGTATACGGTTATTGCTGGCTTTGTGGAAGTCGGGGAGACGTTAGAGCAGTGTGTTGCAAGAGAAGTAAAAGAAGAAACGGGTGTTAATATAAAGAATATTCGTTATTTTGGTAGCCAACCATGGGCATTTCCAACCAACATGATGATAGGTTTTTTAGCGGACTATGATTCAGGTGATATTCAGCCGGATTATACTGAGCTCGCTGATGTTAAATGGTTTACTCCAGAAGAGATGCCAGTTGTAGCGCCAAAAGGCACCATTGCTCGTGCGCTGATTGATAAGACGGTTGAAATCATAAGTTTAGGATAAAAAAAACCCTCCGCAAACGGAGGGGGTAAGTAAGATGTCGTTATGAGATGTTTAGGTATTTTTAGCTACCTAATATTATTATTGTTTTCGCTAGCGGAAAGATTAGTACCATGCTCGGAAATGAGACGCAAAAGAATAGTTGATTAAAAACGTAATAACATGATCTAGGGCTCAAAGCTCGTATAGCAGCATATTTAAAGAGTGTTAGAATAAGCTTTTGAAAAAAATAAATTCAAATTGGAATGACGGAATGACCGAATTAAAAAACGATCGCTATTTACGCGCTCTATTGAAAGAACCTGTGGATTACACCCCTGTATGGATGATGCGTCAAGCTGGCCGTTATCTACCTGAATACAGAGAAACTCGCGGTCAAGCAGGTGACTTTATGTCCCTTTGTCGTAATGCTGAATTGGCTTCTGAAGTGACGCTTCAGCCTCTACGTCGTTTTCCATTAGACGCCGCCATTCTTTTCTCCGATATTTTGACTATTCCTGATGCTATGGGTTTAGGACTACATTTTGAAACAGGTGAAGGCCCGAAATTTGAACGTCCTATTACCTGTAAAGCGGATGTCGAGAAAATTGGTCTTCCTGATCCTGAAGGCGAACTTCAATATGTAATGAATGCAGTGCGTCAAATTCGTAAAGATCTACAAGGCGAAGTGCCGCTAATTGGTTTTTCTGGCAGTCCTTGGACACTCGCAACCTATATGGTTGAAGGTGGTAGTTCTAAAGCCTTCACCAAAATCAAAAAAATGATGTATGCAGAGCCCGCTACTCTTCATCTATTATTGGATAAGCTTGCCGATAGTGTTATTGAGTACCTTAATGCACAAATCAAAGCGGGTGCACAATCGGTGATGGTATTTGATACTTGGGGTGGCGTGTTGACTCCACGCGATTACAACTTGTTTTCACTTCAGTACATGCAAAAAATTGTAGATGGTCTTATTCGTGAAAATGACGGTCGTCGCGTCCCAGTTACCTTGTTCACTAAGAATGGTGGCATGTGGCTTGAACAGATCGCCGCAACAGGCTGTGATGCAATAGGTCTAGATTGGACTATCGACATCGAAAATGCGAAAGCACGCGTTGGCGAGAAGGTGGCTTTACAAGGCAATATGGACCCGTCAATCCTATATGCACCTGCTCCACGAATTCAGGAAGAAGTATCGACTATTCTAAAAAGTTTTGGTGACACAGGCACAGGCCATGTATTCAACTTAGGTCATGGTATTCATTTAGACGTGCCACCTGAAAATGCTGGCGTGTTTGTAGAAGCGGTACACGAGCTATCTAAGCCATACCATAAATAGATCAGACACTTTGTAACTTGGGCACTCACTTTGTTCGCTTCTAGGTTCTAGACTCGGGCTTCGTGAGAGCTCAATATTCTTTTCGAGAAAGTATTTTTTCCACCTTTTCAGCTAAGTGCTTAACAATATCCTCTTCAAACCACGGGTTCTTTCTAAGCCATAACGTATTTCTCGGGGACGGATGTGGAAGAGGAATAATGATTGGTGCCCATCGGTGCCATTGATGGACGGTCTCTGTGAGCGTTCTTGGCTTATCTGGCAAATAATAATGTTGAGCGTATTGGCCAATCAGTAACGTTAACTCTATCTTTGGCAGCAGAGATAATACGCTTCCATGCCAAAGTGGAGCACACTCTTTCCTTGGAGGAAGGTCGCCACTTTTGCCTTTTCCCGGATAGCAAAAACCCATTGGCATGATGGCTATGTTTTTAGGATCATAAAAACAGCTCTTATCAATATTTAGCCAGGCTCTGAGCCTATCTCCACTAGGGTCATTCCAAGGTATAGACGTTTTATGTACTTTAACCCCGGGAGCTTGGCCTATAATTAAAATCTTAGCGTCTTTATCTGCCTGTATAACCGGGTTGGCGCCGAGTTCAAGTTCTGATTCACAGAGCTTACAAGCCTTTATCTCTGTAAGTAGGTCACTAACATTCATTAGTAGCCCTTTTCAAAATCGATGGTGTTTAACAGGCTGAAGCCACTCTTCCATAATAGATAGTTCTCTTTGAAAATCTCAAATACTTGCTCAGGGAAGCTGCACGCCGCAATGTGAGGAGTGACGGTGACTTTAGGATTGAGCCAATAAGGACAAGCTTGAGAAATCGGTTCATTGATAAATACATCTAAGAAGGCGTGACAAATATTGTCGTTTTGAAGGGCGAATAGAAGGCTTTCAGTATGGACTGAAGGGCCTCTACCAACATTGAAAAACAGGGCCTGTTGGCAATAAGAAAAAAACGTTTGGTCGAATATACCTACAGTTTGTACGGTGTTAGGTAGCGTAGACACAACGACGTCCATTTCAGCCAAAACATCATGTACCTGTTCAATGTGTACAATGTCTGCAAAAGCGGAATCCTTTGGTGGAATCCCCGTACGATTGACACCGATGGTATGTAATCCAAAAGATGAAGCAGATTTAGCCAAGTAATTGCCTATTGCTCCCGTACCTAAAATCAACATTTTTTTGCCTGAAACAGTCCGGTATCTATGAGGTAACCAAAGCTTCTCAGATTGTTGAGTTCGGTATGTGTTGAAATGTCTAAAGTGGGAGATAGTGTAGGCCAAAACATATTCAGATATTTGCTCGCCAAAGATCCCTTTCACATTGGTGAGTTGATAATCTTGTCGAAGCTCTGAGCTTATTAACGAATCAACACCGGCATAGGCGGATTGCATCCATTCAAGGTGACAGAATTCATCGACAATAGGGGCGATTAATGGAGGGGACCCTAAAATAATATTCGCGTCGTTATTCTTGTCGGTAATTATAAGATTAGGTAATTCTGCTTGATTAAGCATTTCGATGTATTCGTCGTTATATTCAGTAATGATTCTGACTTTGTTTTTAAAATTATCCATCTGCTTTCTTTTTTCCCTTTACTTTATCAAGTACACTGCCGCTGATTATTTATAAACCATAGAGCTGTTATGTTACAGAATCCACTGCAAGTGCGACTTGAGAAGTTTGAACCATGGCAACAAATAACCTTCATGGCTTGTTTGTGTGAGCGTATGTATCCGAACTATGTTGTTTTTTGCGAGAATACAGAATTTGCAGAATCGCGTATATATCGAGATATCCTAGATAGCATCTGGGAGTTGATGACAGTAAAAAGTGCAAAAATAAATTTCGAACGTCAGTTAGAAAAACTGGAAGAGCTGATCCCTTCATCCGAAGATTTCGATTTCTATGGTGTCTACCCTGCAATCGATGCGTGTAAAGGTTTATCAACGTTGATTCATGGTCTACTTGATAGAGACTATTTGTTTGAGAACATGTTGTCGGTGAGTGAGTTGTCAGTGATGACGGTTGCCCAGCTAGAAGAAGCTCAAGGCTGCGATGAGATCACCAATGAAAATCAAAAAGAAAACGAAGCGGTTTGTACTGAATGGGATGTTCAATGGGCAATATATAAACCTCTCAAGGATGCAGTGAGGCGAGATATCGATCTGATTAAAGGTCTACGTCAAGAAATTAAAGATGAAGGCGTAAGTAACTTAGGTATTTCAGCTTAATGTGAATTCAGAATCTTGAAGCGAACTCCGTCTGTTCAAAAGAACAACGTTCGCTTCAAGTTTCAAGAAGAGTACTTTAATCGCTACTATCTTTTACATCATGCAGTTTTTTCCACGTTTCCCATCTTTGATAAGCCAACTCTTGCATGTCTGTTGTTTTATCAGCCTCATCGACAATCTCTTCACCTATCAGATGTTCAAACATGTCTTCAAGGGTAACAATGCCTTGAATAGTGCCATATTCATCTACAACCAAAATCAATTGAAGTCGATTGCTCATCATATGGTCAAACGCTTTAGGTAACACGGTGTTGTTAAGCAGAACATTAATGGGTCGCATCACCGCACCCAATTGCTGTTCACCGCTGCCTAATTGCTGCATCTTGAACAGCTCTAATCGATGTACAAACCCTAAAACATTGTCTTTTTGTTGGCTGTATATAAGCGGCCGGGAAAAAGGAATATCTTTATGTTGCTCTATAAACTCGTTAATGGTGAGTTCGGCTTCTACTCTAAAGACGACGGGCCTAGGTGTCATGATTTGTGTAATTGGGACATCAGGTAACGTTAGTAGGTTGTGTAGTATCTTAGATTCACCTTCATTGAACTCGCCACTCTCTTTGGCAAGCATCGCCATCGCAGAAATTTCGTCGCGTAGTTTTGGAGGAGTATGACCACGTGCCAAACGCTTGGTTATCTGCTCTGAAAGCCAAACAAATGGAGTTAACGCCCATACCATCCAACCAAGCAGGTTTGCGGCGATTGGAGCTAATTGTCTCCAATAGGTTGCACCTATGGTTTTTGGAACTATTTCTGAAAGCAGTAATATCCCCAATGTTAAAACAGCAGAGAACAAACCTAACCACTGGCTACCAAATACAGTTGCGGCTTGCGCACCTGCACCCGCCGCTCCAATAGTATGGGCAATGGTATTAAGAGTCAGTATCGATGCCAAAGGACGGTCAATATTTCCTTTGAGTTGACTTAGTTTTGGAGCCGAAGGATGATTTCTTTGTCTTAATTGAGCTAAGTAGCTTGGGGTAATGCTGAGCAAAATAGCTTCAAGTACTGAACAAACAAATGAAACACCGATGGCTACGGTTATATATAAAGTTAATAGAAACATGAATTTTTTAAGGTCATTCCTGTGTAGTGTATCAATAAATCAAAACTATTTATGTACGATATATAGTGCTTAGATACTGTATTTACTCGTGTTACGGCATGATAAGCAACAATTACGGCACAGAAAACTGTATCAAATTGTGAGATATTACTCATATTCAACCTAAACTTACGTCTTTTTAGGGTAACTTCCTAGACAAACCTTTGCCAGACGGGGCCTTTATGCATTACAGTGGTTCGGATTCGATAACACATAAGAAGGGAAACCTAATGAACAAGACCCAATTAATCGACTTTATCGCTGAAAAAGCGGATCTATCTAAAGCTCAAGCAAAATCTGCACTTGAAGCAACTCTAAGTAGTGTTTCTGATACACTAAAAGAGGGTGACCAAGTTCAACTAATTGGTTTTGGTACATTCAAAGTAAATCACCGTGCAGCTCGTACTGGTCGTAACCCAAAGACTGGCGAAGAGATTCAAATTTCTGCCGCTAATGTACCTGCATTTGTAGCAGGTAAAGCACTGAAAGAATCAGTGAAGTAATATTATTGACACCGAGCCAAGTGCTCGGTGTCATACTCTTTATGAAAAAGTACATTATACCTCTTCTCTTATCCTCATTTCTTTTGGGCTGCTCATCTAGCCCAACGACAAGCAATACTGAATTATTCAATACGATGACTGGTGGTCAATCTGCTGGTGATGCAACGAGTTTTTATTGGTATACAGAGCGATTAGATCTTCCTTATTCAGCTTCCGATTATGTCGCTTCGGGTGATTATGGCTGGTATAAATCAGACTATCGTTGGAGAAAGAGTGTCGTAAGAGAAATTGTCAGAGAAGGAATGCAACGACAAGAGTCATATGAGCTCGTGCCGTATCGAATTCAATTACGTTTTGACAATAATGGAGAGGCGGTTTACCAGCAATATCGGCTTGATGGTAAGGTGCTTCCTTTGACAACACAGCAGATTCAAATGCTTTTGAATGAGGCTGAATCTATTAAGACCGTCACTGAACAGCAGGATAAGAACGGTTCTAGCTTGATGCAAGGGTATTGGGATGGGAAGGTGTTTAATAGCTGTGATGCCGAAACATTCGAGAACATAGAATTTAATCAGACATTGCCAACCTTTGTTATAAACCGCCTTGCGAGTCTAGACAGTTATGCCGCGTTTATTAGTTCCACTTCGCTGGGTAAATTGGTCGTTAAAGATCTATTGATGCTAGAAGATGAAAGTTTTGATTGTGTAGAAAGACCCGTTTTTATAGAAGATGAATGAGTATAGTGAAGCCGGATAGAGGTTGAGTTTGACTAGATGACGGATTCAGTCTTGTGACACAATTGAAAAAAGGCGCATTGAGCGCCTTTTTTATGTCAGAACATCGAGAAAGGTTATTTCTTGTTTTCTCTCTCTATCGCTCTATAACCGATATCATTGCGATGGAACATACCATTCCAACTAATGCGTTTTGTAAGCTTATAGGCACGCTGCTGAGCTTCTGACACGGTATTTCCAAGTGCTGTTGCACAAAGTACCCGACCACCATTAGTCACAACATCGCCGTTTCTATAACTTGTACCAGCATGAAATGCTTTTTCACCCTCTATTTCATCAGTAGGCAGTCCAGAGATAACGTCACCTTTTACGTAATCAGCAGGGTAACCACCAGCAGCAAGTACCACACCAATAGAAGCGCGTGGATCCCAATGTGATTCAGCATTTTCAAGGTTCTCATCAAGCGCGTCTAAACATAAGTCGACAAGATCAGACTCCATGCGCATCATGATTGGTTGTGTTTCCGGATCACCAAATCGACAATTATATTCGATGACTTTAGGTGTGCCATCAGCATCAATCATCAATCCCGCATAAAGAAAGCCAGTATAAGGGTAACCCTCTGCTTCCATACCACGAACGGTTGGATAGATCACTTCTTCCAGAATCCGAGTATGTATTTCTGGTGTTACTACGGGTGCTGGAGAGTAAGCCCCCATACCACCAGTATTTGGGCCCGTATCGTTGTCGCCGACGCGTTTATGATCTTGGCTGGTGGCCATTGGCAAGACACTCTTACCATCAACCATGACTATAAAGCTTGCTTCTTCGCCCTCAAGAAACTCTTCGATAACGACTCGGCTACCGGCGTCGCCAAAAGCATTCCCCGCAAGCATGTCTCTAATCGCATCCTCAGCTTCTTGCAATGTCATTGCGACGATGACACCTTTACCAGCGGCTAAACCATCGGCTTTAATAACGATTGGTGCACCTTTCTCACGAACATATTCGATTGCGGGTGTAATCTCGGTAAAGTTCGCGTACCAACCTGTCGGAATGTCGTGGCGAGCCAAAAAGTCTTTAGTGAATGCCTTTGAACCTTCTAGTTGTGCGGCGGCTTTTGTTGGTCCAAAAATAGGTAGGTTTTCTTCGCGGAATGCATCAACAACACCAAGTACTAACGGGACTTCTGGGCCTACAATCGTTAGTTCGATGGCTTTTTCTTTTGCAAAAGCCACCAAGGCATCAATATCTTCCACATCGATAGCAATATTAGATAGCTTTGGTTCGAGGGCCGTCCCCGCGTTACCCGGTGCAACATAAACGGTTTCAACATCTGGGTTTTGTGCCGCTTTCCAACCGAGTGCATGCTCACGACCGCCTGCACCTATGATCAATACATCCATTTTTATTTCCTTTAATAGCTGCGCCATTTTTTCAACTTCCGTGTCAAGTGTGCTCATTTATGCTTATAAACTCCGCGCGCTTTCCTTGAATTAGAAAGAATGGCTTTGCTTTAAAATGAATAATTCATTTTAAAAACTGAATAGGGATAAAATATTCAATTCACCAAGTTATGTATTTATAGCTTAAATCTGAGTATCTTATTAATGGCGGAAGTGACGCATGCCAGTGAAGATCATCGCCATACCGTGTTCGTCAGCGGCTTCAATAACTTCATTATCGCGCATAGATCCCCCCGGCTGAATAACACATTTTATTCCAGCTTCTGCTGCAGCGTCTATGCCATCACGGAACGGGAAGAAAGCGTCAGATGCCATTACGCTACCAGGTACTTCTAGTCCTTCATCTGCAGCCTTAATACCTGCAATTTTAGCAGAGTATACGCGGCTCATTTGGCCGGCGCCAACACCAATGGTCATGTCGCCTTTCGCGTAGACAATGGCATTAGATTTCACATATTTTGCTACTTTCCAGCAGAAAAGCGCGTCTTTGAGTTCTTCTTCTGTTGGTTGGCGTTTGGATACAATGGTTAGATCATCGTGCGTCACCATACCTTGATCGCGATCTTGAACAAGAAGGCCCCCATTCACTCGTTTAACATCGAAGCCCGTTGTTTTTGTTGTCCATTCACCACATTCAAGTAGACGCAGGTTTTTCTTCGCTGCGACTATTTCAATCGCTTCTGCCGATATGCTTGGCGCAATGATAACCTCAACGAACTGACGTTCAACAATCGCTTGTGCTGTCGCTGCATCGAGCTCGTGGTTGAAGGCGATAATGCCGCCAAACGCCGATGTAGGATCGGTTTGATATGCACGGTTATAGGCTTCAAGGATATCTTTGCCAAGCGCGACACCACATGGGTTTGCGTGCTTAACGATAACGCAAGCGGGTTCAGAAAACTCTTTAACGCATTCTAAAGCGGCATCGGTATCCGCAATGTTGTTGTATGAAAGCGCTTTACCTTGAATTTGACGAGCTGTTGAAACTGAGGCTTCTTCAGGGTTTTCTTCGACATAAAAAGCCGCTGCTTGGTGGCTGTTCTCACCGTAGCGCATATCCTGCTTCTTCTTGAACTGCTGGTTAAACGTGCGAGGGAACGTAGACTCCTCGTCACCTTCTTTATTGTCACCATAGGAAGGGACCATAGTACCAAAGTAGTTAGCAATCATACCGTCGTAGGCGGCGGTATGTTCGAAGGCAGCGATAGCAAGATCAAAACGAGTTTCTAATGTAAGTGATTTCTCATTTGTATCCATTTCAGCGATGACGCGGGAGTAATCAGAAGCGTTAACTACAATAGTCACGTCTTTATGATTTTTCGCGGCACTGCGAACCATCGTAGGCCCACCGATGTCTATATTTTCAACGGCATCAGCCAATGTGCAACCGTCTTTCGCAACGGTTTCTGCAAATGGGTACAGGTTAACTACAACCATATCAATAGGATCGATACCGTGCAGTGTCATAACCGCATCATCTTGGCCTCGACGGCCAAGTACACCACCATGAACTTTAGGGTGCAGGGTCTTCACCCTACCATCCATCATCTCTGGAAAGCCTGTATAATCAGAAACTTCAGTAACAGAAATGCCTTGTTCTGCAAGCAGGCGAGCAGTACCGCCAGTAGATAAAATATCAATACCTCGGTCAGAAAGAGCCTGAGCGAACTCAACAATACCAGTTTTGTCTGATACGCTGATAAGAGCGCGACGGATTGGGCGGGCGTTATTCATTGCTTCCATTTTCCTTGAATTCACAGAAATAATTGTATAAGAGATACGTTTATTGTCAGGTGCTAGGTTTTAATAAATAAGCACGAGGGTATAAATTTGTTAAAAATGATGGCGCGTATTCTACCCAATTTGCACTTGAAATGCTCGCGCAATCGATTGGCTTCACATAAATAATTAAAATCAGTCTATTTTTTAGACAGAAAAGATAAGGAATAAATATGTACCTGATTGGAGAACTGGCAAAAAAAGGCGGCGTGACGACTGATACGCTTCGATTCTATGAAAAAAACGGTCTTATTCAACCCGTCGGGCGCAGTGATTCTGGTTATCGTATTTATTCTGAAAATAGCCTTGAGCAAGTCCACTTTATTTTAAACTCCAAGCGACTTGGGTTGAGTCTCGATGAGATTAGAGAGTTGTTAGAGATTCGCCTTGAAGCCACACAACATAGCTGTGCAGAAGTAAAAGGCATTACATCAACAAAACTACTCCTTATTGATGAGAAAATTCAGGAGTTGACTAAAATTCGAAACGCTCTAAAGAAAATTAACGACGCTTGTTGCGGACACAGTAATGACAACGCAAGTCATTGCTCTATTTTGGAGGCGCTGAAGTAATGGTGAAAGATAGCTTGTTATGCAGAACCGTTATTCAACTTAGAAGTCGATATAGCCCAAGCGAATAGAAGTGATTGGGTTATATCAGTATTATTCTTTGCTACTCAATTCGTGAACAGAAGATACTCTAATTAACATGGCAACCATGCTGCCCCGCGAACGCCACTGCTATCACCGAATTTTGCCTGAACAATAGGGGTGTTGCTGTCAGGACTAAATACATATTGTTTCATCTGTCTTTGTACATCTGCGTATAAAGAAACAACATTAGACATCCCACCGCCGACGACTATCACATTAGGGTCAATAATATTGACGATATAGGCAAAACTTCGGGCAATCTGGTCAACCAGTTGATAGTAAGCCAGCTTCGCTTTTTGATCGCCACGTTGAAGTGCTTCAATGATTTCTGGCGCAGATTTGTAATCAGAAAAACGCTGTAAATATTGCATTTCAAACCCCGTTCCGGAGATGAATCGTTCAATACAATTTTGTCGCCCGCAGTGACAAGCCTGATTTATGCCGTCTTTTTCGTGGCTAAAATAAGGCAATGGGTTGTGCCCCCATTCCCCACATATTGCATTTGCCCCAACAAGTAATTGTTGGTTTACAATAAAACCGCCACCACAGCCTGTCCCTAGAATCACGCCAAAAACAACGTGTTTTCCAGCGGCGGCACCATCAACTGCTTCCGATAATGCGAAACAGTTGGCGTCGTTTGCTATGTAGACTTTACGATTTAAAATGAGGCGCAAATCTTCTTGTAAGTCATGCCCATTTAAAAAGAGGCAATTGGCATTTTTAATCGTGTGTGTTTTAGGACAAATGGCCCCAGGCAAACCAATACCTATACTTGCTGTTGTCGCGAGGGTTTTCTCTGCTTTAGTAATAAGGTTGACAACTGCATCTATAAAGTCGGTGTAATTGCTAGGTGTTTCTACCCGCATTTTCAGTAACTCGTTACTATTGTGACCGTATGCTCGTAACTCAATTTTTGTACCGCCAATATCAAGGCCAAATCTTATCGTATTCATTGTTGTGACTTCTCGTGGGCAAAATAAGAATAGTGTGAATAGGAAATAGAGCAGCAAATTAAAGGCTTGCGACTCTATTTGTTGTACGAAATGGAATCAGAGTTCGGTGCTACTTAAGTACTGTGCGTAAACGAACGATCTTTTCTTTCAATATAGAAGTTGGGCAACCAAGGTTTAGACGAATAAACCCTTTCCCTTGCTCGCCAAAACTATAACCCATCGTCGGAATGACTCCGGCGAGATGAAGCTGTTCTTCGAGTTCGTTATCGCTTAGTTCTAATGCCCTGCAATCCAACCATGCAAGATAGGTAGATTCTTGTGGAAGATAGGTAACCTTAGTCAGTTCCGCGTTAACGAAGTTAGCGAGCACTCGATTATTATTTTCTAGATAACCAAGTGTTTCATCCAGCCATGCTCTACCATGGCGATACGCGGCTTGGTTTGCCAATAAGCTCAATGAGCTGTACACATCCATCCCATACGCGAGCAATTTCGACTTCAGCGCTTTTGCTTCGTGTTCATTCGGAATCATAGTATTGGTTAAGCGCATCGATGGTAAGCCAAATGACTTCGTGCCAGCGATGCATACGGCCATTTTATTCAGATAGTCCGGATTGACTCGTAAACAACTAAAGAATGTATATCCGTTAAATACGATGTCAGCCCAAATTTCATCTGAAATAATATATGTGTCGTATCGGTGGCAAAGTGCACAAACCTTTGTCACTTCCTCTTCTGTCCACACGCGTCCACCAGGATTATGTGGGTTGCAGAACATGAGGATCTTTATTCCTGACTTTAATTGATTTTCTAGGTCATCAAAGTTAATAGTGTAATAGCCGTTGTGGTTTTCAAGCGGAGAAACAGCAAGCTCACGATTTGTATTTTCAATCGTTCGATAGAACGCGTGGTAGACCGGGCTAAAAACAAGAACTCGTTCGCCAGGGTTGCTCCAACGTTCAATCAGCATCGCGATAGCGGGTAGGCTTCCCGGTGTGGTATGGAACCACTCCTTTTTTAGATCAACCTGGTGATTATCCGACCACCAATCGATGACGGAGTTAAAATACTCATCACCACGCTCAGAATAGCCAAATATCCCATGTTCAATTCGTTCTTTAAGTGGTGTAGTAATGAAGTCGGGGGCTTTAAAATCCCAGTCAGATACCCAGCTTGGTAACGCCTTTCCTTTTGGAACACCGAGCCACTTTTCCATGTAATCCCATTTTAGGCAGTCTGTATCGTAGCGATTGATAACGGTATCTAATTCGTGTTGCATAATGTCCTCGTCAAAAACAGGAAGCACTGATTCGTGCTTCCTAAAGGTTCGTAGTGTCTAAACTAAATAGTTGCAGCGTTTGCCGCTTTATTTTGTGTTTGTATGTCGTCGGCATTTTTTTCTGTTTTGAGTTTAGCGATCCCGATGCCGCTATAAGCCCAGATCATCGCAAAAATAACACCAGAATAGTTTTGAATTGCCCACGGTAAGTAATCAAGGGTTGATACGCCTAACGTAGCCGCCATAAACACGCCTGCATTGGTCCAAGGAATCAATGGCTCAATAACTGTCCCTGCATCTTCAATCGTACGAGATAAATTTTTAGCGTCGAGTTGCATACGCTTATACATATCACGGAATATTTCTGAAGGAATTAAAAGTGCAAGCTTCCCATCTGATGTTGTACATACAACAATGAAAGTGGTAGCAATGGTTGCTCCAATCAAACTTGCTGTTCCTTTGATACCTTTTGTAAGCAATCCCACTAATACGTTTAGGCTACCAGTGAGTGCTAGTGTGCCAGCAAATGAAAACGCGCAGAAAACAAGAAGGACAACACCCATCATAGAAGTCATGCCACCGCGATTTACTAACGTTAATACGTCACTAAGAACGGCAACATCACCAAGTCTTGAGCTTGTAAACATGGAAGCATTAAAGCCGCCTAACATGGAAGTAAGTGCTGTGTTTAAGTCGAAACCTTGGAAAATCATGGCATTCGCAATGGCAATAGCAATGGCGGCGACCATGAGTGGAATCGTTGGAAGTTTACGTATGGCGCCCCATAAAATAAGAATCGGTGGTAACAACAAGAAAATATTCAGTGAGAATAGTTCGTCAAGGTTTGCCAAAATGGCTATTATTTTTTCAGGTGTTTCCGCCGAAACGTCACTGTTTCCAGCAAAGAAAAACACAATTGAAGCCAACAAAAATGCAGGAATTGTTGTCCACAACATATGTTGTATGTGGGAGTAAAGGTCCGTCCCTGCAACAACAGGAGCGAAATTTGTAGAATCAGAAAGTGGTGAAATTTTGTCACCAAAGTAAGCGCCAGAAACCACTGCACCAGCAACGGCAGCAAGATTTGCATCCATACCTGTGGCTACCCCCATTAGCGCAACACCAACGGTTCCCGCAGAACCCCAAGAGGTACCAGTACACAAGGATACAAAGCTAGTGACTAAGAATGCTGTAAAAATTAAATATTCAGGGCTAATGACTTTAAGGCCGTAATAGACAAGCATTGGAATGGTGCCGCCAATCATCCAACTGCCAATCAAACCGCCGACAAGTACCAATATAAATACAGCAGGCAAAGCTTTAGCAAGACGTTCAGTAATTGCGCTTTGGATATCGTCCCAACCATAACCTAATTTCCAGGCTACTCCAGAAGCGACAACTGCCGATCCTAATAATAAGCTTTCGATGGGTAAGCCAAATACGCCATAGCCCACAATCAATAAGATGAGCATTGTTAGTATCGGCAGTAACGCCAATCCAACAGTTGGGGTAGATATAGTTTTGCTTTTCATGTAAATTACATCCAAGTTATTATATGTAGAAAGTACATATTGGGGTTTATAATCGTTTTAATCACAGTATTAGCATATATCTTCTCTTTTTCGGGATCTGTGATGAACGTCAATAATGTAATTATTGTCATTTTTAATGTAAATTACATTCGATTCAAAAGGAAGTTTAATAGTGGCTACAATAAACGATGTTGCACAGGCAGCAGGAGTATCGACTGCAACGGTATCTCGTGTCATTAATCAATCACTGAGTGTGTCACCAGAAACCGTACAGTTAGTTGAAAGTGCCATGATTCAGGTTGGATATAAAATAAAAGGAAATCAACGTCTTACTATCAACCAGGGGTTGAATGCAATTGGATTGATCGTTAGCCGTTTCAATTCGCCATTTTATGGATTATTGAGTCAAGGTGTAGAGAAAATTGCGAAGCAATATGAAAAGAAAATGATTGTCGCCAGTGGCAATTATGACTCTGACTGTGAAGAAGATGCGATCAAATTCATGCTAAGTAAAGGGTGTAAAAATATTGTCATTCATAGCAAAACAATGAGTGATCAAGCATTGATTCAATATGCGAAGCAAATTCCTGGGTTTGTTGTCATCAATCGACGTGTGCCAACAATCGAAGATCAGTGTGTATGGTTGGATAATAGCGAAGGCACTTATCAGGCAACCAGCTATCTCATTGAACAAGGACATCGACGCATAGCGTATTTGTCATGTGAAATTGAAGTTGATGATAAGTTCCTTCGTTTTGACGGGTACCGTCGTGCACTCGATGATGCAGGAATTGAGTTTAACCCTGACTGGGTTGAAGAGGCTCCATTTGGAGAGCAAGGAGGCGCACTGGCGGCAACCAATTTTTTAAACAAAGGGTTACCCATGACGGCTTTAGTTGCGTTTAATGATTTTTATGCAGCAGCGGCTATTCAAGTATTCAAAGAACACGGAATATTGGTGCCAGAACAATTGTCCATCGTCGGATTCGATGATGTATTACCACAGTGCTATTTCTCACCAAAATTAACCACTATCCGTAGCCCAATCGAAAGTATGGCAATCAATGCGGCACGTATTTCTTTAGAAGGGATAAACAGTACTGTTTCACGCGCGTTCCATCCTTTATTAATAAAGCGCGAATCAGTGACGGCACTTAAAGCTGAGCATCACTGAGTAAGAGTGATCTCTTTGATGCTGTGAATCGTCGTGCGAGAAGCTTTCCTATTATTGATGCTAGATTGTCCATAATGAATGGTGTTTTCATGTGATGCGCGTCACATGAAAATAGTGAATAATTGCCTCATCGAGTGAGAGGGGCTGTTACCCCAACAAGTCGTCACTCATTTTAAATAGACACTTTAAGGGTAAATAAAATGAAAAAATTAACCGTTCTAGCCGCAACGATACTCATGAGCGCAACTGCATTTGCAGGTACTCAATCGGTTTATAGTGAAACAAACTTATCAACAGTTGGTTTCGCGTCTAAAGCGGCCGCGTACGAAGCGGGTTTTGACTACGTTGATGCATTGGAAACCGCGAGCAGTTCTGAATTACAATTCAAACTAGCACCTATTGGTGAACATTCCGTTTCTAATATCCAGTTAGACGACACGATTGTGACGATTGAAGAGTTCTCTAAAGCCCGCGGTGAAATTTCTTATCGCGCGATCGTGAATGTTGATTATCATTTCGACGCTCGCGTAAACAACAAAGACTAGTATCACGCTGTTTTAAAATTTAGAAAGCCAATAGATTTCGGTCTATTGGCTTTTTCTATATTTGAGTTTTGGTTACTATTGTTTTTTATTGATGTTAATTACTTATCAACCTTTTCATAGTTGGCTTTCATTTCATCCGGTGCAATACCGTATTCATAGTTCGCTAGGTATCCATCCTTATAGACAACCATCCCATTCGTATCCCAGCTGACTTGTATCGTCGCTGTTTCACCATCTTTACTTTCCAATAGACTCAATATTCTGTCATCTATCTTAATCGCTTTAATAGTTTTAATTCGTTTAAAGGGTTTAAATTCGCTAGACGTCGGTAATGGTCCGTAGGTATCTACCCATTTAGATTTAGGTATTAACCATTGATTATAAATGTTTTCAACAATAGGCTTGGGCATACTGGCAATAACGACATCGTCAGACATGATATTTTGGGTCTCTAGTGTTATTCCTCCCTTTCCATCTGAAACATAGGTAGCGAACTGAGTTCCAATCTCTGCGGCTATTGGTAACCGTCCCAGTGTTACTGATTTCTTAACGAAGATCTCAGCGTTATCAAATTTTTGCATGATTTCTGGTATTTTTTGAAATTCAATAGGCGCCGAAAATACGCTTGACGAGGCTATTGCAAGTAGGGTGCTTAACGCAATTTTCTTAAACAAGATCTTTCCTTATTCTGAAGGCGGTACCAGTACCTTAACAAAACAAACACAGTTAAAAATTGACGATCGTCATAAACATTGGTGAGGTAGCGTTCTATTGAAATTAAGTAAGAAATGCAGTGACCGAGATTAGAATTTTTCAAATAGGCGGTATAATTTAAATGACGACGACTTCAAATGACTTCTTCACCACCACTCCAAATAGCGCGGATAGAACCGGGACAAGACATAGACTGACTGCTGCTCTGAAACTTTCCACACTAAAACGTCCCGTATGTTTATGAGGCGCTCAAACTATAAAGGACTGTATTATTACCTCTTATATTTTATGCGCGATTGCCTCTACCTCGACTAAAACTCCTAAAGGTAACGATTTAACAGCAAAACAACTTCTTACAGGACTATTTGTACCAAATAGTTTTGCATAGATCGAATTGAACATTTGGAAATCTTCGATATTAGCAAGATAGCAAGTCGTCTTTAGCACTGTATCTGTAGACCTTCCCCCTTCCTCGATAACAGAGGTTAAATTTTTGAGAGATTGAATGCTTTGTTCCGAAATTCCTCCATCAACTACTTGACCAGTATTTGCATCAATAGGTAATTGACCTGAAGTAAATATTAATTGGTCAAAAGTAGTCCCATGAGAATATGGACCAATAGCCTGAGGGGCATTTTTTGAGTTGATTATATCCTTCATTTTTTCTCCGTTATATATACGATTATCCATGTAAGCTAAATGTTTTTTACAAAATAAATTGATTATTTTTTCGTTGCTTTGGTCATAGTTAACACCGAACTAGTAGTGCCTGATTAGACTCTACTTAATATGTGAAACTTAAATACATTTTCTTATGGTTATATTACTTGCCAAATATGATATTAAATAAATGTAGTTTTAGTGAGTATTTAAAGTTGATCTCGAACTAATTCCACCCAAAATTGAACGCCAGTCATTAATAAGTCATCATTGAAGTCGTATGTAGGAAGGTGTAATGGCACCCCGCCTCTCTCTCCTCTCGCACCGTTCCCAACCAAAATATAGCAACTTGGAACTTCTCTTTGCATAAAAGAAAAATCCTCTGAAGTACAGTATGGTTTACAAGTAATATCTACTTTCTCGTTTCCCACAATGCCTCCTGCAATTCGGGCGGCAATCTTAGCTTTTTCAGGGTCATTAACCGTAGACAAAACACAATTGGAAAACTCAAAATTATATTTTAGTCCTGCGGAGGCACATTGACCTGAAATGACACGTTCCATTTTAGTCTTGATTTTTTCCTGTGTTTCATCAGAAAAACAACGGGTGTCTCCAGACAGCGTTACAACGGTAGGGATAACATTAGCTCCACCGTTTGTCTCTATATTCGTGACCGACAATACGGCAGGTTCGTGTATAGAGTCTAAGTCTCGAGTAATTATGGTTTGTAACGCTGTACCTATATGACATGCCGCAATAAGAGGGTCATTGCCTAAATGTGGTAGTGCCGCATGGCCACCTTCACCCAGAACTTCAATTCTAAAATGATTCTCTGCTGCCATTATTGAATTTGGGCTGATTAAAAAGGTTTCTAGTTCAACTCCTGGCATATTGTGCATTGCGTAGACTGAGTTTATTGACCAACGTGTGAATAGCCCATCATCAATCATTGCTTTTGCACCGGTACCTTGTTCTTCTGCAGGTTGGAATATAAAGTAAACGGTACCATCAAAATCACAATGTTGTGATAGTTGTAACGCTGCACCAAGAAGCATTGCTGTGTGCCCATCATGACCACAACCATGCATCATATTGTCAGTCTTTGAACAGTGGTCAAACACATTGGCTTCTTGTAATTTTAGCGCATCAAAATCTGCTCTCAACCCAATGGATTTTTTACTGTTTCCTTTCTTCAGTATGCCAACTAAACCTGTTTTTCCAATATTTCTGTGAACTTCAATACCAAAACTTTCGAGTGTACTTGCAACAAAATCAGAAGTTAACGTTTCTTCAAATCCAAATTCTGGATTCTGATGAAAGAAATGTCGCCATTCAATAACTCTTTTTTCTAAATTCATAGAACAACCCTAAGTAATTAGGTAAAAGGAATATTTTGAAATAATCATCCCTTTTACCTGTGTAACAATTAGTGTCGATATTTAATATTTACAATATTAAATATCACTATTCAACAACTTGCCATAGCCCGGACAAACTGCTTTTTTCCCACAAAGGTGCATTGAATGCCAAAATAGTGCCGAATTACTAGAAATAACTGGTACACCATATTTTTCTTCAAGGTATTGAATGTGTTCTACGGCACGAAGACTTGTACAGGACATAAAAATCACTTCTGCCCCAGTATCTTTGATTAATACCTCAATACCTTCTTCAAAACTACTTAGTGGTGCTTTATGAATCATATTATCATCCATAATACCTAATGAAGTTATAGCAACCAATTCAAACCCAGATCCCTCTAATTGTTCCTTAAGTTGTATATTTACATCTGTTGGATAAGGAGAAAATACTGCGATTTTTTTTGCGTTAAGATGTTTAAATGCAGCTTTAGCAGCACTCCACGGGTTTGTCGTCGGGATATCACCTCGGCCTTCAGTTAACAAGGCTGATACCTTCTCCTCACCAATAACAAATGATGCAGAAGTGCAAGCAAACGCCATCACATCCATTGGGAGGCCGTCAGCGACTAACAGAGCAGATTGACCGATACTCGTAGCTACGTTATCCAACGCTTCGGGAGTCATTCCATTTTCTTTAAAGACTCGATTACTAAACAGTGCAGCCTGTTCACCAAGTAAATGAGACCAGTCCGTTTCGAGAGTATGATCATTTGCTAATTGTACAAGTCCAATATGCGCTTTATTTGGACGAGGAGCAGGTTCAAATTTAAGTTTAACTTCAAATTCATTAAATTGTTCAAAATTCATATTAATATCCTTTTATATTCGCTGTGGCAGATTTTTTGTATCACACCATATTTCTTGTTCGTGAATTATTCGAAATTATAAATACAGTACTGTCATTCGTTAATACTAATCTTCTTTGAATAGTATTATCTCGGTGCTCAGCTAATGCCATATTTAAGCTACTATTAATAATTAGTAAGAGTAATATTTTGTCGGGTGATATTTCTAAGTTAGATTATTAAAAATAATTTCAGTCGTTCATCCTCAAGATAATTACTGTTCATTCACTAACGAACTGGTGGTTGGATTAATTTCTGTCTCACTATTCGGGCTATTAACGTTAATTTCCTTGTCTTTTTTAATGGCATAAAAAATGCCAGAAATAAAGGCTATTGCAGTTACAACTACAATGTATAACTTAATGGAAGTAATTGAGTTGTATATAAGTATGCCTTGCACTACACCAGCAAGACCCACTAGTGTATAGAACCCCCATAAAGGAACATTTTTACCAAACTCTCGTGTTGCCCAAGCACTAGGGAATTTTTTAGGCAACATCGCGATTGCTACCATCATAAAGATACCAATACAAATATCAGTAAGAATGTAGGTATTTGCAATGGTGCTTATGTCCCAACCAAGAAGGATGGGTAGCATAGACGCTAGCCAGCAAAGCGTTAATATTTTCCAAGGAGTGCCTCGTTTGTTGGTAACAGCAAAGCTTTTCGGGAACCATCCATCATGCGTTGCAGCCTGAATAGGTTGTACATAAGAGGCGTAAACACTGTTAATGGTCGTTGATAGCGCCATGAATGGACCACAAATCATGAAGAACACGAATATTGGAGCGGAAAGAACTTCTCGAGCAACAAGTGTCAAAGGTTGATTCGCAACTTCATCAATAGGCAGAACACCAGAGGCAACGACTGAAACCCCAATATAAATAAAGACAATTGTAATGGTCGTACCTATCATCCCAAATGGAATATCTTTCTTAGGGTTCTTGGCGTATTTACTGAAGTACATCAAATAGTATTGGCAGTATGTTGCAAACGAGAGCAAACAAGCCGCTTTGAAAATACCCATATTACCTTGTGAAGCAAAATCTGGGTTAGTACTTGGTGTAAGAAGGGCAAAATCAACTTGGCCGAAACCAATCAAGATAAATGTTGCGATACCAACCATAAGCAACGTTGTCATCATGTTTTGGAATCGAGATAAGGTATCTAGTCCAAATAAATTTATAATATAGAACACCGTTAAACCAGCTATCGCACCTGCAGAAGGAGTGACCGTTGGAAGCAAAGAGTTTATATAAAACCCTAGCGCCAAAGCATAAATGGCGACGGTAGGGAAATACAAGAAGAAGCTTACAACATACATACCTGCATATTTTTTCCCGAGTATCCTGCTGATTAGAGCGTAAGGCCCACCATCTAAAACAAGTGAACCGCTGGCAAATAACATAGGTATGTTATAAAAAATCCCGAACACTATGGCGATACCAAATGCTAACCACAAGGCATGCCCAGTAAGGCCTATACCTGCCCCGACGAGTGAAAATAGTCCAGCACCGACAGTGATACCGATACCCATAGCCAATAATGTCCATTTTCCAAGAACACTATGACCCACATCTCCAGATTTTGACATTTTAGTTTGCTCCCTTATAAGTGCTTTGTGGATATCCCGTTAAACACGTAATTTTCGTATATTGTTGAAAATTCATATTGCTACCCCTTGTATAGCCTTAGTTTCGATAAGCTAAGGCTTCTCTCTCGGTACGATTAATCAATGATGATCAGTTCAGGTTCTGCTCGTCTTGATAACCATTCAGCACCATCTTCAGTAATGACAATATTCTCTTCATGCAACATCATTTTATTTGGCGCATATGTCATGCCTGGCTCTAGAGTCATAATCATGCCCGGCTTAAGAGGTGTATTATCGGTTGACGTGTTTGACGGTCTTTCGGTTAGTTCCATACCCAAACCATGGCCTACGCGACCAATATCATTGCCAAGAGCACCTTTTTCTTCTAACACTTGCCACATTGCATTGTAGATATCAGTCGTTGTTGCTCCGGCACAGCATGCTGCTTCAAAGCCCTTCGTTGTCGCTTCGTAAGTTGCGCGATAAGCCGATTTAATCTCTTCGCTAGCACTTCCAAAGGCCCAGTTACGGTCAAAGTCAGAAAAGTAGCCATCCCATACCGCACCAGTATCAATTAGCAAAACATCGCCAGGCTCTATAATGCGGTCGGTTGGACCCATCAGAATATCGTAGTAGCCATCAGGGCCAGATCCTGCAATAACAAAAGGCGTTTCATCTGCCCCTTCCATTCTGAGATCTAAACTAAACTGCTTACAGATATCCCGTTCACTCATGCCCGTTTGAGCATAGGAAGGCACTTTGTCGAAGGCTTCATTGGTGATTCGACAGATCTCACGAGTTTTTGCTATTTCCGCTGGTGACTTAATTTGGCGCAGTTCATGAACAGCCAGTGAAACGTCAACAAAATCACTTTTTACTAGTGTTGTTAACTGAAGGTAATTATTAACTGGCATACGAAGGTGAGATTCAATACCAAGCGTGGCACCGATTCGCCCATACTTACGAGGGAGCGTATTCAATGTATTGGCCAATAAGCTAATGCCATCATCTTCTGGTCTTGGCGATGACCATGTGAAAATGTCATCGATCCATGTCTCAGCCATCCCCTTGGCTCCGATCTCTGGAATAACCGCGATAGGCTTCCCTTGAGCAGGAACCACAACAAACCAAGGACGAGTTGGGCTATGCCAAAACTGGGAAAAAAAACCAGTAAAATAACGAACATTAGGTTCGGTGGTAAAAATCATCGCATCAAGATTTTTTTCATGCATCACTTTTTGCGCTCTAGATGTTCTATCTTCAAACTCTTGTAGAGTAAAACCACGATTAGGTTTATTCATATATACCTCTTCTGTTTCAGTTAAATCATTATTATTATTAATATTATTGGTGTTATTATTGGTGTTATTATTGGTGTTATTATTGGTGTTATTATTTATTAGTAATTTTGGTTATTGCTTGTTGTAAATCTGAAATTAAATCGTCTGTACTTTCTAATCCGATATTCAATCGAACCAAACGACCTTCATAATCTTTATTTGGTCTTTCAATCGCTGGGTAAACTAATGCGAGGCTTGTTACTCCACCCCAACTCATTCCTATTTTAAATAGTTCTAAGGAATCGATAAATTCTTCAACTTGAGAAGCACTTAAGTCATCTTTAAATATGAATGAGAAAACGCTGCTGGAGCCGGTAAAATCACGTTTCCAAAATTCGTGGCCAGGGCAAGAAGGTAAAGCAGGGTGCAATACTTGTTGAACGTTGGGGTGTTTTGCTAGCCAATTTGCAACTTCTAACGTCGACTTTTCAAGGTGGGCGAGTCGAACTGCAAGTGTTTGTAACCCGCGAAGCGCTAGACTACAGTCGTCTGGAGAAACGGCTAAACCTAACTGCTTATATCTAGAACCCACTTTCATTTTGAGCTCTTCAGAGTTGACGGAAACCGTGCCTAATAATAAGTCACTATGTCCACCAATGTATTTAGTCAGCGCCTGCATGCTGATATCAACATCATGCGCAAAGGCATCAAAATGCACACCAGCAGCGTAAGTATTATCTAACGCAACCATAACGCCTTTCTCATGAGCAGCGGCACAAATTGCGGGAATGTCCTGTACTTCCATGGTTACTGAACCTGGACTTTCTACCCAGATTAATGACGTATTCTCTTTTATAAGCCCGGCAATATCAGCGCCTAACATAGGATCATATGCTTCAACATCTATCCCTAAGTCTTTAAGCATTCCCTGAGCCATCTCTTTATTTGGCCCATAAGCACTATATGGCACCAATGCATGGCTTCCACTATGACATAAGGCAAAGTAAATCAATGCTATTGCTGCTTGGCCACCTGGGACCGCAAAAGTGTGGTGGGCATTTTCTAACTGAGCGATACGCTCTGTTAATTCAAGAGTGGTAGGTGTGCCATATAAACCATAGCTGTAGCCATTTTCTTTTTGCTGCCAACCATCAACCACTTTTGATTGTGTATCAAATAATACTGTCGAACCTCTGTACGTAGGTGTTACTAAAGATTTAAAGCCCGAAGCGGCTAATGTTTGAGGTTGGGCCAACTTGGTTTGCCAATGCATTATTATTTCCTTAATTAATTTATTATTTATCTATCAACACTTGAAATAATATCTCTTTTGGAATAAGAATAGCGCTCTCAATAAACTATAATAATGAGAAATTTTCCCAATGAACGTGCCAAATACACTAGATAGTTTCGATAGAGAGATACTAATCACACTACAACAGGATAATAAGACACCACTCAGAATCCTTTCAGATAAAGTTTGTTTATCGCCTGCTTCAATACAAAGAAGAATAAAAAAGATGGAAGATGAAGGTGTTATTTGCGCGAATACTGCTGTAATTGCGCCTGAAAAGGTAGGGCAACTTATTACTATTATTGTTGAGGTGCATATCGAAAGAGCCCATACATCCGATATTGAGGCACTAAAAGCAAGTTTTTCTGGTCCTGCAATACAGCAATGCTATTACGTGACGGGAGAAGCTGATTTTATATTAGTGCTTGGAGTACCAACCATGGCAGAGTATGAAAATATTAGTAAAGAGCTATTTTATAATAATAAAAATGTTAAATGGTTTAGAACAATCATTGCGATGGATCGCGTAAAAGCAACGCTACACCAATCAATATAATAATTTATGGCCATTAGGATAGGTATTTCGGCAAAGGTGAGCACAGGCATACGCAATAGCGAGGACAGGTGTTCACGATGCGCTATCATATGCACGAAATTAACTGTAATGAAAGTTCAGACCTGATCGGACAGTTATTAGTTTTGGCTCTAGAGAAGTTTTTCTTCGACGCTGATACATTTGAGAAATTATCTTGAAGTTTATTATTATTCGCATGAGTCGAAAATGAGATTTTGAGTATTAATGCGATTAAGCTCGGGCAGGTATAATTCTATGCGATTGTTTTGTTTGCGTAATTACCACGGAGGTCGGAAAAATCAGACTGCACCATAACTACGTAAAGTGTCGGGGGTTAGTTTTCATTTCTCTTGCGTAATGCACAAAGAAAAAGCCAAGAAAATCTCTTCTCTTGGCTTTTTAAATCAATAGTTTATAAACTAATTTCTAGTTCATGCCGTATTTTTTTAGTTTCTTACGAAGAGTACCACGGTTGATACCCATCATATTTGCTGCGCGTGTTTGGTTGCCACGAGTGTATTGCATGATGGTGTCTAGTAGTGGTTGTTCAACTTCAGCCAATACTAGTTCGTACAGGTCGTCAACGTCCTGGCCATTTAACTGAGCAAGATAATTTTTCAAAGATGCTTTTACAGAGTCACGTAGTGGTTTCTGAGTGATTTGATCTTGTGAAGTTACAGTAGATACTGTTAGTGGTTCGGAAGTTAAATTTTGTTCGAACATATTATGTCTAGCTCTTCTAGTAATTTATGAAACAAATTGTACAAAGTAACCTTCGAGTGCATCCAGTTGCTGACTTGCAGCATCTATCGCGTTGAAGGTACGGCGAAACTCACTAGCTTGTTGATGTTCTTTCAGATACCAACCCACATGCTTACGAGCAATACGGGGGCCAAGAAACTCACCATAAAAGAGATGAAGCTCTTGAACATGTCCAAGTAAAATCTCCTTTACTTCCTTCGTCGGAAGTTCAGGCATAGTGGTGCCGTTTTCCAAATAGTGTAAGATTTCCTGGAAAATCCACGGACGACCTTGGGCAGGCCGACCAATCATTAAAGCGTCGGCTCCGGTGTATTCCAAAACCTGTTTGGCTTTCTCTGCACTGTCGATATCACCATTGGCAATAACGGGTATAGAGATAGCCGCTTTGACGGCTTTAATGCTGTCATATTCTGCCTCGCCTTTGTACATGCAGGCCTTTGTTCTTCCATGAAGAGCAAAAGCTTGTATGCCGCAGCCTTCGGCCATTTTAGCGATTTCGATACAGTTTTTATTGTCTGTATCCCAACCTGTACGGGTTTTCAGTGTTACTGGTACATCTACTGCATTAACCACTTCAGTTAAGATTTTTTCAATCATCTCTGGGTGTTTTAGCAGAGCTGACCCCGCCAGCTTTGAATTCACTTTTTTAGCTGGGCAACCCATATTGATATCGATGATTTGTGCACCGTTTTCAACACTATATTGAGCTGCTTCTGCCATTAACTTAGGATCAGAACCCGCAATCTGTACTGAGCGAATGCCCGATTCACCTTTATGTACCATGCGTTGCTTAGATTTAGCCGTTTTCCAGAGCTTAGGGTTAGACGACATCATTTCGCTGACGGCCATTCCTGCTCCATATCGAAGGCATAACTCTCGAAAGGGTCGATCGGTGACGCCAGCCATAGGCGCAACAATCAAATTGTTCTTAAGTTGATGATTTCCGATTCTCAAAAGGTCTTCACAGTTCTAATCTAGCAAGGGCGCGCATTTTACGCATTTTTTCGATGCGTGAAAAGACTATTTTTTGAGCATTTACAAATTGTTTTCCAAATTGCCTAAAATTCAATCAATTAGGCGTATGCAACTACAATATTTTTATTCCTGAAATACGACACCACTCTTCAGTTTCAACAATTGGGTCGATATCGAGCTCATCTCTGTAGTAGTTCGCAACATCTTCTGCTTGTGTGTCTAATACACCCGACATTGCTAACAGACCTTTCGATTTGATCAAGCCTTTAATCACGGGTGACAGTTCACGTAGCGGTGCTGCAAGAATATTGGCGACAACAACGTCTGCAATAAGACCTTCAGGTTGATCTTGCGGTAAGAATAATTCTAGTTGATCGGCAACCCCATTGCGCCTCGCGTTCTCTTTTGAGGCGGTGATAGCCTGTGGGTCTATATCAATTCCGATAACTTTGTTTGCACCAAGTTTAATGGCAGCGACCGCGAGGATTCCTGAACCACAACCAAAATCGATGACAGTTTTACCTTCAAGGTCGATACTTTCTAACCATTCTAAACAAAGAGACGTGGTTGGATGGGTGCCAGTACCAAAGGCTAGGCCAGGATCTAACATGACATTAATGGCACTAGGATCGGGAACATCACGCCAACTAGGACAGATCCACAACCGCTCACCAAATTTCATTGGGTGGAAATTATCCATCCACTCACGTTCCCAGTCCTTATCTTCCAGTTGTTCAACTTTGTATGCAAAGTCGTTTGGAAATAGTCCAGAACGGGTAACTTGTTGGATCACCCATGTGGTGTCTATTTCTGCATCGTATAATGCAACGACATCCGTTTCTCCCCATAAACGAGTTTCTCCCGGCAGAGGTTCGAAAATTGGTGTGTCTTTCGCATCTAGAAAAGTGACGGAAAGTGCCCCTGTCTCTTCAGATAACATATCACCAATTTGCAAAGCATCTTTTGCTGTCGCATTGAGTTTTATTTGAATCCAAGGCATGAAAACGACCTTTTTGATCAGTTTGAATTGTGGGGGAGTCTAGCAGAAAGTCATTGGAATTCGAATGGTTCATCTAGTCGCGTATAGAGTAATGAGGCTCTGTGGATGTACAATTAGTGGATATACTGGTTAAATATCTAGAACAACGAACCATTTCTATATGGTTCGATTGAATTGAGAGTGTTGTATTGAAAACAAAACTGATCACCCGAGAAGGTTATAACAAGCTTAAGCAAGAGCATGATCACCTTTGGAATGAGAAACGCCCTGAGATTACCAAGATAGTCACTTGGGCTGCAGGGCTAGGTGATCGTTCAGAAAATGCTGATTACACGTTTAACAAGCGCATACTGCGCCAGATAGACCGGCGCGTTCGGTTCTTGAGGAAGTTTTTACCAGAAGTTACTATTGTTGATTATTCACCACAGCAGGAAGGCAAAGTTTTTTTTGGTGCTTGGATTGAAATTGAAAATGAAGCCGGTGAAACAAAAAAATTCCGTATTGTCGGCCCTGAAGAGATCTACGGTGATGCGAAAGGGTACATTTCTATCGATTCACCTATGGCACGCTCCTTACTCAAAAAAGAAGTCGACGACGAGTTTGCGGTGAAGACACCGGAAGGTGACAAAGAGTGGTTTATCAATTCAATTGAGTATGAGAAATAGTGGGCTATTTATGGCTTGCTATGCTTTAAGTGAATAATCTTATTGTTGATTCTGACATGAATGCTAACAATTTTTGACGTGCAATTTACTCTATAGATATGCGATTAGGTTATTATTATCTACGCTTAATAATAAGCCATACATTAATTGGAAGAAGTTGAATGCAAGAGAACCATAAAATCTTAGTCGTTGATGATGATGCTCGTCTCCGATCTTTGCTAGAGCGCTATCTATCTGAACAAGGCTTTCAGGTTCGTGGTGTCGCAAATGGGGAGCAGATGGACAGATTGCTTAAGCGCGAGACCTTTCATTTAGTGGTGTTGGATCTTATGCTTCCGGGTGAAGATGGCCTTTCGATTTGTCGTCGCCTAAGAACGGCAGAAAATATGATCCCAATATTAATGTTGACGGCAAAAGGTGACGAGATAGACAGAATTGTCGGACTTGAAGTTGGGGCGGACGATTATCTACCTAAGCCTTTTAATCCTCGTGAGTTACTTGCACGTATTAAAGCGGTATTACGTCGACAAATTGTTGAAGCTCCCGGCGCACCAAGCTCGGAAGAAACGAATATTGAATTTGGTGAATTTCGCTTGAATCTTGGAACGAGAGAAATGTTCCGAGGTGATGAGTTTATGCCTTTAACGTCTGGTGAGTTTGCCGTGCTTAAAGCGCTGGTTAATAATGCCCGAGAACCTATGTCGAGAGACAAACTGATGAACATGGCAAGAGGTAGAGAGTATTCTGCAATGGAACGCTCTATCGATGTGCAGATCTCTCGGTTAAGAAGAATGCTAGAAGAAGATCCAAGCCATCCACGATATATTCAGACGGTCTGGGGATTAGGTTATGTATTTGTCCCCGATGGTAAAAACGCTTAATTCTCTATTGAAAAGCCCTTAAGATGCTCTCTTAAGGGCTTTATTATTTCGAGGCATTTATGCTCATCCGTAGTTCACGTACCCAAACCGTTTTACTTTTTATTCTGGTGTTGCTTGCGAGTCAGGCTTATTCCTATTTTGCGATATTCAATTACGCACTGTTGCCGAGTTTACAACAGTTTAATCGTATATTGGCACATGAAGTAAGCTTAATGCTGGATGACTATGTCGAGATTGAGAACGGGGTATATCTAGAAGCGCCATCGAGAAGAAAGCTGTTAGAGAAGTTGGGGGTAACGGCGCACCATAAAGATGAACCGATTGGTGAAGAGTTCGACACGGCGACCAGCATTGATTTTTTGAGTGAGCATATGAGCCAAGAGCTTGGCAGTGACGCTGAAGTTAGATTAGCTCTGGATAGTGAAAGCTATATTTTGTGGATAAAGATAGATCAATTACCCAATGTTTTATTACGGATCCCGCTTTCGGAGTTGCAAGAAGAAGACTTCATACCGTTGTTTCGAAATAGCCTGTTAATGGCGGTTCTTATTATATTTGCGGGTTGGGTTTTTGTAAGAATCCAAAATAGGCCTTTGATGGCGCTAGAAGGTGCCGCGAAAATGGTGGGAAGAGGTGAATTTCCACCTCCTTTAGCGGAAAGAGGCGCGAATGAAATAAAGGCCGTAACCCATGCCTTTAATCAGATGGCAAAGGACATCCAAGTTCTTGAAGAGGATAGAGCGTTTTTGATGGCAGGAATAAGCCATGATCTGCGTACTCCATTGACTCGGATACGATTAGCGACAGAAATGATGTCTCCAAAAGACAGTTATCTGGCTGAAGGTATTATTCAAGATACCGAAGAGTGCAATGAGATTATTGGTCAGTTTATGGATTACCTGAAACCGGTTAACAAAGAAGGCTTCGATAATGTCGACCTTAATAACCTAGCATTGGCTGTATCTGTCGCTATCAAGGATGAATCCATTGATATAGAAACCGATATTTCGCGGGAAGATTGTTTCCTGTTGGGTAGTGAGATTGAAGTAAAGCGATCGTTAACTAATTTAGTGGTGAATGCGGAAAGATACGGCAACGGCTGGGTGCGAATAGCAACGGGCACAACCGCAGATAGGCTCACTATTTGGGTAAGTGTTGAAGACAATGGGCCTGGAATCGATATAGGGCATTCGGATAAGCTTTTTGAACCCTTTACGCGAGGTGACTCAGCGAGAGGCAGTGAAGGAACGGGTTTAGGCCTAGCTATCGTAAAACGTATTGTCACTCAACATAGTGGCACTATCTCAGTGATTAATCGTTCTGAAGGCGGGTTACGAGTACAGCTCAATTTCCCTGCGAGTTCTCGACAAAATAGGCTTAATAAACGGACAAAAAGAGCCTAAGTTTTAAGCGAGTGCGCGGCCAACATGTCTAAGCGTTTGAGTAAATATCTCGTTCGCCTAGCCAGCGCTCGATGATTGATTTTGCATTGTCTGGGTACTGATCATGTATGAATCTGGCCATTCGTTGAATTTCAGGGATAAGCCTTTGATCTCTGACTAAGTCAGCAATCTTCAAATCGGCGATACCCGTCTGTTTTGTCCCCAATAATTCTCCCGGACCTCTAATTTCCAAGTCACGTTGGGCGATAACAAAACCATCATTACTTTCACGTAAAACACTTAAACGTTTTTGTGCTGTTTTAGACAGAGGAGAGTGATACAGCAATACACAATGACTCGCAATGGTTCCACGCCCGACACGTCCACGAAGCTGGTGAAGTTGAGCAAGCCCTAAACGTTCGGGATTTTCGATAATCATTAGACTGGAATTGGGAACATCAACGCCGACTTCAATAACCGTTGTCGCAACCAATAAATGCAACTCATTGTTTTTGAACTGCAACATTACGGCTTGTTTTTCTGCTGATTTCATTCGGCCATGCACTAAACCTATTTTTAGGCCTGGTAGTTGCCTTTGTAGCTCTTCTGCCGTATCCGCAGCCGCTTGCGCTTCTAATACTTCAGATTCATCGATAAGCGTGCAGACCCAATAGGCTTGCTTCCTTTCGTTTAAGCAAGCATTTTGAACCCTATCGATAATCATGCTTCTTTTTGTATCTGGGATAGCCACGGTTTGGATTGGTGTTCGTCCTGGTGGTAATTCGTCAATGATCGACGTTTCTAAATCGGCATAGGCTGTCATCGCCAAGGTTCTAGGTATTGGGGTCGCGGTCATGATGAGTTGATGAGGAAAAGAGCCTTGCGCTTCTCCTTTTTCTCGCAGCTTTAACCGCTGATGAACACCAAATCGATGCTGCTCATCAATAACGACTAACGCCAGTTGGTTAAACTCAACGTGGTCTTGGAAGAGGGCGTGGGTTCCAACCACCATTTTAGCGTCGCCAGAGACAATTTTATTTAACTCCGCTTGTCTGGTTTTTCCTTTCAATTTTCCCGCTAACCAAGCGACTTGAATACCTAAAGGTTCTAACCAATTCGTGAAATTTAATGCGTGCTGCTCTGCTAACAATTCGGTAGGTGCCATGAGTGCCACCTGGTACCCATGTGATATTGCTCTTACTGCCGCCAGTGCAGCAACCAATGTTTTACCTGAACCTACATCACCCTGTACTAAACGCATCATGGGGTGAGGTTTAACTAAGTCTGCTTCTATCTCTTCAACCACTCTGTTTTGTGCATTAGTGGGGGAGAAAGGCAACTGAGCTAAAAGTTTTTCTTTAAGACCTCCCGTTTCAGGTAAAGGCAATGCGGTGTCTTGTTGGCTTTTATTTCGAATTGCGAGCATGGATAAATTTTGGGCGATTAGTTCTTCAATAATAAGACGTTGTTGAGCGGGTGTTTTTCCTTCATCAAAATCGTCTATATTAATATTTGGTGGTGGGCGATGGATAGTGTGCAATGCCTGAGCTAATGTGAGTTGATTGTTATACAGGCCATTAGGAAGAAGCTCTTCAACGGCTGATTTGTCTAATAACGATAAGGCTTGCTCACTGAGGTTTCTAAGGGTGTTTTGTCTCAGGCCTTCTGTTGTTGGGTAGACCGGTGTTAGATTTTGTTCGATATCCGGTGTGGTTGTTGGTGCAAAGAATTTATAATCTGGATGTACAATTTCCAAGCCATAACTACCACGTTTTATTTCCCCATAAGCGTGAACCTGCTTCCCCTCTGAGAAGTTGTTTTTCATCCCTGCAGTGAAATTAAAAAAGCGCAGGGTTAATGTACCATTGCCGTCGCTTATCTTTACGCTGAGCATTTTTTTTCGGCCAAAGATAGTATCGACGCTCATTACTTTTCCTTGCACGGCAGCCCATAGACCTGAATGAACCTTAGCCATTGGGTAAATTCTAGTGCGGTCTTCGTAACGTAAAGGCAGGTGAAACAAAAGGTCTTGAACGGTATGTAAGCCTACTTTATTCAACTTCTCGGCAACCTTTGCTCCAACACCAACTAATGATGTGATTGGAATAGCGGATAAAAGCTGTGACATAAGTAAACTCACTTTTTAGTTCTTTGCCCTGACATTCAAGCACTTTACTGTCTATTTGTACAGGTCTTTAAGTTTGGCAATAGTATGGCGTAGTTAGAACTAAGCTCCAATAAAAAAGCACTCTAAAGAGAGTGCTTTCAAAGCATTGAAGTAATTCTAGCTTACTTACTGTAGACCAAGTTTTTTCTCAAGGTAATGAATGTTAGCCCCGCCATGTTGGAAGTTTTCATCATTCATAATTTCTTGTTGCAAGGATATGTTGGTTTTGATGCCTTCGATGATCATTTCACTTAACGCATTTTTCATACGTGCAATGGCCACATCACGATTCTCTCCGTAAGTAATAAGTTTGCCTATCATCGAGTCATAATGAGGTGGAACCGTATAGCCAGTATAGATATGCGACTCCCAACGAACCCCCATACCACCTGGTGCGTGGAATCGGTTGATCGTGCCCGGGCAAGGTAAGAAGCGCACAGGATCTTCAGCGTTGATTCGACATTCGATTGAGTGTCCACTTATTTTTATATCGTCTTGAGTAAACGACAGTGGCTGACCTGCTGCAACACGAAGCTGTTCTTTAATAAGATCAACACCTGTTACCATTTCCGTGACCGGATGCTCTACCTGAATACGAGTATTCATTTCGATAAAGTAGAATTCACCATTCTCATACAAGAACTCAAAGGTACCTGCACCACGATAGTTAATTTCAATACATGCACGGGTACAACGTTCGCCTATGAACTTACGCATTTCGGCAGTGATACCTGGAGCAGGCGCTTCTTCCACCACTTTCTGATGGCGACGTTGCATTGAACAATCACGCTCACCAAGATGAATAGCACCACCTTGACCATCGGCAATAATTTGTACTTCAACGTGACGAGGGTTTTCAAGGTATTTCTCCATGTAAACCACTTCGTTATTGAATGCCGCTTTTGCTTCTGCACGTGTCATTGCGATGGCTTCAACGAGATCAGCCTCACCACGAACAACACGCATGCCACGGCCACCACCGCCACCAGAGGCTTTGATAATTACCGGATAGCCAATACGCTTTGCGTGAGCTTTGTTAAGGCTTGCGTCATCATCTAGAGGGCCGTCAGAACCAGGTACACATGGCACACCTGCTTTCTTCATTGCACTAATCGCCGATACCTTGTCACCCATTATGCGGATAGTTTCTGCTTTAGGGCCGACAAAAATAAAGCCGCTACGTTCAACTTGCTCTGCAAAATCTGCGTTTTCAGACAGGAAACCGTAACCCGGGTGAATAGCAACTGCGCCAGTAACTTCCGCGGCTGAAATAATGCGAGGAATATTCAAGTAGCTATCAATACCACGAGCAGGACCGATGCAAATAGATTCATCGGCTAATAATACGTGTTTTAGGTCTCGGTCAGCGGTGGAGTGGACCGCCACTGTTTTGATACCTATTTCTTTACAAGCGCGAAGTATACGAAGTGCAATTTCACCTCGGTTCGCGATGACTAATTTGTCCAGCATAGTGAATCGCCTCTATTATTCGATAACAACAAGTGGTTGATCGAATTCTACTGTTGCGCCGTCTTCGACTAGAATTGCGGTTACAACACCAGATTTATCAGATTCGATTTGGTTCATCATTTTCATTGCTTCTACGATACCAATAGTGTCACCAGCAGAAACAGTTTGGCCCACTTCAACAAATGATTTTGCTTCGGGGCTTGGAGAGCGATAGAAAGTGCCGACCATTGGTGAAAGAACTTTGTGACCAGCAGGTTCTGCTATAACGGGGGCGGCTTCTGCTACTTGCGCGACGGCGGCAGGTGCAAGTGCGGGTGCAGGTGCTGCATATTGCATAGGAGCAAATTGTGCTGGGCTGTTACGGCTGATGCGTACTGATTCTTCACCTTCTGAGATCTCAAGTTCGCAAATACCAGATTCTTCTACTAGTTCGATAAGTTTCTTTATTTTACGTATATCCATCTTTTCGTTCTCTTTATCTGTTGGACGCCTTTACTCTATGACAGAGTGAAGCGAAATTAGTTCTTTACGATTTTGACGTCAGTTGTTCTATCGCTGCCGTCAAAGCAAATTGGTAACCTTGAGCACCTAGTCCACATATAACGCCTATCGCCTTATCGGATAGATAAGAGTGATGGCGAAAAGGTTCACGAGCATGAACATTGGACAAATGTACTTCGATAAAAGGAATGGCCACACCTAACAAAGCATCACGTAGTGCAACACTGGTATGGGTAAATGCAGCCGGATTGATGATAATGAAATCAACATTATTATGAGCGGCATGAACGGCTTCTAGCAGTTCATATTCTCTGTTTGATTGTAGGTGCTGAAGTTCAACACCTGCACTGTTGGCCTGAATCATTAAACTATCCACTATCTGATCTAGGGTCTGTGAACCGTAGTGACCAGGTTCTCTAACCCCTAATAGGTTAAGATTTGGACCGTTTAAAAGTAGAATGCGTAACTTTGCAGTCATCTTGTGCCTATCTTCCTTTAATTAGATCTGATTCAATATATCTATAATATTATAGACAGTTTTAATGATTTTTCAGTCAATTTTCAATCATTCATCATTTTAGACCCCGATTATAGCTAATTCACTGCAAATAGCAGCATTTTACTGGTCTAATCTCTTTGTTCTCAGCTTTCTAATTGTTACATAGTTAACATTTTTGACAACTCGTCGAACAAAAATTATCCGTAAAATAAGATATCTTATTGAAGTTTAGATGCGTCGCTGTAAACGATGGCTGAATTTGAGACAAAAAAAGCGCTACATAAAGTAGCGCAAATGGTTGGAGTTATCTTACTTATGATTCTTAAGACATATCTGCTTTTTCAGCGATAAGTTTGTCAACAACACTAGGATCAGCGAGTGTTGATGTGTCGCCTAAGTTGCTTGTATCACCGGTTGCAATTTTTCGCAGTATACGACGCATGATCTTGCCTGAACGAGTCTTTGGCAGAGAATCAGTCCAGTGAAGTACATCTGGTGTTGCAATTGGACCTATCTCTTTGCGAACCCAGTTTTTTACTTCTTTGTGCAGTTCTGCACTTGGATATTCACCATCGTTCAATGTGATATAGGCGTAAATTGCTTGGCCTTTAATATCGTGAGGAACCCCCACAATGGCTGCTTCAGCTATCTTGCTAAAGGCCACGAGTGCTGATTCTATCTCTGCCGTACCCATACGGTGGCCAGACACGTTCAATACATCATCAACACGCCCAGTGATCCAGTAATAACCGTCCTCGTCTCGACGAGCGCCGTCACTGGTAAAATACATGCCTTTAAATGTAGAAAAATAGGTCTGTTCAAAACGGTCATGGTCGCCGTAAATGCTACGCATCTGCCCTGGCCAAGAATCAAGAATAACGAGGTTACCTTCTGCTGCACCCTCAACGATGTTACCCATGTTATCGACAAGGGCGGGTTGAACACCAAAGAATGGCCGTGTAGCGGATCCCGGTTTTAAATCTGTCGCGCCCGGAAGAGGTGAGATGAGAATACCGCCAGTCTCGGTTTGCCACCATGTATCCACAATGGGTGATTTTTCATTACCAATAGTTTTGTAATACCATTCCCACGCCTCAGGATTTATGGGCTCGCCGACAGAGCCCATAATGCGAAGGCTGCTACGGTTGGTACCTTTAATCGCTTCATCACCTTTCGCCATAAGGGCGCGGATAGCGGTTGGTGCCGTATACAAAATAGAGACTTGATGCTTGTCTACCACTTCGCTCATTCGGCTGGTATTGGGGTAATTTGGTACACCTTCAAACAAGATAGTTTTAGCGCCGTTTGAAAGAGGACCATAAACGAGGTACGTATGACCGGTAATCCAACCAACGTCCGCTGTACACCAAAAAGTATCGCCATCATGGTAATCAAACACATACTTAAAGGTCATGGTGGCATAAACGAGATAACCACCAGTAGTATGCAGCACGCCTTTCGGTTTACCGGTAGAGCCTGAAGTGTAAAGAATAAATAGTGGGTCTTCTGCTTTCATCTCTTCTGGTGGGCAGTCATCTGAAGCTTTCGCTGTGGCTTCGTGCCACCAAATATCACGATGTTCGTGCCAATCTATATCACCACCAGTACGCTTAAGTACCATCACTTTGCTGATGTTTTTTACTTCTGGATTCGTTAATGCTTCATCAACGTTTTTCTTAAGTGGAACGGCTCGTCCTGCGCGAACACCTTCATCCGCGGTGATCACAACTTTTGCATTAGAGTCAATAATGCGCCCTGAAAGTGCTTCTGGCGAGAAGCCACCAAATACAACAGTATGAACGGCCCCGATACGAGTACATGCCAACATGGCAACTGCTGCTTCTGGTACCATCGGCATGTAAAGACATACCACATCGCCTTTACGAACGCCGGCTTCTTTCAATGCATTGGAGAAACGGCATACTTCTTTATGTAGTTCATTGAAGGTTAGGCTCTTGTCTACATTAGGATCGTCACCTTCCCAGATAATCGCGACCTCATCGCCCTTGTCTGCAAGATGGCGGTCGATACAGTTAGCTGAGACATTAAGTGTACCGTCCTCAAACCAACGAATATCAACATGACCGGTATCAAATGAAGTGCTTTTGACATGGGTGAAAGGTTTTATCCAATCAACAATCTTGCCGTGTTCCCCCCAGAATCCTTCTGGATCGCTGACAGACTGTTGATACATGGATAGATAAGTATCGTTATCTGCATGGGTCAGGGCTTTAATACTATCTTTGACTGGATACACACTCATTGCTTCTCTCCTTGTGATTTAAGCAAACTTCCATTGAGTTCATTTTGATAAGCATTGTGCTATTGATTTTTATAACCTAACTAATCGTTATAACTGTCGGTTAATACGCGTTTTTTCTCAATTAGACTTTAGGATAAATTGAGACGTTGGGTCGTTCAATATTGGTTATTTTTTGAATTTTTTTATTAACTTGTGCTGCGGGTTATAAATCTCAGCGGTATAACTAATAAAGTTATCGCATATAAGCCGAACTTAGCGTTGGCAAATCACCATAAGTTAATCGAACATAGACTAATGCGGCAGAGATGGCGTCTTGCAGTGCGTCATGTTTATTGTTTTGAGGTGGTAGGTTCAGGTGTTTGCATATCGCATCTAAACTTAAATCAAAATAAGCATTAGGGAGGTGTTTCTCTAACATTTCATGATAGATATGACTGACCTCTATGAGCTTGTTGGGCAATGGAAACCCAAGCTGTTTTTTACACGCGATATCTAATATCGTTTTGTCATAACGGATGTGGTACCCGACTAATGGACGATTACCTATAAATGTAATTAATGCTTTTAGTGCCTCTTTCTCGCTTATGCCGTCGATGAGATCTTGGTGACGGATACGGTGAATTCGTACGGAACCCGAATCCAAAGATTGCGGTGCTCGAAGCCGTACATGGAATGGTTCGCTAGTAATGATCCTATTTCCAATGATTTTGGTTGCAGCAATGGTGACCAACTCAGCCCTTTTAGGATCTAGGCTGGTTGTTTCACAATCAAGAGAGACTAACTCTTGATTTATAGGTGCAACGAAGAGGTCACGGTAAGGTGATTCTTTGAGCTTGTAGTGCCACCAGTTGCGCCTAAGCCAATTCATGACTAATCCCTAATTTGATAATGATAACCGAGCCACTGCTTGAATTTCTTCACCACGTGCAGGCTGTGTCTAAGTAGGTCACGTTCAGTTCTGTCTAATAGTTTGAGTTCAATTTTGTTGTGGCTGTGTTGTTGGGACAACTGCTGTGTCAGACGAAGTTTTAGGAAAAGTTTTAATGCTTCGCTGAGGTTCTCTGCGGTTTCTTTTTCTAACACGTTCTTCTCTTGAAGAGCAATAAGTCTGTCGAAGGTGTTATTTATATCAAGGGCATGCTCTAGGCTCAAAGCCCTAACCCCATGAACGATCGGAAATATACCTCCTCCTTTGATATCGACCCCTTCTTTGGATGATTTAACTTTTCCAAACAAGGTTAGTGGTATCGAAAAGTTCAGGGCAGGGCGAGTGAACTCAGCGAGAATAAGTTCTTGATTCGCCATTCGTTTTATCAAGTAGTTTTTAATTGGCGTTAGCAGTGCCTTATTGCCCGCGACCGCATGAGCATCAGCGACGATGGCAAGCTTCATTACCTGTTCGGGTCTTGCGGCTGATATCCAACTGCTGAGTGTTTTTTCCCAGTCAGCGCTATGCTTCACCCAATCTGGATTATTTACCATGACTTTGCCGGGACAGAGTGGATATCCAAGTTGTTGTAGCGTGTGTGTTAGGTTATTCATAATAGAGGGTAGGTTTGCTATCTCTACATCATTTTTGATGATCAGGGCGTTATCTTGATCGGTTTTTAATATCTGCTCTCCACGGCCCTCTGAACCTAAAACAATTAGGCAGATATCATCATGGTTAGCGGGTGGAACGACGAGCTCGAACGCTTTTTCAATTATCTGCTCATTGACCGCAGAGATTAGCTCCATGATAAATCGAGTACGAATACCGTTGGTGATTAAGCTCTCAACTAAGTTTCTCTGTTTGTTTGCAGCAAGCGCTAACTCATCGATACTGCTCGCTCGCGCAATGCTTAGAGTCAGAACATGGGAATGGGTAGAGAATGCACTTAATATTTGGGTCATATCTAACATGCCTACGGCGTCATTTCCCTCACACACCATTACCCTTTTCATTTTCTGTTTTGTCATGGTTATCATTGCATTAAACAGGAAATCACCATCATCAACATGGAATACAGGGAAGGTGGCGATATCACCAACCGCGGTGTCCAATGGTTGTTCTTCTAACATGACGGCGTGCAGCATATTGGTTCTGGTTACAATGGCATACGGATGTTCGTTGGCGTTTTCTAACACTCGTTTGTCGTTATCACTAAGTCTAACAAGTGCCGCATCTACCCCCTTTTCTTTTAGCATTTTTGTGACGTCTATTAAGGGGAGATCAGGTTTAAGGACTAAAGGAGGGTGATAAATTGTGCTATCCACCTTGGTTAAAATGAATTCTGCAAGGTTTTGTTGCTGTTGAGCTGCCTCAATTAGCTCCTGGCGCTTTGCTAAGTTGGTATCAAAGTAGGCTGCAAACTGACCATTTGCGTTGTACAGATCGAGAAACTTTTGAGTAGGTAATAGATAGGATAATGTATCCTCTAGCGCGACATATTTATGTTTTGCGAAGTCATCAAATTGAGAGCGAACGTCAAAAATATCGTCGTTGGCGTAATGGGCAAATATCTCCAGATCGTCGGCTGAGCGTTCTTCTACCGCACCTTTAATTAGAATATGCAAAAAATGACATTTTTCACCCGCCTTCAGTAGCACATCTTTTTCTCTGTAGTAGGCGACATCGAGAGAAGAACGTAATTCTAATTGCTGCGTTTCAGATAAACGGTCAAATGGGGGTGATTGCATATTAAACTTGTCAGGCATGGCAAGATTTACTCCTAGTAAAACCTTACTTACTAGTCTGGCAAGTTTCTCCTTAACCTCCAGACGACTTTGGTCTAATGGTGGAATAATAGGGAATGGAAAATTAACAATTGTTCCCTTTTTAAGTTAAGGGATCGTAGGCATAATGGCGGCGATTTCTATAACACTTTAAATAGCTAGGTTAATTATGTTTTCCCCATCGCCTTATGGCTGGATTTCGCAGTACTTTATTGGTTTCTTTTTCGCTTACGGCGTATATATCCCATTTTGGGCACTCTGGTTTAAAGAGCAGGGCGTCTCGGCAAGTGATATAGGTTTGTTGATGGGGCTGGCATTTGCGACTCGATTTATTGCGAACCTTTTCATTACACCTAGACTACATAAAGTAGAGCACCTACTTCCGGCTATACGTTGGCTCAGCTTTTTTTCCGTTATTTTTATCTGGTTTCACTTCTTCACTGGTGGAAACTTCTGGATGATGGCGGGTGCCACCATTCTATTCAATCTTTGCTGTGGTCCTGCAATCCCTCTTTCTGATGCGATGACAAATTACTACGCGAAGCTTGGCAAACTTGATTACGGAAGAACGCGTTTGTGGGGCTCTATCGCCTTTATATTTGGTTCAACAGTCGTCGGTTACTTAATTTCGCTATATGGCACAGATATGATTGTTCATACTGCGCTAGCGGGTACCGCTGTTGGTCTTTTATTGTCTATGCGAACCCCAAACCCTCCGCCCGTCAGTGTGACTGATGAGGATTCGGTTAGGCCCAAACTGCTTGCTTTGGTAAAGAGACCGGATGTGTTTCGATTTTTGGTTTTACTCTCCCTCATTCATGGGAGTCATGCTGCGTATTACAGCTTTAGTACCATCTACTGGAAATCGATAGGTCATCCGGAGAATGTGATTGGTTACCTATGGAGTATTGGTGTTATTGCAGAGATTACTGTCTTTGCAATCAGCAGAAGGCTGTTTAGCGGTATGAGCCTGCGAACTATGTTTTTGATGGCTTCTGCAGGTATTGCACTGCGTTGGTCTTTAACCGCTACGGTTACGGATGTTTGGGCATTGGGCGTGATTCAATTATTGCATGGTGTGACGTTTGCAACCGCACATCTAGCCGCCATTCAATATATTCAGCGAGCAAAGCAGAACGAAATGGTGCCTTTACAAGCGTTGTACAATGCCATTCCTATGGGGGCGTTTACTGCGGTAATGACGGCATTAAGTGGCGTAGGTTTTGAGTTGTGGAACGCGAACGTATTTTGGGTTATGGCCTCAATGGGTATTTTGGCGCTCTTTGTTAGGGTGGATCCAAAAAAAGGGCTACCTGAGCCACAGATTGAGAGCTAACCACCTGAGAATTAACAGTTGTTTTACTACACTAAAACCGGAATCGAGTATTCCGGTTTTTTTTGTGTCTAAAAACGGTTCAAGGAAGGTTTAATGCAAGGATGGATTGTTGTTCCTGTGACTTTAGCGTATCTCGGGATTCTATTTTTAATCGCATGGTATGGTGACAGGCAAACCAAGTGGTTGTCGCGTTGGCGTCCGTGGATTTATAGCCTATCTATTGCTGTGTACTGTACCTCATGGACATTTTATGGAACCGTTGGACAAGCCAGTAATAACCCATGGTCATTTCTTCCGATTTATATTGCTCCAATTTTAGTTTTTGTATTTGGCTGGCGAGTACTCGCGCGGCTTATATTAATTGCGAAACGAGAACACATTACCTCTATCGCTGACTTTATAGCGGCAAGGTACGGCAAGTCGCAAGGGTTAGCGGTTACCGTTACCTTGATCGCGGTGGTGGGAATATTGCCTTATATTGCACTGCAATTAAGGGGTATAACGATGGGGTTAGATATCATCGCCCCAGAACTTACCTCTAAGTTGGGCTATGAAGATGGCCATGTATCTTGGTTTGTTGTGGGGGCGTTGGCGGTATTTACCATCCTATTTGGAACGCGTCATATCGACAATACAGAACATCATCGCGGTATGATGATGGCCGTTGCTTTTGAATCCATTGTGAAACTTGCGGCTTTTTTGGTGGTGGGATTATTTATATTTTATCTCGCATTGAGTAGCCCTGACATTGAATTAATCGATATAGCGATAGAGACCTACAAACCACCAAACGTTCCGGCATTAGTCATACATACCTTACTGACGATGGCGGCGATAGTCTGCTTGCCAAGGCAGTTCCACACTATGGTTGTTGAAAATGAACGAGCACAAGATCTCCATGTTGCAAGGCGTGTATTTCCTGCTTATCTAGTGCTCATTGGATTGTTTGTTTTGCCCATTTCTTGGGTAGGGCAAAGCCTTTTAGCTGGAAGTCCTGCAGATGCATATGTGATCAGTTTGCCGCTTTCTGTAGGAGCAAATGACATTGCACTATTGGCATTTTTAGGTGGAACATCGGCCGCGAGCGGTATGGTGATTGTGTCTACTATTGCCCTAGCCATTATGGTCTCTAATGATCTCGTTTTCCCACTGTTACTTCGTAGGATAAAACTTTCCCATCATGCTCATACACACTTTTCGGGGCTATTGCTTAATGTTCGTCGGGTATTGATTCTGCTTATTTTATTCGGTGCTTGGGGTTTCTACATGGCGCTGGATAATATCCAGTCGTTATCGATTATTGGTTTGCTCTCTTTTGCGGCGATTGCCCAATTTTCTCCTGCACTTATTGGTGGCATGTATTGGCGATTGGGTAACAAAAAAGGTGTCTACGTTGGTTTGTTAGCTGGCTTCACAATCTGGCTCGTCACGCTAATGAGCCAAACCAGTATGCTGGCTGGTGATTCAGAAAGTAATTTTTTGTTGTGGATCATTCGACCCCCGCAATTTTTAGTGGATTGGTCACTTACTTCATCTGATTGGGGGATGGCACTGAGTGTTATCGTCAATACTCTCTGTTATATATTCATTTCACTGGTAACACGCTCTAGCCTAAGTGAGCGCTTACAATCGGCTGCCTTTGTTGGAACACCGTTACCAGAAAGTGAAAATATAAGTTTGTATCAAAGCCGAGTTACGGTTTTGGAGCTTGAAATGTTGGCTGGCCGATTTGTCGGTCGAACTCGGGCGCGAACGGCCTTTAATCATTATTGGCGACAAGAAGAACATACCTTGCAGCCTAATCAACAGGCTTCATCTGGGTTGATTCGTCATACTGAAAGAGTATTAGCTGGCGTCTTCGGTGCATCTTCCGCTAAGTTAGTGCTTACTTCTGCTCTCCAAGGCAAAAACATGCAATTGGAAGAGGTAGCGACCATAGTAGATGAAGCATCTGAACTGTATGATTTTAGTCGTGGGTTGCTGCAAGGTGCGATTGAACATATTAGCCAAGGGATTACCGTCGTCGACAAACAGCTTCGGATCGTAGCATGGAACCAGAGATATATAGAGCTGTTTGAGTTCCCGTCGGGGTTAATTCAGATCGGGAGGCCGATAGCGGAAGTTATTCGTCATAATGCACAAATGGGGTTGTGTGGGCCGGGTGATCCAGAAGATCATGTTCGCAAGCGTGTCTATCACTTAGAGTGTGGTACGCAACATACTTCCTCGCGTGTCTATCCAGATGGAACGGTTATTGAAGTGCAGGGGAACCCTATGCCTGGTGGTGGGTTCGTGATGAGTTTTTCTGATATTACCGTATTCCGAGAAGCCGAAAAGACGTTAAAAGAGGTGAATGAGAACTTAGAGTCGAGAGTACTAGAGCGGACGCAAGAGCTCGAAGACCTCAATAAACGGTTAGTGTCCGCCACACGGAGTGCAAATACTGAATCACAATCTAAAACACGGTTTTTAGCGGCAGTAAGCCATGATTTAATGCAGCCACTTAATGCAGCACGGCTTTTTGCATCGTCACTTTCTGAGGTGGCAAAAGAGAGTGAAACCAAGCAATTGTCTAACCACATAGAAAGTGCATTGGGTGCGGCGGAAGAGTTAATTGGTGACCTATTGGATATCTCCAGACTTGAATCAGGAAAACTAAAAACAGATATAAGAGGATTTAAACTCAACGAAGTTTTGAATAACCTTAATGCAGAGTTCAGTGCGTTAGCGAAGCAACAAGGCATTGATTTCAAAATGATTCCATCCAACCTCATTGTTCAATCTGATCCCAAGTTGTTACGTCGTGTGCTACAGAACTTTTTAACAAACGCCTTTCGATATAATCCGAAAGGGAAGGTGTTATTGGGTACTCGTCGAATAAAAGGTCAAGTAAGAATAGAAGTTTGGGATAATGGAGTTGGCATTGCCCAAGAGAAACAATCGGAGATTTTTGATGAGTTTACCCGTGGTGACCCAAGCCATGTATCCCAAGGACTTGGTATTGGTCTCGCTATTTCTCGAGGCATAGCTCGAGTACTAGAACATGATATTGGTTTGCGTTCATGGCCCAGTGAAGGTTCCGTTTTTTCAATTATGTTGGATCGAGGTGAAATCACTGAGGCTGATATCGTGACGGCTCCAACACAAAACAATATAGCATTATTAAATGTTAAGGTGCTTTGTGTGGATAATGAGCGAGATATACTCACTGGGATGAGAAATTTAATAGAGCGATGGGGCTGTGATGTTCGAACGGCACAAGATCTAGTCGAGAGCCTACAGTTGATACACGATGATTGGATTCCTGACGTAATATTTTCTGATTATCGATTAGATAATGACAGGACTGGGCTAGAGGTGCTACAGCAATGTCGATTACGTTTAGGTGATAGTTTTGAAGGCATTATCATCAGTGCGGATCGAACGGAAGATATGCTAAGTGCGATAAAATCGAACGGGTTCGGATTCATCGCTAAGCCAGTTAAACCATTAAAACTTAGAGCCGTTCTTAACCGAGTTAATGGCTAGGAGCATTAACTACCATAAGTGAGTTTAAATCACTGTCGTGATGAATTAGTCTACCTGCACGTCAATAATCGGCCGACTAAAGGCGCGATAACCCGATCGTATATCTTCTTCAAGTACTCGATCGTGTGAGAGGATAGGAAGTTTATCCAGAGGAAAAAATCCAATGTCTGAGATTTCAGTATTCTCAATAAAATCGCCTTCTACGGCTTCAGCAACAAAAAAGAGTTTGTAGATAGTGGTTGGATATTTGGGTTCATATGCATGACTATCTCTATCGATAACAGCGTACAAGCGGCAATTCTTTATAATGTAACCAGACTCTTCTCTTACTTCTCGAATTACACCCTCCATAGGGGCTTCGTTCTGATCCGCCCAACCTCCAGGTAGCGTCCATTTTCCGTCTGATTTCTCTTTCACTAATAACACGTTATTGTCTTTGATTACGCAGCACCGCACGTCCACTTTTGGTGTGGCGTAACCTTTTTCGGGAAAGAAGAATTTTTCAATGGTCGTGATATCTACGTCACTATACTTTGCGTAAAGCTCGTGGCTTATCTGTTCTAGTCTTTCATATCGTTCTTTATCAAAAGGATCTTTAACATAGTGAAGACCCGTTTGAGCAATCGCGTGGATTTCTTTTATTAGTGAGTGCATGAGCTATTCCAGTATCAAAAGAGATAACTATGATAGTTAAAGCACATTATTAAGCAGGAATATGGCTCACAGAAAAAGAAAAACCGATGCATAAGGCATCGGTTTTTGGTTTAATCAAAGTTTTGATTAATGGTCGTGAGCGGCACCAGAACCTTTAGGGTAACGGATAGACTCAACTAAATCTTGAACGTCTTGTGGTACTTCAGCCGTGAATTTGTTTACAACAATAGACACGATGAAGTTCACACACATACCTAATGTACCGATACCTTCTGGGCTAATACCAAACAACCAGTTATCAGACACGTTTGCAGCTGGGTTGATAAACTTGAAGTAGACGATATAAGCCGTTGTAAATACGATACCAGAAAGCATACCTGCGATAGCACCTTCTTTATTCATCTTCTTATAGAAGATACCCAAGATGATTGCTGGGAAGAAGGAGGAGGCTGCCAAGCCGAAGGCAAAAGCCACAACCTGCGCTACAAAACCTGGTGGATTAATACCTAAATAACCTGCACAGACAATAGCGAAGAAGGCGGCCATCCTAGCAGCAAACAACTCCTGTTTATCCGTCATATTTGGCCTAAACCCTTTCTTCAATAAATCATGAGATATCGAAGTTGAGATGACCAGTAACAAACCTGCTGCTGTCGATAGTGCTGCTGCCAAGCCACCAGCTGCCAGTAAGGCAACGACCCAGTTTGGAAGTTGAGCTAGCTCAGGTGACGCCAGTACAATGATATCTCGGTTGATTTTCATCTCGTTGCGTTCATCGCCAGAATAGAACATCTTACCGTCGCCATTCTTATCGTCCCATGCGACTAGACCTGTATTTTCCCAGTTTTTGTACCAAGTCGGTGCATCAGTACCTTGGACTCCTTGCATGTCTGGTCCATTGATTGTCTCTATCATGTTCACACGAGCAAACGCGGCCACTGCTGGCGCTGTTGTGTAAAGTATAGAGATGAATATCAGTGCATAACCTGCGGAGATACGCGCATCAGATACTTTAGGAACCGTAAAGAAGCGAATAATTACGTGAGGTAGTCCCGCAGTACCAACCATTAGAGCCGCACAGATAAAGAATACGTCAACCATACTCTTCGACCCATCGGTATAGGCTGTAAAGCCAAGCTCTTGTGTTAGTCCATCAAGTTTGTCTAATAGGTAGACGTCACTGCCTGTCACGGTTGAACCGAACCCAAGTTGCGGAACTGGAGAGCCGGTCATCATAAGAGAGGTAAAGATTGCTGGAACCATGAAAGCAAAGATAAGTACGCAGTACTGAGCAACTTGGGTATAGGTAATCCCTTTCATGCCACCTAAAACAGCATAGAAGAACACCACACCCATTCCGATGATGATACCCATATTGATATCAACTTCTAAGAAGCGAGCAAATACCACTCCTACGCCACGCATCTGACCTGCGACATAAGTGAACGATACGAAGATTGCACAAAATACGGCGACCATTCGAGCGGTTCTAGAGTAATAACGGTCACCGATAAAATCGGGTACGGTAAATTTACCAAACTTACGTAGGTAAGGTGCAAGACAAAGCGCAAGCAGTACGTAACCACCTGTCCAGCCCATTAGATATACGCCACCATCGTAACCGATGAATGAAATGATACCTGCCATTGAAATAAACGATGCCGCTGACATCCAGTCTGCCGCCGTTGCCATACCATTTGCGATTGGGTGAACACCACCGCCTGCAATGTAGAACTCACTTGTTGAGCCAGCGCGAGCCCAAATTGCTATGCCGATATACAGCGCAAATGTAATACCGACAAGAATAAACGTCCAAGTTTGAATATCCATTTCTAAAGCCTCTTAATCTTCCTGTACGTTATATTTCTTATCGAGCGCATTCATGCGCGCAACATAAACAAAAATCAACACTACGAATGTGTAGATTGAACCTTGTTGAGCGAACCAGAAACCTAATTTGAAGCCACCAATTTTGATAGTATCTAGAGCGTCTACAAATAAAATACCAGCGCCAAATGACACTAGGAACCATATTGCGAGTAGTGAGCCCATGATTTTTAGGTTTTCCTTCCAGTAGGCTTGAGCGTGATCCGAGGATTCGAATGACATTGCCTTCTCCTTCCGTTTAGTTATTGGGTGTTAACAAACTGTTACGGAATATAGATTAGCAGTACTCTAAAAATATCTCAGTGCAACTTTAGTCGAGCGAAGAAATAAGAAAACGCCCGTATTTAGGGCGTTTATGATAGGTCGGTTATAAAAAACGTACGTTAACAATTTATTAACATAGCCTAAGGTCTAATACTCTACACCTAAGGTCTAACTCTCAAACTCAAGGTGTTGAAGAAGAATGACAGCTTGGGTTCTATTTTGTACACCTAATTTACGGAAGATGGCGGTCATATGGGCTTTGATCGTCGCCTCGGAGACACTTAATTCATACGCAATTTGCTTATTTAGTAGGCCATCCGACAGCATGCCAAGTACTCGATATTGTTGGGGGGTAAGCGATGCGAGTTTTTCTGCAAGATCAGTATTAACATTACTGTTCTTGAGAAGCTCTTCTGGGAAGAAAGGGTCACCGTTTAATACTTGATTTAGGGCGCTAATAAGAGCGCGCATATCGCTTGATTTTGGAATAAATCCAAAGGCGCCATGGGTTTTCACTTGGGCGACAACATTTGGTTCCTCGTTTGCTGAAATGACCACAATAGGTAGATCCGGGTACTCAGCTCTTAACTGAATAAGGCCTGACATGCCATTAGTACCTGGCATTTTTAGATCGAGTAAAAGGAGGTCGGGTTCGGCCTCTTTGTTGAGCAAATTTAATAAAGCTTCAAGCGAGTCCGCTTCGAGTAAATTTGCACCACTGATCGCCATGTGTACAGATTGAAATAATGCATTTCTGAACAGTGGGTGGTCATCAGCTATGATGATGGTATAAGTCGATTCCATGACGTTAAGGGCTCTTTATAATTTAGTTTAATAATAGCTTCAAAATTAAGTATTGTATGCTTTGTGGCAATGAACAATATTTGTACGCTAAATTTCTGAACAGTATCGACTTTTAAGCAATATTTAGTGTTGGCGATACATGAAATTACGGTTTTTTGAGATGTTGTTTTGTTCGATGGATCATAAATGTGACGAAGCTGAAATGATTGGGAATGATTCGTAAGACAGATGAACGCAACAGAGGGGGTTACGTTCATGTTGTTTATCGGCGTATCTACTACATCGTGTTCGACGAATCCTCTCAGGCTGTAGGCAGAATTAATTGCCGATGATTTGGTTTTCTAGATGCTTAAGAAACGGTTCTGCTTCGACAAAACCCGTTAATCTTGCGTTGGTGACATAGTTCCCATTTGCGTCCCAAAAATCAACGGTTGGTAACCCCATTACTTTTAAACGTTTAAATAGTTCGATATCGTCAGGGCTATTCTTAGTTACGTCGGCTTGCAATAGCACAAAGTCTTTTAATTTGCTTTCTACCTCTGGCGTGTGAAAGGTATATTTTTCAAATTCTTTGCAGGCCACACACCAATCGGCATAAAAGTCTAACATGACTGGTTTGTTGGCTTTATTTGCCAGTACAAGTTGTTTATCTAGTTCATCGACAGAGCTGATACGAGTAAAGGTTACTTGCGGTTGGTAAGCATTCACAGACCCATCCCCAAACCATTGGTTATATACAGGCATTACCGAAGCAACCAAGCCTAAAACAGCAATAATACCGATAAAACTCTGCTTCCATCCCCCGAATTCCAAACTATTCTTAGCATGATAAAGCCAGCCAAAGGCCGCAACCCCTAAAATACCCCATAAGGTGATCGCCCATTGCTCAGGGATAATTCTTTCGATTAAGAAGACGGGAGCAGCCAAAAGAATAAACCCAAATAAAATTTTAACTCTATCCATCCATGCACCAGCTCTTGGCAGTAACTTATTACCAAATACGGCCACAATAATGAGTGGAATACCCATGCCCAAACCAAGTGCATAGAGCGCCACGGCACCTGTTAATAGGTCACCACTTTGTGCGACATAAAGTAGAGCACCAGATAATGGTGCAGTGGTGCAGGGTGAGCAAACCAACCCAGAAATAGCGCCCATAGCGAATACACCAACTAGGTTGCCACCTTGTTGCTTATTGCTTTGTTGACTTAGCCACGTTTGAATACGGTTTGGTAACTGAATGGTGTACAAGCCAAACATCGACATCGCGAGTAAAACAAACAGGATACTCAAACCGATCAGTACAAACGGATGCTGTAGAGCGGCTTGAAATTGAAGCCCTGCCGAGGCGACAATCAGACCGAGTAAGGTGTAAGTTAGGGCCATGCCTTGAACATAAACGAAGGAAAGACCAAACGTTCTCGCTGGGCTGAGTTTTCCACTGCCCAATACAATGCTAGTAAGGATAGGGTACATAGGGAAGACACATGGCGTAAACGCCAAGCCAACACCGAGCGCTAAAAACATGAGAGGCGTCCACCAACTATCGGCTAGACTTACGGCAAGTTCAGATTCTTTACTTAATGATGGTGCTTTCTTTGCTGAGTTGGCTTCTAGATTTGCGGTATTGTTTTTTATAGAGTCAGCAATTCCCGCCGGAGTACTTGCTTGTGAAATCGGTTTTAGGTCAATTATTTTTGTTTCTGGTGGGTAGCAAAAGCCTGCTTTTGCACAGCCCTGATATTGGACGATAAGTTTCGCCCCGTCATTAACAGAAAGCAAAGGAACCTTAACGCTTAAAGGTTCGGTATAGATATTGACCGACCCAAAGAATTCATCTTTATATGGCGTGCCATCGATGATATTTAATGCATCAATTTGGGCGTTTTCGACACTAATGGAGAGGCGTTGTTGATATAGGTAGTAACCTTCCAGTACATCCCATTCGAGATGAACCGTATCTCCTATTTGACTTGCATAAAAAGGAAAGGCTTGTTGGACCGTAACAAAATCAGAATTGTTGTTATTAAAGCCGACACCTGAACTCGATGAGCTATTACTATCAAAAAGTGCGAGAGCTGAACCAGAAAATGAGAGTAATCCAATAAGTACTAGGGTGAAAAAAACGCGCATATAAGTAACTACTAAGCCAAATAAGATAAAGATAAGACCGAGCAAGGTCTATAAAGGTTTCATCATACTAGAGAATAGTTGAAAAAATAGTGAATAAACTAACATGAACAAAAATAAAGGAGACTGAAGCCGCCTTTATTTTTGGGTTATGTCAGCAAGAATATAGCGTTAATCGTAGCGCTTCGCCTTGTACTGGGGCGTTATTAAGTTTTCTACAGAGAATATTTCGTCTAGCTGTTTTGCGGTTAGTAGGTCTCTTTCAAGTACAACTTCGCGAACATTCTTACCTGTTTCGGCACAAATTCTCCCGACAATATCGCCCTCATGGTGGCCAATATATGGGTTGAGGTAAGTGACGATACCAATAGAATTGAATACAAAATTTTCACACACTTCTTTGTTGACGGTGATGCCATCAACGCACTTGTCACGTAGGTTAACGCAGGCATTTTTTAATAAGTCTAATGATTCGAACATGCTTTGAGCGATAACAGGTTCCATGACGTTAAGTTGAAGTTGCCCTCCTTCTGCTGCAAATGCGATGGTGGTGTCATTGCCCATCACTTTAAAGCAGACTTGGTTGACCACTTCAGGCACAACTGGATTGACTTTTGCAGGCATAATCGATGAACCCGCTTGGAGTTCTGGCAAGTTTAACTCGTTAAAGCCTGCACGAGGGCCTGATGAGAGCAATCGCAGGTCGTTACAGATCTTCGATAGTTTTACGGCAAGTCGTTTTAGCGCACTGTGCGCCATGACATAAGCACCGCAGTCTGACGTCGCTTCTATCAGGTCTTCAGCAGGGACGCAACGGTATCCGGTAACATCAGCGAGGTGCTTAACGGCGAGTACTTGATACCCGCTTGCGGCGTTCAAACCTGTACCGATGGCCGTTGCTCCAAGGTTTACCTCTAACAACAACTCCGCAATGTATTTTAGATTGCGGATCTCTTCGTTGATAGTTACAGACCAAGCGCGAAACTCCTGACCAACAGTCATCGGCACTGCGTCTTGAAGTTGAGTGCGTCCCATTTTGATAACCGAATTAAACTCTTCGCTCTTTAAATCGAATGCGCCTTTGAGGTATTCGACGGCTTCAATAAGGTGATAAATACTGGTGTAAACCGCAACGCGGAACCCTGTCGGATAGGCGCAGTTAGTTGATTGGCTCTTGTTGACATGATCGTTTGGATTGATAAATTCGTATTGTCCTTTTTCTTTGCCCATCAATTCCAAAGCAACATTGGCGATCACTTCGTTGGTATTCATATTGACCGATGTGCCGGCACCACCTTGAAAAACATCGGATGGAAATTGATCCATGCACTTGCCCGTTTGCAAAATAAGGTCACAGGCTTTAATGATATGGTTGGCAACATCACTAGGAAGAACACTCAGTTCTTTGTTTGCCAGAGCCGCTGCTTTTTTTGTCATTATCATTCCGCGTACAAATTCAGGCACGTCGGATATGGTGTTGTTTGAGATATTAAAGTTTTCTATTGCACGGAGTGTATGAATTCCGTAGTAAGCATCAATGGGGACGTGGCGTTCGCCGAGGAGGTCGTGTTCAATTCTTGTGGCAGGTTTCGATTTTGGCGCTGTTTTATTTAGTTTGTTCATAGTTTAGCCTCGGATGATTATTCCAAAAAATAATGAATGACTGGCCATTTCTGCTTTGTAGCTTACTTTTGATAGTTTAGTTAGTATAAAATTCTTGTGATTTTTGATATAAATCATACTCAAATTGTATTATAAAAATAGCCGCTCGGTCATATTTCTGCTCTGTATTTTGTAAAATAACGATCATTTGCATTAATACTGTAAAATATCGTAATTGCACTGTTGGCTTTATGGTTTTACAAGTAAACTAATTAACCAAACTTATTGACCAAATTTATAGTTGGAGAGCGTGTGTTTCCTATTTTATTATTGCTTTTTATCTGTGTCCCTATTATCGAAATAGGTCTATTTATTCAAGTCGGTGGGTTTCTTGGATTGTGGCCTACCATAGCGTTGGTGCTTGTTACTGCATTTGCTGGTGCATCGCTTGTGCGCAGTCAAGGCATTGCGACACTCATGTCAGTGCAGGGACGTTTGCAACAAGGTGAAATGCCGGCTCAACAAATCATTGAAGGGGTTATGTTAGCGGTCGCAGGCGTGCTTCTATTGACACCTGGTTTTATGACGGATGCATTTGGAATGCTTGTTTTATTGCCTGCGCCTCGAGCAAAAATGGCGAAAGAGTTGATGAAAAGAGTCAAGGTTAATACGATGGCAAGTGGTGGCTTTCACACACAAAGTGGATTTGGTCAAAGTCCGTTTGGACAAGATCCTTTCCAATCACCCCGTGATGATGGCAATACTTTCGAAGGAGAGTATGAAAAAAAAGATGATGACAACAATGATGGATCAAATAATCGTCTGAATTAGAACCTTTGGCTTCTAGGTACGATCACCTAGAAGCTTATCCTTTCTTAATTAAATAGCGCCTTCAAACCCTAATTGACGCCATGCTTCAAAGGCAATAATGGCAACCGCATTAGAGAGGTTCAAGCTTCGGCTATCTGGCATCATAGGGATACGGATTCTCTGCTCTAACGGTAAGCTTTCAATCAAATCTGCAGGTAATCCACGCGTTTCGGGACCGAATAATAACACATCATTTTTTTGGAACTTTGCGTCTACATGATGACCTGTAGTCTTGGTTGTACAAGCAAAAATTCTGAATGACCCTTCACGTTCATTTTCCAAGTAATCCATAAACGCCGCCAGATCCTTATGCCTTTTTACTCGTGCAAGATCGTGGTAATCCAAGCCCGCTCTGCGCACTTTTTTCTCTTCCAGATCGAAGCCTAACGGTTCAATAAGGTGCAAGTTCGCTCCGCAGTTGGCGCTTAAGCGGATGATATTACCGGTATTTGGGGCGATTTCTGGTTCAAATAGTGCAATGTCGAGCATGATTATCAACGTAATTGGTTGCTGGAAGAGCGAGTATAACTAGGGTCAGTTCGGTTTCAAAGAAGAACTGACCCTAATTAACCTGAACTCGGTATAACAAACATGAGTTGTGTTCAGGTTATGTCTCTGTTGGTAGGGTAATGGTGATTTTTAATCCCCCTAGAACGCTTTCTTCTGCGCGAATGGTGCCGTTATGTTGGCGTACTGCACTTTCAGTTATCGCGAGGCCTAACCCTGCTCCTCCTGAATGTCTATCTCTCGCTGTGGACACTCGATAAAAAGGTCTAAAGATGTCAGTAAGCTCTGCTTTTGGCACGCCATCACCATCATCTTCAACACAGATGGAAAGTGTATTGTTGACTTGAGTGAAACCGACGCGAATAGAGGTATGGCCATAATGAATAGCGTTACGAACAATGTTTTCAATGGCACTCATCAGTAGGTTTGGGTTACCAGTAATGGAGCAGCTAGGTATTTGGCTATAGATTAATGATTTCTCTTTTTGTTCCGCTTCAAATTGAGCGTCTGCAATAATTTCTTCCCAAAGGGTCGTCGCTGAGTGGGTCTCTCTTACTTGATGGCTATTCACTTGCATGCGAGACAGTTCCAATAACTCGCTGATCATTTTCTCTAATCGCTCAGCTTCCGTATTGATGCGTGTTAACTCTGCTGATTCACCTTGTTTTCTTGTCGCTAAAGCGTTCGCCATTCTTAAGCGAGTGAGGGGAGAACGAAGCTCGTGAGAAATATCAGAAAGTAGCCTTTGATGACCCGATATCATTTGATTAATTGCTAATACCATCTGATTAAAAGCTGCGCCAGCCTCACGAAACTCAGAACTTCCTTTTTCTAGATTTGGGTCTTCAATAAACTCACCATTAGCGACTCTTCTCGCTGCATTTTCAAGCAGGCGAGCGGGTTTACTTAACGCGTAAGCTAACCAAAGCAGTAAAGGGGTACTGATAAACATGACGAGTAGCAGGAGTCGGACGGGTTGATCAAATAGTTGAAGAAGAAATGGTGGGGTTTGATCCCACTCTCCAGCAATAAATAGAAGTACTTGTTGATTAGCAATCGTCACCGGCATTGGACCCGCTATCATGTAACGACCATATAACCTTTGCTGAGGTTTATCCAGAGACTCTAAACTAGTAATAAAGTTTTGTATTGCACGTCGCTGCATTCGGCTATTGACGCCAATTAGATTGCCATTGAGATCTGAGAAATATATTACCGGTTTTCCATCTTTTCTGTCACCTTTCCTTTTGTCATTAACCCGAAAGAATACATCATTAATGGAATGGTGGTTTTTGTATTTATCTTCAAGGTGTTCGGCAAAGTTTGAAAGTCTTTCAATATTATTTTGTTGAATACGATGCGTTTGCCTTGGATCTGAGTCTTGTACAAGCAGAACGGCGATCAATACCAAGAACATAGTAAACCAAAAAATGGCAAATATACGTCCATAAAGGTTGGAGAATTTTGGGAGTCTCATTATCCCTCCTCAACGAGTAGATAGCCACGCCCTCTTAAGGTTTTGATTCGTGGTTTTCCATCGCTGCGTTCAGGTAATTTTTTGCGAAGGTTGGATACATGCATATCAATTGCTCGGTCAAATGGTGCCAAACGTTTACCCAGAACATCTAGGCTCAATACCTCTTTTGTTAACGATTCCCCGGGATGTTGGATAAAATGGGTAAGTAGTGCGAATTCGGTTGTTGTTAGTTCCAAAAGTATTTCGTCAACATAGGCCTCCTGTTTACCAGGATAAACTTTGATGTTTTGATATTCGATATAGTCAGTAGGTTTTGAGGCCGAGTTTGTCTGTGTTCTTCTAAGAATGGCTTTAATTCGAGCGAGCAATTCTCGGTCACTAAATGGTTTAGGGAGGTAGTCATCTGCCCCTAGTTCTAGGCCGATGACCCTGTCTATCTCTTCGCCCTTCGCTGTGAGCATAAGAACAGGGATCTGCCAAGATTCACGTAATTTTTTAAGCATATCCATGCCATTCATTCTAGGCATCATGACATCTAACAATATGAGGTCAATTTTGTCATTTACGGCGGCAAGTCCCGCTTCACCGTCGTTAGCTTCGGTAATATTGAAGCCCTCAAATGTAAGCACTTCCTTCAGCAGACTTGTGAGTTCTGTGTCGTCATCAACTAATAAGATATTGGCCATTCCTACTACCTCTAATGCATTTGTTACGTTTAGTATGATTGATCTTACCTATAAACTTAACCACTTGTTTTGTCTTTACGCTTTTTTACGCTTTCTAGACGTTACTTTACTGTGCAGCCTCTATTCTATGCTTAACCGCTGTGAAGGCAGCTACCTAAAAAGAATAACGTGAGGAATAACCTATGAAAACAACGAAAAAACTAGTCATTGCGGCAGCTGCCCTTCCTATGCTTTTTGCAACAGCAAGTGCATTTGCATTTGGTGGTAAAGGTGGTTCAGATATGGACGGCCATCACGGCAAATTTGGAAATTTTGATAAAGGCTTAATTCGCCAGTTAGATTTAACGGAAGAGCAAAAAGATCAATTTCGCGATTTACGCGAAGCTAAACGTGACGAGATGCAAGCTGACCGCGACACAAACAGAGAAGCACGCCAAGCTGAGATGAGAGCGCAACACGCGGCAACGCAAGACCTCGTATTAGCCGCAGATTTTGACCAAGCAAAAGCGGAAGAACTCGCTGCGTCTATGGTTGAGAAACAAACGGAACGCCGTGTAAAGATGTTAGCTTCTCAACATGAAATGATGAGTATTTTAACGGACGAGCAAAAAGAACAGTTAAAAGAATTGCAAGCAGAGCGTATGGATGAAATGTCCGAACGTATGGGAAAGGGCAAAAGTAGAAACAAATAATACTTCGTTCATTTAGTTTTCCAACCGCCTAAAAAAAGCAGCATTGTGCTGCTTTTCTTCGTGTTACCTTCTGCAAAAATAAAATGATACCCAAGTCACAAAATCATGGCTATAATCCAAGTAAATCTTCCTAAATTGATCTGATATGAAAGAAGAATACGCTCGCCTAGTTTCAATGGCTGCATGGATGGCGACCGGAATTGCGACATTACTTCTGATAGTTAAACTGGCCACCTGGTGGGTTACTGGCTCGGTTAGTCTATTAGCATCACTGATTGATTCGTTACTAGACTTAGCGGCATCGGGTGTAAATCTAGTGGTCATTCGATATGCCCTTCAACCCGCGGATGAACAGCATACATTTGGTCACGGGAAAGCGGAGTCTTTAGCGGCATTGGCTCAAGCTATGTTCATCTCTGGATCCGCCTGTTTTCTTATCCTTAATGGTGTTGACCGATTCTTCCGTCCGCACGAATTGACCTCTCCAGAATACGGTGTTTATGTAAGTTTATTTGCTACCGTTGTTACTGCGGGGTTAGTCATGTTTCAAAAACATGTAGTGAGAAAGACAGGAAGCCAAGCAATATCTGCAGACTCATTGCATTACCAGACAGATATATACATGAATATTGCGATCATGGTTGCTCTTGGTTTGAGTTATTTTGGAGTGAGCCAAGCGGACGCGACGTTTGCCGTTGGTATTGGGGTCTTTATATTGATTAGCGCCATTAAGATGACATTAGAGGCAATACAATCTCTATTGGATAGGCAGTTACCAGAAGACGAGCTCAATACAATCCGTGAAGTGGCCATGTCTGTTGAAGGTGTTTTAGGTGTACATCAGTTAAGAACACGGATGGCAGGACCGGTAAGATTTATTCAGCTACATTTGGAATTGGAAGACAATATGATATTGATTCGAGCTCATGAGATCTCTGATGAGGTTGAAGAACGACTGATTAACGCTTTTCCAAGGGCGGATGTTTTGATTCATCAGGACCCTTATTCTGTTGTATATGGATCTGAAAAAGGGCAAAAAGAACTGGGTTGGTAAATTTATTTCAGAAATTACATCAACAAAAATGACTATTTTGAGCTATCTTTTGTTTGAATGATGGAAACTGAAACTGATTCTGATGTGAATCAACTAAGTTATCGCACAAAATGTAATACTCTTTCATAATTGAAAAAAACACATCATTTACTGGCTTACTAGAACGCAAGAAAGCGCAATGAGCGGGTATAGAAAATGACTATTAAAAGTTCTGCCGATTTTGTTATTTAGTAACATTAAGTAGTGACAAATTGGCAATTAAAATTTGTAAATTTGATTTGAAAATCGAGGGTGAGCATGATTAAGAAGATTGGTGTTTTGACAAGTGGTGGAGACGCCCCTGGGATGAACGCAGCAATTCGTGGCGTAGTCCGTACCGCACTTACTGCGGGTGTCGAAGTCTATGGTATCTACGATGGCTATCAAGGCTTATACGAAGATCGCATTGAAAAGTTAGACCGTTCTAGTGTTTCTGACGTGATTAACCGTGGTGGTACATTCTTGGGCTCTGCACGTTTTCCAGAATTCAGAGAAGTCGCTACGCGTGAAAAAGCGATTGAGAACTTGAAGAAGCATGGGATTGAAGCTCTAGTTGTTATCGGTGGCGATGGTTCTTACATGGGAGCGAAGAAGCTGACTGAGATGGGCTACCCATGTATTGGCTTACCAGGCACTATCGACAACGATATCGCGGGAACTGACTACACGATTGGTTACTTAACAGCGCTTAATACGGTTATTGATAGCATTGACCGTCTGCGTGATACATCATCGTCGCACCAGCGTATCTCTATTGTTGAGATTATGGGTCGTCACTGTGGTGATTTAACCTTGATGGCTTCGATCGCAGGTGGTTGTGAGTACATAATTACTCCTGAACAACCTTGGAGTAAAGAAGAGCTGATTGAGAGCTTACAGAACGGGATTGCCAAAGGTAAAAAGCACGCAATTATTACGCTTACAGAGCTAATGATGGATGCCAATGAGCTTGCAAGAGATATCGAAAAAGCGACAGGGCGTGAAACCCGTGCCACCGTTCTAGGCCATATTCAACGTGGTGGTCGTCCGACGGCATTTGACCGTGTATTAGCTTCTCGTATGGGTAACTATGCCGTTCATCTTCTATTGGAAGGTGAAGGTGGTCGTTGTGTTGGAATTCAGAAAGAGCAACTTATTCACCATGATATTATCGATGCTATCGAGAACATGAAACGTCCAGTTCGCACGGACTTATATAAAGTTGCAGATGAGTTGTTCTAAGATTTAATTAGAGAATAATTGAAACGGCCATTAGGAGACTAGTGGCCGTTTTTTTACACCCTAAGTGCATTCTAAGACACAGATGTAGGAAGTATTATCGACTATTTGCTTTGCTGGTGGGCTTTAGCTACGCCAAAAAACAAAAAAAGCCAGCCGAGGCTGACTTTAATTACTACTAAGCTATAGGCATAGGCTCTAATTAAGCTTTTGCTTTTGCTGCTGCTTTAGCGATTGCTGCAAAGCCTTTTGCATCAAGTGCTGCACCACCAACTAGCGCGCCATCAATATCAGGCATGCCGAAAAGTTCTGCTGCGTTGCTATCTTTAACAGAACCGCCGTATTGGATAACAAGATTTTTAGCGACGTCTTCACTTGACTGTGCGATGTGAGCTCGGATTGCTGCATGAATGTCTTGAGCTTGCTTAGCCGTTGCTGCTTTGCCTGTACCGATTGCCCAGATTGGTTCGTAAGCAACGATAGCGCCGTTTAGTGCTTCAACGCCCTGAGTCTTGATTACTGCGTCGAGTTGACGAGCACATACCGCTAATGTTTCACCAGCTTCGTTTTGTGCATCAGACTCACCAATACAAAGTACAGGTGTTAGGCCATTTTCTTTAAGAAATGCAAATTTCTTAGCAACAAACTCATCAGATTCATTGTGGTATTCACGACGTTCTGAGTGACCGATAATGATGTGAGTAGCACCAAAGTCTTTAAGCATTTCTGGAGACATATCACCAGTGAATGCGCCGCTGTTTTTTAGGTCAGTATTTTGAGCGCCAAGGATGATTTTGCTGCCACCCTCTTTAATTACGCGTTCTGCTAGGTCAACATAAAGTGCTGGTGGAGCCACAGCAACGTCAACGCCAGTTACGCCTTCAAGCTCAGCGTTAAGTCCGTTTAGTAGCTCAGTTACCATTGCTTTGCTACCGTTAAGTTTCCAGTTACCCATAACTACAGGATGACGCATAAGAATATCTCCAAAAAGTAATTAATGTAAAAAATAAACAATATTTCGAAAGAATATAACAGATAAAGCCCATTAGATCATGACACGAATCATTTCTTCATCGAATCTTTGGTTTTTGAACTGGACGGTTGTTAATCAAATTTGATCCAGCATACAAAATAATAGCTAAATTTTAGAAATTTGCTTGGATTGCTGTATTTTGAATCAATCTGACTTAAGGATAAATAACTAATGCCAAATATAATATTGGAATACACTAATTCCGTCGAGGATAGGGTGAACATTCAAGGGTTATTGGAAGATCTCCATCAGGTAGCGCTGAGCTGTGGTCTATTTCAAGCTGATGATGTGAAATCGCGCGCGTTGAGGTGCCACCATTGGTTGATTGGCGAGCATGATGACAGTGAAGGTTTTATTCATATTACCTTTGAAATGTTAGCTGGGCGGTCAGATGAACAAAAAAAGAGCCTGTCTCATGAGTTAATTGATGTTCTTACTGCGCAGGCTGGAACGGTAAAAAGCTTGTCGGTGAACATACGTGATATGGATAGAGGTACCTTCCAAAAGGTACTTAATTAATTTTAAGGTAAACATTGATGTCAATACCTGAACTGCTGTTCTCATTTCGAGGAAGAGTAAGTCGTCGAACATTTTGGTTGTGGAATGCGTTCTATTTTCTGATGATTATTTCTGTCGCCACTTTGGTGAAAAAACTGTTTCCTGAATCGGATAACATGGTGTTACCTACGATTTTAGTTTTGTTGGTTATTCCAGATTTGGCGATAACGGCAAAGCGTTGGCATGATAGAAATAAGTCATTGTATTGGTTAGGATTGCACGTTCCTTTGGTATTAACTCGGTTCATGGTTCCCTTAGCTGGCGTCGAAAACGTATTTCAACCGACTATGTTTCAGTCGGCTATGTCTCTTTCTGCGATGGCATGTGGGGCATGGATTTTTGCTGAATGCGGCTTATTTGAAGGCGATCAGAAAGAGAACCAATACGGCCCTTGTCCAACAAGATAAGGCTATAAACTCAATGGCGCGGAACGAAAGGAATGATTTCTGCGCTTCGCCTAGTCGATTGATCGCCTTCTAAAACCTCATGCATCTTAGAGATCTGCAAGCTTAGTTCGCGGGCTAAGACTATATTGATGTGATAGGGGTTTTTGCAGTGATTAATTACGCGATCTATATGACTCTGTTGTGCTCGCAATCTGGGTACCATCTCTTCTGAAGCGCAGATTATCGCTTGTTCGCACGCTTTGCGTTTGAATTGCTCGAACCCTTTCGGGTTGTTTTGAGCCAATTCGACCAGTTCATCAAAGGATGGAAGTGTTTGTTCATATTGAGCTTGATCCATAAGCTCCACCTATATTTAATTACAAATTACATTATATAAGTGTAGCCAATAAAATGAGATCTGATAAGTAAACGGTATTTGACTAAAAAATCAGCGATCTAACCTTTTGCTTCTTGAATGTGATAAACACATCTTCTATCGTCTTTGATAATGTGTTCGGTGCGGATGATTGTACAGCTTTCGCCAAGCAATTGTTGAAACACATTGAGTTCTGATTGACATAGGCTGGGGCAGCTTTGCGCGGCTTTACAGATTGGACAATGGTTCTCGATTAAGACGAAACCATTCTCAATCTCTGTTAGCTCAGCCATATAGCCATCATCTTCACGCAGTTGTTTCAGTTGTTGTAACTTACCTTTAAGGTCCTTACATTCTGATAGTGCTTGACTGTATTTTTCCAACGTCTGTTTTTCTCTTTCTAATGCGATTTTCTTTATGCCATCTTCACCAAAAAGTGCCCCAACAGCCTCGATGACTTGAACCGTTAGCTCACCGTGGCGATCAGAAAATCGCTCATGGCCTTTAGGTGTGATCTGCCAATGACGGGTAGGGCGTCCTATTTTTACTTTTAAATCAAAATATTCAAGTAATCCGTTCTCTTCTAACGCTTGTAAGTGTTGTCGCACACCCATGCTCGTCATATCGAGGTCTTCGGACAGTTTTTTTGCTGTCAAAGAACCTTCTCTTTTGAGTTTTTGTAATATTCTATCCGCTGTTTTCACCGAAAGTACCTAAGGTTATGCTCGTAACTTATAACTACAGCTTTCATTATGAATAAAGTAATTAATAAAGCAAATTCTTAACTAACCTATGTTTAGGTTAATTAGCCGACAAATGAAAAAGCACAGCTAAAATAGCTGCGCTTTGTGAGCTGTTGGGGGCAAATTAAAGAATGAAGTCTTTAATCTCAGGGTCTTTACGATCCAAATAGTGGATAGATTTGATGCGACGAATCGTTCTACAACAACCTCTAATCACTAGCGTTTCCGTTGTGGCGATATTGTCTTTGCGAGTGATCCCTTCGAGCAAGTCGCCTTTCGTGATCCCCGTTGCTGAGAAAACAACATTGTCACTAGATGCCATGTCTTCCATTTTTAATACAACACGTGCCTCAACGCCCATCTCTTTGCACCTAGCCAGTTCTTGGTTGCCGTGGATACGATTGTCTTCGGTATCGCCTTTCACTTCCTGGCGCGGCAGCAAGCGGCCTTGCATGTCACCATCAAGTGCACGAATAACCGCGGCGGATATAACACCTTCTGGAGCGCCACCAATACAATACATTACATCGACTTCGCTATCGGGCATACAAGTGAGAATAGACGCCGCGACATCGCCATCTGGAACAGCAAAGACGCGGACACCCATCTCTTGCATCTCTTTAATTATTTTATCGTGACGTGGTTTAGCTAAGGTTGTCACCACTAGTGTATTTAGCGGTTTCCCCATCGCTTTAGCGATATTCTCTAAATTTTCTGTCAGTGATTTGTCTAAATCAATAGCACCTTTTGCTTGTGGGCCAACCACGAGCTTTTCCATGTACATGTCAGGTGCTTTAAGAAAACTGCCCTTTTCGCCAGCAGCAAGGACAGTCAAAGCGTTTGCTTGACCCATTGCGGTCATGCGAGTGCCTTCAATAGGATCGACAGCAATATCTACGGCATCTCCTCCTAACCCAACATGTTCCCCGATGAACAGCATTGGCGCATCATCGATTTCACCTTCACCGATAACAATTTCGCCTTTTATTTCTGTTTTGTTGAGTAGCGTACGCATTACCTCAACAGCGGCCCCATCTGCGGCGTTTTTATCGCCACGTCCAAGCCAATGATAACCAGCAAGCGCGGCACCTTCGGTTACACGAGAAAATGCCAATGCTAAATCGCGTTTCATGACTACTCCAAAATAGTAAAAAAGAGGTAAAAAATTGCGGGGATTCTATCATACAAAATAGTAAACGTTTGCCTTTTTGGCCCTGTTTCATTGGTCACTTAGTTTGATTGAGTAGAAGTATATATTTAGGTAGGTTTAGAGCGATGTGAGCATTGACGGAACACGTGAAAATTCAGGATAATGCAGCTTGGTGCTCTAAAAATGAGCATGTAACTCAAAAATCATGATATTAGACGTGTTTATATTGAAAAGCGTGAGTAGAATGAAGCTATTCGTGACTGAATAACCTTTTAGTCAACCAGAACAAAAGTAAAGGTAGAATGTATGTCTTTAGAAGTGCTAGAGCAGTTAGAAACAAAAATCCAAACAGCCGTTGATACCATCACTCTATTACAGATGGAGTTAGAAGAAGTTAAGCAAAAAAACCAAGGTTTGGAGCAAGAAACAACGTCACTAAGAGATAACTGTTCTAACCTAGAGCAGCAAAACCACCAGATGCTCGAAGAGCATGAAGCTTGGCAACAAAGAATTCGCATTTTACTCGGTAAAATGGAAGACGTTGAGTAACGTTTTCTCGTCTGAACAAGAGTAAAGAGATTATCAGAGCGATGGCACTGGTACTCTCTTTACTCTTGTTCAGCTGTCTATCAGAGTATTGAAAATAGCAGCAGTCTATTTTTTATATATCAAGTAGTACTTCTAACATTATTTGATGCGGATGATTTGGTCCTTAAGCATTATGGCGTCTTCCTCGTACAACAACTATTACTTCTTAATGAGTAAAAAATAATAGTGTTGGAGAGGTGAGCCGTGAATAAAATCAATAGTAAATTATATTGGGTGTGCTGCAGTTTATTGCCAACGGTATGTTTGGCTGAAGGCGAACAAAGCCCATCAAACCAACCTCAACAAGAAGAGCCTCAAAAAAGAATCCAAACGGTAGCGGATGTATTTGAGCAGCCCGGTGTATTGACGCCACGGGGTACCTTTGTTTTAGACGCCTCATTTAATTATTCTCAGAACTCATCAAATAAAGTTTCTATCGTAGGATATACAATTTTGCCAACGTTAATCGTTGGGCGAATAGAGGTCAGTGACTCAGATCGTACTACTATCACCGTAGGACTAACGGGACGATATGGTATTACCAATCGACTTGAAGCTGAAGTACGTATTCCGTGGGTTTATCGAAATGATCAAATTTCTACGCGACCAATTCAAGATGGCGCCTCTGATGACACAGAAGTGTTGACGTTAGATGGATCTGCCATGGGAGATATAGAAGCGGCATTGCGTTATCAATTAAATATGGACAGCGCGCCATTTTGGGTTGGTGGGTTAAAGGTTAAATCGACAACGGGTAAATCCCCTTATGATTTGGATCTTGATACAACAACCAATACGTTTACCGATGTACCAACGGGATCGGGTTTTTGGAGTGTTGAACCGAGTTTGACAATGATTTATCCGACAGATCCTGCGGTTCTTTTTGTGAATCTTGGTTATATATACAATTTTAAGGATACAGTTGATTTTGGCGACAGTGAGGCAGAAATTACTCTCGGTGATACGATCTCTTTAGGGGCTGGGATGGGTTTTGCTGTTAATCCTAATTTCTCTTTTTCTCTTGGTCTTGCTCACAAAACCATCCTTAAAAGTGAAGTGAATGGGGCCAGTGCTGATAGTGCTCAACTGTTACAATTGGATACGGTAAGCTTTGGTGCCAACTTGGCCATTAATCCGAAATTATCGGTAAACGTAAGTGCCGCAGCAGGGCTGACAGAAGATACACCTGATTTTCAACTAACAATCAGGGTACCTTATAGTTTCTAGAGTGGAAGTGTTAAAACCATCCGGTAATCAAAACAAGTCGTGTTGATCGCGGATTTATGGCAGGCTTAACATGATCGCATCGTCTAACTTCATTCTTAGTTGTGAACTCTGTAATATTATTGCTCCGGGCGCATTTATATCAACGACAGTTGATATTCCAAGCACACTATTGTTTACGGTATTTTGGATAATGTTGTTGATGGTGTCGGAACTGTTAATCACTGGTTTCTCAGTTTGAGTAGTGTTTGTTAAATGTTGTCTAGTAATTTTATGCTGCTCGTCCTTAAGTTGAGAAATATCCTCAAATTGATTTCCTGAACCATTTTGAATAACATTAGTTATGCCCGTGTCACTTGCTGGTTTTTGAGTGTCTAGCTCAACTTGTCCATTTTTAATCAAAAGGTTAGCGATGTGCGAATTGAAAAAAGTTCTACCATTTAAAGATGTGGTGATACTAATACCGATGTTTATAAATCGATTAGACGGAAAGCTAAAGCCCCCTCGATACTGACTTAATTCGGTGTTGGATAGCGGCACTCCTACATCTTTGATGGACATTGCAGATGCAGGTAAGGTACATAGCAACAGCGAAATGCTAAAGATTCTTAAACCTTGTTTTTTCATAACGCGTTCCTTTTAGTTTTCACCTGATTCTCGGAGTGTCGTGCTAAAAATACCGAGTGAATCACGAGCTACCGCAGAATTAACAGGTGATGGTGTGTAAATTGCAAAGCTGTCATCAAAAATAAATGACGCTTTCCCTTTTTCAGCATGGTTCTTTATGAGAAGAATTATTCCTTGATAATAGCGATTAAAATCTTCTACACGCATCTTTACTGTTCCTCTAGATGGGTCACCAATAATGACATGTTCTGAATTTATGCCCTTAACCAATACAAAGTGCATATAGCCATCAAAATTAACTAAGGTAATACCGGGAACGCCAACCTTCTTTATTTTGGTGGTGCTCAACTGGAATCCATCAGCATCAAAACCAATACCTTCTAAGTACTGTTTCATATCTAAGAGTGAGAACCCTTCTTGCTTGATACGCTCTTGATCACCTTTATCAAACATGACCGTAAATATAGTTTCTTCGTTTGAAGGTGTTTGATAGTGATAAGAGAGTAATGAAGCTAAGGCAGCGGAACCGCAACTAAAGTCATATTTTTGGCGAAGTACATCACCAAATAATTGTTCTTGATAACTTTTTACAACAACATTATAAACCCCTCTGCTTGGGAAGTAATCTAATGCAAGGGTTGAGGTGCTTAAAAGCACCGCAACCCAAGTTAATAAGAAATATTTCATATTCATCAATGCAACGTTAAGTTCACGACAGTTGAGTTTTGAATAACAACATTGTTACCCGTATTTTGAATGACATTCGAAATACCAGAACTGTTGCTTAGTGAACCATTGGTAATCACATTATTACCAGAGTAGGTTCCCAATGCATTGTTGCCAACACTAGAGCCATCGAGTTCAGATGTCGCTGAAACATAATCAATATCGACTAGATATTGACCACCTCGAGAGGTTTCCAATTCTTCTTCAGAGATAACTGCGTCATCAGGAAGCAATAATTGGTCTGCAATAGATGGTGCCGAAAGCATAGTGCCTATTAGCAATAGCGCTGTACGCATGACTTTCTCCAAATCTCTTACGGCATAATTGTCGCGTTGGTAGATACCGATTGTTGAATTGAAGATGCATTACCGGCATTTTGAGCTGCGGTTGTAATACCCGCTGCAGCATTAAATGAACCATTAATGTTATTTTGTTGACTCACTGACATTGCGTTTCTATCTCTGTCACGTCCACCAACTTCGAGACCAAATAAAGCAAAGTCTGCGTCAGTATCGGTCACGCCATAAGAAACAGTGGCTCCAGATACGCTCGAATCCATATCGGAATAGTTCACTACAGCAGTAAGATCGATATCGATAACGCTAGTGGCAGTGTTCGTCGTAGAGTCGTTATCCCAAGCTTGCGATTGGAGGGTGTTATGACTTAATACATCGTTATAGCTGTCGTCTGTATTGCCAGAATCTTCCACATTACCAGAATCGTCCACATTACCTACATCATCGACGTTTCCGAAATCTTCGGCATTATAGTCATTGTTGCTGTCGTATTGATCATTATCAGAGTTACCAACATTTTGAAGATCATTATCACTAAGAAGCTCAGTGTTATTGTCACTTAATAGACTGATATCATCATTATCGATACCAATATCATCAGTAGTAATATCATCACCTATAGCGTAAACCGATCCAGAAGTGAATGTAAAAGCGAGAATAGACATAGCTAGAGTTGTTTTATTAAATTTCATGATTGTGCTCCATATTTTATTGAGTTACTTCTTTGTATTGTTAACTTATAAAAGTATATTGCTGTATATTGTTGCTCGTACCTATCTGAGGTAGGTAATGTTGAGTATAGGGAAAATGCAAAATATTAGAGTCTCATCAATGAGAAATCTATTTTCAGTGCGGATTTTTATTGAAATTATGTAATTACTGTCATTTTAACTATATGAAAAATATTGATAATTTGGTGGTTTTTTATGAGAGTATTAGACGGTTGTGTTTATTGATTGCTCGAAGTGCTGTTTTTCGAGTACTTATTTTTTTGTAATATAAACCTTTTTATTAGTAGTATGATTTTGGAGTTAATGCCTATATTCAACTTCATTTTTTAATTTATACAAATCATTGTAATAAAAGCATTAATTGGGATATTGCGTTTTGTTAAAAAGTTTTATCTAATGGAATGTAATATTTCTAACTAATTGTATTTATTATTTTTTGTTGTAATTTATTAGTATTGGTTATTTTATATGATTGTGGTTTTATGATGCTAATTCAAATGTTCGTGAAATAAATGCAACAATTCTTGATATGGAGCTCGATATGTTTCTATCAATGAAATTATATATTAATTATCATGTGATTTTGGATGTTAACGCCAGTTTGGATTATACTTGGTATCAAATTTAATTTAAAAATGAGTTGTGAATTTATGTGTGAGTATTATATGAATAGGTGGTGAGGGTGAGGGTGATGTTATGCGATATAAATTGGTTGTCGTTGGGGATGAAATATTTAAAATAAGTTTAATAAAAAAAGAACTATCAGAAATGCCAGATTTAGAAGTAGAGCATATGACGCTTAAAGAACTTAAATTGCATAGAGTTCAAGAAGATATTAATTTGGTCATGCTCGATTTTTCAGTACTTGAAGATGGACTTTGTAATGATTTTTTTGTGGATGGGCTGGGCTACGATATACTTATATTCAGCGCACCCAAAGGGAGTGTAGAAGAAAAAATAATGAAATGGAAGAGCGTTAAAGGGGTACTTCCGTATACGGCCCCTATAGAGCACCTTAGAAAAAGTGTCCACCATATTTTGCGTGGGGGTATGTGGATGCCTCGTAACTGTTTAGAAAAAATGGTGAGGTATTATAGGCACCCTAGTGTGTTTGCTAATACCTTGCAACTAGACTTTACAAAGAGAGAAAGGCAAATCCTATCCCATATTGCCAATGGCCAATCAAATCAGCAAATTGCTAACGATTTATTTTTAGCAGAAAGTACGGTTAAAACGCATATTTATAAACTATACAAGAAAATGAACGTACATTGCCGTCATGATGCGTTAGAGCAACTTAAAGGGAATGATTGGGCCAGTTTATAAATGAGATTGTCGTTGTTATAAATTAAAAAAGCCGCCGAGTTGGCCGCTTTTCATATGGGTACAGTGTAATGTCATAATGTCAGAAGAATAGTTTTGACAAATTACCTAGCGCTCAAAATCGTTGTCGTCGGTTTCAACATCGATTTCTTCAATAATCTCTAGATCTGCGTCCAATGGTTCTGGTGAAATAATAATGCCGGTATTGTCAGCATAAAGATAATCTTCAGGTAAAAAGGTTACGCCCCCAAAGTTGACAGGAACGTCTATCTCACCAATTTGCTGACTTGCTGCGCCAACAGGGATTGATGCGATAGCTTGAATGCCAATGCTCATATCTTCTAACTCATCGATTTCTCTAACACAGCCATAAACAACAATGCCTTCCCAGTCGTTATCTTCTGCTAATGTAGCAATTTCCGCGTCAATAAGAGCCCTACGTAATGAACCACCACCATCGATTAATAGAATACGACCAGCGCCATCTTCTTCTAATATGGAACGTATAATACCGTTATCTTCAAAGCATTTTACGGTAGTAAGCTGACCTGCAAATGAGGCACTTCCACCAAAGTTACTGAACATTGGTTCTACTACATCGACTTGGTCTGAGTAAATATCACAAAGTGCAGAGGTGTTGTATTCCATATGCGTTGTCTTCTATTTGCTACTGAAAGGTTTTTAATTATATCGACTCATTGAGTCAATGCAATGACAAGGCTCAATTATCTAACTATTGTTTGAGCTACAACTACCAATGAAAACAAAATGTTAGTAATTGAAGCGCATTTGACGATGATGGGCATCATTGGCGCAATGGCGACGGGAGAGCTTGATTGGAGTACTTCTTTACCATGTTTTGCCAACGTAATAGCAGATAAAAAGAAAGGAACAATTATCCAAATAGTCGTACTGTGGCTAAATAGGTAGTAAACATAAGAGACAAAGGCTAACCCAATCAATACGATATGATAATACTTCGCTGGTTGTTCTCCCAGTCTTACTGCGATAGTTTTTTTGCCACATGCACGATCATTATCGATATCACGCATGTTATTAATATTAAGTACAGCGACAGCTAATAATCCACATCCTATAGCAGGGATGAAAATATCAAAATCAATAATTCCAGTGTGAAGAAAATAAGTTCCCCCAACACCGAGTAATCCAAAAAATACAAATACAGATAAGTCGCCAAGCCCAACATAACCATAAGGTCTATTACCGACGGTATAAGCAATGGAACTTAATATAGCGAGTAGACCCAAACCTAAAAATGCGAGGATATTGGTAAAGCTTTCTAGTGAATAGAAAATCAGTGCCAAACCGGAGATAATCGTTAAGAAAATATTTAGGAGAATTGCATGTTTCATCTCTCTCTGAGTGACGACACCTGATTGCATTGCACGGGTTGGCCCTAAGCGGTCATCGTTATCAGTACCTTGTTGGGTATCACCATAATCGTTGGCTAGATTAGATAATATTTGTAGAAGAATCGCGGTAAGTAGAGCAAGGGCCATAACAGCAAAAGAAAAATTACCATTGGAGTAGGCCAAACTGCTGCCCGTCGTTATAGTGACGAGTGCGAGTGGTAGTGTTTTTGGCCTTGCTGCGTCTAACCAGATTACAAGTGACTGCTTCATTGAGATTGTTTACCTTACATTATTGAGAGCAGTATACCAATTGCACAAATAATAAAAAGCCCATCTAAAGAGGTAGATGGGCTTGATCAAGATTTATTAATTAAAGAATAAATCGACTGAGATCTTCATCTTCAATAAACTCAGCCAAACGTTCGTGTACATAGGCTGAGTTTATTACCATCTTAGAGCCGGGTTTTTCTGTTGCGTCAAAGGATATTTCATCCATCAATCTCTCCATGACAGTGTGCAGTCGACGGGCACCGATATTTTCAGTGGTTTCATTTACGCGCCACGCGGCTTCAGCTATCTGATGGATGCCATCTTCAGAGAACTCGATGTCAACATCTTCTGTCTTTAGTAAGGCGATATACTGTTCGGTTAAGGAAGCTTTTGGTTCTGTTAGTATGCGTTCAAAGTCATGGCTTGAAAGCGCTTCTAGTTCTACTCGAATAGGTAAACGACCTTGAAGTTCAGGGATTAAGTCTGAAGGCTTCGATACTTGGAATGCACCAGAGGTAATAAATAGAATATGGTCTGTTTTTACCATACCGTGTTTGGTTGATACTGTGCTGCCTTCAATCAGAGGCAATAAATCACGCTGTACACCTTCACGGGACACATCAGGGCCTGAGCTTTCACCTCGCCGACAGATTTTATCAATCTCATCTATAAACACGATACCGTTATTTTCAGCATTGTAGATAGCTTGCTCTTTTAGCTCTTCAGGGTTGACGAGTTTGGCGGCTTCTTCTTCTATTAGCGCTTTGAAGGCGTCCTTGATTTTCATCTTACGGCTCTTTTGTGTGTTGCCCGCTAGATTTTGGAACATACCTTGAAGCTGATTGGTCATCTCTTCCATTCCAGGAGGCGCCATTATCTCTACACCCATTTGCGGAGCCGCCACGTCAATATCTATCTCTTTGTCGTCTAGTTTTCCTTCACGCAATTTTTTACGGAAAATCTGACGTGTGTTCGACGAGGTATCTTCTTGTTTCTCATTCTCGCCCCATGCATCGCGTGCTGGTGGGAGTAGTGCGTCTAGAATACGTTCTTCAGCTTGTTCTTCAGCTCTATATTTTACTTTCTCAGTCGCTTGCTGGTGGGTCATTTTAATCGAAACATCAGTAAGGTCTCGAATGATGGTTTCTACCTCTTTACCAACGTAACCGACTTCCGTGAACTTAGTGGCTTCAACCTTGATGAAAGGTGCATTCGCAAGTTTGGCTAAGCGGCGTGCTATTTCAGTTTTACCTACACCAGTGGGGCCAATCATCAGAATGTTTTTTGGCGTTACTTCTACGCGTAAACTTTCATCAAGTTGCATTCGACGCCAGCGATTACGCAGTGCTATAGCCACCGCACGTTTTGCTTTTTCTTGGCCAATAATGTGGCGGTTTAATTCGTGAACAATTTCACGGGGTGTCATTTCCGACATGTATTTATTCCTCAGTTCTGAGCAGAGAATTATAATTCTTCGATTGTGTGGTGATGGTTAGTAAATACGCAAATATCACCCGCTATGTTTAGTGATTTCTCTGCTATTTCACGTGCATCCAATTCGGTATTTTCTAAGAGTGCGATAGCCGCAGCTTGAGCAAAGTTGCCGCCAGATCCAATAGCAATTAAGTCGTTCTCTGGTTGAACCACATCACCATTACCCGTGATGATGAGTGAAGCTGTCTCGTCTGCGACAGCTAGAATCGCTTCTAGTTTACGAAGTGCACGATCACTGCGCCAGTCTTTGGCGAGTTCAACGGCGGCTTTTGTGAGGTGACCTTGATGCATTTGTAGCTTACTTTCGAAACGTTCAAATAAAGTAAACGCGTCAGCGGTGCCGCCTGCAAACCCTGCAATCACTTTGTCGTTATACAAACGACGAACTTTTTTAGCATTACCTTTCATTACAGTATTGCCTAGAGATACTTGTCCATCACCAGCAATAACAACTTTATTATTACGACGTACAGATACAATGGTAGTCACGAGAATAGCCTCTTTTCATTTTACTAGTGAGATAGCGAATATATGAGGATAATCTAGAAGGATTTCAAGGATGAAAAAAGCGAGATAGCTAACTATCTCGCTTTTGGGGGGATAATATTCTGTTTTTGCGTCGCTTATTGGGTTTCTTTCCAAATAGCACAGGGTTCAATCTTGGCTCTTTGTAATGCGTGCTTGTCTTTTTCAGCGTTTCGTTTGAGCTTATATGGCCCCAAAACCACCTTATACCAACTGCTGCCTTCTTTTTTGCGAATTTTGCTGCTGATGCCCTGAAAGGCAATATTAACTTTGCGTTCTTCTGCCTGGCTCAGCGACTTAAAGGCACCGCATTGCATAATATATGGAACGGTTGATACGACCTGTTTTTTTGCTTCAACTTCAATCTCTTTGTTTGGTAGAGATTTCACGTAATCCCATTCTTCTTTGGGCAATTCCGGCAAACTGGTTTTCTTTTTGGTTGTCGTCTTAGGTTTGGATGTTTGCTTCACTTCAGGTGGAATAGGGGGCTCAGGGTCATTACTCAATATATATAGGCCATAACCAAACCCTCCTAATAAAAGGACGGCAAGTAAACCCGCTTTCCACGGTTTTCTTGTAGGAGTCTTTTTGCTTCTCGTGCTTTTACGAGTGCCTTGGCCCCGTTTTACGTAATCTCTATTTGCCATAACATGTCAGCCAAATTTAGGTATCAATATGGTAATCCAAAATGTATCTGGAAGACAATTGTAGTTTAAAAAGCGGCGCCATAAAGCACCGCTCGAGAGTGAACTAGAGATCTCTAATTCAGATTGAATCACTAGGCTCTAGGGGGAGCAGCGCTATTTCTAATAACGAGTTTTGTCTCAAGTAATCTTGAACCCGCTCTTACATCTCTACCTTTAAGTAGTTCTAGCATCATTAACATTGCTTGGCGCCCAATCTCATAACGAGGTTGAGAAACCGTGGTTAATGGAGGATCACAATATTGTGAGAATTGAATATCATCAAAACCAACCACGGACAGATCTTGAGGCACACGCAAGCCCAGTTTTTTCGCTTCCTGTATTGCACCAATCGCCATGGTATCGTTGTGGCAAAATATGGCTGTTGGCGCATCCGGTAATGAAAGTAGTTTTCTAAGTGCTTTAGCACCACCTTCAAAGGTAAAATTACTTTGAGTGGTGTAAGTTGAATTGAGTGCTATTCCGGCTCTACGTAAAGCTTGCTGATAACCTTGATGTCGGAACTTACATAACGCTGCCTTTTCTGGACCAGAAATTTGCGCAATTTTTTTGTGACCCATTTGGGTTAGATAATTAACAGCTTCAAATGCCGATGTTAAGTTATCAATATGCACGGTTGGTAGTTCTAATTCCGGAGCGTATTCACAAGCCATTACCAGAGGAGGCAGGTTTTTTTGTTCGGGTTTACTGACATCGAATGGTAAATCGGTACCAAGCAGTAACATACCGTCAGCTTGTTTAGTAAAAACCAGATTAACGAAAGAGCTTTCTCTTTTTTGCTGTTTGCCGCTATCACCAAGTAGAACTAGATAACCATGTTCCATCGCTGCGTCTTCAATACCACGAATGATCTCTGTAAAATATGGGTCACAAATATCGGGAACGATGGTGATAATTGTTTTTGATTCATTCCTACGGAGATTTCGAGCTAAAGAGTTTGGGGAATATCCAGCTTCTAGTACAGCGTCTTCTACACGTTTTCTAGTTGACGCAGAAACTTTTTCTGGGTTCATTAAAGCGCGAGAGACCGTAGCGGTTGAAACACCCGCAAGCTGGGCAACATCCTTCATTGTCGCCATAAATAATTAACCTCTGATATCCTAACGATGATAACTGTTATGTAACTATATGTTTATGCTCTAAGTGTATTGCTTTAGAGAAATGTAATTTACGGGTAGAGTAACAAATTTTGCATAAGTTGTGTGAGCTTTGTCGCATTGGCGAATATAAAAAGCATGATGCATTCGCGTGATGAATCATCAGCTTAAGTCTTGGGGTTCTATATCTATAGACCAGCGAACTTTCTTGGCTAAAGGTAACAACTGTATGGCGGCCTTTGCACTATGTAAAAGTTTTTGCATAGTGCTTCTGTGTGGTGTTTGCAGTAGGAGTTGCCATCGCGCTTTCCCTGCCCGTTTTGCTAGAGGCGCAGGTGTGGGTCCCATGATCATAGAATAGTTGTCAAATAATGGATTGGACTCAAGTGTATGTCTGATCTGTCTCAAAAAATTTTCTACTAAATCGCTGTTATTTGCTTCCGCTCTAAATAGCGTTAGATAGGTGAAAGGAGGGAGCTTCGCCCGCTTCCTTTCTAGCAACGCGGTTTGTGCGAAGTGGTGGTAATCTTTGTAGAGAAGTGCTTGTAATAAAGGGTGATCTGGGTGGTGTGTTTGCAATAAAACCTCACCTGGTTTACTTGCTCTACCCGCTCTACCTGCAACCTGAATAAAGAGTTGAGCCAAACGCTCTGAGGCTCGAAAATCGCTGCTGAATAAAGAACCATCCACATCAAGTAAACCGACTAAAGTGACATCAGGAAAGTGGTGACCTTTGGCGAGCATCTGAGTGCCAATAAGTATCTGAACTTCATTGTTCCGAATGTTTTTTAATGCCGCTTCCAATGAGCCTTTTCGTCTTGTGCTATCGCGATCGATCCTCAATGTTTTAAATTCAGGGAATAGTACTTTGAGTTGCTGCTCCAATTGTTCTGTGCCCACACCTACCGTGACGAGTTGCGTCGAACCACAGCCTTGGCATTGACTGACTACTGGGCGTTGAGAGCCGCAATGATGACATCGCATTTCATTTTTATTTTGATGGTAGGTGTAGTATGCATCGCACCTTTTACAGTCCGCTATCCATCCGCACTCATGACACATTAATGCAGGAGAGAACCCTCTGCGGTTTAGAAACAACATTACTTGATTGCCCGACTCTAAGTGCTTTCTCATTTCAGCAATTAGAGGCGCCGATAATCCGCCCTCTAAATAGAGTCCTTTTATATCCAAAACTTTATGTGTCGCTGGTAGAGCATTACCTGCTCGTTTACTTAATATAAGATGATGATATTTGCCTGATATGGCATTCTGCAAGGTTTCAAAGCAAGGCGTGGCCGAGCCTAAAACAATAGGGATATTTTCTTTATGTGCTCGCATTATGGCCACATCTCGAGCGTGATACCTCAAGCTATCTTGTTGTTTATAAGACGTGTCGTGCTCTTCATCAACAATAATAATGCCGAGATCTTTAAACGGAGTCAGTAATGCGGATCGGGTACCGATAACAATGCCGGCTTGTTTATCTCTTGCTGATAACCAAGCATTGAGCCTTTCTGTATCATTTAATCCAGAATGAATAACGGCAACAGGAACATTGAACCTTCTTTTAAATCGATTGATGGTCTGTGGTGTGAGTCCTATCTCGGGGACCAGAACCAGGGCCTGCTTGCCAACGTCTAAAATAGGTTTGATTAGATTCAGATAAACCTCTGTTTTTCCAGATCCTGTTACGCCTTCTAATAGATAACAACCAAAGTTGTTATTGCTGTTTACTGTGGCGATAGCGACCGCTTGTTCTTCGTTTAATTTTGGTTTTTCACCTGCATTTTCTAGTTCCTCAGGCCAACGAGCCGTCTTGGGTTTTGTTTCTGTAGAAACAATCCAACCTTTTTCATCCAAGGTTTTTAACACTGAACTGGAGATCGCTTCATCAATCATTTGCTGATGTGTTATCGGACCATTTTCAAGTAAGTGCATTACCTTGGCTTGTTTCACGGCGCGACCAAGACCACTCATTAATTGATTTTTGCCCGTTTCAGTGATCTGCCATTCTATAAGCGAGGCAAATTCAGCAGCTTTGCCCTTTCTTAGAGCCGTTGGTAGCGCATTACTAAGAGTTTCGCCCAAAGGGTACTGGTAGAATTGACTGCACCAATTAAGAAGTGTGTAAAGGTTATCAGGCCAAATAGGCTCGACATCTAATACTTGCTTGATGCTTTTTAGTTGATTTATTGGGAAATCAGATTGATGAACCATTGCAGTAACTATTCCAACAAGTGTTTGCCTACCAAATGAAACGGATACACGACCACCGATAACCGGAAATTGATGAGCTTGAATGAGATAATCAAACCTCTTGTCTAGCGGCACTGGTAGGGCAATTTGAGCAATGGTTGGACGCATTATTGATGAGTAGTCAGCTTAATGAAACGAGGGGGATAGTGTAGTTGATGCGCAATGTAATTACGAGAGATGCTCATTGGCTGGAACGAAAGTGTCATACTACGAGGGGGAAGTGGTAGACAAAAATGTGCGCAGAGCGAGTCATTTAGGCGCGAAAAGAAGAATTTGTTGAAAAAAGATTCAAATAAGTTGATTCCAATGGCGTGTTTCATTAGTATACTGCGCCTTGACGGTATATCAATTTATGCCAATTTGTGTAAATACGTGTGGTGTTCGGCTTAGAATCGAATGGCGACACGGCCTATAATGAGGTTTTCCCATGAAAACAGGTATCCACCCAGAATACAAAGCAGTTAGCGCAACTTGTTCTTGCGGTAATTCTTTTGAGTTTAACTCAACTCTTGCAAAAGAATCTATCCACCTAGACGTATGTGACAAATGTCACCCGTTCTACACTGGTAAGCAACGTAACGTTGATACTGGCGGACGTGTAGATCGCTTCAACAAACGTTTCGGTGCACTATCTAGCAAGTAATTGCTATGTTGTAATTCCGAATAAAAAAGGACGCTTATGCGTCCTTTTTTTGATCTCACAGTAAAATAAACTTTATGACTTAAACCTTTTTCTATGTAGGAAGTTTTGTCGCGATCATTTACTATCTATCTGAATACCAAAAACCTCCCCTGCCAATTACAACTGGAAATAAATCTGATGTCCGAAGACACCCAACAAGATGACTTTCGTCAACAAGCACTTAATTATCACGCTTACCCGACTCCAGGTAAGACGGCGATAGCACTCACTAAACCTGCCGATTCTGCTGAAGATCTAGCGCTGGCATATAGCCCCGGCGTTGCCGAGCCAGTACGGGAGATAGCACAGAATGTTGATAACGTGTACAAGTACACGGCAAAGGGTAATACGGTTGCTGTCATATCTAATGGTACTGCTATTTTAGGTTTAGGTAACTTAGGTCCAATGGCGTCAAAGCCAGTGATGGAAGGTAAAGCTCTGCTTTTTAAGCGGTTTGCTAATTTAGACGCCATCGATATTGAAGTTAAGCACCGGACTACTGAAGAGTTTGTAAACACCGTCGCAGCCATCGCGGATACCTTTGGTGGTATCAATTTAGAAGATATTAAAGCCCCGGATTGTTTTGAGATTGAACGTCAACTTATCGAGCGTTGTGATGTACCTGTGTTTCATGATGACCAACATGGTACTGCAATTGTTACAGCAGCAGGCATGCTTAATGCCATAGAGCTTCAAGGTAAAACGCTTGAGGAATCAACCATCGTCTGTCTTGGTGCTGGTGCTGCCGCTACAGCATGTATGGAACTTCTGATTAAATGTGGCGCTCAGCGTGAGAAAATCTACATGTTGGATCGCAAGGGTGTTATCCATACTCGTCGCGAAGATCTAAATGAATATAAAAAAATGTTCGCCAACAATACAGACAAACGTACGTTGGAGGATGTTATTGAAGGTGCTGATCTGTTCTTAGGTGTATCAGGGCCAGATCTGTTACCAGCTGAAGCATTGAAATTGATGGCTGATAAACCCGTTGTATTTGCTTGCTCAAATCCAGATCCTGAAATTAAACCCGAGATTGCACACCAAGTCAGAGATGACTTAATTATGGGGACGGGTCGTTCAGACTATCCAAACCAAGTAAACAATGTTATCTGCTTTCCGTTTATTTTCCGTGGCGCGTTAGATGTGCGTGCAAGTGAAATAAACATAGAGATGAAATTGGCCGCAGTTGAAGCGATTCGTCAATTGACTAAAGAACCTGTACCGGAAGGTGTATTGAAGGCTGCTGGGGTAAGTAAACTTGAGTTCAGTAAAGAGTATATTATACCAAAGCCAATGGACCCACGTTTGCTTCCACGTGTTGCCAGAGCCGTCGCGGTAGCCGCAGTAGAGTCTGGTGTTGCGAGAATTGAACTACCAGAGAACTACATGTGCTAAAAGCGCTTCAAAATAGAAGACATAGATTTTTTATCTCATAACCCCGTCATTCCTGAGAAAACAGGAATGACGGGGTTATGAGTATTAAGTAAATAGAAAAGTAATCGCGCTTGTGCAATTAATTCAATTGGGTGAAGTACTTTCCCAACTGGTTAATTATTCTTCGTCAAACGCTTCAAATTCAATTCCCATTTCTGTCATTAATTTTTTAACTTCAGTTGGAATATCATCAGGACGATCTTTTCTCAAATCTTCATCTGTTGGTAATGGTTGACCCGTATAAGCGTGCAAGAATGCTTCGCAAAGCAGTTCGCTATTCGTTGCGTGTCGTAGGTTATTTATCTGACGACGAGTTCGCTCATCAGTCAAAATTTTCAAAACTTTCAGAGGGATGGAAACGGTGATCTTCTTAACTTGCTCACTCTTTTTTCCATGTTCTGCGTATGGACTTATGTATTCGCCATTCCAATCAGCCATTGCTCACCTTTGTCAAAATAGTCATAAAACAATTATGGGATAGAATTCTAGCGGGATTTACTGCCATAAGCAAAGACATATAGACGTCTAGAGCTATTGACGTCTTAAAAAACTACCAGTAAAGTGTCTTGTTATTAATTCTAACGTTCGAGATTCAGTTATAGTTAGCGGATAAAGAAAAATGATAACTGAATTGATCGCAAAGGAAAGCTAGCACATGAAACAAAAGAAACCCGCCACTATCGCCGTTCGAACGGGCATTGAATCTGACTCTCAGTTTCATGCCGTTGTGCCTCCAATTTACTTGTCTACCAATTATAGCTTTCCAAGTTTTGGTGATGTGCCTAAATATGATTATACCCGTTCAGGAAATCCAAATCGGGGCATGTTAGAGCAAACCCTTTCCGATCTTGAGTCGGGAAAGGGTGCGGTAGTGACTAATTGCGGAACGTCGGCGTTAAACCTCTGGGTTTCTACTTTTATTGGGCCTGATGACCTTATTATTGCACCGAATGATTGTTACGGCGGTACCTACCGACTTTTTAATACTCGGGCTCAAAAAGGGGACTTTAACGTTTTATTTATTGATCAGTCCGATCTAAGCGCACTGGATGAAGCATTAGCTAAAAAACCGAAACTGGTGCTACTAGAGACGCCGTCTAATCCATTGGTTAGAGTGGTTGATATTCAAGAAACGTGCGAGAAAGCGCACGCTGTTGGTGCGCTGGTCGCAGTCGATAATACCTTCATGACACCTATATACCAAAAGCCTATAGATCTAGGTGCAGATTTTGTGATTCACTCTACAACCAAATATATTAATGGTCATTCGGACGTGATTGGGGGAGTTATCGTCACCAAGACAGAAGAACATGCTGAAGAGCTTGCGTGGTGGGGAAACTGTATTGGGGCGACAGGTACGCCGTTTGATAGCTACATGACGTTACGCGGCATACGAACTTTAGGTGCTCGGATGAGAATTCATGAAGAGAGTTCTCGAGAGATCCTAGCTTTTCTCTCAAAACAGGACCTTGTAGGCACTATATATCACCCAAGTTTGCCAGATCATCCGGGCCACGAAATTGCGAAAAAGCAGCAATCTGGGTTTGGTTCTATGTTGAGTTTTGATTTTAATGGCCCGATGGATAAGCTCAAAGAGTTTGTTGGCGCTTTATCGCTCTTTTCACTAGCAGAGTCGCTTGGTGGCGTAGAAAGCTTAATCTGTCATCCTGCCTCGATGACACATCGAGCAATGGGTGAAGAGGCCTTAAAAGAAGCGGGAATAGCACAAACACTGTTAAGGCTATCGGTTGGGCTAGAAGATAGTGAAGACCTTATCGAAGATCTTGATAATGCATTTAAAAAAGTTCAGGAGACAGTTTAAATGACCGTTATGCGCCAACTTCATAAATTTGGTGGAAGTAGTTTAGCCAATCCAGAGTGTTATAAACGAGTAAGGAATATTCTTGCCGAGTACTCTCAAAGTGAAGATTTAATTGTTGTTTCTGCGGCTGGAGACACGACCAATCAACTCATCCATTGGCTGAGTGCTCTAAAGAAAGATGGACGAACGGCACATGAAATATTGATGGAATTGCGTCGATTTCAGTCGGATTTGATACAGCAGTTAATGGATGAACCCAATAAAATGTTGGAGCATCTTCATACCGAGTTTTCTGCCCTAGGTGATTTACAAGCCCCATTAACATTAGAGCAAGAAGCCGAGGTTCTTGGGCTTGGTGAAGTGTGGTCTTCAAGGTTGCTTTCACAACTCTTGTGTCAAGCAAAAATGGCGGCAGTTGCTATCGACTCACGTGACTTTTTGAGAGCGGATATCGGCACGCAACCAGAGGTTGATCGTTCAAGCTCATGGCCATTATTGAAAGAAGTATTGGCACAGCATTCTCAACACCGATTAGTGATTACAGGTTTTATGGCCAAGAATCGTCAAGGGGATACGGTTTTGCTTGGCCGAAATGGTTCTGATTACTCTGCCACTGTCATTGGTGCATTAGCGGAAGCTGATAGAGTGACCATTTGGAGCGATGTCTGCGGTGTCTATAGTGCCGATCCTCGAAAGGTTAATGATGCCTGTTTATTGCCTCTTCTACGCTTAGATGAGGCCAGTGAGCTAGCTAGGTTGGCGGCACCTGTGTTACATAGCAGAACACTGCAACCCGTGGCCCAAAGTGCAATGGATTTAGAGCTTAGATGTAGTTACCAACCAGAAGCCGGCTCAACCAGAATCGAAAGAGTACTGGCTTCGGGTAGAGGGGCAAAGATAGTGACCTCCCTTGATGAAGTTTTGCTTATTGAGCTGATATTTAGCCACGCACATGAATTTGAAAGAGCCAAAGAAGAAGTGTTACAAAGACTCCAACGTGCTCAATTACAACCGTTGGCTTATGAAGTCCAAGCGGATCAAGGCGAGCTGCTTCTTGCTTACACAGCAGAAGTCGCATCTGGTGCCCTTAGTTATCTACATGACTCGGCAACGGAGGCAGATATTCGGCTTAAAGAAGGCTATTCAATGGTCGCCGCTGTTGGTGCTGGTGTAACGAAAAACCCGATTCATAGCCATGGCTTTTATCAGCAGTTAAAAAATGCACCCGTCGAATTTATGTGTGAAGCGGAATCGGGTTTGAGCTTAGCGGCCGTTTTACGTACGTCTAACACCTCTGTTTTAGTTCAGGGAATTCACACTCAACTCTTTCAGGCACAAAAGCGAGTTGGTTTGGTTTTATGTGGTAAAGGCAATATCGGTTCTAGTTGGCTCGAACTATTCGCTAAACAGAAAGGTGAAATAGAAAAACGTCGAGGTATGAGTTTTGATTTAATAGGTGTAGTGGGTAGCCAGACATATTGGATGAATATGGCCGGTATTGAGGCCTCGAGTGTACTTAGTCGTTATGAAGATGAAGCAATAGAAAGTGATGGTAATGAATGGCTAGAGCAACTCAGTCACCAACAAGAGTATGATGAGGTAATCGTATTAGACGTGACGGCGAGTGAAGCGGTATCAATGAAATACCCCGATATTGCTGAAAAAGGCTTACACCTAATTTCTGCCAATAAAGTGGCGGGCTCTGCTTCAAGTGAGTTTTACCATAAAGTACAGGATGCATTTGCAAAAACAGGGCGTCATTGGCTATATAATGCAACCGTGGGTGCAGGGTTACCGATCAATCATACGGTTCGCGATTTGCGCGAAAGTGGCGATGAAATCACCGCATTCTCTGGCATATTTTCAGGTACTCTATCGTGGCTTTTCCAACAGTTTGATGGGTCTATCCCATTTAGCGAATTGGTTGAATTGGCTTGGCAACAAGGGTTAACGGAACCAGATCCTCGTTGCGACTTAGACGGGTCAGATGTAATGCGCAAACTCATTATTTTGGCGCGTGAGTCAGGGTTGACGATTGAACCGGAGAGCGTAAAAGTGGCCTCTCTTGTTCCGGACGAGTTGAAAGACCTGTCCATCGATCAGTTTTTTGATCAAGGTCAGTTACTAAGCGAACAGTTAGCCGAACGCCTAGAAAAAGCACAGCGTGAAGACAGAGTACTGCGCTATGTGGCTCGTTTACAAAAAGGTGGTAAGGCAACCGTAGGCATTGAGGCACTAAATAAAGAGCATGCATTGGCTAACTTGCTTCCCTGTGACAATATCTTTGCGATAGAAAGTGCTTGGTATAAGGACAACCCGTTGGTGATTAGAGGACCAGGTGCGGGCAGAGAAGTGACCGCCGGGGCGATTCAATCGGATATTAATCGATTATCAAATCTGTTTTAAATATAAACGCTAGCCACTGTCTTTAAAGGGGCAGTGGCGGTTTTACTTATCATTGCTATGGATGTATCGATCTATCTCCAGAGTCGAATTCATGTTAACCAACCTTAGTACATCCGACATAACTCTTGAATATCTCTCACCAATATCATGAAAAATTTTCATGAACATCATGTTGACATTAATCTCATTTCATTACATTCTACAGACATATAGACGTCTAAACGTCAAAACGGAAATACAAATTCGATCAGCCCGAATGAGAGAGAACTATGAGTTATTCACACGCTAGTCATCTAGATGCCTTAAATCAGAATATCGCAGAGCTTGGTGATATTAATGTCTCTTTTGAATTTTTTCCGCCAAGTAGTGAAAAAATGGAAGAAACATTGTGGAACTCTGTGCACCGTTTGAAAACACTTCAACCTAAATTTGTGTCGGTTACCTACGGGGCAAACTCTGGTGAACGTGACCGTACCCATTCTATTATCAAAGAAATTAAAGATCAGACAGGCTTGGTGGCCGCGCCACATTTAACCTGTATTGACGCAAGCCGTGATGAGCTTATAGGTATTGCGGATGACTATTGGGCAAATGGTATACGCAATATCGTCGCACTACGCGGTGATATTCCAGCTGGTGGTGGTGTTCCAAATATGTATGCATCGGACTTGGTTACTCTGCTCAAGTCACGACATGATTTTGATATCTCAGTGGCGGCGTTTCCAGAGGTTCACCCAGAAGCAAAAAGTGCCCAATCAGACTTGCTTAATTTAAAAAGAAAGGTGGATGCAGGTGCTAACCGTGCAATTACTCAATTTTTCTTTGATGTTGAAAGCTACCTAAGATTCAGAGACCGTTGTGTGAGTGCGGGTATTGACGCAGAGATAATACCGGGAATTCTGCCCGTTTCTAACTTTACGCAAGCTTCTCGTTTTGCCGCAATGAATAACGTGAAAGTACCGGGTTGGATGGCACAGCAATTTAGTGGTTTAGAAGATGATCCAACAACTCGCCAATTGGTTGGTGCTAGCCAAGCTATTGATATGGTAAGAATTTTAAGCAGGGAAGGCGTAAAGGACTTTCATTTCTATACTCTTAATCGTGCTGAAATGACTTTTGCGTTGTGCCATACATTAGGAGTAAGACCAACAAGATAAACGGTAATAAATAAAAAGGGTCGATGTTTTCACATGAGCCCTTTTTATTTAAAAGCAAAGACTAGAACGAAGCCGTTTTAGTCCATGGATTTCAATTCAGCAACAACTTCCTCCGCCCAATCAATCCAAGCTTCACGTATTAATAGGTTACGTCTTAAAGTAAGGCGTTCTAATTTAGCGTGCTTGTCTAGCTTAGTTGGATCACCATAATAAGTCGCTTCAATCTCTTTGTAATGACTGACTAGCTGTTTAGATTCACCAATAAGTATAGATACTTGTTCTTTGAAAGGAGCAGTAGGTTGGATTGCGCAAGCCATTAACTTAGCGCTGAACTCATCTCTTATTGTTGCTTGTGCTGTTGGTTGCTCAAACCATTCACCGAGTGCACGGCGCCCAGCTTCGGCAATGGAGTAAATTTTTCTATCTGGTTTGCCATCCTGAGGATGTAAAACACAGGTGACGAGTTCATTTTGAGCCATTTTATTGAGCTCTCGATAAACTTGCTGATGACTCGCTTTCCAAAAATAGCCGATGCTATATGAAAATTCTTTGGTTATATCATATCCGGTAGCATCGCGAGTGCTTAAAACGGTAAGGATTACGTGTGGTAATGACATATCTTAAATCCAATAATTAGTAATACAAATAACTCACAACTTTGAACTGCTTCCGTGCTTTTTGTGACACTAATTATTTTGCAGTTCAGAATAACGACAGATCTGCTTATTAGCAGTTCAGAATAACGACAAATCTATGTTTGTTCGTCATTCCCTATCTTCAGCCGAATTCCACCTAGATACTTGCGGAGTTTGATTCCATATTATTATGCCTGTTATGAGTATAGTCGATCTTTGGGGCACAACGGGGCGTAAGCATACCACTAAATTTTGTTGTAAAAATAAAAAAAAAGGGCAAATTGTCTCAAAAGGATGATAAACCTCTCGAATTGGATTGCAAACAGAACAGTATGCTGTTTTATTTGGTCATACTGTCCCATTTCTGGTCTTTTACTCTACCCAGTGTTGCGCATGCCAGCAGCAATACCTGCTATTGTCACCATCAATGCTTCTTCTAGTTCTGAAGAGGGTTGATCTGACTGGCGAGTTCGGTATAGAAGCTCAGCTTGAAGAATATTCATAGGCAAAACATAGACGTTACGCAATCGGATAGATTCCAACCCCCATGGGTCGCTCTGCATCAAGTTTTCGTTGTTCTCAACATTGAGAACGGCCTTAATATCTTTTTGCAGTTGGTCCCGTAATTGATCGCCTATTCGCCAAAGTGACTTGTCCGTTAGCCTCTGATCGTAATATCGAGAGATTTCGATATTGGTTTTGGTGTACACCATCTCTAACATACCAAGGCGAGTAGAGAAGAAAGGCCATTCACGACACATCTCTTCTAATAGGTTCTGGTGTCCTTTGTCGATTGAGTACTGTATCGATTCACCTGCACCCAACCAAGCGGGTAGAACCAATCTATTTTGGCTCCATGAGAATATCCATGGAATCGCCCTTAGACTTTCGACTCCACCGTTAGGATTTCTTTTTGATGGTCTCGATCCGAGAGGAAGCTTGCCTAACTCTCGTTCTGGGGTCGCCGCTCTAAAGTAAGGAACGAAATCTGGCTCCCCCTGAACGATTGAACGGTATGCTTCACAAGAGACTTGTGACAAGACTTCCATTAGGTCGCGCCACTCTTGTTTCGGGCTTGGGGGCGGTAAAAGGTTGGCCTCAAGAATCGCGCTGGCGTAGCGGTTAAAGCTGTTTACCGCGATATCCGGTAACCCAAGTTTAAAGCGGATCATTTCCCCTTGTTCCGTTACACGCAACCCCCCTTTTAAGCTTTTCGGTGGTTGAGAAAGTAACGCAGCATGTGCTGGCGCACCACCACGGCCAATGGTGCCTCCACGGCCATGGAAGAGTGTGAGTTCGATGTTGGCTTCTTCACAAACACGTACTAAAGCATCCATGGCACTATATTGGGCCCAACCCGCAGACATAACCCCTGCATCTTTAGCTGAGTCAGAATAGCCAATCATGACCATTTGGTGGTTTTGGATAAAACCTCTATACCAATCAATCTCGAGCAACTGTTTGATGACGGCTTCTGAATTATTCAAGTCATCAAGTGTTTCAAATAGTGGGCATACGTCCATACGGAACTGACAGCCAGATTCTTGAAGCAGTAAGTGAACGGCTAACACATCCGATGCGGTGCGTGCCATTGAAATAACATAAGAACCGAAAGCTTCGCGAGATTGACTCGCAATTATCCTACAGGTGTCTAAAACTTCTTGTACCTGTTCAGAGGGTTGCCAGTTACGAGGCAAAAGTGGACGTTTTGAACTTAATTCATTGACTAAAAAAGAAATTCTATCTTGTTCATTCCAATGGTCATAATCGCCAATACCTAAATAGCGAGTAAGTTCAGATAGTACATCTGAATGGCGAGTGCTCTCTTGGCGGATATCTAAGCGTACAAGATGGACACCAAATGCTTTAACTCGACGAAGGTTATCTAGCAATGCTCCGTCAGCTATGACGCCCATTCCACATTGATGCAATGATTGGTAGCAGGCGTAGAGTGGATCCCATAATTGGCTTACATTCTCTAATATGGCTTTGTTAGGGACGTCGGTTTTGTTTACTTTCGCATCCAGTACTTCGAGCGTGTCTGTGAGTAGTGTTCTTATCTGTTTAAGTACAGCACGGTAAGGTTCATGTGCATCACCAGCTAGTTGTCTTAATTCGTTTGTGCATTCGATCATTGAAAGCTCACTGACGAGCTCAATGATGTCGGTTAGGTAGAGGTCGGCCGCCTTCCAGCGTGACAGATGTAGAACCTCATGAGTAATCTCGTGGGTAACAAATGGGTTTCCATCTCTATCGCCACCCATCCAAGAAGAGAAATGAATCGGGCGAGCATCAATAGGGAGCCCTTCGCCAAGGTAGTCAGTTACTCTGTCATTGAATTCACGCAGAAACTCGGGCACGGCTTGCCATAAGGAGTTTTCAACAACAGCGAAGCCCCACTTAGCTTCGTCAAGCGGTGTTGGGCGTTCTTTACGCATATCATCAGAATGCCAAGATTGAGCTATCAGCTGTTCTAATCGACGTTCTTGCTTTACACGTTCTCTAGGAGATAGGTCACTAAGTTCGAGCTGTGAAAGGCACTTATTAATCTTCACCAATTTATTTATCATGGTGCGACGAGCTATCTCTGTCGGATGTGCAGTAAGAACCAGTTCAATATTGAGATCTTTAATTGACTGTGCAGTGTCTAATTTGCTCACACTGTTTTGCGTGAGCTTTGAAAATAGTGTGTGGATGACGTCTGGTTCGCAGATATTCGCATCGCAATGGCGAGAAATCGTATGGTATTGCTCTGCTATATTCGTTAGGTTTAGAAATTGGTTAAAGGCCCTTGCAACCGGATTTAACTGGTTATCTGGTAGGTTAGATATTACCTGAATGAGTTCTTCACGAGCTTCTTGATCGTTTTCTCTCTCGGCAGACTTTGAAAGTTGGCGTATCAGTTCGACTTTTTCTAAGATCTCTTCGCCATGCGCATTCTTAATTGTGTTGCCAAGTAAGTGACCTAGTGTTCTCACGTTACTTTTTAAAGCAGCATATTTCTCGTTCATTTCCTTTCTGCCTCGTAATTTAATTACAGTGTATTTTCTTCCCAGTTGTACAATCTAGCTAATATCTGTGCTTTGAGTCAAATAAAGACAAAGGCACAATGATTTTAATGGTGTTAATTTGACTGGGATCATGTCTAGAACAGATGCCATGTATAGGGTTGTGAAATAAAATTTCACAACCCTATACATGGCATCGAAAGCATAAGTTCAATAATGAAGTCTTATGATTAAAGATTAGAAGCAATACTGACGAATTGCCTTAGAAAGAATATTAATAGTTGGGTCGATAAATTCAAACGCTAAGAATTCATCGGGCTGATGGGCTTGATCTATAGATCCTGGACCTAAAACCAATGTTGGGCACAACTGTTGTAAAAAAGGTGCTTCAGTACAATAGTTTACGGTCTCTGATTCCATTCCACATATGGCTTCCATCCCTGCAATGAAACTGTGTTCTTGTGATGAATGTTGATGGGAAGAGTGTTCGTTGGAACATTCATACCCTGGGATAGGTTCATGCAAAGGGCGGATCTCAATACGGTTCGGCCATTTCGCTTCCACTTCTTTTAACGCACCGCGCAACATGTTGTCTAGGCCATCAAGGCTTATTCCAGGCAGAGGTCTTACATCGTAATGGAGCTCACAACAACCACAAATTCGGTTTGCACTATCTCCTCCATGGATATGCCCTAAATTTAACGTTGGTGATGGAATAGCAAATCCTGGATGGTGGTATTCTTTCACCAACTGGTTTTTTAGCTGCATTAGGGCATACATTACCTCATGCATTATCTCAATGGCGTTAACGCCCAATGCTGGGTCTGAAGAATGGCCAGATTTGCCGGTGACTCTGATTGCATTGGCTACATGTCCTTTGTGACCGCGAATGGGTACCAGACTAGTTGGCTCACCGATAATACAATAATCCGGTTTTATCGGAGCATCATCGGTAAAGTGACGCGCGCCGAGCATAGTTGTTTCTTCATCACATGTCGCCAGAATATACAGAGGTTTAGTTTGATTTTTCCAATCTACTTTTTTTACCGCTTCAATAATGAAAGCGAAGAACCCTTTCATATCCGCAGTACCTAGCCCATAAAAACGGTTGTTTGATTCGGTCAGTGTATGTGGATCAAAACTCCACTGTCCTTGATCAAAGGGGACTGTGTCAGTGTGTCCTGCCAATAACAAGCCGCCTTCGCCTTGACCCCGTTTAGCAATTAAGTTGCATTTGCCTTTTTCAACCTCAACCACATCCACTTCAAAGTGCATCTGTTTTAACCAATCAGCCAATAATTCGATGACTTGGCTATTCCCTTCATCCCAACTTGGGTCTGTTGAACTGATAGAAGAGGTCGAAATGAGTCCCTTGTATACATCGATAAATTTAGGTAATTGCATATTATCTTCGCTTCTCCTATTGACAGATAACCATTAAGACGTTAAAAAGCATATTAAATCATTATTTATGAATAAAAAACCGAATAATGACGTTTTTTGAGTATGAATAGTCAAGTTTGACTGTCGTCAGTTACCCAAATATTTGGATAAGTTAAGATGTTAAAAACCACAATTATTGGTGCAAGCGGTTATACCGGAGCGGAACTCGCTCTCATGGTCACAAAACATCCAGAGCTAACGCTAACAGGATTGTATGTTTCCGCCAATAGCCTAGACGCGAATAAAAAGATTAGCGCATTACACGGTAAACTTTCTGGTGTTGTTGAAATGCTCGTTCAACCTTTGACGGACGTTCAAGCTGTCGCCGAGGCGTGCGATGTTGTTTTTCTTGCGACGGCTCACGAAGTTAGTCATGACTTGGCTCCAGAGTTTTTGGCACAGGGTTGTCAGGTTTTTGATTTGTCTGGGGCGTATCGCGTCCAAGCCGATGACTTTTATTCCCAATATTATGGTTTTGACCATCAACATTCTGATCTACTTAAAGGCGCGGTATATGGCCTCGCTGAGTGGAATGAGGAAGCGATCAAAAATACAGACCTCATTGCAGTTGCGGGTTGTTACCCCACCGCTTCACAACTCGCGATAAAACCACTGGTTGAAATGAACATGTTAGACCTCAATCAATGGCCAGTTATTAACGCGACAAGTGGTGTAACGGGTGCGGGTCGCAAAGCGAGCATGAGCAATAGCTTTTGTGAAGTGAGCCTACAACCTTACGGGCTGTTCAGCCATCGGCACAAACCTGAAATTGCGTCTCATCTTGGCTGCGATGTAATTTTTATTCCACATTTAGGTAATTTTAAAAGAGGCATCTTAGCCACGATTACAATGAAACTTGCTGTTGGTGTAACGGCTGAAGATGTGAGTAACGCCTTCGAGAAAGCCTATCAAAACAAACCTGCAGTTCGCTTAAAGCAGCAAGGTATTCCCAAGGTACAAGATGTAGAGTGTACACCTTTTTGTGATATCGGTTGGAAGGTGGAAGGTGAACACGTCATCGTTGTCTCGGCTATCGATAACCTTTTGAAAGGCGCATCTAGCCACGCGATGCAGTGCTTAAATATTCGTAACGGCTTTGAGCCGCTTACTTCGCTTCTGTGAGAATAAATATGAATCAAAATCTAAAACCATTAGTGATTAAGCTAGGCGGCGCAGCACTTTCAAGTACCGACACTCTAGGCAAGCTTTTTAACGCTATTGATAACTATAAGCATCAGGCAAATAGGGAACTCGTTATCGTTCATGGCGGGGGTTACCTTGTTGATGAACTGATGGAAAAGCTTCAACTTAAGACAGTGAAGAAAAATGGGTTACGGGTTACACCTTATGACCAAATACCGGTTATTGCGGGCGCATTGGCTGGGACTGCCAACAAATCACTGCAAGGTGAAGCCGTCAAAAACGGACTCAAAGCCGTCGGACTTTGCTTGGCAGACGGTGGTCTTTGTACGGTGGAAGAGTTGGACCCTGCACTCGGCGCAGTAGGTAAAGCGAGCGCCGGTGACCCGGCGGTGGTGAAAGCGATATTAGCCACAGGTGCATTACCTATTATTAGCTCGATTGGCCTAACGGACAAGGGCCAGATGATGAACGTGAATGCCGATCAAGCCGCGGTCGCCGTAGCAAGCGCTTTAGACGCAGAGCTAGTGTTGCTTTCTGATGTCAGTGGCGTATTGGATGGAAAGGGGCACTTGCTGCCCAACCTAGACAAAACTCAGGCACAGGCCCTGATTCAAAGCAAGGTTATTACAGACGGTATGATCGTCAAAGTAGAAGCGGCACTTGATGCCGCTAACGAACTTGGCAGACCAATTGAAGTTGCAACGTGGCGTTATCCAGACAAATTAAGCGAATTATTCGCAGGTAAGAGCATAGGTACGCAGTTCTTGCCGCAGTAAAATTTAGATAAACATAATTTTTAACACAACAGAATTTATACCCGATGTACTGACCGCCAGAGCAGTCCGGGAGAACAGGAGAAATACAATGAGCAAGATTGAAGTAAAAAAAGTAGTCGTAGCCTATTCCGGCGGTCTAGACACATCAGTAATCATTCCATGGTTGAAAGAGAATTATAACTGTGAAGTGGTCGCTTTTGTGGCGGATGTTGGACAGGGTGCTGAAGAGTTAGAAGGCGTTGAAGAAAAAGCCCTCGCTTCTGGCGCGTCTGAAGTCTATATAGGAGACCTTAAAGAAGAGATGGTTAAGGATTATATCTATCCTTCTTTAAAAACGGGTGCATTGTACGAGGGTAAATATCTTTTAGGTACCTCAATGGCTCGCCCAATAATCGCTAAGGCGCAGGTTGAGTGCGCTCGGAAGGTTGGTGCGGATGCACTTGCACACGGTTGTACCGGTAAAGGGAATGATCAAGTCCGTTTTGAAGGTGCATTTGCCGCGTTGGCCCCGGATCTACACGTTATTGCCCCTTGGCGTGAGTGGGATTTAGTGAGCCGTGAAGAGTGTTTAGATTATCTAGAAGCGCGCAATATTCCATGCTCCGCGTCTTTAACAAAGATTTACTCTCGTGATGCAAATGCATGGCATATCTCAACAGAAGGTGGTGTTCTTGAAAAAACGTGGAATGCACCAAATGATGATTGTTGGGCATGGACAAAAAGCCCTGAAGAGGCACCTAACAAAGCCGAATATGTAACAATCAAAGTGGAAAAATGCGAAGTTGTTGCTGTTGATGGTATAGATATGAAGCCATACGACGCACTAATGTATTTGAATGAGAAAGGTGTTGAGCACGGCATTGGGCGTATTGATATCGTTGAAAACCGTTTAGTAGGAATGAAGTCACGTGGTTGTTATGAAACGCCGGGTGGCACTATTATGATGGAAGCGCTCCGTTCCGTTGAACAACTCGTACTGGACAAAAGCTCATTTGAGTTCCGTGAAGAGTTAGGCGTGAAGGCCGCTCACCTAATCTACGATGGCCGTTGGTTTACTCCGTTATGCGAGTCTATCCTTGCTGCAACAGAGAACCTTGCTCAAGACGTCAACGGTGAGGTGGTGATTAAACTTTACAAGGGTCAAGCTACGGCGACTCAGAAACGTTCTGAAAACAGTCTATATTGTGAAAAATTTGCGACATTTGGTGAAGATGAAGTCTATGACCAAAGCCATGCCGAAGGATTCATCCGTTTGTATTCATTAGCAAGCCGTATTCGTACTATGAATATGCAGAAGTAAAGGTAATTCGCAAAAGTAATATAACAGAAGCTTGATTCTCGGTTGTATATCGCTAGTATCTACAACCGGGTGTTTAGCACCTAATAGCACACTAACTAACTATAATAATTAGCTTCCGTTTAGATCAGGAGATACACAATGGCATTATGGGGTGGCAGATTTACCCAAGCAGCAGATACTCGGTTCAAAGAGTTCAACGATTCACTTCGCTTTGATTACCGATTAGCTGAGCAAGATATTGTCGGTTCAATAGCCTGGTCCAAAGCATTACGTTCTGTGGGCGTTATAAACGAGATAGAACAGCAAAAATTAGAGCTAGCTTTAAACGAATTGAAGTTAGAAGTAATGGAAGACCCTGAGCAGATTCTTAAATCTGATTCAGAAGATATTCATAGTTGGGTAGAGCAACAACTTATTAGTAAAGTCGGTGATCTTGGCAAGAAGCTTCACACAGGCCGTTCTCGTAATGACCAAGTAGCGACCGATCTAAAGTTATGGTGTCGTCAACAAGGTCAACACCTACTTATTGTTCTAGATCGTCTGCAAAACCAACTCGTTGATGTTGCATCGCAGCATCAAGGTACTGTTTTACCCGGCTATACACACCTACAAAGAGCGCAACCAGTAACATTTGCCCATTGGTGCCTTGCTTACGTAGAGATGTTTGAGCGTGACTACTCCCGATTGGGAGATGCAATAAACCGTCTTGATACTTGTCCATTGGGTTCTGGTGCCCTAGCGGGAACCGCTTATCCAATGGATCGTCAAGATCTTGCTCATAATTTGGGTTTTCGTCGGGCCACTCGTAATAGTTTAGATTCAGTCTCTGACCGTGATCATGTGATGGAGCTGATGTCTATTGCTTCTATTTCAATGCTGCACCTTTCTCGTCTTGCTGAAGATATGATCTTCTACAATTCAGGCGAGTCTAACTTCATAGAGTTAGCCGATACCGTCACATCTGGTTCATCTTTGATGCCGCAAAAGAAAAACCCGGATGCATTAGAACTTATTCGTGGCAAATGTGGACGTGTATATGGTTCATTAGCGGCCATGATGATGACGGTTAAAGCTCTTCCTCTTGCTTATAACAAAGACATGCAAGAAGACAAAGAAGGGTTATTTGATGCGTTAGATACGTGGAACGATTGCATGGAAATGGCGGCGCTTTGCTTCGATGGTTTGAAAGTAAACAGTGAACGTACATTAGAAGCGGCCAAGCAAGGTTATGCAAATGCAACAGAGTTAGCTGATTATTTAGTTGCGAAGGATATTCCATTCCGTGAAGCGCATCATATCGTCGGTGTTGCGGTAGTGGGGGCGATAGAAAAAGGGTGTGCTTTAGAAGAGCTATCAATTGAGGAACTGAAGGTGTTTTCTGACGTTATTGAAGATGACGTATACGAAATACTGACGATCGAATCATGTCTAGAGAAACGTTCTGCACTTGGTGGGGTTTCTCCTCAGCAGGTCGCTTATGCTGTCGATCATGCACAGCAACGTTTAGAAAAGAGAAATGTCTCTGTAATTAAGGTACGGGTTGCAAGACTCACCGATATCGACGCATTAGAGGGGATGGTTGCTTATTGGTCTAATATGGGTGAAAACTTACCTCGTAATCGCAGTGAGCTTATTCGAGATATTGGTTCCTTCGCTGTGGTAGAGCATCAAGGTGAGGTTACCGGTTGTGCTTCACTTTATGTATATGATTCCGGTCTGGCTGAAATACGATCGTTAGGGATTGAAGCTGGGTGGCACAGACAAGGCCAAGGTACCGCAATCGTGCAACACTTAGTGACGAAAGCTAAGCAGATGGCGATACAGAAAGTTTTTGTACTAACTCGTACTCCTGAGTTCTTTATGAAGCAGAATTTCTTACCGACGTCAAAAAGCTTGCTTCCTGAAAAAGTACTGAAAGATTGTGAGCAGTGTCCGAGAATCCACGCTTGTGATGAAGTCGCGTTAGAGATTGATCTTTGTGAGCAAACAATTATTCGTGTTAGCGTTGCCTAATCTATTGAAATAAAGCGTAAAAGAGGTAGGCAATAGCATATCTAATAAATAAATGATCTTTTTTGGGAACATTTTAGGAAAAGCCCGGTCTTATTAAGTACCACTGCTTTTTCTTAGAAGAATCTAAGAAAGCCCCTATCCGGTTTGGATTAGGGGCTTTTTCTTTTTATGGCCAGTTAGTGAGTGAAATTGGTATAACTATGCATAAAATTACTTAGATTGGAACAACATAACGCATTGTTTTTGTTATGTTATATCATTACCAGTTAACAAAACCTTCAAAAAATCTTCACTTGAGTGTTATCTCCTGTCACATATCGTTCGTTAGCCTATTTAGCTGTTAATCATGTATGCAATAAATCAATTAATTCTAAATTGGAGAAACCTTGTGAAAGGACGTCAGTTAACACTCGCTATCAGCGGTTTACTCGTAGGCCTAGTAGGTTGTAGCAGCAATGCATCAAGCACCTCAACAGCGGTTGAAATTCCACAACAAAACGATGTGTGGTACACCGAAGCACAAGCCGCTATCGCCAAAGCGAAAACTACGATGCCAATCGACAAGCCAGCAAAAAATGTCATCTTATTCATTGGTGATGGAATGAGCGTTGGTACTATTACGGCAGCCCGTATCTTTGAAGGTCAACGTCGCGGTTTATTAGGGGAAGAATATAGCTTGGCGATGGAAAGCTTACCTCATACGGCATTGGTTAAAACATACAATACAGATATGCAGGTTCCTGATTCGGCAGGCACAGCGTCTGCGATGGTCGCAGGTGTTAAGACCAAAGCGGGTACTATCTCGGTCAATGACAATGTACAGCGTGGCTTTTGTAATACGGCGTTAGGTAATGAGACGACAACCGCTTGGGAACTCGCGGCTGCACGAGGTATGTCGGTTGGTGTTGTAAGTACAGCACGGCTTACTCACGCGACACCTGCGGTAACGTATGCGCATAGCGCCGATCGTAATTGGGAGCACGATGTCCCTAATATTGCTAAAAATCAAGGTTGTGTCGATATTGCCACTCAGTTTGTGAACTTTGATAAAGGTGACGGTATTCAGGTCGCTTTTGGTGGCGGTCGCCGTGAATTTTTACCGGCAAGTGTGACGGATTCAGAAGGTAAGAACGGAAAACGTAAAGATGGCCGTAACCTTGTAGAAGAGTGGCAGGCTAAACACCCTGAAGGTCAATATGTCTATGATCAAACGGGTTTCGACAAGCTTGATGCAAATACAACCCGCGCATTTGGTTTGTTTGAAAGCAGTCACATGAAATATGAAGCGGATCGTCGTAATGATGAACCTTCTCTTGCAGAAATGACCTCTAAAGCGATTGATATACTGTCTAAAAATAAAGAAGGCTATGTATTGATGGTTGAGGCTGGACGTATAGATCATGCTCACCATGATGGCAATGCAAAACGTGCGCTAGAAGATACAATTGCTTATGATGAGGCAATCAAAGCGGCGTTGGAGAAGACGAACTTAGACGACACCTTAGTCATTGTTACTGCTGACCACGCGCATACACTTGTAATGAATGGTTACTCAGCTCGCGGTAACAATATTTTGGGTTTATCAAAATCAAAAGGTAAGTTTAGCCAAGATGAGTTTGGTAAAAAGTACACCACGCTCACCTATGGAAATGGTCCAGGTGCCGTTAAAGGAGAGCGTTCTGACTTAACCGAGTCGCAAGTAATAGCGTTAGATTATAAGCAACAGTCACTCGTTCGTTTAAGTTCAGAAACTCACTCAGGGGAAGATGTAGCCGTATTTGCTCGAGGTCCTCAGGCTTACCTGTTCCAAGGTGTGGTTGAGCAGAATTATCTTTATCATGTTATGAATGAAGCATTAAATCTGTCTAAATAGAAAGAGTATCAACCTACTTTAAGCCGCCTACGGGCGGTTTTTTTTACCGTCGCGATGTCTTCTTTTTTGCATTGGGAATATCACAAATTTAAACCAGAGGTGCAAAAAAAGAAGAATATTAAAGGCAAAACCAGAAAATATTAATGCAATGGATTCGACACTTTTAAAGTCATCTCTGTAACCAAACCACCATACGATCCAACAAAGAACAGAAAGCACGGTTAGTTGGTCCATACATCGTTTGCAACGACCTATTTTTTTCCAAAACCAGTTATCTTCACAATCCTTACAAGCCATGATTTTTGTACCAGTTAGACACTTAGTTCGATTCTGAACTAGTCTGAGGTGCAGTGCAATTAGTACGTCGAGTCATATAAAAACGGACTTTTGTCTAAAAAACTCGGTTTAGGCTAAAAAAAAATGACTTCTATCGTAAAAATTTTGTTTTTCCCCTTGGGATTTTGCCTCTTGTCCCCCACTTAACTTTCACGCGCTGATAATTCAGTACTAAATTACATTAATGGAAACAACAATCAGGAGAGACGACCCAATGAATATTCGTCCTTTACACGACCGTGTTATCGTTGAACGCAAAGAAGTTGAATCAAAATCTGCAGGTGGCATTGTTCTAACAGGTTCTGCTGCGGAGAAATCTACTCGCGGCATAGTTCTAGCGGTAGGCAATGGCCGTATTTTAGAAAACGGTAATATTCAGCCTTTGGACGTTAAAGTTGGTGATACTATCATTTTCGCAGAAGGTTACGGCACTAAAACTGAGAAAATTGACGGTAAAGAAGTGTTGATCATGTCTGAAAACGACATCATGGCTATTGTTGAATAAGCAAGCGTTGAGTAATTCACTCTTAAACGACAAGCAATTAGAAATAGAATTTAGGAAAGGATATTAAAGATGGCTGCTAAAGACGTAAAATTTGGTAACGAAGCACGAATCAAGATGCTAGAAGGTGTTAACGTTCTAGCTGATGCGGTAAAAGTAACACTTGGACCAAAAGGTCGTAACGTGGTACTAGACAAATCTTTTGGTGCACCAACGATTACTAAAGATGGTGTATCTGTAGCGCGTGAGATTGAACTTGAAGACAAGTTCCAAAACATGGGCGCACAAATGGTTAAAGAAGTAGCATCTCAAGCAAATGATGCTGCTGGTGACGGTACAACAACTGCGACAGTACTTGCTCAATCTATCATTACTGAAGGCCTTAAGGCCGTTGCTGCGGGTATGAACCCAATGGACCTTAAGCGCGGTATCGACAAAGCGGTTATCGCAGCGGTAGAAGAGTTGAAAGGTCTATCTGTTCCTTGTGCGGACTCTAAGGCTATCGCACAGGTTGCTACTATCTCTGCAAATGCAGATGATACTGTTGGTAACATCATTGCAGAAGCAATGGAAAAAGTTGGCCGTGACGGTGTTATTACCGTTGAAGAAGGTCAAGCACTTCAGGATGAACTAGATGTTGTAGAGGGCATGCAATTTGATCGTGGTTATCTATCGCCATATTTCATCACAAACCAAGAAGCGGGTTCGGTTGAACTAGAAAACCCATTCATTCTTCTTATCGACAAGAAAGTGTCTAATATTCGTGAACTACTTACAATATTAGAAGCGGTTGCAAAAGCATCTCGCCCACTGCTTATCATTGCAGAAGATGTAGAAGGTGAAGCGTTAGCTACACTCGTTGTAAATAACATGCGTGGTATTGTGAAAGCTGCGGCCGTTAAAGCGCCTGGTTTTGGTGATCGTCGTAAATCAATGCTTCAAGATATCGCAGTACTTACTTCTGGTACGGTTATCTCTGAGGAAATTGGTCTAGAACTTGAGAAAGCAACGCTAGAAGACCTTGGTCAAGCTAAGCGCGTTATTATCACTAAAGAGAACACAACGATCATTGATGGCCTCGGTCAAGAAGCAATGATTCAAGGGCGTGTATCTCAAATTCGTCAACAAATCGAAGAAGCAACGTCAGACTACGATAAAGAGAAGCTACAAGAACGTGTCGCGAAACTCGCTGGCGGTGTTGCAGTAATCAAAGTCGGTGCAGCAACTGAAGTTGAAATGAAAGAAAAGAAAGATCGCGTAGAAGATGCACTTCACGCTACTCGCGCAGCCGTTGAAGAAGGCGTTGTTGCTGGTGGTGGTGTTGCACTTATTCGTGCAGCATCGAAAGTCGTTGGTCTTGAAGGTGCTAACGAAGAGCAAAACGTAGGTATTCGCGTTGCACTTCGTGCTATGGAAGCGCCATTGCGTCAAATCGTTGAAAATGCGGGTGACGAAGATTCTGTCGTTGCTAATAACGTTAAAGCTGGTGAAGGTAGCTATGGCTACAACGCTGCGACAGGCGAATACGGTGATATGATTGCAATGGGTATCCTAGACCCAACTAAAGTTACTCGTAGTGCGCTACAGTTTGCCGCATCGGTTGCTGGTCTTATGATCACAACAGAAGCGATGATTACCGATATGCCAGCTAAAGATTCAGGTGGAATGCCTGATATGGGCGGCATGGGTGGTATGGGTGGTATGCCAGGCATGATGTAAGAAGGATTTAGCTTCTCGTCACTGAATGACTTGATAGCGGCGTTGATTGTGCTCATGTACAGACGTACATTCCGCGCATTCGCCTTGCTCTCAAGTCACACAGTTTAGAGAACCCTAAACCTTGTTGTAGTAAAAAACCGAAGTTTATCGCTTCGGTTTTTTTGTGCGAGTAGTAATGGTTTGCTCTTATCGTTGATAGTTTGATAGCGGCGTTGATTGTACTCATGTACAGACGTACATTCCGCGCATTCGCCTTGCTCTCAAGTCACACAGTTTAGAGAACCCTAAACCTTGTTGTAGTAAAAAACCGAAGTTTATCGCTTCGGTTTTTTTGTGCGAGTAGTAATGGTTTGCTCTTATCGTTGATAGTTTGATAGCGGCGTTGATTGTACTCATGTACAGACGTACATTCCGCGCATTCGCCTTGTTCTCAAGTCACACAGTTTAGAGAACCCTAAACCTTGTTGTAGTAAAAAACCGAAATTTATCGCTTCGGTTTTTTTGTGCGAGTAGTAATGGTTTGCTCTTATCGTTGATAGTTTGATAGCGGCGTTGATTGTGCTCATGTACAGACGTACATTCCGCGCATTCGCCTTGCTCTCAAGTCACACAGTTTAGAGAACCCTAAACCTTGTTGTAGTAAAAAACCGAAGTTTATCGCTTCGGTTTTTTTGTGCGAGTAGTAATGGTCTGCTCTTATCGTTGATAGTTTGATAGTTTGATAGCGGTGTTGATTGGGCTCATGTACAGACGTACATTCCGCGTATTCGCCTTGCTCTCTAGTCACACAGTTTAGAGAACCCTAAACCTTGTTGTAGTAAAAAACCGAAGTTTTATCGCTTCGGTTTTTTGTGCGTGTAGAAAATGGTTCAATTACTGGTTAGGCTTACCAAATATTAATTATAAGTTAGAAGAGAAGTGACGAAGTGCAAAGTACTATCCGGATACGACCATATGCCCCAGAAGACGCCTGTACGTTGAGAGCGTTGTTTTTTGATACTGTGCGTAGTGTAAATAGAAAGGACTACTCTGAAAGGCAAATAGAAGCTTGGGCATCAGATGAAATTACGCTTGATAGATGGCAGGTACTTCTGGATAAGCTTGTGCCTTTTGTCGCCGAAGTTGATAACAAGATAGTGGGTTATGCCGATCTTCAATCTGATGGGTTGATTGGCCATTTTTATGTCGATCACAATCATCAAAGTATGGGGATTGCTGGTGCTTTAATGCAACAAATCCTCCAGCAAGGTAATAAAAGCAAAATTCCTCGACTCTATTCACATGTCAGTATTACTGCGAAGCCTTTCTTTGAACACTATGGGTTTAAGGTAATAGAAGAGCGACAAGTGGATCTTAGAGGGCAAACACTCATTAATTATAGGATGGAGCTGCGATTATAAACCAATGCGCGTCTTTTCTTATGGCATAAAAAAAGCAGCGTAAACGCTGCTTTTTAATCAGTGCTGTTTGTGACGGTATTAACGTGTACCGTAAACTACGATAGTTTTACCGTGAGCAGAAATTAAATTCTGTTCTTCAAGCATCTTAAGAATACGACCAACGGTTTCACGTGAACAACCTACAATCTGACCAATCTCTTGACGAGTGATCTTAATTTGCATGCCGTCTGGGTGAGTCATCGCATCTGGTTGTTTTGCCAAGTTTAGAAGTGTTTGAGCAATACGACCCGTCACATCTAAGAATGCTAAGTCACCAACTTTTTGGCTAGTCGTTTGTAGACGGCTTGCCATTTGAGCTGAAAGACGCATCAAAATGTCAGGATTAACTTGAATAAGCTGACGGAATTTCTTAAACGAAATCTCAGCTACTTCACATGGTGATTTAGCACGAACCCATGCGGTACGCTCTTGATCTTCTTCGAATAGACCTAGCTCACCGATGAAGTCTCCTTGGTTAAGGTAAGAAAGAATCATCTCTTTACCTTCTTCATCCTTGATAAGCACAGCTACAGAGCCTTTCACAATGTAATACAGAGTTTCCGCTTTTTCTCCAGCGTGAATAAGCGTACTTTTGGAAGGATATTTATGAATATGACAATGCGAAAGAAACCACTCTAACGTTGGATCGGTTTGAGGTTTACCAAGAACCATAATTATCTCACTATTATCTGTAGGGCCTGTGCCAGCAGCTTTCCTTTGCTGTATCCCCATATTATTGGTGACGTTAGCATAAGATTTTAAATTCATAGCTGCAAGCTACACATGTATATAGGTTAAGAATAGTATCCTTTTTTGCAGTCAATTTCTTGATTTTGATCGCCCTGATTTCCCGTTTCTCTAAGCAAAACTGTGCACATCGTCACGGTATCAGAACTAAACTGCATTCAGGCTCAATTTTTAGCCGATTTTCCCGGTTTCTATTAATTGTTGTAGAACCGGTCTGATTATTAATTCCATAGCAAAACTCATTTTTCCTCCTGGCACCACCAGAGTATTATGGCGAGAAACAAAAGAGCCATCAATCATGGCTAAAAGATATGGGAAGTCTACGTTCTTCATTCCACGTAATCGAATTACAACAAAGCTCTCGTCCAAACTCGGTATCGCTTTCGCGTTCAGTGGGTTTGAGGTGTCAACAGTTGGAACCCGTTGGAAGTTTATGTGAGTCCGTGAAAACTGAGGGGTAATGTAGTTAAGGTAATCATCCATAGAACGAACAATGGAGTCGGTCACGGCTTCTCGTGAATGGCCTCTGTCTCGCGTATCTCGTACAAATTTTTGGATCCACTCAAGGTTCACAATGGGGACCATGCCGATTAATAAGTCAACATGTTGTGAAACATTGATATCGCCATCGACAACTGCACCATGTAAGCCTTCATAAAATAGAACATCGCTATCTTCTGCTAAGTCTTGCCAAGGAGTGAATGTGCCGGGCATCTGATTATAAGGCACAGCCTCATCAAAGGAATGTAAGTATCGTCTTACTTGGCCTTGACCTTCATCACCATATTTTCTAAAAAACTGTTCAAGGGCAGGGAAGTTATTGGCTTCCGCACCAAAGTAACTTATGTGTTTGCCTTGTTCTTTGGCTTTTCGAATTTCAATGTCCATTTCCGGACGGGTAAATCGGTGAAAACTGTCACCTTCCACCCACGCGGCTTTCACGTCCATCATACTGAACATTTTTCTGAATGCTTCAGATGTCGTCGTTGTTCCTGCGCCAGATGAACCTGTAACTGCGATAATCGGATGTTTTGCTGACATGAGATTCCTTGTCGTTACATTGATGATAATGCTGATATGAAATTAGTGTATGAGATTCTATAAAAAGAATAAACGCTTTACTTTTTGTTATCAGAACTCGCGCTTGAGTTTTATGTCGACGGTTTCGTGAAGCTCAGAAAAAACAATCACCGCTTCTCCTGTTTTAAGCTGGGTTCGTACCTGATTGACTTTATCGTCTAAGGTGGTTTCGCTTTGGCCGTAATCTGTCCCCTCTCTCAATACAAACTCTTTGATTAGATTTTCAAGCGTCTCACTATCTATTTCTTGCCATGGAATGATCATAAAGCCTACTTTTATTCATGATGCGATGTGTTGGTAATACTTGGGTATTGCTTGTTCCAGCCAAAAAATGGGTTTAGTCAAGGTTCCGGACAAAAAGCCCACATGACCACCTTGTTTAAATAGGCGGTAGTGTATGTTTTTGTTCAATGGAAAGTTGGGTATTACCGCTTGAGTCATAAATGGGTCGTCTTCGGCATGAATGACCTGCAAGGGGATGTTGACCTTATTAATAACATGGATGCCAGAACATTGTTGATAATAATCGTTAGCATTTTTAAACCCATGTAACGGTGCCGTTATCATATCATCGAAGCCATAAAGCGTTTTTAAGGCCTTTAGATCCTGCGTTGAAACGCCAAGTTCCGACACAAGTTGATTCTGTTTCTGTAACGCATTTTTCTTTAGAGAGGATAATAGGTAGTTTCGGTAAACCTTGGAAAATCCTTGTTCAATTCTTGATGAACATGCCTCTAAATCAAGAGGTGCAGAAACGACGGTGGCCGCTTCTACTATAGGGTCGTGACTGTATTTGGCCAAATAATTAACCAGCATGTTTCCACCAAGCGATATACCAATGGCGACCTTCGGCTGATCTGGGAACATGTTTTGTATATGCTCTAAAAAGAAACGAGGGTCTTCGGTTTCACCTGAGTGATAGGCTCTTGCTAGTCGATTGGGTCTGCCGCTACAGCCTCGAAAATGCATCATGACAGATAGCCAACCCTGCTGAGAAAAAGCGTGCATCAAGCCATTGGCGTACGGACTCTCAAAGCTGCCTTCTAAGCCATGAAAAAGGACAAAAATAGGTTTTTCTTTTACCGTTGGGCTAGTCCAATCTTCACTCCAAGCAAGATCAAGGAAGTCGCCGTCTGGTGTTTCTAGTGTCTGCCATTTAGCATAAAAAAGCGGTTGTTTCCGAATCATTCTTGGAATAACGGTCTGTACGTGAGGATTGGTTAACCCTCTTGCTGCGTTAAACTCGGTCATAAAGTAAAGTCACTGATTGGGGTACTATCTAATAAGGCTTTTAACTTAATTAGCCCAGCTTCTACTTGATCTTGATCGATTGGAGAGCTTAATGCAAGTCGTACGGCAGGAGGTACATTCGCGGCTGGCGGCGTAAATAGTTCCGCTGACTTTACGATAACGCCATCATATGCTGCTTTTTGGACAAAGTCGCTTAAGCGCCAATGGTCAGGCAGTGTTAACCAAAGGTGGAAGCAGTCGTGGGTGTATTGGAGTTGAAAATTAGATAAATAGGTCAGCGCGAGTTCTAGCCTTCCTCTCATTTCAGTCCGGATATAATCTAAGGTATGTTCAAGTTTGTTGGAACGAAGCAGCTCACAGGTTAATGCGGTAAGTAATGGACTAATCATCCAGCTATGGTTTTGCAACGTAATACTAAGGTGAGGGTGCAGTTTACTGGGGGGTTGAATGTAACCCACACGTAACCCCGGAGCGAGACATTTGGAAAAAGCACCAATATGAAAAACCTGTTCAGGTGCTAAGTTAACCATTGGTGGTGGGGCATCTGCTGGAAGAAGGCCATTCACATCGTCTTCTATGACATATAGATCATGTCGTTTACAGATGTCTAGTATAGCGATACGCCGCTCTAAGGACATGGTTGCTGTTGTAGGATTTTGTAATGTAGGGGTTAAATAGATAAATCGAGCTTGAAATTGCCGGCAAGCCGCTTCAAGCGCATGAGGGATAATCCCCTCTTCATCCATTTCAATACCTTTAACGGTTAGCTGTTTCTGTTTGGCTAAACTAATCAAACCAGGATACGTAAGCTTTTCCGCTAAAATGGTGTCTCCTGCTCGAGTGAATGCCTCAAATACCATCTGCATCCCATGCTGTGCACCAGAACAAAACAACAATCTTTCTGCGTCAAGTTGAACGCCATGTTCATTTAGCCAATCAGCCACAATCTCTCTATGGGAGTCAATGCCCGTTGGTTTTTGATAGATCATAAACTGGTTGAGCGCTTGGGGTGATTGAGCGACCTTCTCCATTGCTTCTTTTAGCATGTCGCTGCGGTCAAACATAGGAGGGATATTGAAGCCGAAATTGCATTCGTTTGACTCATAATTATCCCCTTGATCAAATGCCCAATATGCCTTTTTTTTGTCTACCACATAGGTGCCAGCCCCGACTCGTGCTTCCACTAAGCCTTTTCGTTCTGCTTCGGAGTAAGCTCGTGTCACCGTGCCAACGGTGACACCTAATTTGTCGGCCAATAGGCGATGGGTGGGTAGTTTATCGTTCGCCACTAAATGACCGGCTTCAATTTGCTCAGCCAATCGCTCTGCGATCTGTTTGTATTTAGGCGTTTTGTTTGTATCGGATAACTGAAAATCTATGATTGTCATGGTGACAATAAATCCTTTGATCTTTAGATGATGCATTGTTATGGTCATTTTGTACGCAAAAAACGAGAAAATCAACCAGAAATTAGAAATTGTACCGATACAATGTCTAGGGTGTGAGGAATACAAAATGGAATGGCAATTTTTTATCTCAATAGCGATGTTCGCGATTGTAATGACAGGAACACCGGGACCAAATAACGTCATGTTAACGGCTTCAGGTGCCAACTTTGGCTATCGACGATCTTTGCCACATGCCTTTGGTATCGGTGTCGGTTTAATGAGCATGATTCTATTGTTGGCTTCAGGCCTTGGCCTCATCTTCCAGCAATACCCGGTTATACAAGATGCGATGAAATGGGTGGGCAGCAGTTATTTATTTTACTTAGCTTGGAAAATCGCTAATGCAAAACCCGTTTCCGAACACGGAGATGCAGGTAGTAAGCCAATGACATTTGTGGAGGCGGCGTTATTTCAGTACCTTAATCCCAAAGCATGGATGATGATGGTCACGGCAATAGGCTCATTTTCATTGCAAGGTAATGAATATTGGTGGTCAATATTGGTTATTGCGGTAATTTTTTGGATTACTCAGATACAAACGTCATCTATTTGGGTTGGTTTTGGAACATTAATTGGTCGCTGGTTATCAAGCACACTTGCTTGGAGACGATTTAACCTTTGTATGGGATCGTTGACTGCTATTTGTGTTGTGTTTATTTGGTAAAAATCCTTTCTTCAATTTGATCTTAAGCACAGGCATATGATTTGTAATGGTTTAATATAGATTGATATTAAACTAATTGGATATTAAATTATGCAGAAAATTAAGGTTTTAGTGATTTTGGCATTGGTGATGGTGTCGAGTGGATGCGCCACTAGACTGGAGGCGACAATGTCTCCAGGGCAAGAATTAAAAGATTTTGGAAATGTTTACGTAGAGCATTTTGGTCCTGACAAACGTAACATGCATTATATTATTGCTGATAAACTGACAATGCTTGGTTACCCCGCAACCCCTATTGAGGAAAATGGATCGCCTAAAAATGCAGATGTGATCATTACTTATGTAGATAATTGGCAGTGGGATATCACCAATTATTTAATACAAATAAAAATAGACGCACGCAATGATAAAAGACATTTACTTATTTCTGGGGAATCTTACAGAACGTCATTAGCAAGGAAAGAACCCGAGTTTATGATTCAAGAAACATTGGAAAAAATACTTCAGGAAGCTGGCTTAAAATACAATCATTTACCAGAATAAATGAGATTAAATAAGCAGTTACCATGACTGTAACTGCTTATTTATTGGTACGCGAACAGAAATTAGCAAACTCTAATAGTAAGCTTCTCGATTCGATACAGTTTTTTATTTTTGTCTGCTTATATGTGTAATCTTCTGTAACTTCGCTTCTCAAACCTGCGAGTGAAAGCCGCATAATGTCCGCTGTAAATTCTGGATGAAACTGAACACCCCAAGTACATTTCCCTATTCTAAAGGCGTGGTGAGGCTCAAAATCATTACTAGCCAACAGTGTAGCTGTTTTTGGTAGCGTTAATACCGATTGGAAATGAACGGCATGGACGGAAAAGTGTGCGGGTAAATGAGCAAAAATAGGATCGTGTTCTGCGGCGCTTAATTTATATATATCGACAGTGCCTATCTCGAGTCCTTTAGGGTGGTAACCTACCTCTCCACCCATCGCTTGTGCGATAAGTTGATGACCGAAGCAGATGCCTAATAAGGGTATCTGGTTGTGAACAAGTTGAGATATTTCTGTTGAGAGGCGAAGCATCCAATCTGCTTTTTCTGTCGCCATGGATAAAGACCCCATAATAATCACGCCAGCAATCGTGTCTAAATTGGGGAGTGGGTTCAATATACCGTCGTGAAAAATGATGTCGAGGGTCTGTTTATCTGAAGTAAGTTTTTGTTCTGTAATGGCATTTTTTGCCCAAATTTCAAAATCACCAAATTTTTTATATTGTGCTTCGGGTGCTGATCCCACATTTACGATGATTATTTTTTTCATTTTTACCCTTTTGACCATCCATGATCTAAAAACTATTTGACCTATAATCAAGCCAATACTTATACAGTAAATGACGGTTTATATCGGCCTCATAACGAGTTCTTTTCTATAAGTAACAGATTCATTTAAACGAAATTTTGGTGTTTAATGATTTATCCATCTCTTTTTAATGTAGATAAATCAATGAAATGGTTCAAGGATTTTTTGACAACATCTTAGCTAGAGGGCTTGGGGAAATTATTAAAGAGGTGTTCTGCATTGAGTGAGCGGCAGTAGCGTAATGTCAGTGGTTCGGCTTTATTTAATGCGAACTCTATGGAGTTTATGCAGTCGACTAAATCGGACTGCTGTTGCTTCTCTAGTAATAACTCAAACTCTAAAGATTCTCGGTATAGCGTGGCTGGTAGGTGCGATTTTGTTTTTTTTCGTAAAGTTCTAAAGTGTAAAAGTAGTTCTTCAGTGCGATGAAGGCAGTGTTGGATTTTTGTCCAATCATGTTCATCGAAAATAAGCTCTTGTTCATCTAACCACTTCAGTAAAAGTAACAAATTGACATTTCCGTGGTAATTGTTTTGTAGAGAAAGACACGCTTCTTTAACGCCTCGCACGTTGTAATACTGCAAACTGAATTGCCATAAACGTTCTAAGGTGAGTGAAAAAGAAGCGAGTTTTGTCATTTAAATACTTGTTCCATCTCTTCTAACGATTCTTGAATAGTCATCCACTCTAGTTCGATATCTTCTAGAGAAGATTTAGATGTTGCTTGAAGTGCTAATACTTGGTTAAGTTTAGCTTTATTTTCAGCCTGGTACAGTGATGTGTCTAATAACTCTTGTTCGGTTTCCGCGAGCGTTACGCCAAGCTTATCCATTTTCTTTTCAAGTTTTTCCAGCTCTTTTCTGAGTGGCGCGGTTTGTTTGCGAAATTCGGCTTCTTTGCGCTTTTGCTCTTTCTTCGATGTCGCATTATTAGACCCACTCTTAGCGGGAAGATCTTGTGCTGCCTCTTTTTTATCGGCTTTATTTTGCTCCGTCAACCATTTGTAGTAATCATTTAGATCACCATCAAAGGGGGAAACTTGGCGGTCGTGTACAAGATAAAGATCGTCCGTTGTCGCGCGCAGTAAATATCTATCGTGACTGACGATAACCATCGCACCTTCAAAAGTTTGCAATGCAAACGTCAATGCTTGACGCATATCTAAGTCAAGATGGTTGGTTGGTTCATCGAGTAGTAATAGGTTTGGTTTTTGCCAAACCACTAACGCTAGAACCAAGCGGGCTTTTTCTCCTCCTGAAAAAGGAGCGACTTTATCTAATGCTTTGTCACCATGAAATCCAAAGCTACCTAAATAGTTTCTAAGTTCTTGTTCTGTCTGTTTTGGGGCTATTTGCATCATATGTTGCAATGCCGTTTCTTCAGGGTGAAGGGTCTCTAACTGGTGCTGGGCAAAGTAGCCGATGTTGACACCCTGTGAATAGGTGAGATCGCCACCTTGTGGCGCAAGTTCGCCGGAAAGCAGTTTAATTAGAGTGGATTTACCCGCTCCATTTCGTCCTAAAAGGCCGATTCGACTACCGGGAACTAAGTTTAGTCGAATTTTTTCTAAAATAAGGTTGTCGTCATACCCTGCCGAGACCTCATCCATCATTAATATTGGGTTTGGTAGAGCAGAAGGAATACGAAACTCAAAGTTGAATGGGTTGTCCAGTTGAGCAGGAAGAACCTTCTCCATCTTTTCTAGGGCTTTGATTCTGCTCTGAGCTTGTTTTGCTTTAGAGGCTTTATAGCGAAAACGATCGATATAGCTCTGCATATGGTTAACTTGCTTCTGCTGCTTTTGGAACATGGCTTGCTGTAGAACCAATTTTTCAGCACGCTGATTTTCAAACGACGAATAGTTACCGGTGTATTGATTAAGAAGCTGATTTTCTACGTGGATAATTCGATTTATGATTGGATCTAGGAAATCCCGATCGTGAGAGATCAAAATAAGTGTTCCTGGATAGTTTTGCAGCCATTTTTCTAGCCACATAACCGCATCGAGATCTAAGTGGTTGGTTGGTTCATCGAGTAGTAGCAGATCTGAACGGCATAACAGGGCTTGTGCCAAGTTTAGTCGCATACGCCAACCACCAGAGAACTGGGTCAAATTCCAGCTCATCTGCTCTTGACTAAAACCTAAACCATTGAGTAGTTCGGCCGATCTAGCTCGTATAGTGTACCCACCTATAGTTTCTATTTTTCCATGTAGTTCGGCAACCAAGGTGCCATTATCAACCTCTTCCGCTCTAGTTAACTGAGCTTCTAGATTTCGATATTCCCTATCACCATCAATGACATATTCCAGAGCCGGACGTTCTAGAGCCGGGGTTTCTTGCGCAACCCAAGCGAGTTCCCAGTGTGCGGGTTGAGCAAAGGATCCGGCGTCAATGGAAAGTTCGCCTTTTAGTAGCGCAAATAGTGTGGATTTACCACAACCATTTTTACCCACTAAACCGACTTTATCTCCGGGATGAATAGTCGCAGTGGCTTGTTCTAGGAGAGCTTTACCGCCTCGCAGCAGTTGAATATCTGAAAACGTAATCATAGAAATCTTATTGATAGGAAATGGTTTAAACGCGGGAATAGTAGGCGTTCTGAGAATAAAAGTCGATCATTATGCAATTTGCGATATGATGTTTGATACTAAAAAATGAATAAAGCTAGCATATCATTGGTTTGAGTAAACTATCGATGATAACTAAATGCAAAAGGAAGCTCTTCAAGGAATGATAGACGCGACTATGCCTCTACCACGTATTTTGGTGATTTTTGTCCATCCGGAACCGGGTACTTCTGTTGCCAATAATGTGATGCTAAAAAAGATACAAGATCTCGAGCACGTAACGGTTCATGATCTCTATGCCCAGTATCCAGACTTTTTTATTGATGTTCAAAAAGAACATCAACTTTTGCTGTCTCATGATATCGTCGTATTTCAACACCCTTTGTTTATGTACTCTTGCCCTGCGCTTTTGAAAGAATGGATGGATCGAGTGTTGGGTAAAGGCTTTGCCTTTGGTGACAACTGCGCTTTAAAGGGAAAGCATTGGCGTAGTGTAATTACAACCGGAGGTGCACGAGAAGCTTTTGACCCGTCAGGCTATAACAAATACCCAATGGAAGAGATATTACAGCCATTTGAGTTAACGGCGGGTTTGTGTCGAATGAACTGGATGGAGCCGATAGTTTTACATTGGGCTAGGCATATCACTGATGTGGAACGATTACAGCATGCTGAAGCCTACCGTCATTGGTTAATGAATCCATGGGAATCGTACGAAGTAGAAAAATCGGAGGACTTAGCTGATGGCAATGACGAATGATTTTTTGCAAAGCAGTGTGATTTTTTTATCCGCAGCCGTTGTTGCCGTACCACTTGCACAACGAATGGGCCTAGGTTCTGTCTTGGGGTACCTACTTGCTGGTGTCGCGATTGGACCGTGGGGTTTTGGGTTAATCAGTGATGTTGACGCTATCCTTCATTTTGCTGAATTTGGTGTGGTGTTATTACTTTTTCTTATCGGACTAGAACTTAACCCAAAAAAACTATGGCAGATGAGAAATCCAATTCTAGGTTTAGGTGGTGCTCAAGTTGTGGTGACTTCTTGCGTACTTGCCAGCATCGCGAGTCTCTTTGGGCTATCATGGCAAACCAGTTTGGTGGTAGGGATGGGGTTAGCTTTGTCTTCTACTGCGATAGCCCTTCGAGTTATTGAAGAGCAGGGGTTAGGAGGCACAGAAACAGGTCAATCCGGTTTTGCCGTTCTATTATTCCAAGATATCGCTGTGATACCAATGTTGGCTATATTGCCTGTACTTGCCGGAGGTAACGGGGGGGGGGATTGGCTCGATACCATGACGACTTTTGGTTCTATTATTGTGTTGCTCGTTGGTGGCCATTTCCTACTGCGCCCATTATTTCGATATGTTGTGACAAGCGGTGTACGAGAGTTGTTTACCGTGGCTGCTCTTCTTGTGGTTATTGGTATAGCGTTAATCATGCAAAGCCTAGGTTTGTCTATGGCACTTGGTACTTTTCTCGCTGGTGTTCTGCTTGCGGAGAGTGAATATCGACATGAATTAGAAGTGGCCATTGAACCGTTTAAAGGCTTGTTGTTAGGGTTATTCTTTATCGCAGTAGGCATGGCAGTAAACTTAGGCCTTATCATTTTAGAACCTTTTAAAATATTATTGGCTGTTGTCAGTCTTGTCGTAATAAAGGGGGTTATCCTCTACATTTTGGCCCGTCTTTTTGGTACGCAAGCAAAGGCTCGGAGTCGAATGGCTGCGATTTTGAGCCAAGGTGGTGAGTTTGCTTTTGTTCTGTTCACGGCAGCACAAGCCGAGAATTTATTAGACCCCGAGTTGGTTGCTTTTTTGTTGGTTGTGGTCAGTTTATCTATGGTGACCACACCGTTGTTACTGCTTGCACAGAAGAAATGGTTTTCTGCAATAATTAACAATGATGAAGGGCTTGCGCAAGAAGATGTGATTGATCGAAATCCAAGAGTGATTATTGCGGGTTTTGGTCGCTTTGGTCAGGTTGTCGGTCGACTGATGTATGCCAATAAGATCCGGATTACCGTATTAGAAAGTGATGCGAGCCAAATAAGGTTGTTGAGAAAATATGGCTACAAAGTGTTTTATGGTGACGCGACTCAGTTGGATCTATTACGTGCAGCAGGCGCTGATAAAGCAGAAGCCTTAGTTGCCTGTACCGATAGTCCTGATGAGATCTTACATATTGTGGAAATCTGCCAACAACATTTTCCTAACCTGAAAATTCTTGCTCGTGCTCGAAGCCGTGTCGAGGCTTATCAGTTATTAAATCATGGTGTACCAAATTATTCGCGTGAAACATTTTTAGGCGCATTGGATTTGGGAAGGCAATTACTCGTTGAACTAGGGATGCATCCGTATCAGGCAAAAAGATCAGAGGACCACTTTCGTAAGCTGGATAACGCCATGCTAAAAGAGCTGTTACCTAAACATACCGATGATAACGACCTTGCCCAGCGCTCAAAAGAGTCTCGAAAAGAGTTAGAAGAGATATTCGGTCAAGAGATGGAAACCGATAACCAATCGACCAACCACTGGAAATAGAATTCGAATAGGTTAAATTACGATGAAAATTAAAAAACGATTTATTGCGGGAGCAAGCTGCCCGAAGTGCTCTAGTCAAGATTCACTTCGTTGGTGGGTAGAGAATAGTATTGAAATGGTAGAGTGCGTTGAATGCGGCCATATAGATAAACGGCTACCTAAATCTGTTGAGTCATCAGAGCATGCGAATGACGATATGATCGGTTTTTTTAAGCCCTAGGGTTTGAGTTTCTTTTTTTTGCCCCCATAATAGCCCCTATTCGGAACATATATAAATCTTGTTGGTAGAAAGTTTAACTACCCCTAATTCTCTTTGGAGCAGAAATGAATATTGAAAAGAACGTTGTTGTAAGCCTTGCATACCAAGTGAAGCTTGAAGAAGGTGTTGTAGTTGATGAAGCAACAGCAGAAAATCCTTTAGACTATTTACATGGTCACAACAACCTTGTTACAGGCCTTGAGGCCGAGCTTGAAGGTAAAAAGGCAGGGGACAAATTCACAGCAACCCTTACTCCAGAAGATGCGTACGGTGAACATAATGATGCGTTAGTACAGCGTGTCCCTGCGAATGTATTTCAAGGTGTAGAGCAGATTGAAGTCGGTATGCGTTTCTTAGCCGATACTGATCAAGGTCCAATCCCTGTTGAAGTAACAGAAGTGGATGGTGACGAAGTTGTCGTCGACGGTAACCACATGCTTGCAGGTCAAACACTGACATTTGATGTCGAAGTAATGGCAACTCGCGAAGCAACAGCAGAAGAATTGGAACACGGTCACATCCATGATGAAGGTGGTTGTGGTCACGACCATGATCATGAAGGTGGTTGTTGTGGTGGCGAAGGGCACGATCACGGCGAAGGCAAAAAAGAAGGCTGTTGCGGCGGCGGTAAAGAAAAAGGTGAAAACGGCGGCGGTTGTGGTTGTTCACACTAAGATTGATTAACCTTAAACCAATAAACCTTTGGTGTTGGTTTAGATTTGATTAAAATAAAACCCTAAGCACTCATTATGAGATATTTAGGGTTTTTTTGTTTATAGATTAAGGACGATTTATGTCGATATCTCCATTTGCATTTGCTATCCATGGTGGCGCCGGAACTATCCTAAAAAAAAATCTAACACCAGAACTAAATAGCGAGATAAGAAGGGCTCTTGAAAAATCTGTTCGGGCAGGATATGACATTTTGAGACAAGATGGAGATGCCTTAGACGCAGCCGTTGCAGCGGTAAAGGTGTTAGAAGATTGTCCCCATTTTAATGCTGGAAAAGGCTCGGTTTTGACCCATACAGAAATGGTTGAGATGGATGCCTCTGTGATGCATGGCAAGCAGATGGAGGCTGGCGCGGTTGCCGGGGTTAAACATATTAAAAACCCAATAGAGCTTGCTTGCGAAATCATGAGGAAAAGTGAACATGTATTTCTAATCGGTGATGGGGCTGAACAATTTGCCTTTGAAAATGGTTTTGATTACACCGAGCAAGATTATTTCTTCACTGATCGCCGTTATGAGCAGTTACTCTCAATGAAAGAAGCGGGCATATTCGGTCTTTCTGAATCTAAGTTTCCAGACGACAAGAAATTTGGAACGGTTGGGGCCGTTGCACTGGACCGGCAAGGTAATCTCGCTGCCGCCACAAGTACAGGCGGCTTAACCAATAAAAAATATGGTCGCGTTGGTGATTCTTCCATTATTGGTGCCGGTACCTTTGCTGAAAATCATAATGTTGCTATCTCTACTACCGGTATGGGTGAGTGTTTTATTCGAAAAATGGTGGCAGCCGATGTCGCTGCTCGAATGCGATATCTTAAAGAAGACGTGTATACCGCGAGTGAAATGGTTATACAAGGTGAGCTAAAATTGATGGGTGGTGAAGGTGGGTTAATCGCTATTGATCACCAAGGAAACATTCATAATGCAATGAACAGTTCAGGTATGTATCGCGCCAGTATAGATACGTCTGGTGAATTAAAAGTGGCAATATTTGTAGATGAAGTGGCAGGCTAGGTACTGAACGACTAGCCTTTCCTAATTCAAAATTGCTTCTTAATCTTAAACGTACTTTTCACATCTAGTAATGTGGTGGAGGTGTTTCTTCAGAAGCATCTGCCATATTCGAAGGATCTAGATTCTTTACCTTCCCTACGACATATTTCATCTGATCTAGCATCTTAGTGATCAGCAGTTGTTGTTGGCTAAGCGCTTCGTTTAGTTCATCAATCGTCTGCTCTTGGAAAGCCATTTTATATTCTAGATCTTCGATGCGTTGCTGTAATTCTTGAATCGTATTGTTAGTCATCTTCTATATTCCAAGCCTGTGCAATACCAGCAGAACTCGCCGATATTATTCTGTTTTGACGGTCAAAGGCGGCATCATACACGACTGCACGTGGAGGGCGAGTATCTTTTAGTGGTTCCACATCCCATCCGTCTAAACGTTTTCCTGTTTGTGTATCCCAAAGCATTACTCGTCCGTTTGGAGAACCGGTGACTAAGTAACTCCCATCATCGGAAAAACGCGCACTAGAGAACACTAGTTGCCTTGAAAGAGACTTAAGTGCTGAAATTTTCTTACCTGTCTTAAGATCCCAGATAAAGCTATCACTTGCTCCATCTGACGTAAATGCATACTTACCATCTCGTTGCAGAGCAACTCTGTTAATTCTTGCCTTATGTTCAAATTGAAATAGTGGTTGGCCAGTGTCGGTACTCCAGAAATAAGCTTTGTAATCATTACCGCCGGTTAAAGCAAACTTACCGTTCGAGGAAATTGCGACGGTATTGACTTTTTCTCTGTGAGCAAGGAACTCTAATCGCCTTCCGGTGACTAAATTGACGTAAATGGCCTTTCTATTAGATAGGCCTAATAATACTTGTTCGCCATTGCTTGATATATCTATATCCCGGATTAGCCCATCGGAGACAGACCAAAGACCTTCCGCTTGGCTCCAGGAAAGATCCCAAACAGCAAAGTTGAGTTGTGTGGATGTAACGGCATAGCGACTGTTATCAGAAATACGTATGTGGGAAACTGTGTTCCCATCGGGATCCTGTTTACCTAAAGAGGCTAATTCTTGGTTTTCTTGTAGGTCCCACAGTAACAACTGACGCTCTTTTGAGTAAAGTAATGCAAAGCGGGCATCTCTACTAAGGGCAAAACTAGTGGTGCCTTTTGGCTCAATGGTCCACCTTTCTTCATCTTGAGATGAAAAAAAACAACCATTTAACAGAGTGATGACAATACCCAATAGCATATAATGAGAGATTATTCGCATTCTTATCAAGAATCCAGTTTGTGTCGAGAGGCATATACCTAGTATATTGATACACCAATAATTTTGCACATTTCATTATATTTGATGAGAACTGTGTACTGACGTAAATGGCTATGCCATTAATTTGGAGAATTTAATGAAACCTTTGTTTAAAGTGTCCCTACTCGCTGCAACTGTAATGTTGGCTGTAGGTTGTCAAAAAGAAGAAACACCCAAAGTTGAAGCGGCTCCAGTGGTAGAGCAGGCACAAGCTGAGGCTGAAAAAGCAGTTCACTTTAAAACAGAAGAAGACAAAGCGGCGTACGCTTTCGGTCTTTATTTCGCTAAGAACATTGAATCGAGCATTGAAGGCTCAACTGAAATTGGTATTGAGCTAAAGAAAGAACTTGTACTTCAAGGTATTGAAGATGTTTTTGCTGATACAGAAAAAATGACAGACGATGAACTACGCTTAGCGCTTGAAAGTTTTGAAAAAACCGTTAGCGAAAAGATGCAGGCAAAAGCAGCAGCAGATGCTGAAGCAGCAATGAAGGCAAGCGAAGAGTTCCGTGCTGAATTTGAAAAGCAAGAAGGCGTAATGAAAACTGAATCTGGTCTTCTTTACCAAGTAATGACACCAGCAGAGGGTGATAAGCCTGCTGAAACCGATACGGTTGAAGTGCATTATGTTGGGACATTAATCGACGGGACTAAGTTTGACAGTTCATATGATCGCGATGCAACGGCTACGTTCCCTCTTAATCGAGTGATCCCTGGTTGGACTGAAGGCGTGCAACTTATGTCTGTAGGGTCAAAATATAAGTTTGTTATCCCACCAGAGTTAGCATACGGACCACAAGATACACCGACTATTCCTGGAAACTCAACTCTCGTTTTTGAAGTTGAATTGATCAGCATTGATAACGGTGAAGTTGAAGAAGCACCAGCAGAAACACCTGCTGCGGAATAATTTCTTCAAAAAGAACGATTAAAAAAGGTTCGGATATCCGAGCCTTTTTTTTTTGACGACAAACCAAACTGATCAAAACGATGCGCAATTCAAATTTTCTGATAAACTTGCACTAATTTGTTGATTTTTAAATCGAGGCTATAAATAGTGGCTACATCAGAAATCGTTCACGCAGAAGCGTTACTCGAAATGGATTCCGTATTTGTTGAACCATTTAGCGAGCATGATCTGACCATTTTAAAATCCTATGAAGCTGTAGTGGATGGTCTTGCTGGTTTAATCGGACCATTCTGTGAAATTGTTCTTCATTCATTGGAGAGTTTAGATACATCAGCGATCAAGATAGCCAATGGTGAGAATACGGGTAGACATGTAGGATCGCCAATTACGGATATGGCGCTGAAAATGCTTAAGGATATTGAAGGTTCCGAGCGTAATTTCTCTAGACCTTATTTTACTCGAGCGAAGGGTGGGGTGTTGATGAAATCTATCACTATCGCTATTCGTAATGGCAATAATCGTGTCATCGGTTTGCTTTGTATCAATATCAATCTAGATGCTCCATTCTCTCAAGTTCTGGAATCTTTCATGCCAACAGATGAGGCAAAAGAAGCAGCCTCTGCAGTAAATTTTGCAAGCGATGTGGTTGAATTGGTTGACCAAACCGTAGAACAGAGTATAGAAGATATCAATGCAGATAAGTCGGTATCGAATAATACTAAAAACCGCCAGATTGTCATGGAGCTTTACGACAAAGGCATTTTTGATATTAAAGATGCGATTAACCGTGTTGCGGACCGCTTGAACATTTCCAAACATACCGTCTATCTTTATATTCGTCAGCGTAAAACTGAGGATGGAGAAAAGTGAGTTTAGGTTACACCCTTGTTGTTAACGGCAGCGTATATGGCTCTCAGTCGGCAAGAAACGCATATGCGTTTGCTAATGCAGTGCTTGAGAAAGGTCATACACTCGTCTCCGTATTTTTCTATCAAGAAGGGGTAACCAATGGTTCTAAACTGGTGGTGCCAGCCAACGATGAGTTTGACTTAACGGTAGCTTGGCAAAAACTGGCTATTGAGCATAACATCCGTTTAGAAACATGTGTCGCAGCCGCATTGCGTCGTGGCGTATTGAGCCAAGAAGAAGCCACTCAAAACAAACGAGAAAGCTTTAATCTGACTAATGGTTTTGAACAAGCCGGTTTGGGTAGTTTAGCTGAGGCGTTATTGACGCAAGACAGAGTGGTTCAATTTTGAAGAAGATTGGTTTTGTCTTCCGTTCTCATCCACATTCTTCGGCAAAAGGGCGTGAAGGATTAGACGCATTATTAGCAGCTTCTGCTTACAGTGAAAATATCGCGGTGTTTTTTATTGGCGATGGAGTCACTCAGTTAATGACAAATCAAAATACGGCTTCTATTTATTCTAGAGATTATGTGCCAGCGTTTAAGCTTATGGACCTTTATGACATAGAAGAGATATACGTTTGTTCTGCCTCTTTGAAAGCGAATGGTATGGCCGAAGCAAAGTTGGTTTTAGTTGATGTCGTCCGACTAAACACCGATGACCTTGCGAAACAGCTACACGGTTGCGATAAGCTGCTTACTTTTTAAGGGACTTACATGCTACATATTGTTAAACATTACCGCTCGCTAGATGAAGCCTCCGCTAATGTAGTGAAAGGCGATGATCTGCTTTTAGTAGAAGACGCAGTATATGCCGCGGTAAAGGGACACAAAGCCAATGCCTATCTTGTCGCCACCACTAACGCACCTTATAGCCTTATAGCTGACGTAGAAGCCAGAGGTCTACTACTCGAGAGTACCCAAAAAACGGTCGATTTCGTTGGGTTTGTGGAACTGACAGAAAAGCATTCCTCTTCTATCACATGGGAATGATGTCATATTGGCTATGTGGTGATTTTGATATAGTTGAGTACGTTATTTCTAATAAAAGCCATGCTTAATAACTTTAGACTAAGATTTAAGCAATAAGACCACCGATTGTTCATTCCCTTACGATCAAAAAGATCCCTAAATACCTTGACAGACCTTCCTTCCGTGCATAAAATCTTGCGTCCCTCATAGTAGGGTTAGATTTTTCATGAAGCATAATTTCAGCAAACCAGGAGCTAGTTAATGGCAACTATTAACCAGTTGGTACGTAAGCCTCGTGCAAAGCAAGTTGTTAAAAGCAACGTGCCAGCACTAGAAGCGTGCCCACAAAAACGTGGTGTATGTACTCGTGTATATACTACTACACCTAAAAAACCTAACTCAGCGCTTCGTAAAGTTTGTCGCGTGCGTTTGACAAATGGTTTCGAAGTAACTTCGTACATCGGTGGTGAAGGTCACAACCTTCAGGAGCACTCAGTTGTTCTAATCCGTGGCGGTCGTGTTAAAGACCTTCCAGGTGTACGTTACCACACAGTACGTGGTGCACTTGACTGTGCAGGCGTAAATGACCGTAAGAAAGGTCGTTCTAAGTACGGTGTGAAACGACCTAAGTCTTAATGAAATCCGTTAAGTAAGGCCAAACACTAAATTATTTTGTATTTTGAAGAAACTGAAAAGTTTTGGATAACCTGAAGAAGACAACGGAGAAATTCCTATGCCACGTCGTCGCGTAATTAGTCAGCGTAAGATCCTTCCAGATCCTAAATTTAAATCTGAAATGCTGGCAAAATTCGTCAATATCCTTATGGTTGACGGAAAAAAATCTACTGCAGAAAAAATTGTTTACACTGCATTAGAAGTTATGGCTGAGAAATCTGGTAAAGATCACTTAGCTGTATTTGATGAAGCTCTTGAAAATGTTCGTCCAACGGTAGAAGTTAAATCTCGCCGTGTGGGTGGTTCAACTTACCAAGTCCCTGTAGAAGTTCGTCCGGTTCGCCGTAACGCACTTGCTATGCGTTGGTTGGTTGAAGCTGCGCGTAAGCGTGGTGAAAAATCTATGGCTTACCGTCTAGCTGCTGAAATGCTAGATGCGTCAGAGAACAAAGGTACTGCTGTTAAGAAACGTGAAGACGTTCACCGTATGGCAGATGCGAACAAAGCGTTCGCTCATTACCGCTGGTAATAAGACCTTTAAGCACTGCGAAGTCCTTCGCAGTGCTTTTCCTTTGGAAAAACCAAGCTTATATTATTGTTTCAAAATAGTTTTTTGTTTCTGTTTCTGCGTAGCGCATTGATTCTAAACAAATAGATATTTTCAAACATTAATAGTCCCTATAGTAAGAGGATAGAATCGTGGCTCGTAAAACTCCGATTGAGCGCTACCGTAATATTGGTATCGTTGCTCACGTTGATGCAGGCAAAACAACGACCAGTGAACGTATTCTGTTCTATACAGGCCTATCTCATAAAATCGGCGAAGTGCACGATGGTGCTGCAACCATGGATTGGATGGAGCAGGAGCAAGAACGAGGCATTACCATTACCTCGGCCGCTACTACGACCTTCTGGCGTGGTATGGAAGCTCAATTCGACGAACACCGTATTAATATCATCGACACTCCTGGGCACGTAGATTTTACTATCGAAGTAGAACGTTCTTTACGCGTACTTGATGGTGCCGTGGTTGTATTCTGTGGCGCATCTGGTGTTGAACCACAATCTGAAACAGTTTGGCGTCAAGCTGATAAGTATCATGTGCCTCGCTTAGTATTTGTGAATAAGATGGACCGTACAGGTGCTGACTTCTTACGAGTGATTGATCAGATTAAAGATCGTCTTGGTGCCAGCCCAGTTCCAATCCAGTTAAACATTGGTGCAGAGGATGAGTTTAAAGGTGTCGTTGACCTTATCAAGATGAAAGCCATCAACTGGAATGAAGCCGATCAAGGCATGACCTTCACTTACGAAGACATTCCAGCTGACATGCAAGAAATGGCGGGAGAATACCGAACAGAACTTGTTGAAGCTGCGGCTGAAGCAAACGAAGAATTGATGGATAAGTACCTTGAAGAAGGCGAGTTAACAGAAGCTGAAATCAAACAAGGTCTTCGTATTCGTACTCTTAACAATGAAATCGTGCTTGCTACTTGTGGCAGTGCTTTTAAAAACAAAGGTGTACAAGCCGTTCTTGATGCTGTCGTTGATTTCCTTCCCTCTCCAGTTGATGTGCCTGCAATTAAAGGCATCGATGAAAACGAGAATGAAATAGAGCGTCATGCCGATGACAGTGAACCGTTTGCAGCGTTAGCGTTTAAAATTGCAACGGACCCATTTGTGGGTACATTAACTTTCATTCGTGTTTATTCTGGTGTTGTTGAAAGCGGTAAAATGGCCTATAACTCAGTGAAGCAGCAGCGTGAACGTTTAGGACGTATTGTGCAAATGCACTCAAATAAGCGTGAAGAAGTGAAAGAAGTGCGAGCAGGTGATATTGCGGCTATTATTGGCTTAAAAGATGTCACTACTGGTGAAACACTGTGTGATCAGAACCATAAGATTGTACTAGAACGCATGGAATTCCCAGAACCAGTTATTCAGATTGTTGTAGAGCCACGCTCTCAAGCTGATCAAGAAAAAATGACAAGCGCGTTAGGAAAGCTAGCGGCAGAAGACCCATCGTTCCGTGTTGACATGGATGACGAAACTGGCCAGACACTGATTTCTGGCATGGGTGAACTACACTTAGATATCATCGTTGATCGCATGAAGCGCGAGTTTAACGTTAACTGCAACGTTGGTAATCCGCAAGTTGCTTACCGTGAAACTATTCGCGGTACAGCGAAAGCGGAAGGTAAATTTATCCGCGAACATGGTGGTAAAGGGCAATACGGTCACGTATGGCTGAAACTAGAACCATCAGAAGTTGGCGAAGGTTTTGTCTTCGTTAACGAAATTGCTAATGATACGGTACCAAAAGAATTTATTGGCTCTGTCGCGAAAGGCGTTGAAGAGCAGATGAATAATGGTGTGCTTGCAGGATACCCAGTTCTGGATATCAAAGCTACATTGATCAATGGTTCTTATCATGAAGTAGATTCAAGTGAGATGGCGTTTGTAATCGCTGCCTCCATGGCTTTTAGAACAGGTGCATTAGAAGCGCAACCAGTTCTGCTTGAGCCTATGATGAAAGTTGAAGTAACGACTCCAGAAGACTGGATGGGTGATGTTGTCGGCGATATTAATCGTCGTCGCGGCATCATCGAAGGTATGGACGAGGGGACAGCTGGCCTGAAGATAATTCGTGCACAAGTCCCGTTGTCTGTCATGTTCGGTTACGCAACTGATTTACGTTCTGCGACACAAGGCCGTGCTTCTTACTCTATGGAGTTTAGTGAGTACGCTGAAGTGCCAAAAAATGTTGCAAATGCAATCATTGCAGAACGTGGTTAAAAAACAGGACACATTTTTCTTCTTTTTTGGAAGATCAATGAGTTCAAATATTGCGCTAACGCGAGTTGGCGCATAATATAGCAAATTCTGGCGCGCATCGGAGCTTATTCCGTTGCGAATCATAACTAGGAAGGAACACGATCGTGTCTAAAGAAAAATTTGAACGTACGAAACCGCACGTAAACGTTGGTACTATTGGCCACGTTGACCACGGTAAAACAACTCTAACTGCAGCTATCTGTACTACTCTTGCAAAAGTATACGGCGGCGTAGCGAAAGACTTCGCATCAATCGATAACGCTCCAGAAGAGCGTGAGCGCGGTATCACTATCGCAACGTCTCACGTTGAGTACGATACACCAGCACGTCACTACGCACACGTAGATTGCCCAGGACACGCCGATTATGTTAAGAACATGATCACTGGTGCTGCGCAAATGGACGGCGGTATTCTAGTAGTAGCAGCGACAGATGGCCCTATGCCACAAACTCGTGAGCACATCCTACTTGGACGTCAGGTTGGTATTCCTTACATCATCGTATTCATGAACAAATGTGACATGGTTGATGATGAAGAACTACTAGAACTAGTAGAGATGGAAGTTCGTGAACTTCTTTCTGAATACGAATACCCAGGTGATGATCTTCCAGTAATTCAAGGTTCAGCTCTAGGCGCACTTAACGGTGAGAAAGAGTGGGAAGATAAGATCATTGAGCTAGCAGAAGCGCTAGACAACTATATCCCAATGCCAGAGCGTGCAGTAGATCTACCGTTCCTACTACCAATTGAAGATGTATTCTCAATTCAAGGTCGTGGTACAGTAGTAACGGGTCGTATCGAACGTGGTATCCTAAAAGTTGGTGACGAAGTTGTTATCGTTGGTATCAAAGAGACAACTACTACGACTTGTACTGGTGTTGAAATGTTCCGTAAATTGCTTGACGAAGGTCGTGCAGGCGAGAACGTTGGTGCTTTACTACGTGGTACTAAACGTGAAGACGTAGAGCGCGGTCAAGTATTGGCGGCTCCAAATTCAATCACTCCTCATACGAAGTTTGAATCAGAAGTTTACGTTCTTTCTAAAGATGAAGGTGGTCGTCATACTCCATTCTTCAAAGGTTACCGTCCACAGTTTTACTTCCGTACAACGGACGTAACAGGCGACATCACTTTACCGGAAGGTGTAGAGATGGTAATGCCAGGCGACAACATTCAAATGACGGTTGAGCTAATTGCTCCAATCGCAATGGATGACGGTCTACGCTTCGCGATTCGTGAAGGTGGTCGTACTGTTGGTGCTGGTGTTGTTGCTAAAATCTTCGAATAATCTCGATTGATTTTGTAATAATACGTGTTCGAAAGAACATGCATTAAAAAAGGGAAGCTTAGGCTTCCTTTTTTAATGCATGTCGTTTGTCTTTGAAAAAAACAATGTTGTTTGTGAGCGGATACCGAGCTAAATGAGTTTGTGGTCAATGTGAATGAAACAGAGTTCACACCTAATGTTATTGGTATTGATTTGATTTTATAAGAAATAAGCCATACTGTGGGTATGATTTATTTTAGAAATTAATAGTTTATTATGCGAAGAATCTCCTTTTTGCTGGTGTTGTTCCTATCCGTTGGTTGCGTGCAAAAACAGACGCAACATGCTTACGATCTCTCTAATATGTACGACTACCAACTCACTCGGTCTGGTGCTCCTATTTCCCTAAGCACCTTTGTAGATGAAATAGCGACGGCGGATGTGGTTTTAGTTGGAGAGTGGCATTCTCATTCTGGTGTTCATCACTTTCAAGCGGATTTATTACAAGCACTTGATGCTGAAAATATTGCTTTTGTTTTGGCCATGGAACAGTTCTCACGAGATAAGCAGTCAATAATTGATGATTACCTAAAAGGGAATATTGGCGAGCAAGCTCTTATTAAACAAGGAGATGCTTGGTCTAATTACCCAAGTGATTATCGGCCGCTTATTGAGTATGCAAAAATCAATGTAGTACCTGTTATTGCAGCAAATGCACCGAATGACATTGTTCGGTGTATAAATAAGGAAGGGTTAGGCTACCTAAATAAATTACCGGATGAAAAGAGATCATTTGTCGCGCAGGAAATTGAGACGGGAGATAGCCCATACAAGAAGAAATTTATCGCCACCATGCATCATGGGACAGAAGCAAAAATAAACACTCTTTTTGCCGCTCAAATAACGCGTGATGAAACCATGGGGGAAAGCATAGTCAGAATATTGAATAAATACCCAAACCATAAAGTGATTCTAACGGCAGGAAAATTTCACACCGAAGGAGGTTTAGGTGTTGGCGCATCGGTACATAAACTCGCTCCGGAACGAAAGATTGTAGTTGTTGACCCGGTGTCTATAATCGCAACTGATAGTGTTGATAAATATCAACTTAATGTCCTTCCTAATCCGCCTTTATATGTCTCAGGCGAAAAGTACGACCCAAGTTTTCATTTCTTAGGGAAGAAAAATGAGCAGTTGAATTGTGATTAAATAGGATATTTCTTGTGTAATTAGACTCTTACCGTTTTATGAAGTTTTTATGCTCAAAAAATGACTGCAAGATGTTGAGTTAGGTGCTAGAATCCATTTTTAACTAGCTATCAGAACTGGAAAGATGGGAAATAATGTAGTCGTTCTAGGCACCCAATGGGGTGACGAAGGTAAAGGAAAAATTGTAGACCTGTTAACAGAAGATGCAAAGTATACCGTTAGATATCAAGGCGGTCACAATGCGGGTCACACTTTAGTCATTGACGGTGAAAAAACCGTTCTCCACCTAATACCATCAGGCATTCTTCGCGATAACGTAAAGTGTGTTATCGGTAATGGTGTCGTATTATCTCCTGATGCACTACTTGAAGAAATGAAACCTCTTGAAGAGCGCGGCATTCCAGTACGTGAACGCCTATTCATTTCTGAAGCTTGTCCACTTATTTTGCCTTATCACATCGCTTTAGACCAAGCGCGCGAACTTGCTCGTGGCAAGAAAGCGATTGGTACTACTGGCCGTGGTATTGGTCCAGCTTATGAAGACAAAGTGGCTCGTCGCGGTCTTCGTGTTGGTGATTTATTCGATAAAGAAACTTTTGCTGAGAAACTAAGAGAAGTGATGGATTTCCATAACTTCCAACTTGTTCATTTTTACAAAGCAGAAGCTGTAAGTTATGAAGACGTACTAGAGCAAGTGATGGGTTATGCTGACTTGCTTACTTCGATGGTTATTGATGTAACGGATGAACTTGATGCCGCTCGTAAACGTGGTGATAAAATCATGTTTGAAGGCGCACAAGGTACGCTTCTAGATATCGATCATGGTACTTATCCTTATGTCACCTCTTCAAATACAACGGCCGGTGGTGTTGCTGCTGGTACCGGTTTTGGTCCTCGTCATATTGGCTACATTCTCGGTATCGCGAAAGCATATTGTACCCGTGTAGGCGCAGGTCCTTTCCCAACGGAACTTGATGATGATGTTGGTTACCACTTAGGGACTAAAGGCCATGAGTTTGGTGCAACAACTGGACGTAAACGTCGTTGTGGTTGGTTTGACGCCGTTGCAATGCGTCGTGCTATCCAAATCAACTCTATTTCTGGTTTCTGCCTGACTAAGCTTGATGTTCTTGATGGATTAGAAGAGCTTAAGATATGCATTGGCTACGAAATGAAAGATGGTAATGTACTAAAAGTTTCTCCGATGGCCGCTGAAGCTTTCGAAGAAGCGACACCTATCTACGAAACAATGCCAGGTTGGAGCGATAATACATTTGGTGCTACGTCACTAGATGAACTGCCTCAAGCTGCTCTTGATTATATTAAACGTATTGAAGAGCTTACAGGCGTTCCTATCGACATCGTTTCAACAGGTCCTGACCGTCACGAAACCATCATTCGAGTTCACCCGTTTAGCGTTTAACTGCTATAAGGGTAAAGAAGTCTCAGTAAAAGCCGATTACATTATGTAGTCGGCTTTTTTGTGTTAACAGCCAGCTCAAATAATAATTCTTGTTTGTTGCGTTATAATACAATAGCTGGGTCATTAACGAGTCAGCGATATGGATATAATAGGGTAATTATCAATGGACAGGGAAACCCGTGAATAAGTGTACAAGGATGTATTTAGTTTCTGCGGAATGGTATTTATATTGGTCACAAACTTACTCAGCTTGGTATAAGATCTGAACAAAGATCACTTTTAGGATCTATATTTGACTAAAGTGAGGCAGTAAACTGCCGATAAGTAATCACGGTATGATTAAAGAGTGCAGGTATGAAGCTAAAACTTATAGCTGCTTCCCTGTTATTAGTGCTGTCACCCCTCTCGAAGGCGAAAGCTGAGATTGCTAACGTGGGTGAACCAGTGCCTATATATACAGAAGCTGAGCTAATAAAACTGATTAACAACAACAAACACCTAGAGCGAGTAAAAGCAGATAGATGTCAGTTGGTAGAAGATATCGTTGCTCGTGCAACGAGGATCAGCTTACCTGCTTATGAACTGCTTTACGGAGATATGCTGACTTGGGGGGTTTGTGTAGAAAAAGATGTAGAATTAGGCCTTTATTATATAGAAAACGCGGCTCATCAAGGCTTACCTGCTGCCTTAGAGCAGTTAGGTCGTTACTATTCTAGAGGCACGATCGTTCAACAAGATAAAGAACGGGCCATCCCCTACCTGCGGGAAGCTGCAGCTATGGGTAATTTAAATGCGAGAATCCATTTAGCCGAATTACTCCTCCGTGATTACGGCAGTCCACTGGATTATGAAGACGCTTATCGATGGTTATATAATTCGGTTACTGCAAATAAAAGGCAACATAAAAGAATTACTGTATTAAGAGATGGTTTAGCCTCACGGATGCCGCAAAATATTATTGCGAAAGCAAAAAGGCGAGAGGTTTTTTGGTAGCTTATATAAGACGCGCTAACCTTTAAGAACATACCGTATTAAGAACGCTCTATTTAAATGGGGCGTTTGTCTTTTTAGTTACTCATTTTTCCCACACTTCTATATACTTAAAATAACTCCTATCTTGCTAAAGCAGGTTGCCCATGTCAGACAATACACCCAAAGATGAATTCGCTGATCGCGAAGCAGAAAAATATGAAAATCCAGTGCCAAGTCGAGAATTTATCACTGAATTTTTGAAACAAGCGAATGTTCCAATGAACCGAAACGACTTGTTTGAGGCGTTGAGTTTATCGGGAGAAGAACAATATGAAGGGTTGCGTCGTAGACTGAGGGCAATGGAACGAGATGGGCAGCTCGTATTCACCCGTCGTCAATGCTACGCGTTGCCTGAAAAACTTGAGATGATCAAGGGTTACGTAATTGGGCATCGTGATGGATTTGGTTGGGTTCGCCCTGAAGGGAGTGTTGGAAAAGAGAACGACGTCCTATTACCACATCATCAAATGCGCACGATCATTCATGGAGACTATGTTCTTGTTCAACCAGCAGGAACAGATAAGCGTGGCCGAAAAGAAGGTCGACTCATTCGAGTACTCGAAGAGCGCAAAACGCAGATCGTAGGACGCTTCTTTTTAGAGCAAGGTTACTCCTATGTTGTTCCGGACGATTCGCGAATCCATCAAGATATTCTGATCCCTGAAAAAGAAAAAATGCACGCACGAATGGGTAATGTCGTGGTCATTGAGATTACCGATCGTGGCAGTCGTTCACGAGGCATGGCTGGTCGAGTAATTGAAGTGCTTGGTGAAAATATGGCTCCGGGAATGGAAACGCAGATCGCTATACGCACGCATCAAATTCCCAATGTTTGGCCAGAAGCCGTCGACAAACAAATTAAAGGGTTGGGTGAAGAGGTTCCTGAAGAAGCAAAAGTAGGAAGAGTTGATCTCACAGAACTCCCTCTAGTGACCATTGATGGAGAAGATGCGCGTGATTTTGATGACGCCGTTTTTTGTCAGAAGAAGCCAAGTGGTGGATGGCGGTTATGGGTCGCAATTGCTGACGTAAGTTATTACGTAAGACCAGGAACAGCATTAGACAAAGAGGCGATAAATCGAGGCAACTCAGTGTATTTCCCCTCTCAAGTGGTTCCAATGCTACCTGAAGTTTTGTCAAATGGGCTCTGTTCGTTAAACCCTCAGGTAGACCGGCTTTGTATGGTTTGCGAGATGACTGTTTCTGAAACAGGTAAGTTATCAGGTTATAAGCACTATGAAGCGGTAATGAACTCACACGCTCGTCTTACCTATACGAAGGTTGGTGACATTCTCGCAGGGGATGAAGAACTTCGAGTAAGGTATGGGGAACTTGTCCCTCACCTTGAAGAGCTATACAACATGTACAAGGTGTTGAAAGGCGCGCGAGACCAACGCGGTGCGATAGAGTTTGAAACATTGGAAACCAAATTTGTCTTCAATGCAGAACGTAAGATAGATCGCATTGAGCCAGTGATTCGTAACGACGCGCACAAGCTTATCGAAGAGTGCATGATCTTAGCGAATATCGCGTCGGCATCTTTGGTGGAGAAACTTAAAGAACCAGCACTTTATCGCGTCCATGAAACCCCAGGAGAACAAAGGCTAACGGGCTTTAGAGATTTTCTTGGTGAGTTAGGGCTAAACCTAAGTGGTGGATTAACCCCTTCGCCAACGGATTACGCTCACCTTATGCAAACCATAGGGGAACGACCTGATAAAGAGCTGATTCAAACCATGCTACTGCGTTCGATGAAGCAAGCGATCTATAGTCCAGACAACGCAGGGCACTTTGGCTTAGCATTAAAGCGCTATGCACACTTTACTTCGCCGATACGCCGTTACCCTGATCTTCTTTTACATAGGGCGATAAAATATCTTACAGCTAAGCAAGCCGGCCGTAACACTGACCGTTGGACGCCTACTGGTGGATATCATTATTCCTTTGATGATATGGACGTATATGGTGAACAGTGCTCAATAACGGAACGTAGAGCAGATGATGCAACAAGAGAAGTGTCTGATTGGCTTAAATGTGAATATATGCAAGACCACGTGGGTCAGGAACTTGATGGTGTTATCGCTAACGTAACTGGCTTTGGCTTCTTTGTGCGTTTATCTGATTTACATATAGATGGTTTAGTGCATATATCTTCATTGGCTAACGATTACTACATTTTTGATGCTATAGGCCAACGCCTGAAGGGCGAAAGTTTTGGTAATATCTACCGCTTGGGTGATAGCGTTAAAGTTAAAGTGCGATCTGTTAACCTTGATGATAGGCAGATAGACTTTGAATTAGTTGAAACAAGTCGTCAACCGCGTGGCAAAGGTAAAACAGCTAAGAAACGAGCGACAGAAGCAGACAAAAAAGCCCCTTCAGTTAAAAAAACAGCGTCGAAATCAAAACGACGTGGTGGAAAAGCAAAAGCGATGGTTGAGCCAACCAAGCGACCTGACGGAACAACTGAAGAGGCTGGCAAACCTAAGTCAGCTGACAAAAAAAGCAAGGCTCAAAAAGCTCGAAAGAAAAAGCCAAGGTCAAAAAAAGCTAAGGCTAAAAAAACCGAAAATAATCAGTCTGATAGTAAAAGCTAATTATCTAAATAAAGCATTTAAAAGAGTAAAAAATGAGTAACGAATTTATCTACGGTATCCATGCAGTAAAAGCAGTGTTAGAGAAAGATCCTGCGCGTATTATTGAAGCCTTTGTATTGAAAGGTCGTCACGATGATCGTTTGATGCCGCTAATTAAGCAATTGCAACAATTTGGTATTTCGGTTCAACAAATGGGTCGAAAAGCGTTGGACGACAAAGCGCAAGGTGCAAACCACCAAGGTATTATTGGTCGCGTTAAATCGGCGAAAACGTTGAACGAAAATGACTTAGATGAAATCTTATCGACACAAAAGCAACCCCTGCTTCTTATTCTAGATGGGGTAACCGATCCTCATAACCTAGGGGCCTGCTTACGTAATGCGGACGCTGCGGGTGTTGCCGCTGTAATTGTGCCAAAAGATAAGTCAGCACCATTGACTGCTGCAGTAAGCAAAGTTGCATGTGGCGCCGCAGAAACGATTCCTTTCATCCGTGTGACAAATTTGGCTCGTACTATGCGTGCAATTCAAGAGCAAGGAGTATGGATTGTAGGTACTGCAGGTGAAGCTACGCACGACATATATCAAGCCAAATTAACGGGGCCGTTGGCAATCGTTATGGGAGCAGAAGGTGACGGAATGCGTCGTTTAACTCGAGAAACGTGTGATGATTTAATTAAGATCCCCATGGCGGGCAGCGTGTCGAGCCTAAATGTCTCCGTTGCGTCAGGCGTTTGTCTATTCGAAGCAATTAGGCAAAGAAGTTAGTTTCAGTTTTGACTCGTAGGTGTTCGTAAACACTTACTGTTTGAGCTCCCTCTATTCGTTATATAACGTGCTAAATCGTATAATATTTCTAATAGGGCGGAGCCTGCTCGATATTCTAGATTCAATAGCCAAAATACCCCTTGTCATTGACACCTTTTTTCTATAATATTTGCCGTCCTTAATTCTCGGTCATTTTATACTAGTTCCTTGCTTCCCTTGGACGACCGGGCCATTTGTGGAAGCTACTAATCCGTGAGGAGCAAACATGCGAAATTACGAAATCGTATTCATGGTGCACCCTGATCAAAGCGAGCAAGTTGCTGGCATGATCGAGCGTTACACTGGTTCTATCACTGAAGCTGGCGGTACTGTTCACCGTTTAGAAGACTGGGGTCGTCGTCAAATGGCATACCCAATCAACAAGCTTCATAAAGCTCATTACGTTCTTATGAACGTAGAAGCTGGTCAAGATGTGATTGACGAACTAGAAACTGCTTTCCGTTTTAACGATGCAGTTCTACGTAACATGATCATGCGTACTAAAGCTGCAGTTACTGAGCAGTCTATTATGCTTAAACAACGTGAAGAGCGTGCAGAACGTGCTCCACGTCGTGATGATGAACGTGCTCCACGTCGTGATGACCGTGAAGAGCGTACAGAAGCTAAGCCAGAAGCAGCTGAGTAATTATTATTGACCTTAGGTCGTTAATAATTACTCAACATACTTAATCAAAAATTTAAGATCAGGAGATAGCCCATGGCTCGTTTCTTCCGTCGTCGTAAATTCTGCCGTTTTACTGCAGAAGGCGTACAAGAGATTGATTACAAAGACGTAGCAACTCTTAAAAATTACATCACTGAAGCTGGTAAAATTGTACCTAGTCGTATTACTGGTACAAGCGCAAAATATCAGCGTCAATTAGCTCGCGCTATTAAGCGTGCGCGCTACCTAGCACTACTACCTTATACTGATAAGCATCAGTAATCGGTACGTTTTATTAAGAGAGAGGATTAAACAATGCAAGTTATTCTACTTGATAAAATCGGTAACCTAGGTAGCCTTGGCGATACAGTTAATGTTAAATCTGGTTATGCTCGTAACTTCCTTATTCCACAGAATAAAGCAGTTATGGCGACTAAGTCTAACATTGAAATGTTCGAAGCTCGTCGTGCTGAACTTGAAGCTAAAGTTGCTGAGCAGTTATCTGCTTCAGAAGCTCGTGCTGAGACAGTTAATGCTCTAGAAGCGGTTGTTATCGCATCTAAAGCTGGTGACGAAGGCAAACTATTCGGTTCTATCGGTACTCGTGACATCGCTGACGCAATTACTGCGGCAGGCGTTGAAGTCGCTAAAAGTGAAGTTCGTCTTCCTGAAGGCGCTCTTCGTAACACTGGTGAGTTTGACGTTAGCATCCAACTTCATTCAGAAGTATTTGCTACAGTTACACTACAAGTTGTTGCTGCTGAGTAATTTCAGTACCAGATGACGACGAAAAAACACCAGCCATTGGCTGGTGTTTTTTTATGTTTGTTATTCAGCGTTTAGAAAATAAATAATAAGTTTACCGATAAGCTGGACTCTGTATCGCTTAAACCATTAGGTACTTTGCTATGGGATTGCTTTTCATGAACGATTTTTAAAGCAATATCATCAGTAATATTGTTGATCGCACTCAACTCCGTATCCACTTTAGAGTTACTTTCCCCCGTCGTTAATGTGATCTTAGCTGAAAGGGAAAAGCTATCGATTATTTGCCAGTTGGAGCTGAATTGCCCTCTAAAAATAGGTTCTTGGACAATATTTGGGAAGATTATGTCATCATCGTCGAGCTCATCTAGATTCGGTTCCTGATATCGGTAACCCGGCCCAAGCTCTATTTCAACCAATAAATCTTTTGAGTTTGCGACCTGATAACCGAGGCCTCCCGATAAGGTGTAATCTTTGTAATAGGCGCTGTGCCTAGAGTCAATGCCTTTGAACCCGCCATACAGATAAATGCCTGTGCCTAATTTGTAGTCACTTTGTGCTTCAAATGTCAGTTGAAATTTATCCTCTTCTCCATTTTTGTCTAGTTTATGCAGTTTAAACTCGCCAGAATGTCGGTGACGGCCAGAGGTGTATTCTGCATCCACACGTGAATTCAATGCTTGGGAATCAGTATTCCCTGTATGGGACTGATAACCAAATTCAATCTCTGATTTTAATGGCGAGCTTTCGTGGTTGTCATCAAGGCTATCTTCTGCCAACGTTGATGTGCTGAAAAACAGTCCGCTCACTATCAATCCGCAACTTATCAATCCGTTAGCAATCCGGATGCATGGTGGGAATAACCTAAAATACACGAAACACGCTCGCTGATAGAATGGGCACAATAGTATAAGTATGTAGCATATCTATTCGTCAAGGCGATGTTAATTCTCGTTTTTTCTATTTGGGGATTACAAATGATGGAATACCGCTATAATGTGGCGCTATAACTAGTTATTGAGTATCACCATGGTCGAAATCCGAAACAAAAATATTGCCGACACCCAAGTAGACGCAATTAAGGTTCCACCTCATTCTCTGGAAGCTGAGCAGTCAGTGATAGGGGGATTGCTTCTGGATAATGAACGTTGGGATACTGTCTCAGAAAGAGTGGTAGCAAAAGATTTTTATAGTCGACCGCATCGTCATATTTTTGAAGGTGTTAAAGCGATATTAGAAGATAGCAACCCATTAGATCTTATTACGCTATCTGAGTTCCTAGAGCAAAGAGAACAGCTTGAAGAGGTTGGCGGTTTTGCTTACCTAGCGGATCTTGCCAAAAATACGCCAAGTGCAGCGAACATTAATGCTTATGCAGATATCGTTGCCGAGAGAGCATTAGTTCGTAACCTTATTGGTGTTGCGAATGAAATTGCGGATGCGGGCTATGATCCTCAAGGTAGAACATCTGAAGATTTGCTCGACCTTGCAGAAAGTAAAGTATTTGCCATTGCCGAAGAAAGAACAGGTGAAAATGAAGGTCCTCAAAGTGTGGATTCCATCTTGGAAAAAACGCTTGAACGTATTGAGATACTTTACAAGTCACCTCAAGATGGTGTTACTGGGTTAAATACGGGTTTTGCTGACCTCAATAAAAAGACAGCTGGCTTACAAGGTTCCGACTTAATCATCGTTGCAGCTCGTCCGTCTATGGGGAAAACGACGTTTGCAATGAACCTGTGTGAAAACGCAGCAATGTCTCAAGATAAACCAGTACTTATATTCTCATTAGAGATGCCTGCAGAACAGCTAATGATGCGTATGCTTGCTTCACTTTCTCGAGTTGATCAAACCAAGATTCGCACGGGTCAGTTAGATGATGAAGACTGGGCTCGTATTTCTTCTTCCATGGGCATTCTAATGGAGAAGAAAAATATGTTGATTGACGATAGTTCAGGTCTAACACCGACCGAACTTCGTTCGCGTGCAAGACGAGTGGCACGTGAACATGGAGGCTTAAGCATGATAATGATAGATTACCTTCAATTAATGCGTGTCCCTTCTATTAGCGAGAATCGTACGTTAGAAATTGCAGAAATTTCACGCTCGCTTAAAGCCTTGGCTAAAGAACTGAATGTCCCGGTTGTTGCGCTTTCGCAGTTAAACCGTTCCCTAGAGCAACGTGCCGATAAACGACCAGTAAACTCCGATTTACGTGAATCGGGTTCCATCGAGCAGGATGCCGACTTGATTATGTTTATCTATAGGGATGAGGTCTACCATCCAGATAGTACGATGAAAGGTATTGCTGAGATTATTCTTGGTAAGCAACGTAACGGACCAATCGGCTCTGTTCGACTTACCTTTCAAGGTCAATATTCTCGATTTGATAACTATGCAGGCCCTGCATTTGACGACGAATAATAAGGTTATAGTTCATGAGCTATATGAAAGCAGCCACTGCCATTATTGATTTACAAGCACTTAGACACAACCTAGATATTATTCGTCAAAAATCGCCTAACAGTAAGTTATTGGCTGTAGTTAAGGCTAATGGCTATGGTCATGGCTTATTGAAAATCGCTCAAAACTCAGACAGCGCGGACGCGTTCGGTGTCGCCCGCATAGAAGAAGCTCTGCAATTAAGGGCGGGAGGGATAGTAAAACCTATCCTGCTTTTAGAGGGGTTCTACTCCTCTCTTGATTTGCCTATTTTGACGACGAATAATATTCAGACCGCGGTTCATAGTATTGAACAACTTGAGGCTTTAGAGCAGGCAACACTCGAAACGCCAGTCAAAGTATGGGTTAAGCTTGATAGTGGTATGCACCGACTTGGTGTTAGACCAGAGCATTTTTCTGACTTTGTTGATCGAATTAATCGTTGCGATAATATTGCCAAGCCGATTCGTTTTATGAGCCATTTTGCCTGCGCTGATGAACAACAAAGCTCAGTCACGTTAGAGCAAACTAAATTATTTCTAGAATTAACCGAACCGTATGAAGGTGAACGCTCGATCGCGGCGTCAGCGGGTATTCTTGTGTGGCCTGAAAGTCGCTTAGAATGGAACCGCTCCGGGATTATTATGTATGGCGTGTCACCGTTCTCAGACGATGACGCGACAGATTACCACTGCAAGCCTGTTATGACCCTTAAATCATGCTTAATTGCTGTACGAGACGTCAAGGCAGGTGAAAGCGTGGGCTACGGTGCTATCTGGACCAGCAAACGTGATACTAAGATCGGGGTTGTCGCAATCGGATACGGTGATGGTTACCCCAGAACGGCTCCGTATGGAACACCCGTTTGGGTTAACGGTAGAATAGCGCCTATTGCGGGACGAGTATCAATGGATATGCTTACTGTCGATCTTGGGCCAGAAGCAGTAGATCGTGTAGGCGATGAGGTTATTCTATGGGGAGCGCCACTGCCAGTGGAAAACGTCGCGAAACATATTGGTACTATCGCCTATGAACTGGTTACTAAGTTAACCCCTCGAGTTGAGATGCAATATCTCACTGAGCGAAATGAATGAAAGCTTTAATCCTCCTTGTTAGCCTCATTTCATCTTTTATTTTATTGGTATGCAGTACACCAGCATACAGTAATGGCTGGCCAAATTGGGTTCCAGATTCTGCTGTTGTTCCCTTCTTTTTCACCTCAGACTCCATGGGTAATACGGTTGGTGTTGCTGGTGTAGCGACGGGTATTCTACAACCCCAGATGAGTCTATTGGTCATGGGGCTCTATTCTGACAAAGATACTTATGTAACTTACGGGGCACTTGCTAATTATCAGGCACCTGGAAACTGGTTATTAGGCGTTGAATTGTATAATGGTAAATTTGTAGATTACGATTATTACCTTGGAGATCAAGGCAACAATAACTCCTCGTCAGTGGATGTAACAGAGACAACAGGTATTGAAGAAAAGTATCGTTTTTCTTTTCGATATATTTTGCCGTGGGGAGAAGGTAAAAACCTTGGTGTAGCAGCGGGTTATACGCCTAATCGAGAGGTCAAAGGATCGAACGCATTTACAAGTGGTGTTAGCTCATTTGAAATCCAACCTTTTTTTGCCTCTAGAGAGTTAAGTACAAACGATCAAAGCGCCGAAGAAACGTGGGGAGTTAAATTAGAATTTGATTGGAATAATCAGAACGACAATAGGAACCCAACAGAGGGGTCTAGAACGCAAATCGAAGTAACCTATTCTCCAGAATACAAAAATGATAGCCAGTGGGCGATAGTGGCCTTACATAATAGCCAGTACTGGGATATCGGCCCCCTAAACGATTTTTTCAATAAGCAAGTTCTGGCATTCAGTGTTTATACGGCAGATACCCCCACATGGAATAATTGTTCAAACAATCAATGCCAACGCCCTCCTGAATATGAAAGTGTAAAGCTTGGTGGATTATTTCGATTGCGAAGTTTTACTGCCGGGCGTTTTCACGGCCGATCTGCTATCAGTTACACCGCGGAATATAGAGTGATGCCTGAATGGCAACCCTTGGGTTCATGGCCAGTATTCAGCCTATATAATGTGCCATGGTGGCAATGGGTCGCGTTTACGGATATAGGACGAGTAGCAGATGAATATGACTTAAAGACCCTGCATGAAGATATGAAATGGAGCGCCGGTGGTGCGATTCGTTTTCAAGTAGAGGGCATCGTTGTTCGTACTGAGGTTGCATGGGGAAGTGAAGATAATATTTTTCGTGTAATGGTGAATCAACCATTTTAATGTAATCGGAGGCATCAATAGAACCTCCGATACGAATAGAGTTTACGGTTATTCTCCAGAAATTGTCGCGATGATGGTTCTTGAACCGCCATTCTCTCTGTGTTCTCCTAAATAGATACCTTGCCAAGTACCCAGAGCCAAGTTTCCATTACTGATAGGGATGGTAATACTGGCACCAAGTAGTGATGCTTTTATGTGTGCAGGCATATCATCATCTCCTTCATATATGTGTTGATAATAACTCGCTCTTTCTGGCACAAATTTATTAAAGTGGCTTTCCATATCGGATCGTACCGTTGGGTCTGCATTTTCATTAAGTGTCAAACTTGCGGAGGTATGTTGAATAAACAGATGAAGAAGGCCTATTGATATGGTCGAAATTTCTTGAACGTTTTGCTGGATTTCATCTGAAATGAGATGAAAACCCCTGCTTTTAGGCGGTAAGTGAATCGTCGCTTGTTGCCACATAGGAAAGTTACTCAACTTTGTAGAAAGTACTTTAAATTATAACGCCGAACAGGTAAAACTAGTGATCAAATTGAGAACTGATGTAACTCAATACTAAATCTGTGCAGTTACGTCATAATCACACTCTAATTATAATAAAAGAGCCAATTGAGACTGTCGATCGTTGAAATACGGCTTTCAAAGCGAGTTTTCATCGAAATAAACGCTCATTTTTCAATAACGAGAAAATTTTATTTTTAATTTGGCTATTCAGTTATCGTAGAAATTCGTCTACGTTTAATTGAATTTAACCTACTGTGGCATCGGGGCAGAGACTATGTTGAAAAATATTAATCCAACGCAAACAAAGGCTTGGAAAGCTTTAACAACGCATTTTGAATCAGCACAAGATATGGAACTTGATACGTTATTTGCATTAGACGAAGATCGTTTTGAAAACTTTTCTACTAAGTTTGGTGACGACATTCTGGTTGATTATTCAAAAAACTTAATCAATCAAGAGACAATGGAAAAATTGTTTGCTCTTGCCGATGAGACAGAACTGAAGGCAGCAATCGACGCGATGTTCTCGGGTGAGAAAATCAACCAAACAGAAGGCCGCGCAGTATTACATTGTGCTCTTCGTAACCGCAGTAACAAACCAGTCATGCTAGAAGGCAAAGATATCATGCCTGATGTAAATGCGGTCTTGACAAAGATCGAAGGCTTTACCGATCGTGTTATTTCAGGTGACTGGAAAGGCTATACAGGCAAAGCGATTACTGATGTTGTAAACATTGGTATCGGCGGTTCGGACCTTGGCCCTTATATGGTAACGGAAGCGTTAACACCTTATAAAAACCATTTAAACATGCACTTCGTTTCGAATGTTGATGGTACTCATATCGTAGAAACATTGAAAAAAGTGAATCCTGAGACAACATTGTTCTTGGTTGCATCGAAAACATTTACTACTCAAGAAACGATGACAAACGCGCACTCAGCACGTACTTGGTTCCTTGACACCGCAGGTGACGAAGCCCACGTAGCGAAACATTTCGCAGCGCTTTCTACAAATGGAAAAGCAGTCGCAGAGTTCGGAATTGATACTGAAAACATGTTTGAATTTTGGGATTGGGTTGGTGGTCGTTACTCACTTTGGTCAGCCATTGGTATGTCGATTGCACTTTGTGTCGGTTATGATAATTATATTGAGCTGTTGGCAGGCGCTCACGATATGGATAATCATTTTTCTGACACTGCATTTGAGAAAAACGTACCCGTTATTCTTGCTTTGATCGGCCTTTGGTACAATAATTTTCATGGTGCAGAATCAGAAGCAATCTTACCTTATGATCAATATATGCATCGCTTTGCGGCCTATTTTCAACAAGGTAACATGGAGTCTAATGGTAAATACACGGATCGCAATGGCGAAGCTGTTGATTACCAAACAGGCCCAATTATTTGGGGTGAGCCTGGTACAAATGGACAGCATGCGTTTTATCAGTTAATTCATCAAGGCACTAAATTGATTCCTTGTGATTTCATTGCGCCTGCAATCAGCCACAATCCAGCCGGTGATCACCATCAGAAGTTGATGTCTAATTTCTTTGCTCAAACGGAAGCGCTTGCTTTCGGTAAGAGTAAAGGACAAGTAGAAGCTGAATTTATTGCAGCAGGTAAAACAGCTGAAGAAGTCAAAGACCTTGTACCATTTAAAGTGTTTGAAGGTAATAGACCAACCAACTCTATCTTGGTCAAGCAAATTACTCCCCGTACATTAGGCAACTTGCTTGCCATGTATGAGCATAAAATCTTTGTGCAGGGTGTTATTTGGAATATCTTCTCATTTGACCAATGGGGCGTCGAGCTTGGTAAACAGTTAGCAAGCCAAATTCTGCCTGAACTAGCCGATGAATCACCAATCGATTCACATGATAGTTCAACAAATGGTCTAATTAACGCATTTAAAACGTACAAAGCTTAATAGATGAGATGTTAAATAGCTTGGTCCTGCTTATTAAGAGCAAGCTATTTAAGTATTACGTCTTGAAAAACAAAAAAAGGTTGATGTATCACATCAACCTTTTTTATTTGTGGTTTTAAAAATCAGTTTTATTCAAAGCAGATCTCAATAAACGCGTTACCCCATTCGGAGGTGAAAGGCATTATAATTATTGCCCCGTCGCATTTATGGCGAATAGTATGCCCTTTACCGGATACAACGATAGGGGTCGCCATATCAAATTCAAAGCCACTATCAGATAAAATTCGTTTCGCTCCACCAGTAACCATATTTGTGATTTCACCCACCATATCAGTGACTTCTTCATTAATACCGTTTGGACGTTCACCCAGCATATTCTGCATGATCTCTAGTGCGAGACCTTCATCAAAAGTAATAGACATCGAGCCTTTACTTTTGTCACCTACCATACCAATCAGGCCAGATACATCACCACGAGCGATTTCATCTTTTTTGACTCTCGGTTTTAGCGGTTTCAGCTCTAGGGAGGCCATTGTTTTTAATACGTTCATCAAAGAAGCTAAAAACGGGTTTACAAATTCAGCGCGCATAACACTCTTTCTTATTGTTTCATGATTGAAAGACACGCTTTACAGGTACCGTGTGTTTCAAGGACATGATTTGTTATTTTGAACCCGTGCTTTTCGGCATTGCCAGCAAGCAAGGTCATCAGATTATCATCTTGTAGTTCAGCAACATTACCACACTGGTCACAAATTAGAAGTTGGGAGTAATGCTCATTTTGACCACATGAGCAACAGGATATAAAGCTATTATTAGATTCAACTTTATGGATGAACCCTTGTTCTAGCAAAAAATCTAGCGCTCTATATATTGTTGGTGGCTTAGCTTGAGGTTCACTCTCTTTTAGTTGTTCCAGTAGATCGTAAGCACTTGATGCACTTTTATTGGTGCAAATCAGTTCAAATACTCTTTTTCTCTGGGGTGTAAATCTAACCCCACGAGCCTCACAAATACCTGATACATGCTCAAGTAACATAATGTCCAAATCAGCCACCTTTAAAACTGGACTTTTATAATAATACACTAATTTTCCAAACATAATACTTGGAAAGCAATTCATACCCTAAGCGAAAGGTAATGAGGGATCAAGTTAATCGAAAATCAAAATTAATATTTAAGGTAAAAATGCTAACTTTCTCTAGATCTCTGACGTTAGTGGCAAAACCAAATTACATTTGAGAAGAATGACTTAGCGTACGCTTTTTTTAGAATGTTGTCTTCCTTGTGTATTATACGTGAACTCTTTGTAACGATTACCGTTACTCTAAACCTTGAATTGCTGCTTTGTCGTTGACGAATCTACTCATCATTGTAGTATTTCCAATTGGAGGACTTTCAAGAGCGCTACAGAACGTAATTCAGGTAGAATGTAGCTAGTTTGAGGCCTTGTTACGCAACATGTTTTGAGACTAAATCATTATAAACACCGATAAACCCAGTAAATACGCTAGTTCCCGTGTCTGCATTACGCCCATCTTGGATTGGTGGTACTGGCTTTATATACCGTAACTTTGGCATATTGAAGGGATCTATCGGTGCTCTGTAGTATTAATGATTTTGGTCATTGAACCTTAAGCAGACTTTCATTTATTACATATATGATTTTAAGCATCATCTAATTTGAAACAGATTATGTGCGCACCTGCATCGACATGAATCTTTAAACCCTCTTAAGTCTTTGTGGTTTGTTCTAACTTATCCAGTCATATACTTGTTAAAAAAAATCAAAATAGTATTCTGTCGTTTTAATCAATTAAAACAATAAAATAAGAACTAATTATGAAAAAAAACGCAGTGGTACTTTTAGCAATTTTAGCGCTAGCGGGATGCGCATCACATACAGAGAAAAACATATATACTCTTGAAGAGCCCAATGGAAAAGGAGCATTGGCTGTACTCACCACATTTGAAGTTACACAGCAGAATTTCCCATGTAAGACCTTACAACTTTTAATGTTTAGTGAAGAAAGTGATGACAACTCCCCCTTAACTCTTACTTTATATCCAGATTATGATGCCCAATATGTGATTTTTAGCGATATAGAACCGGGCAACTATACGATAAAGACACTCCGTTGTACTCCTAATGCACGCCGTATTTTTAATGACACCATGAATTACCTTGAAAAGGATGTGTCGAGCAAACAAATAATTAAGGCTAGTAACGTAACCTTATCTAAAGACGCTATTGCAGGGACATCGTATCGAGACGATACTTTTACTTTTCATTTTGATGATAATTCTATGGCGGATGCTCAACAAGTACTAAATCTCTATGTCGACGAAGAAAGCGTTCCCGGATGGATACTGTATTTACCTACTGATGAAGAGTTAGATTCTTTTTAAATATTATTCATCTACACTAAATTGAATTTGACATAGTGGATTCCAAATCCGCGTGTTGGGAGTTCGAATCTCTCCACCCCTGCCATTACAATTGCATTTAGGGTGTAAATGACAAAAAAGGTTAATAAAATGTTTTTTATTGGCGAGGGGCAGGGTGGTTAGTCATCCCTATTATAATAGCTTCATTTGGAACAATGGGAATGATTGCTAAGGCTCTCCGAGAAGGTGGTGTAATTCCAATTAACGGAAGGGAAGATGATATTAGAACTCTTCCCATAAGGAACATCCAAGCTCTTCTGATGAAAAAAGTATACTCAGAGTAATTAGAGATACAGATAATATCTAAGATTTAATTTACGTTAGTTTGACTTCCCGATGTGCCTTTTTTTCACTTTACCAATCACTCCATATCAATTAAAACGGTTTTCGCTTTTTTTATTACAGAGCTGAAGGTAAGCAATACCATGACAAATAGTCACAGGTCCGGCACCTGCGCCTTTTCTGTTTCTGCAATGCTCTATCAAGTCGCTCGTCATAAGCTCATTGCTTTGTAATTTTGCAATGTCGCAGTCTCTAAGAATTCTAATGACATACTGTATGGTGCGTCCTGTTTTGTCCTATAAGTCGGGGCCTTTCATAAACATATCGAGGAGTACCGAAAGGGGGACCGGATTTGGCTGGTTAAGTCCCCCTTGATATTCAATTTTTGCCACTCCTTTTATGTAAAATAATTTAGCTAGAGCTTTATTTTTCAGTGTTTTGCTTTCCCTGTGTATAATGCGCGCATTATTTTTAACGATTACCGTTACTTTGAACCCTAAGTCACTGTTTTGTTGTCTGGTACCTCAATGGTATCGATTGCTGTTGTCCTACTTTAAAAGAAGGCTTTAAAGCACTACAGGAGATAAAGTAGGTAATTGTTAGATACTCTGTTGCCTTATTACGCAGTATATTTTGAGACTAAATTTTTATGAACACCGATAAACCCAGTAAATACGCTAGTTCACGCTTCTCCATTGCCCCTATGCTCGATTGGTGATACTGGCTTTATATACAGTGATATTGGCGTATTGAGGGGATCTATAGGGAACCTTCTAATATATACTCTTTGAGATAGAAGCACCTCAGGGTGTTTTTTTCATCTTTAGCGAGTTGATTTTTATGTGTTTATTGAAAAAGATCCATATATTGACCATTAGTGATGAGAATTCTTGATCATGATGCTATGTTTTTAACAAACTTATACTCCAAGCTTGTTTAGACTAATTATTCGTAACATTGTTATGGATTCAAATTAGTATCAATTGTTATGCTAACGTAAGAGGTGTGCTCTTAACCTTCTTCAAAAGTAATCTCCCACATATAACCATCAGGATCAGAGAAACAACCACAATAACCACCCCAAAAAACATCTTGTGCTTGTTGTTCTATTTTCCCGCCAGCAGCTTCCGCTCTGAGAAGGAATTCATTAACTTCTTCCTTTCTTTTTGTGTTGTGAACCAGAGTTATTCCTGAAGAACCAATAGAATCGTTTTCCTTCAACTCATCCAATAAATATAGCCCCAAGCAAGTGTCAGATGTTTGGATAAGTATAATGCCCTCATCAAGCTCGCGTGTTGTCGGCAATCCTAATTCTGTATGATAAAAGGCATAGGAACGCTCTAAATCCGCTACTCCTAAATTTATAGTACTTATTTTAGCTTCCATCGTTATTCCTCTACTCGTGATTTGTATAGTTGATATATCCAGACTAAGAATATCAATTTATATTTCGATGCTAAACTGACACTAGAACCCTTTAAGCTATACCCTAAAGTATCTTAACAATAGTTATGCGTCCCCTTTTTTTTCATTATATCTATACTAAAGATTATGCTACGGACGTTGATTAACTCAGTCGTGCAACGGCTCATTCAACATATTTGTGCCTAGATTTTTGTCTGGCGGATTCCAAATCCGCGTGTTGGGAGTTCGAATCTCTCCACCCCTGCCATTACAATTGCATATTTATGCAAAAAAGAAGGCCACTAGAAATAGTGGCCTTTTTGTATTTTGACGTTATGAAAGGTCAAAGGTACATGTCTTCCTCTTCTTCTTTGTCTGACTCATTGGTGAGTGCATTAGCCTGTATGGTTAGGCTGTCGAGTTGAGCCGATAACGTCGTTATTTTGCTTTTTAACACGCTAATTTGATCATCTTTTTTATAGAATGAATTCTTCTTCACAACGCTGTTGTTCGACGTTGCTGAAAGGTGAATTTGAGTGGTACCCAAAGAGGCCGGATTATCCGTTAAAGCTAGGCCTGTTAAGTAAGCTTTACCTGTGCCTGCAAACTCCTCTATGTACTCACAAGCAGCGTGTAGTAGTTGCCCCTGCTCAACGGTATGCAATAGCTTTGAGTTAGGCTTTAGCACCGCATAGAGCTTGTTCCCCTGCTTTTCTAATGAAGCAACAGAGCCGAGCTTTTCACCTCTTCGTTCTTGGTCTTTATTTATGCGAGCGGTATAAACGCTTGGATTATAACTTTCTGCCATTTCGTCGATAATTTGTTGGCTGATTTCTTTACCACCAACGGACACGCCCGCGGTCAAAATACAGATAGGATCAGATATAAACATAAGTCGTTCTCTTCATCGTATGGAATGAGCCTGCGCTATTAAGTGGCTTACGGCTCTTCGGTTGATAATCGTGGGGTTATTTCCAAACACCACTCTTGTTTAATTTTACGGCGTCAAAATCAATAGCAGCGGCTTTGTCTAATTGCTCAATGATGTAACACAACGACATTGATTCGAAGCTCTCTAGACGGTTGAGTCTATCGTTGCGTCTTCCAAATGAACGTCTAAAGGCGCGGGCTAAGAAGTAAATGGATAGGTTGTCAAAACTGGTCACCATGATGCCCCGTGCCGGAAAACAGGACGGCATAAAGGCAGGCATAGCACCATAAGACTCTTTGATTTGTCGCATTTCTATTTGGTGAACGGGTTGCTTAGGATCAACACGTTTTTGATAGAAGCTTGCCGCATCATGAGCCACTAAATCACTGCCAAGTAATACAATGAGGTCATTTACGTCACGATGACGGGGGGCTATTTTCGCCTTCACAGCGGACACGGCTTCATTAACGGTTGCGTAGTGCCCATCTTCACCGATGCGTATCTCTTCGCTCTCTGGGCTTAGGATAGACGCTTCTCTGTGGTCTCTTAACGCTTGAATCCAACCTTCTGTTACATCTTCGCCGTTGGGGTTAAGTGCTTCGTCGGAATCATCGGCGGTCTCTTTACCAAAAAAGCCGACGCGGATTAAATCTAAGTTCGCATGCTTTTGCATTTCACGCTCAAAACAGTCGTTAAAGTCGTCATGGTGCGCCCAAGCATCCATCGTTTCGTAGGAGATAGCAGAATCAAAGTTAACTTGTTTACATTCATAAGGCATTCCAGTGCTCGGGTTTATTTTGCGCGGTATGCGTGTTCCGCCCTTGGCAGTATCGGTACGTGCTGCAATGAGCTTGCCACTGCCTAAGCCTATCGAATTGTCCATATCTCGCACCACTAGAACGAGGTTGATGCGATTGAGAAATTCATCCGTTTTTCTCATTCGGATGAGTTCGCCTCTGGCCTGTGAACTCTCGACATAAAACCCCCCGTCTTGGTTAAGGGTGTCATATTGTTTTTGCTTATCGTCTTTGTATGCGCGGAATTTAATATCTGTGTTTGTGTCCATGGGTTGTCCTGTTGGTTATTAAATGGATCTATTTCGTGAGGTTCTATTTAACCGATTTAAAAGACGTAAATGCACTGGATAGAATTCTAGATAGCGGTTCTAGAAGGTGATAAGCAAGATTGCGGCAGCGGGTTGGGTATTATGGCGGGGTGAGTTTGGTTTCCTCTTCAGTTTCTTATCTCACAGTCCTCTGTTGGAAAACTCTAAAGCCGCTCTCGCTGAGCGGCTTTTTTGTGTCTGTTACTTATCAAACGGTTTGCTTGAATACCATCGCTGGTCCTACAGGCTCATCACTCGGCGGTCGTTGTGATGGGGTCAGCATGCTAATAATCTTCTCTCGTCTCTTTGCTACTTCGGGTTGTGCCTGCTCATCAGGGGGTTGGCTATTGGAATTCTCCACAATAAATTCTTCAAATACAGCGTACTGGCGAAATCGTGCCTGGCACGTTGTGCAATGGCAGCAAAATTCCCTTACTTCATTGGAAATTATCCGCGAAGTTACGATTCGATATTTCGCACCGCAGTTAGGGCAAGCTAACATGTGGCCTCCGGTTTCTTTGGAAGGTTAATACCTCCAATCAGGCTTAGAGATACCTTGAAAGAAGAAGAGCAATTCAAGTTAGAGCACTGACATAAATGTTCGCTCTGCTTGGCTGTTTGTCTCTGTTTGCTAATGACGTGCGCTTTGGAATAGCAAATCGGACACGTTACATACATACGTTTTCCCTCAGTTCTAAATGACGCGGATAGAATGACGGTAACAACTCGGTGATCTTCTGAATATTCAATGACTTTCTAAAACTGATTTATAGAGAATGGCTGAAAACGGCGATGATCGCATTCGTGCGCTTTTTTGCGCGCAAACAGCGCGCGCAGGCCCCGTTCGGACTCACCCACCCCTCCGCGCTACAATTGCACCTGTTAATTATGCGCAAAATGGGGCGCAAGCGACAATCGCGCGAAACCTTGATATATAAAGGCTTGAAGCGAGTTTTGAAAAACGGACAGGATCGCATTCGTTCGTTTTTATTAAAAAATGCGAATTTACGTTATTTGGACTGGTGATTAGATTTCGTACAGGAAGTAAAAGGAGACCTAGAGATTGACGATTTTGGTCAAAATGTATTTGTTATGTCCTCATGGTAAATATGAGGAAGTGCACAAAAACCATCTAATAAATATGGTCTTATTGTAACTCTGGTTGCATATAAGGAGTAAGCTATGCAGAAAACTCAATTTATTGATTCTATTCATAGTAAATCAAAAATTAGTATGACATTTTTCTCAAAAGAGGATGGAAGGCAATTACACCGCTTATGTGCTCCTATGGATTTTGGTCCAAGTCGTCGTGCACATAATAAAGATGACCGCTATCATCTATGGGACTATGAAAGTGACAATAAAAACCATGTTTTGTCGCTTTTGCCTGACCAAATAGTAGCAATGGAGTTCTTAGATCAAAATTTTGATCCGATTGAGTTTGTTACATGGCAAACAAACTGGTTTGTCTCAAGAGATTGGGGTGTTTTAAGTTAATGAGTAGGCGAACGATAATATTTAATTTTAGGTCTTAACATACTTTTTTGATCCAAAAAAAACGAGTATAAATAAGTGCTTTAAGGTTACACCTCGTAATATTATCTCCGGAAGCGAACGTTCTTCCAATTCAACAACTATTTCATATTTTATGCATACCTAATGAGGGTGCGAATAAATTAAATCGTTAGGTTATATAGGACCGTTAAATGGATTACGAACAATATAAAGCCTCCATAAAAATCGACATGCAATCATGTATGGAAAACCTACAAGTTCAACCAATTTTATTCGTAGGGTCTGGCATGTCACAGAGGTACTTTGATGCGCCTTGTTGGGATAAGTTAATGTTTGACTTGGCAGAGCGTTGCCCATTAATAACGAAACGTTTCGCCTATTACCAACAACAATATGAAAAAGATAATACCAAAATAGCGTCAGTTTTTGCAGACCTCTATTCGGAGTGGGCTTGGGAAGAAGGGCAAGGAAGGTTTCCCGATGAAATGTTCGAGCCAGAAGTCACAAAAGACAGTTATATCAAGTATGAGGTAGTATCTTACATAAATAATCTAGCAGATAATTTTGACATAGAAACTAACGCCTACTCTGCTGAAATTGAGTCACTTAAAAAAGTCAAACCTCATTCAATCATTACAACCAACTATGATAATGCATTAGAGAAGATATTCCCTGATTACCATAAAGTGGTAGGGCAAGAAATAGTAAGAGCAAACTACACATCATATGGTGAGATTCTCAAAATCCATGGGTGTTCGTCAAAGTACGACACTGTTATTTTGACCTCAGAAGATTACTCAGATTTTAACAAGCGGAAAAAGTATTTGAGTGCGAAGTTATTGACGTATTTTGCCGAACATCCACTATTCTTTTTTGGCTATAGTGGCACTGATTCGAATATCAAAGGTATCCTTTCTGATATAGATGAAATACTTGCTCCTAATAATGAGCTAATCCCCAATATTTATATGGTGTGCTTTGATTCTGATTCAGAGACGAAACAAGATCTGCCAACAGAGCAATTAGTTACCATAGATGCCACACGCAGTGTTCGCTTAAAAGTAATATATGCATCTGAATTTAAATGGATTTTTGATGCTTTATCGTCATGTACTCCAGAAATAACGGTTAATCCAAGATTAATGAGATCGTTATTAGCTCGAACTTATCAACTGGTTAACTCTAATTTGCCTAAACAAGAGTTGCCTTTTAATTTTCAAATGCTACAAGACATAGAAGAGAACTCTGAATTATTACCGACATTATTTGGCATAACTCAACTTACTGACGCCCAGATGTTTAATGCAAATTTCGATTTTACTCTAACAGCTGTAGCTAAGAAACTTGGGGGTAGTTATTGGAATTATGCAGAGAATTTACTGAATACTGTATGGGAAGATAAAGGGGTAAATATCAAAGCTACCGATAATAGATACCACGTAACCATTAAGACGGGCGCTAAGTCCTTTGCGCACAAATATTCTCAACATACCGTCGATTTGTTGCAGAAAGTGAAAAATAAAGAGGATTATGAGGTCGAACTTTAATCTCTGGTTATAGTTTCTTGAAGGTGAGAGGTATTTAGATTAGTAGCTTTTATCTAATGATCTCTGGCCTTTATAACAGCATTAGAACTGTTTTTTTATATCACCTAAACAACTCAATCTGCTCTAAGTCCTCCGGCCTGCACAATTCAGGTTGGAGTTCTGGGTTAGGCTTCCCCCCAACAGGCTCAATTATCCGATGCACAGACGTGTAGGTCACAAAAATTACCCCACAGTTTAAATTTAGGCATTGGCAATACGCCTCGCGGGTGTCCTTGGTCATGGCTCTCGATGTGGCTATTAGTGCTTTGCTCTCACACTTTGGACAGGTGATTAACATCGGTTCCCCCTCTTAAAACTCTAACGCACTTCGTTTGTTGAAACGCCCTTCAAGCAAATCAGGCTTGCTTCGCTTGATGGCCGTTTGGGATTAACAGCTAAAATTGTGTTACCGCCGCGTTTAACTCACGGCTAACCGTCCATTTCGAATGCTAACGGTGGTCATGTCATCGATGGTGACCTTTATCCCCAGTGTTAGCGGTTTAACCAAACATTGAACCCGTTTAATATTCCATCCGGTTAAGTCCATAAGGGCTTTTTCTAGCGGTGAAATTGGTTTTTTAGGAGCAGGGTTACAGTTATTTTCAGTGCTCCGAGACGGGACTCCGTCCCTTTTTTGGGTTGCTTTCAAATCGGATTTTCTAATGATTTCCCACTGCGCTTTGATGGTGTTAACGCAATGGTGCATGAAGGAGAACCCAACGATTTTCTTTACCGTCTCAAAATAGCGGTTCTCTTTCTCTTCATAGGTAATTTGCGCGTCACCGATGCCTTGAACAAAGTCCTTCCAACGTGATTTATCCGCATGGCCGTGTAGCTCGGATAATTCATCACACTTTAGTGCTTTGATTTCCTCGGCCGAGGTTTTGCGCAGTGCGCGCCAAATAGAAACAGGCGCACCACCGAATTGCTGAAACTGACGAATACGCCAAAGGGAAGCCCAAGCGCGCACCGATTGCGCGGCCTTTTTGTCGCTTTCGGACATGTGTGATCCATTCAGATTTTTTGCTATGTATTTAGCAATGTAGGCCGTTGCGCCACCCTTGGAAGGGTCGCAAAATTTGCAATCGAAACGCGCCCTTAGTACCGGCTTATTTCGCTTAACTGATTTCCCGTTAACCGTCTTGTAGTAAAGCTCTTGTTTATCTTCTTCAATGGCAATATCTCGCAGTGTGGAAACAATGAGTTCTTTTTCTTCTTCTTTGCAGAACAAGAAATAGTGCGCGTGCGCGGTTCCGTCTTTGTGTGGCTCGGCCACTCTAAAACCGAAGTAATCTACACCTTGTTTAGCAAGTATCGCCCTTGCTCGTGACCACTGTTTCATTAGGTTTTGGTGTCCCTCCTTCGGGTTGGCACCATTCCAATTTTTACTGTTCCGGTGGTACTGACTGGCAAGCGTCCAAGTAATGAAAGCAGCGGTATAACCTTTAGCGTCGGCCAGCTCTTCAAAGCCTCGACTTCTTACCATCATTTCAATACGGCGGTTCTCTGGGTTCGATGTGCTTGCCATGAAGACATTTTCTAAATCAACGCTGATGTCTTCATCGGCATTGTAGATACAGTAATCGGCTAAGAACTTAGCTTGTTTGTCTTGCGCTTCTAGAAAGTTATTGAGCGTCATGGCGCTGACGTACTTTGATTGATTGGCATTGTTACCCACTCGACCAAGAGAGATTTGTGAATACTCGATGTACTCGAACTTTAAACGCTCTAATCGGTCGTTTATCCAATCGTCTGTGGTCATCTTAGTGATAGCGGTAAAGTACTGTTCAAAAGTAGGGCGCTTGGGTAATCGAGGCGGTGTGATGTGATAATGCCTTATTAATTTAGACAGCTTTCGGCACAGTAAGCGAAGGTGATGCTCATCGCCGTCACCATCAAACTCAAGGATCAATTTTTGTAGGTGAGTGACAAGCGTTAAACCAAACGTTTTACGCTTCTCATCAAGCATTAAAATGTCGTGCGTCAAGGCGTGCATGTCGGATTTGATACTGGTTTGAATTTTACCGATGCGCCTTTTTTTACGTTCGGTGTAACGGGTGATTTTGCGATATTCGTTACGATCAATTCGGCGACTGGCAAAAGGGTAGCGGCGTTCGATATGATCGGCAGACAGAAAGCTTTTCTTTGTGGTTTCCATCGCGAAGGATTCAAGACTGCTACGGGATGCGTTTTCACGCTTTGAACGGGCATAAACTTTTTTGTTTATATCACTCACCACAAACTTAGGCAGTGTTGGGTAAAAGTGTGTTTGAAAGCTAGATACTATCATGGGTCTGTTCATGCCTCTTCTTCATGCTGTCACCAGTGACGGGAGCCAAAAACGCTATATACGCTCTAAGGAAACAAACTTTCCTGATTGCACATCGCGCAAGGTGTTAAAGGTTAAATTCCGATGGTCACAACACGCCGACGCAAGCATTTTAAATTCCGGCTCACGCTCAACCGGAACCCATACCGTGACCTTTTTGAGTCCTTTCTCATGTTGGGCTAATTCGTACTTTTTATTGCGGGACATGATTCACCTCACCGAGCGTTTTAGCTTCTTGGCCTGATGGATAATGAGCGTTTTTCGACGCTCTGATTTAGCGTGTTTATACTGGAAGCGCTTAATCATTAACTTCAATTCCATAGGAGGAGCGATTGCCATAACAAAGCCCTCTTAATCCAGATAATCGGGGTCGCCTTCTTGGTCGGCTTGTAACCTTTCCATTGCGGCACCTGCTTCAACGTAGATTTGCTTCCACATTAGGCTGATTAAAGCTTGGCTAGTGCTGACACTGTCTGCATTGCCTTTTAATAGTGCGTTGTGCCTGATAGACGCAACATTTTGTAGATTCAAGGCTTCTTCAAAGGTGTTGATATCAATTGAGATAGTGACCATTAGTGATTTCCTTGTAGTTATTCGTTTGCTCGTTAGCGGGTTAAGCGTTGCTTGATAGTTGAGGCCATTTACCACCATTTTTTAAAATATGCTTTATGGACTGCTCAGGCGCATCCCAATCCCACGCGCCCCAATAGCGTTTTGGTCTTGGCTTTTTATTGCCCCCAACATCAAGGCACTGAACAAAAGCGAATAACTGGCCCTCAGCAGAGCTAATTATGTAAAAACACTCTGGATGCTCATCATCGAAAAGTAGGTTGGTATCGGTTTGAATTCTCATCGTTATGCTTCCAAGCTTTCTAGCAGTTGGATAGCATCAATGAGCTGTGTTTGAACGGCTTCGAGATAGTCTCGATGCGCGGCAATAACTTTTCCGGCGGTCACACATTTCAAGAGAACTTTTGCTTCACTCGAATGTGAAAAATCTATATTGATGCTGTGTACTGGTGTGTTCATGCTGTACCTCTCACGCTGTGCCATTCTTCTTTTGCTACTTTGTGGCATTGGTCGATGTAATGTGCGAGATCCTCAACTTTCACCAAGTAAGGTGCTTTAGTTGATTCGCGTAACTGAAATACGGGGATTTCTAGCTGTCTGGAATTGGCTCTGGCGTTGGCTGTTTTGGGTGTTATTCCTAAGAATTCCTCGCTAATGTCTTTGAGTGGAATGACAGTACCTTCAAATCTGGCCATTAATGCGAATGCGGTATTCATGACATATCTCCTGAATTCATTTCATACCTACGGTATGATGTAAGTAGTTCTAAGTACTTGCGAGTTATTTTAACTCCGTTGTAATTAATATAACTCTATACTAAGGGTTAATACAACCTTATTGTAAGGATTTTTTGTGTCAGATAAATTTGATGAAGCATTAAATGAATTGAAAATTGCCACTGGAACCACTAAAAACAAAGACTTAGCTGATTTTTTAGGAATAGCAGCTAATACCATCCAAGGATGGAGAATCAGAGGTAAAATCCCCGAGCGCATTTATGAGCAAGTTAAAATAACTTCAAGAAAAGATGCTATTGCAGTTCGACTGTATGATGTTGCTGCATCCGCAGGCGCAGGTTCATTAGTTGAATACGAACCGAGTAGAGTGGTCGAGTTAAGTGAATCTCTTAGATTGGTGTTGGGTATTAGCAGTGCAATTAAGGCAAAAATGCTATACATGCAAGGCGATAGTATGGTGCCTACTTTGCAAGATGGTTCTTTAGTTGCAATTGAAGCCATTGAAAACTTCGTCAATGATGGAATTTATGTATTTGATTGGGAAGGAGAGTTGTTTATCAAGCGGTTACAGCGCGTTAAAGACGGCGTACAAGTGATGAGCGATAATGATAAATACAAAACTTGGGAGATAACCCGAGGTGAAATGCAAGATAGGCAATTTATCATCATGGGTAGAGTTACTGGCTGTTGTCAGAGGTTGTAGTCTGAGTTACTCATCATGTGATCTGTCGGTTTTCAACTTAAGGTTTGAACATTATGACTTCTGCCCACAAGCCAGAGGGTTATTTAATAACCTAGACTATTCGATTATCTAATAATAATTAGCGAGATCAAATTTAAATGAAATACAAATTTATTGCGACATTACTCTGTTTTTTTTCTAGCGTTTCAACAGCTACCACTAGTTTTGATGATGAAATTAATAATAGCCTTCAAAATATTAAACCGCTATTTGAAGGTCAAGAATTCACGATAAGAGCGATTTTAGATTTAGATGATAATATTGAAGATCCTTTGCAATATAATCTAGAAAAAGGCTTTGGGAAGGCATGTGCAGGATTTACGCACCTCGCAGATTTTTACTTATCAGCGGAAAAAGATAAAAAGCTAAATGCTAAAAGGGTAGTTGAACTTACTAAATTAACTTTTCAGATTGTAGAAATTGAGAGTGATTTTTGTTTAGAGGATAACCTAACTCGATATTACAGGCTTGGAAATTCATATTTGGTTTTAGAGCAATATGTTCAAGCTGAAAAGTTCCTTCTCAAAGAGTTAAGAGTACTTCAAGAAATTTTGCCACAATCAAAAGAACTAATAAAGTTAGTAACTGACAAGCTAGATATTGCACAAAAAGGGCAAAAAGGGTAATGAGATAATATATGCGAAAACTCCTCACAAAGTTAGGCTTACTATTTGATGTGTAAGATTGACTATTAATCAGTACATCTAACCGTGCTTGCTGTATCAATTATCAAATTTGTCATGAAGTTTGTGTGGAAAAAGCTGGGTATATACCGTCCACAAAGTATTTAAATTTCGATGTCCTGTTACTTGGGCTACTTCTTCAATCGAGTAGCCTTTTTCAAATAATCGACTTGCTCCTTCTCGCCTTAAGTCGTGGTAACGTAAATCTTCAATGCCTAATTTGTTTCTCACTCTCTGGAATGCGGCCGTTACACTGCGCGGATTATGTGGAAAGATAAGATCCCCTTGTTGAGATTGCTTCATCACAATGTCGAACGCGCCACCAAGTAACGGGACTATCATGTGATTCCCCTGTTTTTTTCGTGGGTCTTTCCTATCACGCACAAGAATGATTTTATGTTCTTGGTTTAAGTCTTCCCACTTTAGGCCGCAAACTTCACTGATTCGCATACAACTCAAAATGCTGAAATCGAGCATATCTGTTAGAGGAATAGTATTCGCATGGTGCCGCTCTCTTTGAACCAAAGCGTCTCTTAGTTTGTCTAGTTCATTATCAGTTGGGCGTCTGGTGCGCTTTTCGCTTTTCCCAATCAGCTCCATTTCTTTCAATACAGTAAAGGCTTCATCAAAAACACTTACTTGAGCGTCAATGTTGAATACTGGCTGGGCTTTTTTCATAACCGCTTTGAGGTAGCTTATATCATGAGAAAGGGTAGCAGGCTTTGCTCCGGAGCTTCTTCTATCTCGGCAATGTTCTATTAGGTCACTGGTTCTTAACTCGTTAGTAATAATTTTAGATATCTGGCAATCACGCAAAAGCTTGATGCAATAGCGCTTAGTTCTACCGTCTTTGTCGTATAAGTCTTTGTCATTCATGTACAAATCGATTAACTCACCAATAGTACAAATGGTCGCGCTGTTTAAACCATTGGCTTCAATATCGGTCACTTTGTTTTTACCAAACGAATTAGCCAAAGCCTTTTTTTTGAACGTCTTGCTTTCACGGTGTACTATGCGCCCATTCTTCTTTACAAACACTGTGGTTTTGTAGCGTGGCTCACCATTACTTAGGGTTCTTCGCTCTATATTGAAATATGCCATTTTGTATCCCTCCGGATCCCCTTTTGAATGAGGGGTTCTACAAGGGGATCTATAACAAGTATTTTAGGGTATTTCAATGTGTTTACACGTATTTGCGATCAGTAATCAAAATCAATAGAAACAAGGCTATACAAGGTATGACTCACAATTACAGCTCTTCACGCTTCTCCATTGCGCCCATGCTCGATTGGACGGATAGGCACTGTAGATACTTCCATCGCTTGTTGACTCAAGAGGCGTTGCTCTATACAGAAATGGTGACAACAGGCGCGATCATTCATGGTAAAGGTGACTTTTTAGCTTATAACGAAGAGGAGCATCCTCTTGCGTTACAGTTGGGTGGTTCTAATTCGGTGGATTTAGCTGCTTGTGCAAAATTGGCGCAAACACGTGGTTATGATGAAATTAACCTGAATGTAGGTTGTCCTTCTGATCGTGTTCAAAACGGACGTTTTGGTGCCTGTTTGATGGCAGAGCCCGATCTCGTTGTTGATTGTATTAAAGCAATGAAAGATGTGGTTGATATACCAGTTACCGTTAAAACACGCATTGGTATTGATGATTTGGATTCCTATGAGTTCTTAACTACTTTTATTACTAAAGTGCATGAACTTGGTGGTTGTGATGATTTTACTATTCATGCACGTAAGGCGTGGTTAAGTGGCTTAAGCCCGAAGGAAAACAGAGAGATTCCACCTCTAGATTACGAAAGAGCATATCAGTTGAAATTGGACTTTCCACATTTGAATATTGGCTTAAATGGCGGAGTGAAAACATTAGACGAATCTATTGAACATCTAGAGCATGTTGATGGTGTTATGGTTGGTAGAGAAGCCTATCAGAGCCCTTATATGCTTGCTCAAGTTGATCAACAAATTTTCGGGCGAGAAAAGCCAATTAAAAAACGCAGTGAAGTGGTTCATGAAATGTACCCTTATATCGAAAGCCAATTAGAAAACGGGGCTCAGTTGGGGCATATCACACGTCATATGTCGGGGCTTTTTCAAAGCATGCCTGGAGCACGTCAATGGCGTCGTTACATCAGTGAAAATGCGCATAAAAAAGGGGCAGGTATTGAAGTGGTAGAAGCAGCATTAGCAAAAATACCAAAAGAACTTAACGTGTAAATTTCACCATGTTGGTGGTGAAATTTACCATTAAAAGAGTGATTAACCACCAGAGTTCATTTTGACAGTTCTTTATTACTTGATATGTAAGAACTTTTAACAAAATAAAATGTGGCTTGAATCCTGCTTTGTTAACTGTCAATCCCATGTTTAATCGAATCAATCAGGTGTGGGAATCAACAGGAGAGTGTTATGTTCGAATTACTATTTTTTATAATGTTTATCGGTATCCTATTTTTTACTGGACTTAGTATGATGACGGTGTTCATTGCACTAGGCGTTTCAATATTTGTCATGTTTTTGATGGGTATGGTCGGTTTTATAATTAAATTATTGCCTTGGATTATTGTGATCGCAATTGGTGTGTGGGTTTACAAAAATTACATTGTGTCTGCTCGTTAATGGATTGAACCTGTTGAATTTCTATATTATTAACTATGCTAGTATCAAAGAGTTACTGAAGGGTTAATGAAAGGGAGACAGAAATGGTACAAATGGGACAAAAGTTGTTGTTTGGCTGTGCAATGACACTGTTTGCTCAATCGGCAATGGCAGACGATTTTTACCGTGGTGAGGTTGGTTTAGATTATTGGTGGGGAAGTACCAAGGTCAATGATGTACGTTATGATGAAGATAAAACGCCTTTTTTAACCCTCATATTAGAAACTGATCTCCCATACGCTCCGCATTTTAAGTTTAGATACAGTGAAATTGATTCTCAGCAAACGGCTTTTGATAAATATGATTTTACGTTCTATTACGATGTTATAGAGCACGATACTTTAGCTCTCGATCTTGGTCTCAATGCATCAAATTACCAAAATAGCCGATACACCTATTTAGGTACGGATGAAAATTTCAATATGACAACATGGGGCCTATACGCGAATGGAGCAATAGGTATCCCAAAGACCGATATCGATATCATTGGGCAGTTCGATTTCTATAACAGTGGAAATAAAAAAACGGCCGACTTTATTGCAGGCTTCGAATACACCCTTGCTCTACAGACGGTGGATGTTGCTTTGAGAACAGGGTATCGAGTCATGGATTACACTTTCTATGAAGATAAAGAGAATGAAGCAACGGTATTCGTAGATGGTTGGTTTATCGGTGTCAGTGTTGTTTTGTAGATAACAACATTATTTGATTTTTAAAGCATCACGTTATTACGTGGTGCTTTTTTATACCTATTAACAATAAAAACTAAAAATTATTTAACATATGTAAGCTTATGAGCCATGCTTAAATTACGTGTTACAGATAATATTCACTCGAATGCGGCATTATTTGGCTAATGGGCGATAAGGAAAGTTGCTATGACGCTGACAGAATTAAGAACGTTATATAGGGAAAATCAGCTTATTGAGGCCATTATCGAGCCTTCGGTGCAAGATGGAAGCTGGATAGTTGAATTTAGACATGCTCATGGTGGGCTTGTGTTATTGACCGACTCTGAAGGTGAAGGATGTCAATATCTTGATTTAGATTTGGCCTCTAAATCGGCAATGGCCGTTGGATTTAATCAGGTTAGGGTTGAACAAAAATAACGAAACATCTCTTTTTAAAATCTCCTTATCTCAAAAAGTTATAAAACATGAACTTCTATTCTTTCTTGTTATTAGCGTGAGTGGTTAATCTATAGTCACGCAACTAATAGGAATGTCGTGACAATGTTATCGAAGGAACTCTCAGCACTAGCAAGTCCGCTAAATGACCAACAAGCAGGTCAGTTAAAACAAGCCATATCAGAACTGTCTCCCCAGCAGTTAGCTTGGGTTAGCGGTTATTTTTGGGGTTTAAGTCAGACCCAGTCTTCTGGAGTAAATGCACCGAATATCCAAACATCGGCTGCAAATGGCTCAGAGCCAACGGGCAAGCTATCTATTATTTTTGCGTCCCAAACAGGTAATGCAAAAGGTGTTTCGGAGTCCATTAAATCGGCGGCAGAAGCTCAAGGTATCGCTGTAGAGTTATTTGATGCAAGTGATTATAAAGGTAAGAACCTAGCTAAAGAAACACATGTGATTTTTGTGGCCTCGACCAATGGTGAAGGAGAACCGCCAGATAATGCCATTGAATTGCACGAATTCTTGCAATCGAAAAAGGCACCAAAATTGGATGGTTTACAATATGGCGTTGTCGCTCTAGGTGATTCAAGCTATGAGTTTTATTGTCAAACGGGTAGAGACTTTGATACGTATTTAGCTAAATTGGGAGCAACTGCATTTATCGAGCGACTTGATTGCGATGTTGATTATGATGAATTAGCAGAGCAATGGAGTACCGATGCATTAAGTAAAGTTAAAGAAGCGTTATCTAGTTCCATTTCTTCTGGAGCCGTTCAGACGCTGAATTCTGCCCAGACGGGTCTTAGTCATTATACAAAACAGAACCCATACACAGCTTCTCTACTAACTATTCAAAAAATTACAGGTCGTGATTCTGGTAAAGATGTTCGTCATATCGAAATCGATTTGGATGGTTCAGGTATCATTTATCAGCCAGGTGATGCCCTGGGTGTATGGTATGAGAATGGAACGGATCTTGTTGACGCGATTCTTAATCAAGCTGGACTCTCAGGTGTTGAGAGTGTCGATGTATCAGGGGAAAGTGTATCACTTCGTGATGCCCTTATTTCCAAATATGAAATTACCGCGAGTAACCCACAACTTGTCACTAAATATGCAGAGCTTTCAGGTAGCAAAAAGTTACAAAAACTTGTTGAAGATAAAGATAAGTTACGTCAATACGCATCGAATACTCAGGTAATTGATGTACTTGCTGAAAAGAAAACGAAGCTATCAGCTGAAGAATTGGTTGGGCTTTTCCGCAAGATAACACCACGCCTCTATTCTATCGCTTCAGCTCAAACCGAAGTTGAAGATGAAGTTCATTTAACCGTTGGACTTGTCGAGTACAAAAAAGGTGAAGAACAACGTCATGGTGGAGCATCGGGTTTCCTTTCACAACGCCTTGAAGAAGGGAGTGAAGTTAAGGTATTCGTTGAAAACAATAACAACTTTAAATTGCCAGCAGACGACAATGCACCGTTAATCATGATAGGCCCCGGTACCGGTATCGCACCATTCAGAAGTTTCGTGCAGGAACGTGATAATAGAGGTGCAGAAGGGAAAAATTGGTTGTTCTTTGGCGATAGAACCTTAACGCAAGATTTCCTTTATCAGGTTGAATGGCAAAAGCATCTTAAATCTGGTCTTTTGACAAAGTTAGACGTTGCTTTTAGTCGAGATCAAAAAGAAAAAGTCTATGTTCAAAATCGGCTATTAGAAAACGCAGAACAGATTTGGCAGTGGATTGAACAAGGTGCATATATCTATGTATGCGGAGACGCGACTCAAATGGCCAAAGATGTTAATGATGCGCTAATTACTATTGCTCAAAAGCATGGTCAGCTAAGCCAAGAAATAGCAGAAGAATTTATTAATAATTTACGTAAACAGAAGCGTTATCAGAGGGATGTGTACTAATGAGTGAACAAGTAGTGATAGGCGAAGAATTAGGTCCTCTTTCTGATAATGAGCGTCTTAAAAGAGAGAGTAACTTCCTTCGCGGAACAATTAAATTAGACCTGAAGAACCAAATTACCGGTGGGTTTACAAATGACAATTTTCAACTGATTCGTTTCCATGGCATGTATCAACAAGATGATAGAGATATTCGTGCGGAACGTGCAAAGCAGAAGTTAGAGCCATTGCATAATGTCATGCTTAGAGCGCGTATGCCCGGGGGGATTATTTCTCCACAGCAATGGTTAGCCATAGATAAGTTTTCAGAAGAGCACACCTCTTATGGAAGCATTCGACTCACAACAAGACAGACATTTCAGTTTCATGGTGTTTTAAAGCCAAACATTAAGTTAATGCATCAAACACTTAATGCCATTGGTATTGACTCTATTGCTACTGCTGGTGATGTCAATCGGAACGTATTGTGTACTAGCAACCCGATTGAATCGGAATTACATCAAGAAGCTTATGAGTGGGCGAAGAAAATAAGTGAGCACTTATTGCCGAAATCTCGTGCTTATGCTGAGATTTGGTTAGACGGCGAAAAAGTTGAAACGACGGACGAAGAACCGATTCTTGGAAGTAACTATTTGCCTCGTAAATTCAAAACGACAGTGGTTATTCCTCCGAACAACGATATTGATGTTCATGCGAATGACCTTAATTTTGTGGCCATAGCGGAAGATGGAAAACTTATAGGGTTTAATGTACTTGTCGGTGGTGGACTTGCCATGACGCATGGCGATACTTCTACATACCCAAGAAAAGCGGACGACTTTGGTTTTATCTCTTTGGATAAAACATTAGACGTTGCCGCTGCGGTTGTTACGACCCAACGTGACTGGGGTAATCGATCTAACCGTAAAAATGCAAAAACTAAATATACCTTAGATAGAGTTGGTATTGACGTGTTTAAGGCGGAAGTAGAGAAAAGAGCGAATATTCAATTTCTAAATAGTCGACCGTATGAATTTAAAACACGCGGAGATCGTATTGGTTGGTTAAAAGGAATTGACGGTAAGTACCACCTATCTTTATTCATCGAAAACGGCCGACTACTTGATTTTCCGAATAAGCCACTAAAATCAGGTGTGGCACAGATAGCCAAGATTCACAAAGGTGATTTCCGAATGACCGCGAATCAGAACCTAATTGTCGCAGGAGTGACGGCGGATCAAAAAGACAAAATTGACGCTATCGCTCGTGCTCATGGATTAGTTGATGACACGCTTTCACCTCAAAGACAAAATTCAATGGCTTGCGTTGCTTTTCCAACGTGTCCATTGGCGATGGCCGAAGCGGAGCGAATGCTGCCTCAATTTGTTACAGATGTAGAAGACATTTTGAAGAAACACAGCTTGCCAGAACAAGACAACATTATTCTAAGGGTGACGGGGTGTCCAAACGGCTGTGGCCGCGCAATGTTAGCGGAAGTGGGTTTAGTCGGTAAAGCACCAGGTAGGTACAATCTACATTTAGGTGGAAATAGAGCTGGGACTCGGGTGCCAAAGATGTATAAAGAGAACATCACGGACAAGCAGATTCTAGAAGACTTAGATGCATTGATTGGCCGATGGGCAACAGAGCGGGACGAGAATGAGAATTTTGGCGACTTCACTATACGAGTAGGGATTATTGAGGAAGTGATTATCTCTAAGAGAGACTTTTATGCTTGATACCTTTAATACTGCGCTTAGTTTAAATGAACTATTAATTTTAAATAAAGTGGAGCAAAGTCTGAAATTGGCTGAAATTAATGGCGAGTTAGAACAACTATCAGCCCAACAGCGTGTCAGGTGGGCAATAGAAAACTTATCTGGGAATCATGTGGTTTCGTCGAGTTTCGGTATTCAAGCCGCAGTGATGCTGCACCTATCGAATGAGATTAAGCCAGATATTCCCGTAATCTTAACTGATACAGGTTACCTGTTTCCTGAGACTTACCTCTTTATTGACGAGTTAGCAGAACAGCTGAATCTAAACTTGAAGGTTTTTCGTGCGATAGAAAGCGCCGTTTGGCAGGAAGCAAGACACGGTAAATTATGGGAACAAGGCGTAAGCGGAATTGAGAAGTATAATAAGATAAATAAAGTCGAGCCTATGAGAAGGGCGCTCAATGATCTTTCGGCGAAAGTTTGGTTTTCAGGATTGAGGAGAGAGCAATCCAGCTCTCGGGCAAACCTGCCCATCTTGTCTATACAAAATGGTGTGTTCAAGTTTTTGCCCATTGCAGACTGGACTAATAAAGACGTGCACTACTATATAGTAGAAAACGGCCTTTCATATCATCCGTTACGGGATCAAGGTTATTTGTCTGTTGGTGATACTCACACGACAAAAAAGTGGGAACCGGGAATGTCAGAAGAAGAGACACGATTTTTCGGATTGAAAAGAGAATGTGGACTTCATGAAGATGACGACTTCCAAGAAGCTGGTTCAGGCATATAAATGGTTATTTTATAGTCAGTTTATAATAAGTCTGTGGATAACTTGTTAGCGACCTATGAGTAAAGTGGTAAAAATGGCACGTAGATTTCTAATTGGATTCAAGTGCCATTTTTTCTTCAAAAAAGACAAAAAAAGTATTGCCAAAGATAATTCGTTCTCTATAATGCGCCTCACTGACACGGTAGAGCCCACAAGGCTTTGCAGAGAAATCAGTAAGACGAGCAGCTTGAAAAAGCCCTTCGAAATTAAAATGAAAAAGTATTTGACTCTTCACTTTAAATCGCTAGAATGCACGTCCGCTTCAAGGAAAGCTTTACAGCAACCGAGAAGCAACGCTCTTTAACAATTTAAACCTATATCAATCTGTGTGGGCACTCGTTGATGGCAATCGAAGATGATTCTCTGCTTTAGGGCACGAAATCAACAACGGTTTCAATGAACTGAGTGACCTAATTTGATGCTTACTTTGTTTTTACTTTTTTAAAAGTGAAAGCGAATTAACGTCGAACACAGTTATTTAAATATCACTCTGTTGGAGTGATAGAACTTTAAAGAACACTTTACTATTTAACCTTTGGTTATCTAAAGTAAAAGGCAATTTAAAGTCAGTATTCATTGAGCCAAAAAGAACTTAAATTGAAGAGTTTGATCATGGCTCAGATTGAACGCTGGCGGCAGGCTTAACACATGCAAGTCGAGCGGAAACGAAATTAACAATCCTTCGGGAGCGTTAATAGGCGTCGAGCGGCGGACGGGTGAGTAATGCTTAGGAATTTGCCCAGTTGAGGGGGATAACTATTGGAAACGATAGCTAATACCGCATACGCCCTACGGGGGAAAGGAGGGGACCTTCGGGCCTTCCGCGATTGGATAAGCCTAAGTGAGATTAGCTAGTTGGTGGGGTAATGGCTCACCAAGGCGACGATCTCTAGCTGGTCTGAGAGGATGATCAGCCACACTGGAACTGAGACACGGTCCAGACTCCTACGGGAGGCAGCAGTGGGGAATATTGCACAATGGGCGAAAGCCTGATGCAGCCATGCCGCGTGTATGAAGAAGGCCTTCGGGTTGTAAAGTACTTTCAGTAGTGAGGAAGACAGTAAGTTTAATACGCTTATTGTTTGACGTTAGCTACAGAAGAAGCACCGGCTAACTCCGTGCCAGCAGCCGCGGTAATACGGAGGGTGCGAGCGTTAATCGGAATTACTGGGCGTAAAGCGCATGCAGGTGGTTTGTTAAGTCAGATGTGAAAGCCCGGGGCTCAACCCCGGAAGGTCATTTGAAACTGGCAAACTAGAGTACTGTAGAGGGGGGTAGAATTTCAGGTGTAGCGGTGAAATGCGTAGAGATCTGAAGGAATACCAGTGGCGAAGGCGGCCCCCTGGACAGATACTGACACTCAGATGCGAAAGCGTGGGGAGCAAACAGGATTAGATACCCTGGTAGTCCACGCCGTAAACGATGTCTACTTGAAGGTTGTGGCCTTGAGCCGTGGCTTTCGGAGCTAACGCGTTAAGTAGACCGCCTGGGGAGTACGGTCGCAAGATTAAAACTCAAATGAATTGACGGGGGCCCGCACAAGCGGTGGAGCATGTGGTTTAATTCGATGCAACGCGAAGAACCTTACCTACTCTTGACATCCAGAGAAGCCAGTGGAGACACAGGCGTGCCTTCGGGAGCTCTGAGACAGGTGCTGCATGGCTGTCGTCAGCTCGTGTTGTGAAATGTTGGGTTAAGTCCCGCAACGAGCGCAACCCTTATCCTTAATTGCCAGCGAGTTATGTCGGGAACTTTGGGGAGACTGCCGGTGATAAACCGGAGGAAGGTGGGGACGACGTCAAGTCATCATGGCCCTTACGAGTAGGGCTACACACGTGCTACAATGGCGCATACAGAGGGCAGCCAGCTAGCAATAGTGAGCGAATCCCAAAAAGTGCGTCGTAGTCCGGATTGGAGTCTGCAACTCGACTCCATGAAGTCGGAATCGCTAGTAATCGTAGATCAGAATGCTACGGTGAATACGTTCCCGGGCCTTGTACACACCGCCCGTCACACCATGGGAGTGGGCTGCAAAAGAAGTAGGTAGTTTAACCTTCGGGGGGACGCTTACCACTTTGTGGTTCATGACTGGGGTGAAGTCGTAACAAGGTAGCCCTAGGGGAACCTGGGGCTGGATCACCTCCTTAAACGATGATTGCGCATGATGAGTGTCCACACAGATTGAAATAGGTTTAGAAAAGCAAAGAGATTTTTTGTTTTCACTTTTGTATAAAAAGTGGAGATGAAATTGTACCTGCTTAATTGCAAGTACAATTATAAAAGTGCCCAACACTTTTATACACCTGTGTCCCGTTCGTCTAGAGGCCTAGGACACCGCCCTTTCACGGCGGTAACAGGGGTTCGACTCCCCTACGGGATACCATTTTCTCCTTATGATCCGTTAAGTTGTCTGCTGTTTATTGTATATAAACTGCCTTATAACTTGCGTTACCTAAGAAAGAAAACAAGACTGGGTCGTTAGCTCAGCTGGTAGAGCAGTTGACTTTTAATCAATTGGTCGCAGGTTCGAATCCTGCACGACCCACCATTCTTTCCCATGAAAGAATTAAAACTCAAGATGGGGTTATAGCTCAGCTGGGAGAGCGCCTGCCTTGCACGCAGGAGGTCTGCGGTTCGATCCCGCATAGCTCCACCATTCTTGAAAAGAAACACACAGTTTTGTTTTATATTATAAAACAGAAAACTGTGGGCGATTAGCTCAGTTGGGAGAGCACCTCCCTTACAAGGAGGGGGTCACTGGTTCGAGCCCAGTATCGCCCACCATCTTTAAGTATATTCTTTGAGTGTATTTAAAAATGGTTTTCACTTATTACGATAAGTATAAAATCTTTGCTCTTTAACAATTTGGAAAGCTGACTGATAAATAATTGATTATTATTTATCAAAATAAAAGTTCTCAAATCCTATTGGATCCTTTTTTTAAAAGGAAACTCTAGGATCTTGTTGTCACTTCAGTGATAACAAACCAACACACATTCAAGTGTTCTTGGAAACAGCTAACTTCGGTTAGATGTTTAATATTTGAGTCCGGCAAAATCGAAAATGTTGTCTCGCTCATTCAAATAATGAGGCAACGATAGAAACCTTGGTTGCTAATACAATAACAATTCGTTGTTATCTCGCGTAAGCGAAACCCTTTGGGGTTGTATGGTTAAGTGACTAAGCGTACACGGTGGATGCCTTGGCAGTCAGAGGCGATGAAGGACGTATTAACTTGCGATAAGCGTAGATAAGGCAGTAAAAGCCACTTGAGTCTACGATTTCCGAATGGGGAAACCCACTAGCAAAAGCTAGTATTATTAACTGAATACATAGGTTAATAAGGCAAACCCGGGGAACTGAAACATCTAAGTACCCGGAGGAGTAGAAATCAACCGAGATTCCGAAAGTAGCGGCGAGCGAAATTGGATTAGCCCTTAAGCTTTTAATGATGCAGGTGAAGATTCTGGAAAGTATCGCGATACAAGGTGATAGCCCTGTAACCGACACATCATTTTAAGTGAAAACGAGTAAGGCGGGACACGTGATATCCTGTTTGAATATGGGGGGACCATCCTCCAAGGCTAAATACTACTGACTGACCGATAGTGAACCAGTACCGTGAGGGAAAGGCGAAAAGAACCCCTGTGAGGGGAGTGAAATAGAACCTGAAACCGTGTACGTACAAGCAGTAGGAGCAGGCATTGCGTCCTGTGACTGCGTACCTTTTGTATAATGGGTCAGCGACTTATATTTAGTAGCAAGGTTAACCGTATAGGGGAGCCGTAGGGAAACCGAGTCTTAACTGGGCGTCGAGTTGCTAGGTATAGACCCGAAACCAGGTGATCTAGCCATGGGCAGGTTGAAGGTTGAGTAACATCAACTGGAGGACCGAACCGACTAATGTTGAAAAATTAGCGGATGACTTGTGGCTAGGGGTGAAAGGCCAATCAAACCTGGAGATAGCTGGTTCTCCCCGAAAGCTATTTAGGTAGCGCCTCGGACGAATACTACTGGGGGTAGAGCACTGTTAAGGCTAGGGGGTCATCCCGACTTACCAACCCTTTGCAAACTCCGAATACCAGTAAGTACTATCCGGGAGACACACGGCGGGTGCTAACGTCCGTCGTGGAGAGGGAAACAACCCAGACCGCCAGCTAAGGTCCCAAAGTATAGCTAAGTGGGAAACGATGTGGGAAGGCTCAGACAGCCAGGATGTTGGCTTAGAAGCAGCCATCATTTAAAGAAAGCGTAATAGCTCACTGGTCGAGTCGGCCTGCGCGGAAGATGTAACGGGGCTAAGCTATACACCGAAGCTGCGGCAATGTAATTTATTATGTTGGGTAGGGGAGCGTTCTGTAAGCCGTTGAAGGTGGACTGTAAGGTCTGCTGGAGGTATCAGAAGTGCGAATGCTGACATGAGTAACGATAATGGGAGTGAAAAACTCCCACGCCGGAAGACCAAGGGTTCCTGTCCAACGTTAATCGGGGCAGGGTAAGTCGACCCCTAAGGCGAGGCCGAAAGGCGTAGTCGATGGGAAACGGGTTAATATTCCCGTACTTCTTATAATTGCGATGGGGGGACGGAGAAGGCTAGGTGAGCCTGGCGATGGTAGTCCAGGTTCAAGGGTGTAGGCTAATTTCTTAGGTAAATCCGGGAAATTGTTAGGCTGAGACCCGATGTCGAGTCACTACGGTGATGAAGTCATTGATGCCATGCTTCCAGGAAAAGCCTCTAAGCTTCAGATTATAAGAAATCGTACCCCAAACCGACACAGGTGGTCGGGTAGAGAATACCAAGGCGCTTGAGAGAACTCGGGTGAAGGAACTAGGCAAAATGGTACCGTAACTTCGGGAGAAGGTACGCTCTTGACGGTGAAATCCCTTGCGGATGGAGCTATCGGGAGTCGCAGATACCAGGTGGCTGCAACTGTTTATTAAAAACACAGCACTGTGCAAAATCGTAAGATGACGTATACGGTGTGACGCCTGCCCGGTGCCGGAAGGTTAATTGATGGGGTTAGTCTTCGGACGAAGCTCTTGATCGAAGCCCCGGTAAACGGCGGCCGTAACTATAACGGTCCTAAGGTAGCGAAATTCCTTGTCGGGTAAGTTCCGACCTGCACGAATGGCGTAATGATGGCCACGCTGTCTCCACCCGAGACTCAGTGAAATTGAAATCGCTGTGAAGATGCAGTGTACCCGCGGCTAGACGGAAAGACCCCGTGAACCTTTACTACAGCTTGGCACTGAACATTGACCCTACATGTGTAGGATAGGTGGGAGACTTTGAAACTTCGTCGCTAGATGGAGTGGAGTCGACCTTGAAATACCACCCTTGTATGCTTGATGTTCTAACGTCGGCCCCTTATCGGGGTTGCGGACAGTGCCTGGTGGGTAGTTTGACTGGGGCGGTCTCCTCCCAAAGAGTAACGGAGGAGCACGAAGGTGGGCTAAACACGGTTGGACATCGTGTGGTTAGTGCAATGGCATAAGCCCGCTTGACTGCGAGAATGACAATTCGAGCAGGTGCGAAAGCAGGTCATAGTGATCCGGTGGTTCTGAATGGAAGGGCCATCGCTCAACGGATAAAAGGTACTCCGGGGATAACAGGCTGATACCGCCCAAGAGTTCATATCGACGGCGGTGTTTGGCACCTCGATGTCGGCTCATCACATCCTGGGGCTGAAGTCGGTCCCAAGGGTATGGCTGTTCGCCATTTAAAGTGGTACGCGAGCTGGGTTTAGAACGTCGTGAGACAGTTCGGTCCCTATCTGCCGTGGGCGTTGGAAGATTGAAAGGGGCTGCTCCTAGTACGAGAGGACCGGAGTGGACGAACCACTGGTGTTCGGGTTGTCATGCCAATGGCATTGCCCGGTAGCTAAGTTCGGAATCGATAAGCGCTGAAAGCATCTAAGCGCGAAGCGAGCCTTGAGATGAGTCTTCCCTGGCACTTTACGTGTCCTAAAGGGTTGTTCGAGACTAGAACGTTGATAGGCAGGGTGTGTAAGCGTTGTGAGGCGTTGAGCTAACCTGTACTAATTGCCCGTGAGGCTTAACCATACAACACCCAAGGGGTTTTGTGGACTCAATGTAAGAACATTGAATGTGTGAAAACTTTTATTTAAGTCAGTAATCCAGATTATTAGAGTTTTCTATCGTGATAGGAAGCTTGACCAAATTTGCTTGGCGACCATAGCGTTGTGGACCCACCTGAACCCATGCCGAACTCAGAAGTGAAACGCAACAGCGCCGATGGTAGTGTGGGGTCTCCCCATGTGAGAGTAGGACATCGCCAGGTTTTAACATCGTTTTTATCTTTTTTAGGAAAGATAAAACAGCACTAGATAAAGCGCACAAGTAAGACTTTATGTAGGATGACTATGATTGCCCGTATTACATACGGGCATTTATTTCGCTCAAAGTTGAGTGAAGTCAATATACCGTTTTTAATGAATAGATTGAAAATTGTATCTTGACTTTACAGTCAGGACGCGTAGAATACGCATCCCTAACTGATTGAAACTGATAAAGATTCGATAGTTAGAACGCTCTTTAACAATTTAAACCTATATCAATCTGTGTGGGCACTCGTTGATGACAATCGAAGATGATTCTCTGCTTTAGGGCACGAAATCAACAACGGTTTCAATGAACTGAGTGACCTAATTTGATGCTTATTTTGTTTTTACTTTTTTAAAAGTGAAAGCGAATTAACGTTGAACACAGTTATTTAAATATCACTCTGTTGGAGTGATAGAACTTTAAAGAACACTTTACTATTTAATCTTTGGTTATCTAAAGTAAAAGGCAATTTAAAGTCAGTATTCATTGAGCCAAAAAGAACTTAAATTGAAGAGTTTGATCATGGCTCAGATTGAACGCTGGCGGCAGGCTTAACACATGCAAGTCGAGCGGAAACGAAATTAACAATCCTTCGGGAGCGTTAATAGGCGTCGAGCGGCGGACGGGTGAGTAATGCTTAGGAATTTGCCCAGTTGAGGGGGATAACTATTGGAAACGATAGCTAATACCGCATACGCCCTACGGGGGAAAGGAGGGGACCTTCGGGCCTTCCGCGATTGGATAAGCCTAAGTGAGATTAGCTAGTTGGTGGGGTAATGGCTCACCAAGGCGACGATCTCTAGCTGGTCTGAGAGGATGATCAGCCACACTGGAACTGAGACACGGTCCAGACTCCTACGGGAGGCAGCAGTGGGGAATATTGCACAATGGGCGAAAGCCTGATGCAGCCATGCCGCGTGTATGAAGAAGGCCTTCGGGTTGTAAAGTACTTTCAGTAGTGAGGAAGACAGTAAGTTTAATACGCTTATTGTTTGACGTTAGCTACAGAAGAAGCACCGGCTAACTCCGTGCCAGCAGCCGCGGTAATACGGAGGGTGCGAGCGTTAATCGGAATTACTGGGCGTAAAGCGCATGCAGGTGGTTTGTTAAGTCAGATGTGAAAGCCCGGGGCTCAACCCCGGAAGGTCATTTGAAACTGGCAAACTAGAGTACTGTAGAGGGGGGTAGAATTTCAGGTGTAGCGGTGAAATGCGTAGAGATCTGAAGGAATACCAGTGGCGAAGGCGGCCCCCTGGACAGATACTGACACTCAGATGCGAAAGCGTGGGGAGCAAACAGGATTAGATACCCTGGTAGTCCACGCCGTAAACGATGTCTACTTGAAGGTTGTGGCCTTGAGCCGTGGCTTTCGGAGCTAACGCGTTAAGTAGACCGCCTGGGGAGTACGGTCGCAAGATTAAAACTCAAATGAATTGACGGGGGCCCGCACAAGCGGTGGAGCATGTGGTTTAATTCGATGCAACGCGAAGAACCTTACCTACTCTTGACATCCAGAGAAGCCAGTGGAGACACAGGCGTGCCTTCGGGAGCTCTGAGACAGGTGCTGCATGGCTGTCGTCAGCTCGTGTTGTGAAATGTTGGGTTAAGTCCCGCAACGAGCGCAACCCTTATCCTTAATTGCCAGCGAGTTATGTCGGGAACTTTGGGGAGACTGCCGGTGATAAACCGGAGGAAGGTGGGGACGACGTCAAGTCATCATGGCCCTTACGAGTAGGGCTACACACGTGCTACAATGGCGCATACAGAGGGCAGCCAGCTAGCAATAGTGAGCGAATCCCAAAAAGTGCGTCGTAGTCCGGATTGGAGTCTGCAACTCGACTCCATGAAGTCGGAATCGCTAGTAATCGTAGATCAGAATGCTACGGTGAATACGTTCCCGGGCCTTGTACACACCGCCCGTCACACCATGGGAGTGGGCTGCAAAAGAAGTAGGTAGTTTAACCTTCGGGGGGACGCTTACCACTTTGTGGTTCATGACTGGGGTGAAGTCGTAACAAGGTAGCCCTAGGGGAACCTGGGGCTGGATCACCTCCTTAAACGATGATTGCGCATGATGAGTGTCCACACAGATTGAAATAGGTTTAGAAGTTAAAAGAGAAAGGAATTGTACTTCCTAGTAAATGGGGCTATAGCTCAGCTGGGAGAGCGCTTCGCTGGCAGCGAAGAGGTCTGCGGTTCGATCCCGCATAGCTCCACCATTTTTAAGTGTTTTTATCTCAACGGAGATGAGAGTATTTAAAAATGGTTTTTTTCTTTAAGTAGAATGAAATCTCGCTCTTTAACAATTTGGAAAGCTGACTGATAAATAATTGATTATTATTTATCAAAATAAAAGTTCTCAAATCCTATTGGATCCTTTTTTAAAAGGAAACTCTAGGATCTTGTTGTCACTTCGGTGATAACAAACCAACACACATTCAAGTGTTCTTGGAAACACCTAACTTCGGTTAGATGTTTAATATTTGAGTCCGGCAAAATCGAAAATGTTGTCTCGCTCATTCAAATAATGAGGCAACGATAGAAACCTTGGTTGCTAATACAATAACAATTCGTTGTTATTTCGCGTAAGCGAAACCCTTTGGGGTTGTATGGTTAAGTGACTAAGCGTACACGGTGGATGCCTTGGCAGTCAGAGGCGATGAAGGACGTATTAACTTGCGATAAGCGTAGATAAGGCAGTAAAAGCCACTTGAGTCTACGATTTCCGAATGGGGAAACCCACTAGCAAAAGCTAGTATTATTAACTGAATACATAGGTTAATAAGGCAAACCCGGGGAACTGAAACATCTAAGTACCCGGAGGAGTAGAAATCAACCGAGATTCCGAAAGTAGCGGCGAGCGAAATTGGATTAGCCCTTAAGCTTTTAATGATGCAGGTGAAGATTCTGGAAAGTATCGCGATACAAGGTGATAGCCCTGTAACCGACACATCATTTTAAGTGAAAACGAGTAAGGCGGGACACGTGATATCCTGTTTGAATATGGGGGGACCATCCTCCAAGGCTAAATACTACTGACTGACCGATAGTGAACCAGTACCGTGAGGGAAAGGCGAAAAGAACCCCTGTGAGGGGAGTGAAATAGAACCTGAAACCGTGTACGTACAAGCAGTAGGAGCAGGCATTGCGTCCTGTGACTGCGTACCTTTTGTATAATGGGTCAGCGACTTATATTTAGTAGCAAGGTTAACCGTATAGGGGAGCCGTAGGGAAACCGAGTCTTAACTGGGCGTCGAGTTGCTAGGTATAGACCCGAAACCAGGTGATCTAGCCATGGGCAGGTTGAAGGTTGAGTAACATCAACTGGAGGACCGAACCGACTAATGTTGAAAAATTAGCGGATGACTTGTGGCTAGGGGTGAAAGGCCAATCAAACCTGGAGATAGCTGGTTCTCCCCGAAAGCTATTTAGGTAGCGCCTCGGACGAATACTACTGGGGGTAGAGCACTGTTAAGGCTAGGGGGTCATCCCGACTTACCAACCCTTTGCAAACTCCGAATACCAGTAAGTACTATCCGGGAGACACACGGCGGGTGCTAACGTCCGTCGTGGAGAGGGAAACAACCCAGACCGCCAGCTAAGGTCCCAAAGTATAGCTAAGTGGGAAACGATGTGGGAAGGCTCAGACAGCCAGGATGTTGGCTTAGAAGCAGCCATCATTTAAAGAAAGCGTAATAGCTCACTGGTCGAGTCGGCCTGCGCGGAAGATGTAACGGGGCTAAGCTATACACCGAAGCTGCGGCAATGTAATTTATTATGTTGGGTAGGGGAGCGTTCTGTAAGCCGTTGAAGGTGGACTGTAAGGTCTGCTGGAGGTATCAGAAGTGCGAATGCTGACATGAGTAACGATAATGGGAGTGAAAAACTCCCACGCCGGAAGACCAAGGGTTCCTGTCCAACGTTAATCGGGGCAGGGTAAGTCGACCCCTAAGGCGAGGCCGAAAGGCGTAGTCGATGGGAAACGGGTTAATATTCCCGTACTTCTTATAATTGCGATGGGGGGACGGAGAAGGCTAGGTGAGCCTGGCGATGGTAGTCCAGGTTCAAGGGTGTAGGCTAATTTCTTAGGTAAATCCGGGAAATTGTTAGGCTGAGACCCGATGTCGAGTCACTACGGTGATGAAGTCATTGATGCCATGCTTCCAGGAAAAGCCTCTAAGCTTCAGATTATAAGAAATCGTACCCCAAACCGACACAGGTGGTCGGGTAGAGAATACCAAGGCGCTTGAGAGAACTCGGGTGAAGGAACTAGGCAAAATGGTACCGTAACTTCGGGAGAAGGTACGCTCTTGACGGTGAAATCCCTTGCGGATGGAGCTATCGGGAGTCGCAGATACCAGGTGGCTGCAACTGTTTATTAAAAACACAGCACTGTGCAAAATCGTAAGATGACGTATACGGTGTGACGCCTGCCCGGTGCCGGAAGGTTAATTGATGGGGTTAGTCTTCGGACGAAGCTCTTGATCGAAGCCCCGGTAAACGGCGGCCGTAACTATAACGGTCCTAAGGTAGCGAAATTCCTTGTCGGGTAAGTTCCGACCTGCACGAATGGCGTAATGATGGCCACGCTGTCTCCACCCGAGACTCAGTGAAATTGAAATCGCTGTGAAGATGCAGTGTACCCGCGGCTAGACGGAAAGACCCCGTGAACCTTTACTACAGCTTGGCACTGAACATTGACCCTACATGTGTAGGATAGGTGGGAGACTTTGAAACTTCGTCGCTAGATGGAGTGGAGTCGACCTTGAAATACCACCCTTGTATGCTTGATGTTCTAACGTCGGCCCCTTATCGGGGTTGCGGACAGTGCCTGGTGGGTAGTTTGACTGGGGCGGTCTCCTCCCAAAGAGTAACGGAGGAGCACGAAGGTGGGCTAAACACGGTTGGACATCGTGTGGTTAGTGCAATGGCATAAGCCCGCTTGACTGCGAGAATGACAATTCGAGCAGGTGCGAAAGCAGGTCATAGTGATCCGGTGGTTCTGAATGGAAGGGCCATCGCTCAACGGATAAAAGGTACTCCGGGGATAACAGGCTGATACCGCCCAAGAGTTCATATCGACGGCGGTGTTTGGCACCTCGATGTCGGCTCATCACATCCTGGGGCTGAAGTCGGTCCCAAGGGTATGGCTGTTCGCCATTTAAAGTGGTACGCGAGCTGGGTTTAGAACGTCGTGAGACAGTTCGGTCCCTATCTGCCGTGGGCGTTGGAAGATTGAAAGGGGCTGCTCCTAGTACGAGAGGACCGGAGTGGACGAACCACTGGTGTTCGGGTTGTCATGCCAATGGCATTGCCCGGTAGCTAAGTTCGGAATCGATAAGCGCTGAAAGCATCTAAGCGCGAAGCGAGCCTTGAGATGAGTCTTCCCTGGCACTTTACGTGTCCTAAAGGGTTGTTCGAGACTAGAACGTTGATAGGCAGGGTGTGTAAGCGTTGTGAGGCGTTGAGCTAACCTGTACTAATTGCCCGTGAGGCTTAACCATACAACACCCAAGGGGTTTTGTGGACTCAATGTAAGAACATTGAATGTGTGTGAACTTTTATTTAAGTCAGTAATCCAGATTATTAGAGTTTTCTATCGTGATAGGAAGCTTGACCAAATTTGCTTGGCGACCATAGCGTTGTGGACCCACCTGAACCCATGCCGAACTCAGAAGTGAAACGCAACAGCGCCGATGGTAGTGTGGGGTCTCCCCATGTGAGAGTAGGACATCGCCAGGTTTTAACATCGTTTTTATCTTTTTTAGGAAAGATAAAGGCAAAAACTAGTTAAAGCATTGTTTATGAGACTTTAATTAGCGTAAGAATACCATGTGGAGTGGTAGTTCAGTTGGTTAGAATACCGGCCTGTCACGCCGGGGGTCGCGGGTTCGAGTCCCGTCCACTCCGCCAGTTCTTACAAGAAAAGTTCAGAAGCCTCAGCAGAAATGCTGGGGCTTTTTTGCGTTTATAGAAGAAAAGAATACCCTGTGGAGTAGGAGTGGCCGTTCCGTTGGCTCGCTTTTTTACAAGAATAAAACAAGAGGCAGAAACAATTCTTTCTCGACAAATATTATATTTTGAATTAGGCTAGCTATATAGACGTCTAGATAGCTTAAGGATAAAGCCTTGCCGATACGGATCCCAGATAAACTGCCAGCTTCAGATGTATTAAAGAAAGAAAATATCTTCGTAATGCCGATGTCTCGCGCCTCAACACAAGAGATCAGACCGTTAAAAGTACTTATTCTCAATTTAATGCCAAAAAAAATAGAAACAGAAACACAATTTTTAAGGCTTCTTTCGAATAGCCCATTACAGATCGATGTTGAACTACTGCGTATTGATGACCGACCGAGTAAAAATACACCTACAGAGCATCTGGATGATTTTTATCGCCAGTTCAATACTGTGAAAGAAAAAAATTATGATGGTTTGATCATAACGGGTGCTCCATTAGGTTTAGTCCAGTTTGAAGATGTTATTTATTGGGACCATCTAGAAACGATTATGCAGTGGGGACGTAAACACGTAACATCGACTCTTTTTGTTTGTTGGGCTGCCCAAGCTGGTTTGAAGTTACTTTATGAATTGCCTAAGAAAACGCGTAAGGAAAAACTTTCTGGTGTGTACTTTCATAAGATACAACAAAAGTATCATCCACTTTTAAGAGGCTTCGATGATAGCTTCTTGGCACCACATTCACGCTATGCAGATTTTTCCGCCCAGTACTTAGAAGAAAACACCGATCTAGATATACTTGCTGTTTCGGACCTAGCAGGGGTTTACTTGGCGGCGACAAAAGATAAACGTAATGTCTTCGTAACGGGCCACCCAGAGTATGAGTCCCACACATTACATAATGAATATGTACGTGATTTAGGTGAAGGTATGGAACCAACGGTCCCTCTTAATTACTACCCTAAAGATAATCCGGATAATGACCCCATAGCGAGTTGGCGTAGTCACGGTCATCTATTGTTCTCTAACTGGTTAAACTACTGCGTTTATCAACAAACACCATATGATTTGGAACATTTCTCGGAGGAAAATTTCACGAAGGATGACGAGTAATCGTGGTGTTTGTTCCTAGCGAACCATAAAAGGTTATTAAATTTAATTATCCTCATGGTATGGGAATTTAAGACTTAACATATTCTCGTGCTCAGGGGAATGACGATAGATTATGGGTGGTGTTTTGTAGGTAATAAACGCTACCCATTATCATCAAATTAGTCGAAACGACTTAGTGCTTTTCCTCTGAAGGCAACGATTCAGTTTCAACTGATTCTTTTCTTTCCCAAGCTTTTGCGCGATTAATGAGTGGCGTTATAGTCGACCCTTGGATTAAGATCGAAAATACAACTACCGAGTAGGTCATTACGAGCAGTATTTCTCGCACATCAATGTTTTTTTCAGGAATAACCATTATCCCGGCAGGGATCGCCATGGCCATGGCAAGCGCAAGTCCGCCTCGCAATCCACCCCATGTAAGAATCCTTACTGACCATGGGTTGTACAATCTGAATCGATTAAATACTTGGTACGAAAGAAAGACACTGATATAGCGAGCTGCTAATACCAATGGTATTGAGATGAGCATGATAATCCAATCTTCGGAATGAAACTCAAAGGTAAGCATAGACAAGCCGATAAGTAGGAAAAGCAATCCATTGAGGAACTCGTCGATCAGTTCCCAAAAGTGATCTAGGTGTTGCTCACTCTCTTTCGAAAACCCTGTGTAACGAGTCCAGTTACCAATCATAATACCTGAAACTACCATTGCTAAAGGTCCCGATACCTCGATTACTTGAGAGAATACATAACCGGCTGTAGGTATGCCTAAGGTCAAAAGTAGCTCCATCGAATGATCATCTGTTGAGCTTATAAGATAATGAAATAGCAGTCCTAATGCCGCGCCATAGACGATTCCCCCAACAGCTTCATGTAAGAATAACAATGTTACGGAACCGACAGTAGGTGTTTCAGTGCCAAAAGCGATAGTAAAAAGAGTAACAAAGATGACTAAACCGAAGCCATCATTAAATAGGGACTCGCCTTCGATTTGTGTTGATATACGTTTAGGCGCATCGAGCTTCTTCACGATAGCAAGTACGGCTATGGGGTCAGTAGGAGAAATTAAGGCGCCAAATAAAAGACAGTAGACCAAAGCAAATGATATGCCTAAGACCCAGTTTACTATCGCAAATAATATGGCACCGATTAAGAAGGTTGAGACGAGAGTCGCGCCCAAGGCAAGTAGGGTTATCTCCCATTTTTGATCTTTCATATTGGTTAGGTTTATACCTAACCCGCCAGCAAAAAGCAGGAACCCCAACACGCCTTTTAAGAGAAAATCTTCAAAATTAATCGAGTCTATTGTATTTGCCGCGACTTCATTAAGTGAAAACCAACCATTTTGGCCTGCTACAATCATAATCAGAGAAAGAACGAGAGCACCTGCAGTAATAGCTATGGTGGTTTGAAGCTTACCAACTTTGGAATTGACGAAGGCTATCGCCATTGCGGCGGCGGCTAAAAAACAGAGGGTGTTGTATACGTACATCAAATTTTCCAAAAGTTTTATTCTATGACACCATTTTCGGTTGAAAAGCGAACTTTATCAATACGAATAATAAAAAATTACCGTACGCACAATGGGTGATATAAATTCTAATTATAAAACCGTCTAGACGTCTAGATTTCTCCCTGTTGTGTGATAGGATGGATACAAAGTTAAAAAGGATTGAGGCTTAAACGTGTCTGGAAGTAGTGTAAAAGAAATAATAGAGAATCAGCTAAAGAAGCGAATTTTGTTAATCGATGGTGGCATGGGCACCATGATTCAAGGATATAAACTTGAAGAAGAGGATTATCGTGGAAAGCGATTCGCTAGTTGGCACTCAGATTTAAAAGGAAATAATGACCTTCTAGTCTTGAGTCAGCCCGATTTGATTAAAGAAATCCATTCCGCTTATCTAGAGGCGGGTGCAGATATTCTAGAAACGAACACGTTTAATGCAACTACTATCGCAATGGCTGACTATGATATGGAAGGTCTGAGTGAAGAGATTAATTACCAAGCAGCACAACTAGCTAGAGCAGTTGCGGATGAGTGGACGGCAAAAACACCGGATAAGCCTCGCTTTGTTGCTGGGGTATTAGGCCCGACTAACCGTACGTGTTCAATTTCTCCTGACGTGAATGATCCAGGCTTTCGTAATGTCAGTTTCGATGAACTTGTAGAAGCGTACTCAGAATCGACGAAAGCTCTTATACGAGGCGGTTCAGATCTTATACTAATCGAAACTATATTTGATACGCTTAATGCAAAGGCGTGTGCGTTTGCTGTCGATACAGTATTTGAAGAATTGAATATCACGTTACCAGTAATGATCTCCGGAACAATTACTGATGCGTCTGGTCGTACACTTTCAGGTCAAACTACGGAAGCATTTTATAACGCGCTTCGTCATGTAAATCCTATCTCATTTGGTCTGAATTGCGCCTTAGGACCCGACGAACTTAGGCAGTATGTCGTAGAGATGTCTAGAATTTCTGAAACCTATGTTTCTGTTCACCCTAATGCGGGATTACCTAATGCGTTTGGTGAATATGACCTTTCGCCAGAGGATATGGCGGAGCATATTATCGAGTGGGCTGAAAGCGGCTACGTAAACATAGTTGGAGGCTGTTGTGGAACGACCCCTGAACACATTCGGCTGATGGCATTAGCGGTGGAAGGGGTTGAACCTCGACCATTGCCAGATATCCCCAAGGCTTGTCGTCTTTCTGGCTTAGAACCAGTAACCATTGATAGAGGCACTCTGTTTGTCAATGTGGGTGAACGAACGAACGTAACAGGTTCCGCTCGTTTCAAGCGCCTTATCAAAGATGAGCTTTACGATGAAGCCTTAGAGGTTGCGCGTCAACAAGTTGAGAGTGGTGCGCAGGTCATCGATATCAATATGGATGAGGGGATGCTTGATTCTGAAGCGTGTATGGTGCGTTTTCTTAATCTTTGCGCGACGGAACCAGAAATATCTAAAGTTCCTATCATGGTGGATTCGTCAAAATGGGAAGTAATAGAGGCCGGCCTGAAGTGTATTCAGGGAAAAGGTATCGTTAACTCTATTTCCCTGAAAGAAGGAAAAGAAAAATTCATCCACCAAGCTAAGCTTATCCGCCGTTACGGCGCTGCTGTTATTGTCATGGCTTTTGATGAAATTGGACAGGCTGATACACGTGATCGTAAGTTACAAATCTGTACTGAGGCATACCGTGTTCTCGTTGATGAAGTCGGTTTTCCACCGGAAGACATTATTTTCGACCCAAATATATTTGCAGTTGCGACGGGTATCGATGAACATAATAATTATGCATTAGACTTTATTAATGCGGTAGCGGATATCAAGCGCGATCTTCCATACGCAATGATATCTGGTGGTGTTTCTAACGTATCCTTTTCTTTTAGAGGCAACAATTATGTGCGTGAAGCAATACACGCCGTATTTCTGTATCACTGTTTTAAAAATGGTATGGATATGGGTATTGTTAATGCTGGGCAATTGGAAATATATGACAACGTACCGGAAAAACTGCGTAATGCAGTTGAAGATGTCATTCTAAATAGAACGGATAAGGGAACAGAAAACCTTCTCGACATTGCGAACGAGTATCGTGGTAATGCCGTGGGTAAAGAAGAAGATTCATCTACTCAAGAATGGCGAAGTTGGCCTGTAGAGAAAAGGTTAGAGCATTCACTCGTTAAAGGCATTACAGAATTTATCGTCGAAGATACAGAAGAAGCAAGAGTTAATGCTTCTAAGCCACTACACGTCATTGAAGGCCCTTTGATGGATGGCATGAATGTAGTCGGTGATTTGTTTGGCGAGGGAAAGATGTTTTTACCTCAAGTGGTTAAATCTGCGCGGGTAATGAAGCAAGCGGTCGCGCATTTAGAGCCCTTTATTAATGCTTCGAAAGAAGAGAGTCGTGCAAATGGAAAAATCCTGCTTGCGACAGTCAAAGGTGATGTACACGATATAGGCAAGAATATTGTCGGTGTCGTTTTACAGTGTAATAACTACGAGATAATTGACCTTGGTGTGATGGTTTCTTGCGAAAAAATTCTCAAGGTGGCGAAGGAAGAGAAGGTCGATATCATTGGTTTGTCAGGTTTGATTACACCTTCGTTAGATGAGATGGTGCATGTAGCCAAAGAGATGGAACGACAGGGTTTCGATCTTCCACTATTAATCGGTGGCGCGACGACATCGAAAGCCCATACCGCTGTCAAGATTGAACAGAATTATAGCCATCCAGTTGTTTACGTAAATAATGCTTCGCGTGCTGTTGGTGTTTGTTCATCGTTACTTTCAGATGAATTGCGTCCAGCGTTTGTTGAAAAAGTCGAACAAGACTATGTCAAAGTTCGAGATCAGCATAATCGTAAAAAACCACGCACAAAGCCTGTTTCATTACAAAGAGCACGAGATAATAAAGTCGCGATTGACTGGCAGAATTATACCCCCCCAGAACCGGCAAAATTAGGTGTACACGTTTTTGAAAATTTCGATGTGGCGAGCTTAAGACGCTATATAGATTGGACCCCGTTCTTTATGACTTGGACGCTTATGGGTAAGTACCCTAAGATTTTTGAACATGAAGAAGTCGGTGAAGAAGCGAAAAGATTATTTGACGATGCGAATGAATGGCTGGACAAAATAGAACGTGAAGGCCTACTTAAAGCAAGTGGTATTTGTGCTTTACTTCCTGCCGCAAGCATTGGTGATGATATCGAAGTGTATACTGATGAATCACGTACGCAAGTTGCAAAAGTACTTCACAATTTACGTCAGCAGACAGAAAAGCCTAAAGGCTTTAACTATTGTTTGAGTGATTATATTGCCCCCAAATCGAGTGGTAAAAAGGATTGGATTGGAGGTTTTGCGGTTACAGGTGGTATTGGTGAGCGCGAACTGGCCGATAAGTTTAAAGCTGAAGGTGATGATTACAATGCAATCATGGTTCAGGCTGTAGCAGATCGATTAGCAGAAGCTTTTGCAGAATGTTTACATGAAAAAGTGCGTAGAGAAATTTGGGGTTACTCTCCCGAGGAGATGTTATCCAACGAAGATCTTGTTAGAGAGAAATACCAAGGTATTAGGCCTGCACCTGGTTACCCAGCTTGTCCTGAGCATACAGAGAAAGGTGCTTTATGGGAGCTTCTTAATGTTGAAGAATCGATTGGTATGTCTTTGACATCTAGTTTTGCAATGTGGCCTGGAGCCTCAGTCTCGGGTTGGTATTTTTCACACCCTGATTCGCGATTTTTTGCTGTGGCTCAGATACAACAAGATCAGGTTGAGGATTATGCAGAGCGTAAAGGTTGGAATATTCTTGATGCGGAGAAGTGGTTAGGCCCTAACATCAGCTAGTAGTGGAAGCTATTGCTAAACATGACAGACTTTGACGACACGATAGAAGACAAAGAAGGATGAATAAAAAGGCTTGGTTAAAGATACCAAGCCTTTTTATTCGAAGACCATTACTCACGTAGCTCGAATAATTCTCTATGTAGATCCTGAACGGCCCGACGGGAATCAACAGAACGTACTAAGAAGCACAAATTGTGCGGACTCGCACCATAGCAAATCATGCGTAGATTGAAGTCTTCTAATGTACTGAATACTTTTTTTGCGTAACCTTTGCATTCACTCATATTGTTGCCAATAAGCGCGACCAAACAGAGATTTTGCTCTACTTCTACAGTACAAAGTTCTTCAAGCTCTTTTTGGGCGTCAATGGGTAGTTCTGGCGCGCCACCGGATGTGTTCGTTTGATCAAGAGTAAGCGATACACTTACTTCTGATGTAGTGATTAGATCAACGGAAATCTTATACTTCGCTAGAATTTTAAACACGTCGGCTAAGAAACCATACGCTTGAAACATATTCGGACTACGCAGCGTTACCATGGTTTGGTTTCCGCGTAATGCTAATGCTCTAAACAGCGGTGAACTTCCTACTTTTTGTCTGATCCAAGTCCCTCCTTTTTCTGGCTCTTTAGATGAACCTACGAACACGGGAATACCATGGCGCAATGCGGGAACTAGTGTCGATGGGTGTAGTATTTTGGCTCCGAAGTTGGCCATTTCGGAGGCTTCACTGAAACTGATTTCAGGGATGGGTGCTGCCTTCGCTACTATGCGTGGATCTGTCGTGTAAATACCAGGAACATCGGTCCAAATCTCAAGGCCAGAAGCTTCAACCGATTCTGCGATTAATGCTGCACTATAATCACTGCCGCCACGGCCAAATGTCGTAGTATTACCATCTATATCAGCGCCAATAAAGCCTTGTGTAACGACAACATTATCGCGGCATAAAGGGATGAGTTTTTCTTGTGCTAGTTTGGCAACCGAATCTAGTTCTGGTTCTGCTTTTCCGTAGGCGCTGTTGGTTCTCATCATATCGCGAATGTTAAAACGTACCGCACTTAAGCCGCGCTCTCTTAGTATTTGAGTGAGCAAGTGGGTTGACATCCGTTCGCCATAAGCAACCATGTGATCTGTGAGTTTATCGCTACTTTGGAATGATGCCGCTTCAGCAGCCGATGCCACGCTCTTTAATAAAGAGGCAACTGATTGTTCTGTTTCTAAAGGGTCGGCGAGTTTATCAATGATGGCATAATGGATATCTTCAAGTTGTTCAATGACAACACGACGACGTTGTTCGTCTTGAACACCATTAGCCAACTCAACCAACAAGTTTGTCACACCAGAGCAAGCACTAATGACGATAAGTTTTGTGTTTGGGTTGTTCTCGATTATTTCAGCACAACGGCTCATGGCTTCAAAGTTGGCGACGCTTGTGCCACCAAATTTTGCTACATTGAATGCGCTCACGGCATTTCTCCCTGTATGTATTCAAATTAACAGTATTTCTATTTTTGTTATATTGAAGAGAGATTACTAGAGCAGAGGAAAAGCATTAGATATGGATGCGGACCTCAGAAGCTCTTCACCAAACAAGGTTGGTGACAATTGGTAGGATTCAGCCTACTCAACCGATAATTATTCACACTCAATGAAATATCATCTCGGCACTGCTCCCCCTGATTGCTTTGTCTCGGAGTTAAGGCTCCACAAAACACTTGCCTGGGCAATGCTCCTCTTCTGCTATAAAGCGAATTATCTAAATCAAGTTCAAACAAATCCAGACCTATTCATTGAACGATGTTGACGTCTAAATGTCAATTGCTAAAACTAATATTTGCCCAGTATTTATACAATGTACAAACGGTCCTTGAACAAGTGGTTTGACCTCTATACTAGAGTCGAATTGTTGGATGGTGAATTATGAGTTAGTCTTTAATACCCTACGCGTCTTATAAAAGGAATAATTATGACGATACAGAGCTTTATACCTCCTCATAGAACATTAATGGGCCCCGGTCCTTCAGATATATCACCGCAAGTTTTGCAAGCGTTGAGTCGTCCAACGATAGGGCATCTTGACCCATTATTTATCAATATGATGGACGAACTAAAACAGCTTCTTAAATACGCCTTCCAAACAGAGAACACGTTTACTATTGCGGTATCTGCACCCGGTAGTGCTGGTATGGAGGCTTGTTTTGTCAACCTAGTAGAAGCTGGCGATAAAGTGGTTGTGTGCCGAAATGGTGTGTTTGGTGAAAGGATGCGTGAAAATGTCATCCGCTGCGGTGGTGAAGCTGTCGTGGTTGATAATGAATGGGGCGAACCTGTTGACGTTAGAAAAGTAAGAGATGCCCTTGACGCTAACTCTGATGCAAAAATTTTAGCCTTCGTACATGCTGAAACCTCTACAGGTGCTCTCAGTGACGCACAAGCTTTGGCTTCTTTAGCACAAGAGAGAGGGGTCTTGACCATTGTTGACGCGGTGACTTCGCTTGGAGGCGTGCCGTTGAAAGTAGACGAATGGGGATTAGATGCCGTGTATTCCGGTAGTCAGAAATGTTTGTCCTGTGTGCCTGGTCTATCTCCTTTGACTTTTTCTGCAGCGGCTATTCAGCGCATTCAAAATAGACAGTCACCTGTGCAAAGTTGGTTTTTAGATCAAAGTTTAGTATTGGGTTACTGGAATGGTGAAGGTAAACGTAGCTATCATCACACGGCACCGGTGAATAGCCTTTATGCTCTGCATGAAGCCTTGTTGTTACTAAAAAATGAAGGGTTGGAGAATGCATGGAAACGGCATCAGATCATGTATGAAAAATTAAAGACTGGTTTAGAGTTGATGGGGATTCAATTTGTAGTAGATGAAGATTATCGACTGCCACAACTCAATGCCGTCTATATACCTGAAGGGGTAGACGATGGTGCCGTTAGAGCAACGCTACTTAATGACTATAACTTAGAAATAGGTGCTGGTTTAGGAGCATTAGCTGGAAAGACATGGCGTATAGGGTTGATGGGGTACGCCTCGAGAAATGAAAACGTGGCTCTATGTCTAAAAGCGTTGGACGAGACTTTAAATCAATAAGTTCGTAAGTAGGGTGGTTTGTACCACTCTACTTTTTAGTCGCTCCCTCTTCTTTTCTAGTATCAGACTCAATCGAATTACTCTCTTCTTCAATCACATTATTTTCAGCATTTTGGTTGTACTCTTCATCTACAGCAATGGGTTCTATGTCTATGGTTGAAAAGTCATGATTTGGAAATAAGAAGCTGGCTTCTGAACGTATTTGATTTGCTTTGCTTATTTCACCTAAACCTAAATAAGCCATGATCAGATTGCTGTAATATAATTCTTGTGGTTTTTGTCTAATGGCTTGTAAAGCCCAGACTATGTACTGTTTGATGGCAAGCGCATCGCCGGTTAATAACCCTTGCTTAAGAGAGGCACTGTATAGATTCCACTCGTAGCGCAATTGCTGTGATATGGGATAGACAGTCTGTGTCAGAATTCTTGAGTCTTTTGGAAAAGAGTGTTCAAACCTGAACAATGTCATATTGGTTTGTAATGCCATCAACATATAAGCAGATGTGACCGTTGGAACAACAAAGCTAGTGCTTCTTATCAGAACCTTAGTAATCTTAGAAATAGAGTGGATTTTGTATTTTGAGGTTCTTTGATCGATCCAATATAAAAGTATGATGAAAACTAACCAATGAATAGCCGAATGATAAAAAGGTGCGCCCATCTGGCTATGCAGCACGATAGGTATAAATAGGCTAAATATGGCTAATCGAGTTCCTCTACGTGCAGAGTATATTTTGAACAGCACCATTATCATCGCAAGGAAAATACCTACAATTGGAATCAGTCCTCCTTCGATTCCCCAATAAAGAGTTTCATTTAATGGATGCTCGACAGATGAATATCCTACCGGATAATCCGAATTTAATTGATGTTGTCTTGCAGAATACAAAATATATTCGGGTTCAAATCGACCATATCCGTATCCAGTAAAAGGTTTCTCTATGAGCATATCTATCGCTTGTGGAAATAACGTAGATCTTTCTATTTGTTGTTTTTGAAAGGACTGCGCGTCAACGCTATTGGCGGAAATAAGCATCAAACCAAACCCTATTCCGGCCACTGACGATGATATCCAACCGCTGAATCTTTGTGGTGTTGAGAAGCGATACAGATAGGTTGCAATAATAACAAAACCGAATGCCGTACCTATCCATTCTAATTCACGTGCAAGAATGATAATTAAGGGGGCAGTGATCAGTGGTACTAAGTAAAGAAACAGTGTTCGACTTACTTTTTGACCATACTTTCTTTGTTGTCTCGCAAGCAAATACCCAGAGATAACGAGACCAGTAGATATGAAACTAACCATGACACTGGGGTCTTGGAAAATACCAAAGGGCATTTTAGTGAATGTGTTGGAACCAAGTAGTTCCTTCGGTAATAAATTGAAAAACTGAACATAGCCAAGTATTACTTCGATTATGGCGGCGATGACAATAAACCAAAGTAAACGTTGTTTATGGAGATTACTGAGATTAAATTGCTGCAATACGACGAAAAATAACCATCCAGACCAAAGACTAGCGAGCCGAGGTAGTGTGAGGAGCCAGAGATTAGCTATTGGATAAAAAATAGGTAACGTTAGTATGAGACAACAGATCAATAGGACAATGGTTAACTTGGTGTAGCGAATCCGCTTTGTGCTAGCAATATGGTAGAAGCCAATGGCAATGATTAATCCAAGGCAAGCCCAAATGAGGGTATTGAATGGGAGAGCTAACCCTATGCCATCTAAATTTGGGATATAAATGTGCATGGCGATGATAAATACAAAGCCAATTGCGAACATAAATGTGCGGTTAAGCGGCGCCTTAGCTTTCTGAGGAGCGAGTCTTGTCCCACTAAGGTGAATGATAGCCATTATTGGATCCCTAAATAAAAAGCGAGCTTCGCTCGCTTTTCTACTGTACCTTTTTTTTTAAAGACTACCTAGAGTCTATTGTTTTTAACGCGGGTGATGTTTAAAATCACATATTTGTTCTGGACTATTTTTTAGATTTTAGCATGGGTTTCAAAAACCGTGCTGTATGAGACCCTTTAACCTTAGCGACGTCTTCTGGTGTTCCTTCAGCTATAATTTCGCCACCACCATTACCACCTTCAGGCCCGAGATCAATTACCCAATCAGCCGTTTTGACTACATCTAAATTATGCTCAATAACCACAACGGTATTACCGTGGTCTCTTAACCTATGTAGTACAGTTAATAGTTGTTGAATATCGTGGAAATGAAGGCCTGTTGTCGGTTCATCCAAGATGTATAGTGTTTGGCCTGTATCGCGTTTAGATAGTTCTTTTGCAAGTTTTACTCGTTGTGCTTCGCCACCAGAAAGCGTTGTAGCGGCTTGACCTAGTCGTATATAAGATAGACCAACATCCATCAATGTTTGTAGTTTTCGTGCAATCACTGGCACCGGGGAAAAATATTCTCTAGCATTTTCCACCGTCATTTGCAGCACTTCATCGATAGATTTCCCCTTGTATCTTACTTCCAAGGTTTCACGGTTGTAGCGTTTGCCTTTGCAAACATCACATGGCACATAAATATCAGGCAAGAAGTGCATTTCAACCTTAATAACACCATCACCTTGACAAGCCTCACACCGGCCACCACGGACGTTAAAACTGAATCGCCCTGGTTTATAACCTCGTGAACGAGATTCTTGTGTACCAGCGAATAGCTCTCGAATTGGAGTGAAAATACCAGTGTAAGTGGCTGGATTTGAACGGGGTGTTCGGCCTATTGGGCTTTGATCAATATCGATGACCTTGTCGAAGTGCTCTAGACCTTTTATTTTCTTATAAGGGGCCGGCACCGCGGTTGTTGCGCCGTTTAGCTGAGTTTGAGCAATTTTGTAGAAGGTGTCATTAATTAGAGTCGATTTTCCTGAACCCGATACACCAGTTATACAAGTAAATAACCCTACCGGTAGGGAAAAGGTTATATCTTTTAGATTATTTCCCGTTGCTCCAATCAACTCGACGGTTTTTTTTGTGTTTCTAGGCGTTCTTTTTTTCGGAATACTGATCTCTTTTACACCGCTTAAATATTGACCGGTGAGAGACTCAGGGCTATCAAGAATTTGTTGCATTGTTCCTTCTGCGACGACTCTACCACCGTGAATTCCAGCTCCAGGGCCGATGTCAATAACATGGTCGGCGGCGCGAATAGCTTCTTCATCATGCTCTACGACGAGTACTGTATTACCTAGATCCCGAAGATGGGTGAGTGTTTTTAGTAAGCGTTCATTATCACGCTGATGTAGGCCAATTGATGGTTCATCAAGTACATACATGACACCTACTAATCCCGCACCAATTTGGCTTGCGAGCCTAATCCTTTGGGCTTCACCACCGGAAAGCGTTTCAGCGCTTCGTGATAGATTAAGGTAGTTGAGGCCCACATTGACCAAAAATTGTAAACGGTCATTAATCTCTTTCATTACTTTTTCAGCTATTTGCGCTTTTTGCCCAGATAAAGAAAGGCTTTCAAAAAACGCTATTGCATCACCGATGCTCATTTCAACGATATCGGGTAATGGTGTATCCTCAAGAAAAACATTTCTGGCTTCAGTTCTCAAACGAGTGCCATCACAACTAGTACAAGACTTTGTAGAAATATATTTGGTTAAATCTTCTCTAACAGTATTGGATTCAGTTTCTCGATAACGTCTTTCTAATGTATTAAGGATCCCTTCAAATGGGTGTCGCTTAACGCGGATATCTCCACGATCATTGATATATTTGAATTCGACTTCTGTTTTTCCTGACCCCTTTAAAATAGTATCTTGAATTTTTTTAGATAAAGATTTAAATGGAGAAAATAGGTCAAAGTTGTAGTGATCGGCCAAGGATGTCAACATTTGAAAGTAATAATAATTTTTTTGATCCCAGCCTTTAATCGCACCTTCTGCAATACTTAGATTATCATCAAGGATGACTCTACTTGGATCAAAGTATTGTTGTACACCTAATCCATCACATGTTGCACAAGCCCCCGCCGGATTATTGAATGAGAATAATCTCGGTTCTAGTTCCTGCATGCTGTACCCACAATGTGGGCAGGCAAAGTTTGCAGAAAAAATAATGTCGTTTTTCTTTTGGTCATCCATCCAACACACCGCGGCAATACCACCAGACAGCTCTAATGAGGTTTCGAATGATTCTGCAAGTCTTTGATGGAGGTCATCTCTTACTTTAAATCTATCGACAACAACCTCTATAGTGTGTTTTTTATGGAGTTCTAATGTTGGTGGATCGGTTAGATCACAAGTTTCCCCATCAATGCGCGCGCGAATGAAACCTTGAGCCGCTAGATTTTCTAGCGTTTTGGTATGCTCACCTTTACGCTCTTTAACAATAGGCGCAAGTAGCATCATTTTAGAGCCTTCGGGAAGCTCCAAAACTTTATCAACCATTTGACTAACCGTTTGAGCTGTCAGTGGTGCTTTGTGTATGGGGCAGCGAGGCTCTCCGACGCGTGCGTAAAGTAGTCGGAGGTAATCGTATACTTCAGTAATAGTTCCAACGGTAGAACGAGGGTTATGTGAAGTGGATTTTTGTTCTATAGATATCGCAGGAGAAAGCCCTTCAATATGATCTACATCTGGCTTTTCCATTAAGGATAGAAATTGTCTAGCGTACGCGGACAATGATTCTACATATCGTCGCTGGCCTTCTGCGTAGAGGGTGTCAAATGCTAGTGATGATTTACCCGACCCTGACAAACCCGTAATAACGGTCAGTTTATCGCGGGGAATGGTTAAATTAATATTCTTTAGATTGTGGGTTCTAGCGCCTCGAATTTCTATCTTATCCATTTTTCTGCTCACTTTACTTGCTATCGCTCAAGTATCGCACAGTCAAATTTATCTGCAAGAAATACTGTATAAAAAAACAGTTGATATCCTACGCACAAAAAATGCTGCGGGATAGCAGCACTTTTGTCATAAGAAAAGATGATTTACATGTTTTTTTCAGTGGTTCGCTTATCCAACTCAACCTTTTGCTCATCTTTTTTGTAAAGATTTTGATAGCAATAGTTGGTTGCTTCTATGTAGCCTTCAACGCTGCCACAGTCAAAGCGGCGACCTTTGAATTTATAGGCCAATACACAACCCGATTTCGCTTGTTGTAAAAGGGCATCGGTGATCTGAATCTCACCGCCTTTGCCGGGTTCTGTATTTTCAATGATATCGAAGATATCAGGGGTTAGAATATAGCGGCCAATAATAGCGAGGTTACTTGGTTCCGTCCCTGGTTCAGGTTTTTCGACCATATCATCAACACGATAAATATCGTCTTTAATCATTTCTCCAGAGATAACACCATATTTGTGAATATCTTCTTTTGGTACTTCTTGTACAGCAACAATGGAGCAACGAAACTGCTTATAAAGCGCAACCATTTGAGTTAGTACACCATTGCCTTCTTCGTTTACACATAAGTCATCGGCTAGTACAACAGCAAAAGGAGCGTCGCCAATCAATTCTTTACCAGTAAGAATGGCATGACCTAAGCCTTTCATTTCTCGCTGTCGTATATAAGTAAAATGAGCAGAATCCATAATTCTACGAATATCATCAAGCAACTCTTCTTTATTGGTGCCGTTAATTTGATGTTCCAGCTCATAATTTTTATCGAAGTGATCGATAAGCGTATTCTTTCCACGACCAGTGACAACACACATACCAGTGAGGCCAGCTTCAATTGCTTCATCGACACCGTATTCGATGAGTGGCTTATTTACGACAGGCATCATCTCTTTAGGCATGGATTTCGTTGCTGGGAGAAAGCGGGTGCCATAGCCAGCAGCCGGAAATAGACATTTTTTGATCATAGATAAACCCTATACAGAACAATTCTTAATTATTATCGTTAGTAGAATATCACAGCGATATGAAAAATCTGTATATTTGGTTCATACAACTAAAAACTTTAGATCAAGGTAAATATTTGTGAGCCCATGCGATGGCTTGAGTTCTTTTAGACACGCTAATTTTTTTGAAAATTTTATACAGGTGAGATTTGACAGTGTGTTCACTGACAAAAAGCTCGTCGGCTAGTTTACTATTTGATAATCCAAGACGAAGACGTTCTAATACTTGTATCTCTCTTTGAGTTAAATTGATGCTATAGGGTTCGCTAAAGCGAAGAATCAGCGATTGGTAATACTCGATCAATTGATAGGATATATTTTCGGGAAGTGAACTTTTTCCCTTAAGTAGCCTATTTATGCTATCGAAGACCTCTTCATCATTAGTGCTCACATAGAAATATCCTCTTAATCTACCCAGTTTGACCAGCTCTGAAGTTGCAATCTTCTTAGGAGCATCATAAATCACAGTAAAACAATATTTGTTGCTTTCGGTCAGCGTCTCTATTTGCTTATAGACGTCTATCGCTGTTTTGAAATCAATGAAATATAAGAAAGTGCCACCTAGATAAATAGCGTCTTCGATTTCTGATGCCGATATCTCATTATAGTAGCTGTAGTGGTTGTTTTGTAACAACTTGTTGAGTTGGATTGAACAGTAAGAATCATTTTCAATGTGTACGATATTCATTTTATCCTTCATCGCACTTCTCTCTCAATTGGAAATGTTCTTCTACCTTAGCTTGATGGATTTTAAATTGTCATTGACTATCTCAGTGAATTAAATAAATCTGCGTATAATGTTGATTTTAAAAGATGAATATGGCCTGTTTGTTTCATCAACTTGAGTGCCCGCTCGAAAGATAATCAGAAGTTTATATGTGCAGTTGGTTCTTTAATTCATACTAAGTTCTGGCTTTGAGAGACAAGAAAGGTTGAGACTATTAAAGTTCATGGTATTCTTGTCGCCTTATATTTTTTAATAAAACATGTATACGGAGCAGATCATGGCGAGCCGTGGAATTAATAAGGTTATTTTGGTTGGCAACTTAGGTGGCGATCCAGAAGTTCGATATATGCCAAGCGGCGGTGCAGTGGCGAATATTACTATTGCTACTTCAGAAAGCTGGCGTGACAAGGCGACTGGAGAGCAGCGCGAAAAAACGGAATGGCACAAAGTTGCTTTGTTCGGAAAATTGGCAGAAGTTGCAGGCGAGTATCTACGTAAAGGATCTCAAGTTTATATTGAAGGTCAATTGCAGACTCGTAAGTGGCAAGACCAAAGCGGTCAAGACCGTTATACAACAGAAGTGGTAGTTCAAGGCTTCAACGGTGTAATGCAGATGCTTGGTGGTCGCCAAGGTCAAGGTGGTGCTCCAGCATCAGGAGGCCAAGGCCAACAATCTCAACAAGGAGGGTGGGGGCAACCTCAGCAACCTGTTCAGCAAGCACAAGCACCGCAACAACAAGCGGCACCTCAACGTGCGCCTCAACAGGCCGCTCAGCAAGCACCTCAACAAGCGCCTCAGCAGGCACAACCGCAATATAATGAACCACCTATGGACTTTGATGACGATATTCCATTCTAACGAATATCAACATTGACGTTCCAAATTGAGCCCGCTTTAGCGGGCTTTTTAATGTTAAAATAAAAGCGCTATTCTTTTTGGAGTCCTTAAGCATTCAACGAATGGATAAAACTCGTTACTGACTTTTGTATAAATTGAGAGCTAGATTCGAATTAATACGTAATCATGCATTCACATATCGTACAGAAAGGTTCATATTTACAAGAAGTAAGTAGAGCTAAAAGTGTAAACTGGATTCTGGGATAAAATAGTTAAAAGGATTTTGCTATTCATGCGTTACACCCCAACTCTTAAATTGAGTACAAGACTGACCGCTTTTGTCACCATTATCGTTATAGGTGCAATGTTTATTTTATTTGTTGGTGGAACACTTACATTTCGGAGTATCGGCCAAGAATATCTCAATCAACAAGTTGATGGCATCGTATCCGTTATCGACAAATCACTTGTTGAAGATAAAGATGTACAGAATATAGAAGGTTGGATACCTCTACTTTCCCAAGCAAATAATATCATAGAATTAGAGCTTTTATCTTCTCAAGAACGGGTCTACCACTACGTCAACAATTCTACTCAAATCGATACATCTCGTCTGTACGAAAAAAGTTATTCCTTAGAAAAAAATGACGGATTCTCTATCAATATAAAGGTTCTGTCGCCGTATCTAGAACAGAGTCATTCTTTTAGCGCTTTGTCGTCGGTATCTTTGGCTATTGCTCTCATTTTATTTTGCCTTTTTCAGGGTGTTAATTGGTTGAAAAAGCAACTTAGAGGCTCTGAACTATTAGAAGAAAGAGGAAGAATGATCTTGGCTGGCAGAGTCGCTCAATATGCTAAAGGTGATCACAAAGAATGGCCGTATACAGCAAGTGAAGCCCTTGATGTAATCATTGATGAGCTTCAGGATGCACGGCAAGAACGAAGTCGGTTCGATACTTTCATTCGTACTCACACCTTTTTGGATCAATTGACGGGTGCGGCAAATAGAGTGTTGTTTGATTCTAAATTGGAATCTGCATTGCAAGAAAGTGGTGCGATGGGAGCGATTGTTCTTTTTCGGGTTTACGACTGGGACAGTTTAACTGAAGGAGTGGATAAACAGCGATGTGATGAGTTCATCGTTGAAGTTGGTGGCGTAATTTCAAATATTGTTCAGCGTTTTCCTGACGTGGTATTTGCACGATATTTTGAATCAGAGTTTGCCGTTTTAATTCCTCATCAAAATGGTAAAGATATTTCAGTTCTGGCTAACCAATGCGTGCGTCAATTAGAGAAAGTATCACTGATAGACTCGATGGATAATGATAATTGGTGTCATATTGGGATCACCATGTATTCAGAAGGAGAGCGACGAGGTCATATTTTGAGTGAAGTAGAAACGGCATTAAAGAGTGCTGAACTACAAAACAGTAACAATTGGAGTCGCTTTCATAAGAAGGAAGTCATTGGCGATTCGCGTGGGACAGTGAGATGGCGTACATTATTTGATAAGTCCTTTTCGAATGAACGAGTACTTATCTTTGAACAGCCTTGTTATCTAATAAACCGTTCTTCATATAAAATCAAATTGTTGCACAATGAGTTGTTTGCAAGGATAGATGACGACGGTGTTGGTATATTAAAAGCCTCTAGATTTATGTCCGCTATTGAGCAAGTGGGCTATGAATCTCATATGGATCAATTGGTTGTCAAAACGATTCTCACATTTATTAAAACAACCACTCTTGGGACATGTTATTCTATAAACTTGAACGTTCTACCATTTAAAGATCGAATGAATTTCAGATGGTTAAGGGACGAACTGCTACAATTAACGGCAGAAACAAGAAGCAAATTAAGCTTTGAATTTGTCGAGGGGCAGATAGTCAATAATTTGGATTATATGCGACCTGTTGTTCGAATGATTTCAGGGCTAGGTTGTGAGGTTATAATAGGGCAGGCTGGACGAACAATAACCAGTACCCACTACATTAAAGACTTAGATATCGACTATCTAAAACTACATAGAAGTCTTGTTAAGAAAATAGAGCAGAGACAAGAAAATCAACTATTTATTCGTAGCTTAATTGGCGCTTGTGAAGGAACGAAAACACAGCTCATCGCTGTTGGTGTTGAGCGTGGAAAAGAATGGAATTGTTTGGTTGAATTAGGTGTTGATGGTGGCCAAGGAAGAATGTTCCAAGCCGAAAATCAGATCATCCCTAAACCTGAAGCTCCCAAGGTACAGGTTGGCGGTAGAAATCGTTGGCGTAAGAAGTTTTAAGGAAAATGTGTAAACTATATGAATGTTCGTTCACTATTTAGTAAATTAACTTCTTCATCTAATAATAAAGATCGACTTAGAATCGTCATTCAAGTTGATGCTATTTATATCAGGTCTTCTGATAAGGCCAATGAAGAGACGTTACTGTTTCCAATTGAGTCTAGTTGGGATGCGGCACTGAAAGTTGCGCTTAGTTCTTTTACCAGTAATAAGTATTCGGCAACGGTTGTTTTTAGCTCTAACTATTATCAAATTTATCAAATAGATAAGCCAGAACTTCCTAAAGACGAATGGTCGGTTGCGTTGCCGTTTCTATTGAAAGATCTGGTAAATGAAAGAGTGACGGATATAGTAGCTGATGCTTCTTTGTTGCCGGATGGTCGACGGGCACAGGCTTATGTTCTGAGTAAAAAATACCTAACTCCGCTTATTGGTATATTGGATAATGCGAATATTGCTTTGTCTCGAATTGTTCCAGAAGATGAAGTTTGGGGGTATGTACAGAGTGATGTAGATAATTTCATGCTGCTTTATCGCGGAATGAAAGACAGCTATAAAATAAGTGCTTTTGTAGAGACGAAAAATAGATTTCAAAGAGTCATTCGAGGTGTTGTACCGCCATTGACTGGAGTGGCTTCAAGTGAATTACAGCTCGATAGTATTGCTCTTGAATTGCAAAGATCAATCGATTACTTGTCATCTCAGTTGCGTGATGCGGCTCTCAATCATCTACTAGTACTTTGTGATGAGGACAATACGGAAGAGTTAGTTAGTGCTTTATCTGAGCGTTTGAGTGCTCAAGTTTCTGCGTTGAATATGGCTGACCAACTGTCATGTGGTCAGGTACTATGCAATACGCTTCCACTGATTCCTGATGACGGTATAAATCTATATCCTGCCCACCTTAAGCCTAAAAAAGAACGGTTCACTTTAAAAGCGGTTTTTTCGTCATGGCTTCTTCTTTCGTTAGTTATGGGGGGATATTACGGCTATATGAACTACGAATTAGCTGAGATAGATCAGGCGTTGACGGTAAAGACAAGGAACAAAGAACGATTAGCGGATGAATTTGAAACGCTTAGCTATCAAGTTGCGAATCATAAACCTAATCCAGCGAAGCTCAAAGCGATTGACAGGTTAACTGTTGACATTGATGCGAAAAAAGCGACGCTTAAGGCGATTAATCAATTTGATGATTCTTTGAAAGAAGGGTATTCCGGCGTCATGGCATCACTGTCTGAATTGGGCAGAGATGATATCTCGATATCTCATATAGAACTGAATGAGAAAATACTTAATCTCAAAGGGTTAGCAAGGACACCAAGTAGTGTTCCTAAATGGGTCAAGCAATTTAAAACGGAACTTAACCTGATAGGAAGAACTTTTGAAAGTTTGAATATTGGCCGAAACGAAGAGGACATCGTTACGTTTGAACTGGTGACTCAAGTTGAATCAAAAAATGCTCTTTCTGTAGGAGAAGAATAAATGCAGAGCTGGAACCAGCTGTCAGAAAAATTCGCATTGTTATCTCAGCGAGAAAAATGGTTAATTTCAGGTGGCGGTTTAGTCGCGCTATTTTTTATCCTACTCACTCTATTAATTGACCCTATTCAAAATCTAAGTACAGCAAAGAAGAAGCAGAACAAGGCTGAATCAATACTGATTACCAAATTCGAAACAGAAATAGCGGCGCTTAAAGAGCAATTACTCTCTGACCCTAATGTCGAATTGGATATACAATTAGAACGGTTATCTGATGAAAGTCAGGATCTTTCATTTGAGTTGGCTGAATTTGTAGGTGGGTTGCTCTCGCCGTCTGATATGGCTGAAGTACTTGAAACGGTTCTAGATAATAGCGTGACGCTTAAACTTATCTCGCTTCAGTCTCTTCCCGCAGAGGCAATCTTATCGGACGCCAACGAACATGCGGGCTATTTTATACATCCTGTTAGGTTAGAACTGACTGGAAAATATTTTGATATTAAGGCTTATCTTGCAGCATTAGAGTCGATGAAGGTGAGATATTTTTGGCGCAGTTTTGAGTATGAAGTTGACGCATACCCTAAAGCGAAATTAGTGCTGGTGGTATATACCTTAGGAACAAGACAGGAGTTCATTGGTGGTTAATTGTCGAATGAATTTGGTGGGATTGTGCCTGATATTTGTTGCATCGAATACGGTGGCAGCTCAAGACCCAACAGCCCCTTTAAATTGGGTAGCACCTAAGACGGCTGTTAGCAAAAAAACAAAAAAAACATATCCGGTGCCTATTCTGCAAAGTATTGTGTGCAGAGAGGAATCTAATTGTTATGCGGTGCTGGATGATAAGTTGGCCAATGTGAACGATCTCATTAATGGTTACAAAGTAAAAAAGATCACACAGAAAGAAGTAACAATAGTGCGAGGAAATGTTGTGCATCATTTGGCTCTGTTTAAATTAGATATAAAGAATTAGAACTAAGGTTTGATACTTATTATGCGTAAAGTTGTCGTTGGAATTATAATTGTGTCATTGATGGGGTGCTCAATGGGGCACCGAGATCCTGTTGAGATAAAGCAAGAACTTAATGAAGCTGCGAATAATGCCAATAATCGAAGTCTTGATGAGTTGCCAGCTTCGGTTCAAGCAGATTTGATGCCAGAACTAGATAACAATACAGGTATCGCTTTCACCTCTTTAAAACGATTCAGAGTTCAGGCTGATGGCGTTGAAGCCAAAACATTTTTTGCCAGCATCATTAATGATACGGAATATAGCGCCGTAATTCATCCTAATGTTTCTGGTCGAATGACGGTTAATTTATCGGATGTAACCTTGGATGAGGTACTTAATGTTGCAAGAGATATGTACGGTTATGACATTATTAAAACAGGAAAAATCATACAGGTTTACCCTGCAGGGATGCGTACAGAAACCTTACCTGTTGATTATCTGCAACTAAAAAGGAATGGTCGCTCATTAACCAGTATTACGACCAGTACCGTCTCTACAGAAGATGATGACGATAATAGCGATAGTGATTCTAATTCGAACTCGTCAAATTCGAACCGTTCATCGAATTCCAATTCTAGCTCAAGCAGCAATACCGGCGGAACAACCATTGAAACCACAAGTGAAAGTGATTTTTGGTCTCAGCTTCAAAGCACAGTAGAGAGTCTAATTGGCTCTGAAGACGGAAGAAGCGTGACCGTAAATCCGCAAGCCGGTGTCTTAACGGTTAGAGCGCAACCTAGTGAAATTCGGGATATTAAGCAGTTTTTGAGTATCTCTCACGAGAGATTGCAACGACAAGTGATTTTGGAAGCCAAGATATTAGAAGTGACACTCAGCGATGGTTACCAACAAGGTATCAACTGGTCAAATATCGGTGCGTCTATAGGCAGCGGTTCAGTTGATATTGCCAGAACGGCTGTGTCCACAATATTACCAGGGCAAGATACGATAGGCGAACTTCTAGGTGGTCAAACCAATGTCACCATCTCCGATGGCAATTTTGAGGCCGTGTTGAGTTTCATGTCAACGCAGGGCGATCTTAACGTGCTTTCGAGCCCGCGCGTAACAGCAGCTAACAACCAGAAGGCCGTAATCAAAGTTGGAGTAGATGAGTACTTTGTAACTGGAGTCACAATAGATTATATCGAAGTCGGAGATACAAGTACTCCAACAACGGAGTATGAGTTAACGCCATTTTTCTCAGGTATATCTCTAGATGTGACTCCTCAGATAGACGGAAAAGGAAACGTCATGTTGCACGTTCATCCTGCCGTCATTGATGTAGAAGAGAAAACCTATGAATTTCTTAACGATGCCCCGATGGCTCGCTCATCGATTCGGGAGTCCGATTCAATCATCAGGGCGCGAGACGGTGATGTTGTCGTGATAGGTGGTTTGATGAAATCGAATACCTTCGACAGGGTATCAAAAGTGCCGTTGTTAGGTGATATTCCTGGGCTAGGTCACTTGTTTAGAAACACATCTGAATATACCGAAAAAACAGAGCTAGTTATTTTACTTAAACCAACGGTTGTTGGTGTACATACATGGCAGCAGGAAGTAGAACGTTCTCGTGATCTTTTGCAGGAGTGGTTCCCCGACTCGGAGTAATCATGTACCAAACCTTTTTTGGCTTTGAAAAAACGCCATTTGGATTGACTCCAATGACCGAGCTATTTCAAGGACTAGCGCCACACTATGAAGCACTCCAGACGGTCATGTCTGCGGTGAAGATGGGTGAAGGTGTGATAAAGGTTACAGGCGAGGTAGGGACTGGAAAAACCATGGTTTGCCGTATGTTAATAAATCAGCTGCCGAATAATGTTGGGCTGGTTTATCTACCCAACCCCGTTCTTTCAGGTGAGGGTCTACGTTCTGCGATTGCGAAAGAGTTAGGTATTGGGCATGTCGAACCGGGTCAGATGGTTGATGCGATTCAAGATAAGTTGTTGGAACTCTCTTTACATGGAAAGCAGGTAATCACTTTGATCGATGAAGCTCAGGCATTGAGTGATGAAGCTTTAGAGACGCTGCGTTTGTTCGGTAACTTGGAAACGGAAGACAAAAAGCTCTTACAGATCGTTCTGTTTGGTCAGCCAGAATTGGATGAGCGTTTGGAAGCGAATCATATGCGACAGTTCAGACAACGAATTACTTTTAGCGCCAAGTTACGTCCACTGACCATTTCTGAGGCATGCGCCTACATACAATATCGTATAGAGATGAGTGGTGGAGACAAATTACTCTTCTCTTTAAATCAGAAAAAAGCGATATGGAAAGCAAGCAAAGGTATACCTAGACTGATCAATCAGATTTGCCATAAAAGTCTGATTCTAGCGTTTGGAAATCAAGAAAAAATAATAAAAAACCAATTTATATACGACGCAATTCAAGATACCTATGATGCGCTCAAACCAAAATACAAAACGCCGATATTATGGGGTTGGAGACAGACATGAGTGTGATTAATAACGCCCTAGCCGACATCGCGAATAAAGATGTAGACAAAGTATCAAAGATAGTGAGAGCAGAAATTACGGCAGTGAAAGGTGCGAGTAATTTGGCTTGGGCGGTCGGTGGGTTTACTTTAAGCCTATGTATTGGTGGTTGGGCCGTTTCGCAACAGATGACAACAATTAGCACACCAATAGCAGAGCCATTATCTATACCGACACAAGATGCTCAATTAATCCAGCCAACGATAGTGACCTCGGTGAACTCTTCGCCAACGTCAAAGGTAATCGAGAATGCAAACATCAGTGTCTATGCCGAATCAACAGCGACAGAAGCCACCAATATCGCTGTACCAGTCTTAGTCGCGCAGGTATCGACGCCAGCAAAGCAAAAAGATACCCCAATTAAGCCATCCATGACGATCGTTGAAAAAGAGAGCTCTATAGGCGCAGGTACCATGGCGGTGGAACAAGTAGAACTGAGCCCTCTGCAGTTGGCTAATTATGCGATTGAAAGAGGAAAAAAAGAGCTTGATAGTAATAATTTAGATGGCGCTATTACCGAATTTGAAACCGCACTGAGGTACCAATCATCGGATGAAGAAACACGTAAGCGGCTGGCTGCACTCTATTATGGCAAAAAAAATCTACGCAAGTCGGCCGAGTTATTACAACATGGAATTAGACTAAATGAAGACAGCCAGGTACTTCGCATTGCTCTATCTAAAATCTTAGTAAAGGAAAATCAACCTGAAGCTGCGTTGAGTCCATTAATCTATTTACCGCAGAATGTGGATACTGATTATCTTGCGATGCGTGCAGCGCTTGCTCAGCAAATTAAGAATTCAGCTGTCGCATTTGAAACCTATCAAATGTTAGTAGAAAAAGAGCCAGATAATGCACGGTGGTGGTTAGGGTTAGCCATTCAGCAAGAAAGGAAAATGATGTACCCAGAAGCGAAAAAATCGTATCTAGAAGCAACGGAAAGAGTGGGTGTCTCAAAACAGACTCAATCATTTATACGAGATCGCCTGAACATTCTCAATAGTCTAGAGGACGCGTCTGGTGCAAATTAAACTAAGAAAAAGACTCGGTGATTTGTTGGTAGAAGAGGGCATTATCACAGAGCAGGCTGTTGAACAGGCTCTACTTGCTCAAAAAAAGACCGGTAGAAAACTTGGCGATACGCTTATTCAGTTGGGTTTCTTAACTGAAACACAGATGCTGGAATTTCTTTCTCAGCAGTTGTTGTTACCCGTTATAGATCTCAGTCGTGCTGATATCGATATAGATGCGGTTCAATTACTACCAGAGGTACATGCTCGTCGACTTCGTGCTCTCGTTATTGGTAAAAATGGAGATACATTGCGAGTTGCAATGAGTGATCCCGCTGATTTGCCTGCGCAAGAGTCACTCTTAACAAGGCTTTCTCAATATACGTTAGAGTTTGTTATTTCATTGGAACATCAACTCGTTGATGGCTTTGACCGCTATTATCGCCGAACCAAAGAGATCGCTTCATTTGCAGAGCAGCTACAGGCAGAGCATCAAACGACGGATTCGTTTGATTTTGGTCTGACGGAAGGTGCCGATAGTGATGAGGTAACCGTTGTTAAGCTGATCAACTCTTTGTTTGAAGACGCCGTACAAGTAGGTGCCTCTGATATCCATATCGAACCGGATTCGAATGTGTTGCGTTTAAGGCAGCGAATCGACGGTATCTTGCATGAAACGTTATTGAATGAAGTTAATATCGCCTCAGCATTGGTCCTTCGATTAAAACTGATGGCAAATTTAGACATATCGGAAAAAAGGCTGCCTCAAGATGGTCGATTTAATATTCGGTCTAAAGGCCATTCCATTGATATACGTATGTCTACTATGCCCGTTCAACATGGTGAGTCGGTTGTCATGCGTCTTTTGGATCAAACAACAGGGGTTCGGAAGTTAGAAGAATCAGGACTACCAAAAGACCTTCTCGAAAGGTTTAGGCATCAGCTCAAGCGTCCACACGGCATGATATTGGTCACTGGCCCGACAGGGTCCGGGAAAACAACGACACTGTATGGTGCACTGTCAGAATTAAACGACGCGTCTAAAAAGATAATCACGGCAGAAGATCCCGTTGAATATCGATTGCCAAGGGTTAATCAGGTTCAAGTTAACCCAAAAATCAATCTAGATTTCTCAACCGTTCTGCGGACGTTTTTACGCCAAGATCCAGATATTATCCTTGTGGGTGAGATGCGAGATCAAGAGACCGTTGAAATTGGGTTACGTGCCGCATTAACTGGTCACTTAGTTTTGAGTACTTTGCATACGAATGATGCTGTGGATAGTGCTCTTAGGATGATCGATATGGGGGCGCCAGGTTATCTTGTCGCAAGTTCCGTAAGAGCGGTGCTCGCTCAACGATTAATTAGGAAGATCTGCCCAGATTGTAGTACGAAGGCAGAACTAGATACCGCACAGAAAATCTGGATAGAGAGCCGATTTCCTAATCAGCTCGATGCTTCCTTCTCGAAAGGACGTGGATGTCAAAACTGTAACCTGACGGGCTACAAAGGTCGTATTGGTGTATTTGAACTGTTAGAGTTTGAAGAAGATATGATGGACGCCCTTCGTGCTGATGACACCGTTGGATTTGCAAAAAAAGCGAGAAAAGCGTCCGGGTATAAACCTTTGCTTACTTCTGCAATGGAGTTGGCTCTACAAGGTGTAGTGAGTGTGGATGAAGTATTAGGCCTTGGTGAAGGTGACGCTTCAGGCACTAAAGAACCTATCTATTTATAATCACGACAGGTCAACCGACCCTAATATGCGGAGTCAGAAATAATCCATGCCAAATTATCGATATCAGGGACGAAGCTCAGATGGCAAACAAGTGGTAGGAGATGTAGAAGCTCCCACTGAAGAGCTGGCTGCAGACACCTTGATGAATCGAGGGGTTATTCCTACCTCTATTACTATTGGTAGTGCGTCTGGCGGCGGAATAGCCAATTTTGATCTTGTTAAACTGTTTACGCCATCGATTCCGTTAGAAGTGCTGGTTATATTTTGTCGTCAGATGTATAGCCTGACTAAAGCTGGCGTTCCATTGCTACGATCTATCAATGGATTGGCCTCTAATACAGATAATAAACAACTTAAAAAAGCGTTAGAAGAGGTGGTGTCCGAACTGACTAACGGGCGAAATCTCTCGGCGTCAATGGGAATGCATAGCAACGTATTTAGCTCTCTGTTTGTTTCTATGATTAGCGTGGGCGAAAATACGGGGCGGTTGGATGAGGTATTGCTTCAGCTAAGTAATTACTATGAACAAGAGTTGGAGACGAGAAAGCGAATAAAAAGCGCAATGCGATATCCTACTTTCGTCATCGTCTTTGTTACGCTTGCACTCGGTATCTTGAACTACTTCGTCATCCCTCAGTTTGCCAGTATGTTTAGTCGATTTGGTGTTGACCTACCATTACCTACACGAATATTGATTGGCACGTCCAATTTTGTTGTCTCATATTGGGGGGCAATTATTGCTGGAATATTTGGTGCCTTATTTGCGTTTAAAACATGGACATCAAACCCTAGTGGCAGAGAGAAGTGGGATGGTTTTAGACTAAAAATGCCCATAGTAGGTAGCATTGTCACCCGGGCTCAAATGGCGAGATTTTCACGAACGTTTGCTCTCATGCTGAAATCAGGCGTGCCACTGAACCAATCCATTGCGCTATCAGCAGAAGCGATGGGAAATCGATTCCTTGAATTGCGACTATTGGCAATGAAAAGTTCAATAGAAGCGGGGGGTACGGTTTCAAATACCGCCATCAAAAGTGGTATTTTTACCCCATTAGTTATTCAAATGATCTCCGTAGGTGAAGAGACGGGTCGTATTGATGAGCTATTATTAGAAGTGGCCGATTTTTATGATCGAGAAGTTGACTATGATCTTAAAACATTAACCGCGAGAATTGAACCTATATTGTTGGTGTTTGTAGCCGGTATTGTATTGATCTTAGCGTTGGGGATATTTCTACCAATGTGGGGGATGCTGGACGCGATACAGGGAAAAGGATAGCCATTGTGATTCCGTCGGTATCACCTCGATTTGCAGTATGGCTATTATTGATATCCATATTGACGCTATCCGTTCTATCCATAGGGAATAAACTACAGGTTACAACGATGGAAACCGCGTATGCGGTCGCTGCAAAAAGAATGCTGAATAAAGCGAATTTCTATAAAGAGAACTGGTTGATTCAAAAACGGCCAGAAACGATGATAGTGGATAAAAAAGAAATTCATTTTAATTCAGAAGGTTGGCCCTTACCGATAAAAGAAGGTGTCATTGATTGTGGCTATTGGCTTTTGTTGTTAAATGAAAGTAAAGAGGTGTTTGGGCGTCCTCTAGACAGCATAAAAAGTGATAATATTAAAAATGACTATATTTGTAGTTATAGTTATACAGAACACGATGTTATAATATTGAAAATTATAGATAAAAAATTATCTATTAATATTGATACATCAATTAAATGAATTAGTTGACGCAAAATTAACCAAGTACATAAATTATGCATATAGAATGCGCTCCAGAAAAAAAGGTAGAAGACAGTATGAAAAAACAGACTGGTTTTTCTTTAGTTGAATTGGTCATTGTCATTGTTGTGGTCGGATTATTAGCCGTAGCGGCATTGCCAAAGTTTTTGGATATCACTGACGAAGCAAAAAAAGCAAGTATTGAAGGGGTTGCAGGCGGATTTGCAACGGCGGTGCTTTCTGCTCGAGCTCAATGGGAAGCAGAATCTAGGCCGCAGGTTAATAATGTTAATGTTGTCGATTACGACGGCGTCGACTTTATTCTCACCGATTCATCGAATAACAGTGGCTTTCGCGACGGTTATCCACTTGCTGTATCAAGTACGGCGAACTCGGGTGCAACAGGTGCAACAAACGCGATTTGTTTAGAGTTGATGGAAAACTTGCTTCAAAACCCACCAACGGTGGTTGAAAATGATACCTCGGATGCGGATGCAAGGTACTCTGCTGCGGCAACCAACAGTGGCACCTGCACCTACACACAGTTGGAAGGCTCGACTAATCATAATTTTGAGTACGACATAACGACAGGTCGTGTATTGGTGAACCTAACCAACTAACCGTTAACATGGCGATGTTTACTTTAAATATCGCTATTGATAAGTATTGTTGCTTGGCTATTACTTATAGTGACAGCAATGTAGACATTCATTAGTAAATTCAAGTATTCAGTTGGTCTGAGCTTGTTACATTTCATTTAGAGAGAGTGAGTTATGAAGAGACAAGGTGGTTTTACCCTAATCGAATTGGTTGTGGTCATTGTTATTCTGGGTATTCTGGCTGTTACAGCGGCCCCTAGGTTTTTGAACTTGCAAGAAGATGCACGTGTTTCGGCTATTCAAGGTCTATCGGGTGCAGTTAATGGCGCTGGTGGTATTGTATTTGGTAAGTCCGCCATTGAAGGTATCGAGTCGTTAGCGAAAGGCGCTACAGGCGCTTCAATTACTGAAGGTTCGACTACAATTAATACTGTATTTGGTTACCCTACTGCTACTGATTTGCCTGAAGCTGTTACTGGGTTGGGCAATGCTACGGATTGGGCTGGTTTTGTGAGCACTGATGGGACGACCTATAGAGCGACATTGGCTTCTGACTCAATTACGGCATATGCAGGGATTACAAAATGTTATGTTGAATACATAGAACCAACTCAAAGTGGCAACACGCCAACAGTAAATGTCAACGTGACTGATTGTAAATAATGTGACGATGTGATGTGTTAATTTAAATATAAGGTCAGTAAACGTTGCTGGCCTTATTATTAACAACATATTTTATACTTAGCATTGATCTTTAAGTGTGGTATCTATGAAGTCGACCTCAGACAGTCACAACGGCTTTACTCTTGTTGAATTAGTCGTTGTCATTCTCCTTCTTAGCATACTTTCCGTCTATGCGGCTAGCCGCTATATCGGTTCCTCCAGTTTTTCTCCTTACGCCGCTCAAGAACAAGCCATATCGATCATACGCCAGATCCAGCTTGGTCGTATGCAATCGAATATAGATAGTACCAATACCCTTTCAGACGAATACCGTTTATCCGTCGTCAGTAATACCAGTAATACCATTAATACCATTAGTTGTTTAGGTTCCGTAGCCAGCTGCAGTGCCACTGATAGTTCACGTAGTAATAACCTAGTATTACCTGAAGAGGTAACCTTTGAACCCAGTATGACGGTGGATTTTGACCTGCTAGGCGAACCGACACCAAGTAATGTAAGAATTGATATAAAAAGCCCTACGGAAACCGTCGGTGTTTGTATTAATAGCGTAGGGTATGTTTATGGTTGCTAATCGTTTTGCTATAAAATCGGCTGGGTTTACTCTAATAGAGAGTATTGTTGCTATCGTTATTATCGGTATTGCGATGGTGTCATTGACTTCGTTTCTATTCCCGCAGATAGAAGACTCTGCTCGCTCACATTACGAAGTCCGCGCCTCTGCATTAGCCAACAGCTTAACAACAGAAATTTTAGCCAGAGGGTATGATCATAATAGCGATCCCGATGGCGGGATCATTCGTTGCGGTGAAAATGATACCAACGGAAACGCTGTACCTTGTTCGACATCTTTAGGCCCAGACACCGGTACTGATGAGTTAGATGGCACGACTCGCCAACCGGAAAATTTCAATGACGTGGATGATTATATCGGTTGTTGGTATACAAATGACGCGAGCAAAGCGAATTGTAATGAAGAATTGAGCGAAGCTGGGAGCTTGAGTGATGTTTTAGGTAATTCTATTAGTAATGAATATCCAAATTTCACCGCTAATGTGACCGTTGATAAAGTGAGTGTTGGTGGTTCTAGCCAGTTTAAGAAAGTGAGAGTAGAGATTGTTGCGGGCAGTTATGGTTCGTACGATTTTGTTGCTCATAGAGGAAACTATTAATGAGAGTTAAAGGTTTTACTCTTATTGAAATGGTGATGACTATTATTATTATGGGCATCATCTTTATTGGTGCCAGTTCAGTAATAGAAATGGGGTCCAGAGGCTATGCGGATAGCATTGATAGACAGAGAATTCAGAATCAAGCTCGATTTGTAATAGAAAAAATAACACGAGAAATTCGTCACGCAGTACCCAATAGTTTTAATGTCGTGAACGATTCCCAAGGCGATAAGTGTTTAACCTTTTATCCTATCAACAATGCGGGTTTTTATTCACGAAATGAGGTCGATCGAACGCTTCAGTTCGTTGTTGATAATCAAGGGAAACGCATAAGCGGAGCGAGTGGGGATCGACTTACGATTAATCCGAGTCAACCCGGTGATCTTAGTGACAATAGTCGTTCACTCTCTTTAGCTGGGTGTCGCGATACCAATGTTACGAGCTGTATTGAGGTAGCCCTAAGTGCAGGGGTTTATGCGTATCAAGTAAATGACAATTTCGATAGCCACTCGATCGCTAATCGTTACTATACGTATTCTAATCAGGTGTCCTATTGTATTGCTAGCACTGGGGTTATTTCAAAAAGCGTGGGTTCAGGCAGTAAAAGTACGCTGGGTGATGGACTGCGCTTCTCTGGCAGTCAATTTTATTACAAAGAGCCGACCCTTCAGAGGGGAGGTCTAGTACATATGGATCTATTATTTGATAGCAATGGTGAAGAGAGCTCTTATAAACATGATGTGCAGGTGTTAAATGTCCCTTAAGCAGAGGTTCGGTGCTAAGTCGAAAAGGCAGCATGGGAATATGATCATTATGGCGGTGTTTATTGTCGTCGTGATGAGTTTGCTCGCCTCTAATTTAATGCGCATAAAATGGTCGAATCAGGATACGTTAACAAGAGAGAACTTGGGTACCCAAGCTTGGTTTTTAGCAAATTCGGCTAGTGAATGGGCGCTAACACGGCTATACCCAATTGGGGGTGATGGCAGCCTTTCAGAGCTTGTAACCAACTGTAGTTCCATTAGCGGTAACACGAGTGCAAGGGAAGACTTAAAAGAAGGACTGCCTTGTTCCACACCACAGGTAACCTGTACGGCACCAGTATCATCTCTGCCCGATGATCTTAAGTATTTCCGCGTAACGACCGTGGCTATTTGCAGCTCTGTCGCTATTTTTCAAGTGCAGCGTGAGCAAGAAGTTTGGCTTAGGGCTGTGGAGCAATGAATATGAAGTTCTATCTTACGATATCTTTGTTTTTATTCTCATCTGTTACTTGGGGGTTTGACCCTGGACCCGCGAATAATGCGAGCTGTTCAGTAAAAGGTCAGTCTGATTTTACTATCTATTTTGATCTGTATGGGGCTTTCTATGAGCAAGGCGTAGAAATACAACAACCCGGTAATCATGAAGATTTTTGGGTGCTAAGTACAAGTCAACCTCGAGCGTCCGGAGAAACGGCAGAAATATACGATACTGATTTATATAGAAATTGGAACACATTCCAGGACCAATATAACGCCGCTATTTCATATGATGCGTCAACGAATCAATTAAATTATTATCGTAAATCAATCAATACCAACACCTGGGGAGCGCCGCTAGATAGCATCACAAAAGTTCTAAAAAATGGCAATATAAATGTTGTTGGTGAGATATATGACACGACGAGTTTTAGCTGCGAAGATTCATTGCCTAATTTTGGTCGCCAATATAGCGATGATGCGGTATTTGAATTTGGGGTAGCAAGTTGTAATGGTGGGAGCTGTAATATTAGCTTTGACAATACATTCGATATTGTTCCGCTTGTGTTTGTTATGCCAACGGTTGATCCAGATATGGCGGACTCGGATGCACCCGCTACATTATCGGTTACCTCGGTGACTAAAATGGGGGCAAGTATCATCCAAGAGGTCCCACCATCAATCAATGGCTCCAGTTCTACTGCAATGACCTCGGTCAGTTTTCTCGCTATCGAACCAGGTGTCGCCTATTTCGATGGGAATAAAGTCTATGCAGATTATGCGGATATCAGTAGCGTAAGTACAAGTTCTTCAGTCAATACAACGAACGTCACCTTCTCTCAAATTCCAAGCTTTTCAGGTTTTTCGTCGACACCGGTAGTTTTAGGCCAGGTTCAAAGCAGAAATAATGACGATAAGTGGATAACCACGGCCATCGAAAATATAGGTCGAACGAGTGTGAATGTGGGCCTCGAATTATCGCGTTCGTCCGTTTCGAATTATACTTACAACTCAGAAAAAATCGCCTTTCTCGCCAGCGAAGAATTTCAAGGAACCATCGACTCATATTCAGTCGCTTTTAATAACGCGAGCTCTACCCTAGATACGCTTAGAAGTAATTCAACGGCACCAATAGCAGATAGTTGTATTGATTATACAACGACATCGGTAAGTTCCTTGACGGGAATAGTGGCAAACAAACAGACGAGAACGGGCAGTGATGGCGGATGGCTTCGTCGCTGTGATATCAATGGTAATCAGGTGAGTTTTGCAATAGACGAAGATACGAATAACTCGCGAGCTCGAGCTCATGTTTCTGAACAAGTAGGTTACTTTGCTTTTTATCAAGAGATGCCTGAAATCGGCACTTGCCAATATTTCCCTGCACCAGCTCAATCTTGGTATGTAAAAGGAACGACCCCTAATACCGACGATCGCTTAATGATGACTAACCCAAAAAACGATGATTATCACATTAGCGGTTGGCCAGCGACCTACGTGTACCAAAACTCGAATGACAATAAATACTATGTAAATACGGCGTTTGATGAAGTGTCTGATTTATCATACTCAACGAGTTATAGCTGTGATGCAGGGTATTGTGTAAGCGGACTTGATAATGTGGACAAAGTTGAGGTTGACCTTGAAGTCACTGATACCTTTCCAAGCGGAAATCTGACCATTGAGGGGCATAACGGTAATAATAGTAATAGTTATAAAAGAGTTTGCGAAGCTGGTAGCCAATATTGTAGTTATGATAAAAGTGGTCAAAACATAACCATTCAAATCTTGAAAGGAATGAATAATTTAAGCATTACTAACTTGAATAAAGAGACATTCACGATAATCTTTCCTGCTCAAGATGATATTAGAATTCGAAGATATGAGGTAAACGACTCACCTGTTACGACCGAATTTTCTAGTGGTGGGAATTATACGTTTGATTATTTTCGAATCAATACCGCTGGAAATACGATAAAAACAGGAACGGATACAAAAATATACATACGCACGAATATGTCTTTTAATAACCCCATTGATGTCATTCAAACTGGACTTCCTGATGATGTATCAATACTTGGTCCTAATGCGGCGATGAACATTAAGGTGAGTAGTGGTAGTCAATTTAAAGCCAAAATTCTTGCGCGAACACTGTTATTAGAGAACTCAGTTTTAGAAGGCGCGGCAACGGCGAAACAACTGTCTTTAAGCCAGGCTGGTGCAAAAATAATAGGCAATAGCAGTTGTTTTGATGGCTCGACACCGACCGAATACCAACTCGTCCTCGAACCGACTATTGACTATACACTCGTCTGTGATACCCAAGTATTACGATTTGAAGTCCGAGATCAAAACGGTTTGGCCAATGGTTTTTCTGGTGAGCTTTACGCGACAGCGACCAATGGTGGACTACTCTCCACTGATAATGTTACTTCTGGGGAGAGTTCTGGTCGTTTCCAGATAGATAATGGTGTGTTGATCCTATACCTAACAAAGATTAACTCTGGTGCAGTAGAGGTAATTGCAAGTCTGGTTAATCATTCTGATGTCGATCCAGAAAGTGGGCTTTATCAGTTTGTCCCTTTCAGTTTTGATGCAGATATACAAAAAGTAGTAGCAGGTAAAAGCCAACCGCTCTCAATTAAGGTACTTGCATGTGATGATGGTAGTGAAACCGCGGTTGATAACTACGATAAAAAATCTGTTCAGTTCATACATTCTCTACTCTCACCTCTAAACGGAAAATTAGGCAATCTCGAACTTAATAATGAATCTGGCACTGGAACACCAATAGATTTTGATGCTGGAGTTGCGGAAATTGATATTACTTATTGGGAGTCAGGTAAGTCGCTGATCCAGCTTTCAGACCCGAACTTTGACTGTTCAGGTCTTGATGGTTGTCCTATTGATGGGAACGGTAAGTTAAGTGGCGCTTTTGAAATTCATGCAAGACCTTGGACATTTGCAATCTGTGACGAAAATGGGTCAGTTATGGATGGAACCGCTAGTGGGGGACCGGCTTATAACGCAGCAGGAGATGTTTTTTCACTTAAAGTCATCCCTATCGTTTATATGGATATAGCGGGAGCCGAAGAGAAGTGCAATGCAAATAGAACAACCAATTTTTTTGTCAATGATGCAGAATCTGCAACTGTATATATCCGAGGGGAAAAGCGGAGCCCATCAAGTGGTGTTACAGGGACAGGTTCAGCTATGATTGTTAAAAATGATCAAGGTGATATCGTTAGTTCTGGTGAGAGTAAATCACATACAGACAACAGTGGCACCACCGATGCGCCGTATTATCTTTTTAATAATCTTTATTGGAATGAGGTCGGTAGCTTAATGATATCGGCCGATATTGATGACATAAGTAATAATAGTTCAAATCAGTATTTAGATATGGTCATCGATACAGGAACTAGAGAAATTGGTCGTTTTTACCCTCACCACTTAACCATAATTGAAGATAGCGATACTCTGTGGGATTACGCCGATGAGCATAATGATTTTGCGTATATGGGGCAGAATATAGGACATAGTTTCATTGTCCAAGCCGAAAGCAGCCAAGATGACAGCGATGGGAATGCGTTAATCACCACTAACTACGGTCTATTTACTGACGATAATATTGTTACGGTTACCTATAAAGCCACAGCCAACATCCCAAATAGTAATGGAAGTGATAATTGGGAGAACATTGAATCTACCCGTATATTACCAAGAGATCTTGAATGGACACCTTCAAATTGGGGGGACAATACGGGCCAAATAGTGGTTGGAATAAGTGATTTTAATGTGGTCAAAAATGGTTCTATTTTGGATGGGCCATTCACTAGTGGTAATGCCAATTTTGGATTAATTTCTGATCTGGTTGATAGCGTAAACTTCGAAACGTTAGATTTTGATGCCTATATTACCGGTGCGCTATCTGGCAAGCGTTTTTCAGAACAACCTGACTTTAGATATGGTCGTATGGTGCTCAGTGACGTTGGTGGCAATCAAGGTACGAACATCTCAATTCCTTTAAAAGTAGAATATTGGGATGGAGGTCAATTTGTAGTAAATAAAGATGATAGCGGAAGCGAGCTTAATTCTGATGCGTATTGCGCGCAATCTATTTGGTCAGACGTCGGCACCAACGCTAATGTGTTACTAGAACTAAATACAACGCCGTCAACAAATGAAGGCTCGGTCTCTGAGGGGCAATATGCTAAATTATTTGCAAAGCAGGGAACCAGTCGACGAGAGCAATTTAAGATTTGGCTACGTCAAGGCAATAATAAAATCTCGGACAGTGATGCGAGTTGCAGTAGCAATTATGTTGACCAACCTTGGTTACAATATTTCTGGAATGGTCCCGCCGAAGTGGAGGAAGATCCATCAACGATCGTCACATTTGGTATTTATCGAGGAAATGACCGAGTCATCTTCAGAGGCGAAAACCGATTTACAGGCCAATAAAAGGTAGAAAAATCGGGGTTTTGTCAGAAGGTTGTAAGAAAAAGCGAGATTAACCCCATGTTTGTGTAGCAATGCCTTGCTGTAATGGCCGTGCATTGGTACATTTAGTGCAATTTTGTCTTCTAATATTATGCAAATGAGCGAAGAATATGTTTAAGAAACTTCGTGGTATGTTTTCAAATGACCTATCAATTGATCTAGGTACCGCAAACACTCTAATTTATGTTAAAGGACAAGGTATTGTTCTTGATGAACCATCAGTAGTTGCTATTAGCCAAAAACGCGCTGGAACAGCGAAAAGCGTTGCGGCAGTAGGACACGAAGCAAAGCAGATGCTTGGCCGTACTCCGGGCTCGATTTCTGCTATTCGTCCTATGAAAGATGGTGTAATTGCTGATTTCTATGTAACCGAGAAAATGTTACAGCACTTTATCAAGCAAGTGCATGATAATAGTTTCTTAAAGCCGAGCCCTCGAGTGCTGGTCTGTGTACCTTGTGGTTCAACACAAGTCGAGCGTCGTGCTATTAAAGAATCCGCACATGGTGCAGGTGCTCGTGAAGTGTATCTGATTGATGAACCAATGGCAGCCGCTATTGGTGCGGGGCTCCGGGTATCAGAACCAACGGGTTCTATGGTCATCGATATTGGTGGCGGAACAACGGAAGTTGCTGTTATCTCTTTGAATGATGTTGTTTACTCTTCATCTGTTCGTATTGGTGGTGACCGCTTTGATGAGTCGATCATCAATTACGTGCGCCGTAATTACGGCAGTTTGATTGGTGAAGCAACGGCAGAAAAGATTAAGCACGGTATCGGTTCAGCTTACCCTGGCGATGACGTAGCTGAAATTGAAGTCCGTGGTCGTAACCTAGCTGAAGGTGTACCTCGTAGCTTTACGCTTAATTCAAACGAGATTTTAGAAGCGTTGCAAGAGCCATTAACAGGGATTGTTTCTGCTGTTATGGTTGCTCTTGAGCAGTGCCCACCAGAGTTGGCCGCTGATATCTCTGAAAATGGCATGGTGTTAACAGGTGGTGGTGCGTTATTGAAAGATATCGACCGCCTCTTGATGGAAGAGACCGGCATACCCGTTGTTATTGCTGAAGACCCACTTACTTGTGTTGCTCGTGGTGGAGGTAAAGCATTAGAAATGATTGATATGCATGGAGGCGATCTCTTCAGTGAAGAGTAATTCCATTTATCCAGTACGAGTGGGTGAAATGGAATGAAACCAATTTTCGGCAGAGGACCTTCTCTGCAGTTGCGCCTATTTTTCGCAATATCACTATCAGCTAGCTTAATGCTGGCTGATAGTCGTCTTGACGCTTTTTCAAGTGTTCGTTATATCCTCAATAGTGTTGTTGCTCCTATTCAATATGCCGCAAATTTACCTCGAACTATGTTTGATGGGTTATATGAGCGACTAAATTCTCGTCAGGAACTTATCGTAAGCAATTCCTCATTAAAAAGAGAAGTATTGTTACTGAAAAGTGATTTGAGTTTGTTAAAACAGTACCAAGAAGAAAATAAACGTCTACGTGAGCTACTAGGCTCGCCATTTATTCGTGATGAAAAGAAGGTCGTTACAGAGGTAATGGCTGTCGATTCTTCACCTTATCGGCATCAAGTCGTGATCGACAAAGGTCATACCGATGGTGTATATGTTGGGCAACCAGTTATAAATGAAAATGGTATTGTCGGTCAGGTAACTTTTGTTGCCGCGCATAATTCTAGAGTACTTCTTCTTGTCGATTCAAATAATTCGATTCCTGTTCAAGTGGTTCGCAATGATCTAAGAGTCATCGCTGCTGGTAGTGGTGATATTGAGTCGATTCAACTAGAACATATTTCACTTAGTACCGATATTCAAGTTGGTGACTTATTGGTGACCTCTGGGCTCGGCGGATTATACCCAGAAGGGTATCCGGTTGGATATGTATCTAAGGTCGACAATGATAATAGCCGTCAGTTTGCTCAAATTGAGGCGAATCCGGTTGTGGAATTCGACCGATTAAGATATTTGTTGCTCATTTGGCCGAATGAAAATAGGCAGCAACAGGCTATTTCGTCCGATGGTGAAATTGAGTCAGAAGAGAGCCAAGAACCAAGTGGAGACTCGAATGGCCAGTAGCATCTTTCGTGGAAGATTAGTCGTTTGGGCGACATTTTTGATCGCTCTAATATTACAAACCATTCCTTGGCCTGGTGGCTTAGATCTTTTTAGACCGTCTTGGTTACTTCTCGTTACTTGTTATTGGGTGCTCGCTCTCCCGCATAGAGTTAATGTAGGTACTGGGTTTGTTCTAGGTTTAACCTGGGATCTGTTACTAGGTTCAACTCTAGGTATTCGTGGCATTGTGATGTCATTTGCTGTATTTTTGGTCGCCGCAAATTTCTTAGTGATTCGTAATATGGCCCTTTGGCAACAGGCAATATTTATTGGCGCGATAAGTGTGTTAGCAAAGATATGGGAATTTGGCGGGGAATATCTTATCCAAGATGTTGTTTTTAATCCTATGTCACTATGGGCTGGATTAATTAATTGTATCCTTTGGCCTTGGTTATTTATGTTACTAAGAAGAGTCCGTCGCCATTGGCATATTAGATAATAGTCACGGATATATAAAACAATAAACATTGATAGGGGATAAGATGGATCTCTATTTGGCATCGGGTTCACCGCGAAGAAAAGAGCTTTTGCAACAAGTTGGCTATCGTTTTAGCATCGTTAAGCCGGACGTAGTTGAATGCAAGGGAGTAGACGAATCTCCCTCTGATTATGTGTTGAGACTCGCTTACGATAAATCCGTAAAAGGGTTCGCGATGGCAAACCTAAATGCAACAGTATTGGGTTCGGATACGGTCGTGGTGTTACAAGATAAAGTACTAGAAAAACCGACTGATTTTCAAGACTCCAGAAGAATGTTACAAGCGTTATCTGGACAACGACATCAAGTTTTAACGGCGATTTGTGTAGTCAATAAAGATAAATTTCTGTCTAAATTGGTGACAACAGACGTATGGTTTAAGCCTCTGAATGAAGAAGAAATAAGCCAGTATTGGCAATCAGGCGAACCGTGCGATAAAGCTGGTAGTTATGGTATACAAGGTTTAGGTGGGCGATTTGTCTCACGTATTGAAGGAAGCTACTACGCAGTAGTAGGTTTGCCTCTATTTGAAACCGATCAGCTCTTGCAAGAATTTTTATAAGCTTAATGAGGTACTCTCATGAGTGCAGAGTTGTTGATAAACGTTACCCCAAGTGAAACAAGGGTAGCAATGATTGAAGGTGGTATCCTCCAAGAAGTCCATATCGAGCGAGAAGCACGCCGTGGAATCGTTGGAAATATCTATAAAGGTCGTGTATCTCGGGTTTTACCGGGAATGCAGGCTGCTTTTGTGGATATCGGTTTAGAAAAAGCCGCTTTTTTACATGCCTCCGATATTGTTCCTCATACGGAATGTGTCGCTGAAAATGAGAAGAAGCAGTTCCAAGTTCGAGATATTTCAGAGTTGGTTCGTCAAGGGCAAGACATTGTGGTTCAGGTTGTCAAGGATCCTCTAGGTACCAAAGGTGCTAGGCTTACGACTGACATTACCCTTCCATCTCGATATCTTGTCTTTATGCCTGGCGCAAGCCATGTTGGGGTTTCTCAACGAATTGATAGTGAAGAAGAAAGAGATCGTTTAAAAAGAACCGTTGCAGAATATTGCGATGAAGATGGCGGCTTTATTATTCGAACAGCGGCTGAAGGTGCCGACGAAAAAGAACTTGCTCAAGATGCCATCTTTCTAAAGCGACTTTGGAAAAAAGTGGGTGAAAGAAGAGCAAAATATAAAACAAGATCTACGCTGTATGGTGAATTAGGTTTGGCTCAGCGTATTTTACGTGATTTTGTAGGCACAGAATTAACTAGAATCCAGGTCGACTCTAGATTGGTATTTGAAACACTAAAAGAGTTTACTTCTGAATTTGTTCCCGAACTTACGGTAAAGTTAGAACTTTATGAAGGTGACAAACCCATTTTCGACATGTTCGATGCAGAGAATGAGATTCAACGCTCTTTAGATCGTAAAGTTGAGTTAAAATCTGGTGGCTACCTGATCATTGATCAAACGGAAGCAATGACTACCGTCGACATTAATACCGGTGCATTTGTTGGCCGTAGAAACCTTGAAGAAACCATATTCAATACTAACATTGAAGCAACGCAAGCTATTGCCCGTCAATTAAGGTTAAGAAACTTAGGTGGTATTATCATTATCGATTTTATCGATATGATGGCTGAAGATCACCGAGCTCGAGTTGCAACATCGCTAGAACAAGCGCTGGCCGTTGATAGAGTGAAAACAAATATTAATGGTTTCACCAGCTTGGGACTGGTTGAAATGACCAGAAAGAGAACCAGAGAAAGCATTGAACATGTCCTTTGTTCCAAATGCCCTACGTGTGAAGGCCGTGGCTCGGTAAAAACCGTAGAGACAGTATGTTATGAAGTATTACGTGAAATAACACGTGTTAACCGCGCTTATGAAGCAGATAAGTTTGTGGTTTATGCATCACCGGCAGTAGCGGAAACGCTAGAAGGTGAAGAGTCACATGCTCTAGCTGAACTGGAAGTCTTTATTGGTAAACAAGTCAAAATTCAGGTTGAACATCTTTATATTCAGGAACAGTTCGACGTCGTTATGATGTAATGGAGTATTTGTGACTTCATTTGCTGCCCGAAGCGGGCGATTAGTAATGTGGATAATAGTAACAGTCATGGTTTCTTTGGCCATTGCTGTTACCGCGTTGCGCGTTTCCCTACCAAGACTCGATAATTATAAAGCCGAAATTTCTCAATTAGTCGGTGACATTACCGGCATTCCTTTTACTATTGGAGAAGTAAAAGGATATTGGCGTAATACCCACCCCTCAATCTCTCTTAAAGAACTTGCCGTTGAAGGTATCTCTAAAGAAGGGATTACTTTTGATATCAACACAGTGGAGCTGGAGTTCGATCTAATCCAATCCATTATGACACTTGAGCCCAAAGTCGCCTCTCTGAATGTTAAAGACCTTCATCTTGATATCAGCAGTATTAATTTCTTTCAAACTGATGACGAAAAGCCAGCAGTCAGCGAAATAGAGAGCCAAAGCCTAACGGTGGTGGAACAGATTGAAAGGTTGTTTTTTCGCCAACTGAAAGACTTCAATTTACTTGATTCTAAGATCGTTTACCAAACCTATGATGGTAACCAACGTGCTTTGGATATTGAGCAACTAAAATGGCGAAATAGAGGCAGTAATCATAAACTTGAAGGCTCTATAAGTGTTGTTGGAAGCCAGATCAACAGTCTAGCCGTAAAAGCGGATTTTAAAGATAACGGCTCCGTAAGAGATCTTTCTGGCGATTTTTATCTTCAGGCTAACAATATTCGTGTGACACCTTGGCTGACCTCTGAATGGATAGAACAGACTGGGATCGAAAGCGGACGGATTAATTTTAATAGCTGGTTTAGTGTTGAAAGTAACCAACCAGTTAATGCCTATGTTGAACTCTTACCGTCAGAATTAGTTTGGAAAAAGGAAAGTGAGCACCTGCTGCAAATAGAAGAGGGCATATTTAAACTGGTTCCTCTAATCGACAAAGATGGGTGGCAAGTCAGTGGTCATTCACTTCGTGTGAGAAGTAATGAATATGATTGGCCTAGCATCGACCTCGCTTTTAAATGGACACCAGATACGTGGACGCTCAATGCTTCTCAAATTGAGATAGCGTCACTGAGACCACTCGCACACTTAGCACCTGATTCTACTAACATTAGTCAATGGTTGGGCAGATTAGAGCCCCATGGACTGATAGAAGATATTCGTGTGTCTCAATCTAATAATGAGTCTATTTCCTATTCTGCAATGATCTCTGGTGCAGGTATTAAACAATGGGAGCTATTACCAGAAGTTCATGATCTAAATGCCAAGGTATCGGGTGATGGTACAAAGCTATCAGCATATGCCACTTTGGTTGATGATGTTCTTCCCTATGGGGATATTTTTCAGGCTCCACTCCGAATTAAAAATGGTGAATTAGCGCTGGTCTGGGAGTTAGACGACGATGGTTGGCGATTGTGGGCAGACAAAATTACCGTTGCGACGCCGGATCTGCAAGCTCAGGGCGCTTTCAGAATTGATTTTCCTAACGAACAACCTGCGTTTCTTTCGCTATACGCTGAAGCCGATGTGTATAACGCAGGTGAAACATGGCGTTATCTGCCAACAAGAGCTCTAGGGCAAGGTTTAACGGATTACCTTTCAACAGCGATACAAGGTGGTAATGCGGAAAACGCTAGGATCATCTGGTACGGCCCACTCAATACGTTTCCATACAAGCAAAACGATGGTGTGTTTCAAGCGGAGGTTGGTTTGAATGACACTAAATTTAGCTTTGATACACGCTGGCCAACCATTACCGATATGCAGCTGAATTTGCTGTTTGAAAATGAATCGATGTATTTGGATTCTCGCTCTGCAACATTAAACGACGTGAAAGCGGAGAGAGTGACTGGTCAAATAGCGTACTTAGGCCCTAATGGCGCCATTGAAATAAAAGCGAAAGCGTCTGGTAAGGGACCCGCGGTGCGTGATTATATGATGGCGACACCATTAGTTAATTCTGTCGGTGCGGCTTTGACGGCCATTCGAGTTAAGGGTGATATTACCTCTGAGTTCCAATTGAATATCCCATTTGATACCAAGCTTGAATCTCGAGCATGGGGATATGCAGACTTAGTTGGTAATCACATTAATATTGAATCGCCGCCAATGGAATTGGAACAGGCAATAGGTCGCATAAATTTTGATAACGATATAATCCAAACGTCAGGGTTATCGGCAAAGTTACTCAAGCAGCCAATTTCATTGGATTTTAAAGGGGAAAGCTTAGAGTCGTCATATTCTGTTGGTATTGATATTTTAGGGGATTGGGAGATAGAACCATTAGCGCCTTACATTGGCAATGTTTGGACAGATAAAGTGCGAGGGCATGCACCATGGAATATGGATATAGATATTCAGCTTAATGACGTCGGTTTCACCTATCAAATCGGCACGTCTGCCAACTTGGAATATATATCAAGTCAATACCCCCTCCCATTAGCTAAAACCCTAGGAAAAAAAAGCAAGTTGCAGATGCAAGCTTCGGGAAATCAGGAAATGATTTCAGCTCGTTTACAACTGCCTAATGTTAAATACCAAGCTGAGATTGATATCACGGGCTCTAAACCTGTACTAGAAGCAACAAACCTACTTGTCGGTAAAGGCGGGTTTAAAGTCAGCCCAGTTGTGGGTCATGATTTGATGATAAGAACCTCAGATTTTAACTTAGATGATTGGTTTTCTCTGGCAAATGAACAAGAGACGACGACCCAACAGTCGCGTTTAAGCAAGATGAACACCCCCGTAATTCCTATGCCTTTAAGGGTAAACATATCAGCAGATAACCTCACGTTTGCATCTCTTGATTGGCATAAAGTTGATTTTAGTGCGCGGAAAAAGAATCTTTCTTGGATTTTTAACGTGGACAGTTCTGAGGCAAAAGGACAAGCAAACTATCTTGAGCCTTATGATTTAACAGTCGCACTTGAACGACTGCATATATACGCCCCTTTCTGGGATGATGAGTCTTCTATAAACCCCGTTTATCAGACGGACACTGGACATCCGTTAATCAGTCAGTTCGACCGTAGCTTCCATCGACTAATGCCGAATCTAACGTTAAATATAAAAGATTTTTGGTTGCAAGGTTATAAAGTTGGAACGGTAAATGTTGATCTCCAGCGGCAGGGAGAACGTTTAAATTGGAAGAATATTGATATCAACAGTGGGACTAACCACATTAAAGCGAACGGTTGGTGGGAACTGAATAAAACCAATAGCCAGTCCAGTATGGCTCTGGTTATTGAAGGTGAAAATAATACAGAGTTAATGGATAGATTTGGCATTAGCTCAGGCATACAAAAAGCGCCTTTTGAAATGTCATCTCAGTTGTCTTGGCAGGGAGCGCCATGGTCATTGCAAGTCGACACGCTTAATGGAGAGATGAATGCGAAGTTGGGCAAAGGGATCATATCCGATGTAAATGGAGCGGCGAAACTACTAGGGATGTTCAGTTTAGATTCTATTATTAGAAAGATGCAGCTTGATTTTACCGATGTATTCGATAATGGTTTAGCGTTCAATAGCATTACTGGCTCAGGTAAGATGGAAAAAGGAATATTCGTTACCAACAATATTGAAATGGACGCGACTGCAGGTGAAATGACAATACGTGGTATGGCTGACCTGAACGCAAACCGCGTTGATGCAGAAGTTGAATTTACACCTGATTTAACCTCAGGCATTCCCGTATTGACCGCTTTTGCTGTGGCTCCTCAAACGGCTATTGTTGTATTTGCAATTTCGACGGTGATTTCTCCCGTTGTGGATGTATTTACCAAGATACGTTACCAAGTTGTCGGTTCTCTAGATTCCCCCGAAGTAAAAGAGCTATCTCGAAGTAAAGGTGCATATACGCTACCGAATACAAAGAGTAAGGAAGGTAAATAGATGAATAGTGTTGGTGTAGTTCAGATGACATCTGGATCGGAACCATTGAAAAACCTAGCGTTTATCGATATCCAACTTAAGCAATTGGCTAAGGAGGGCGTTAAATTAGTTCTTACTCCTGAAAATTGTATTGTATTTGGGTCAAAAGAAGATTATCTACGCCATGCTGAGACACTAGGTTCTGGCGTTATTCAAGAACAATTATCGGCAATGGCTAAACGTTATAAATTGTGGATTGTGATTGGCAGTATGCCAATCATTCGAGGTGAAAATATAAGTACAACATGCTTAGTAATCAATAGTACGGGAGAACTTGTCACTCATTACGATAAGCTGCATATGTTTGATGCCAACGTAGAGGATAAACATGGGCGCTACCGAGAATCTGAGATCTTTCAGCCAGGCAACCAAGTGGTGGTGGTGGATACGCCCGTTGGAAGGCTTGGACTTGCTATCTGTTATGATATACGGTTTCCGCATTTATTTTCTGAACTTGTATCGAATGGAGCACAGATTATTTCTTTACCAGCGGCGTTTACCGCGACAACCGGTGATGCCCATTGGGAAGTATTATTAAGAGCAAGGGCGATTGAAAGCCAGTGTTGGTTTGTCGCTAGTGCTCAAACCGGTCGACATCCCTGTGGCAGAGAAACATGGGGACATTCCATGATAGTCTCTCCTTGGGGTAAGATAACACAACAACTTAGTAGTGAAGTCGGTGCTTTACACGAGGATATCGATCATCGTGTAACTCTATCAGTAAAAAGCAATATGCCTTTACAGAAGCATGCTCGATTTCAATCACTGTTAACATCAGAATAAAGGCAACAAATGACCATTAATCGTGTAGAAAATGATTTACTCACCTCCTCTGGCTTAACCGAACAAAATATCGCGGATACGCTAGCGAGTATTGCTACGCGTCAGATTGACTATGCCGACATTTATTTTCAATCAAGTTGGCATGAATCCTTAGTATTGGAAGATCGCATTATTAAAGATGGGTCCTTTAATATAGACCGCGGTGTTGGGGTTAGAGCCATCACCGGAGAAAAAACAGGTTTTGCTTATTCTGATCAGATTCAATTAGATAGCCTAATGCAAAGTGCTGTGGCTGCGAAAGGTATTGCACAGCAAGGTCAGTCTGGGCAAGTTAAAACTTTTAGTCGTACTTCTAATAGCCATAGCTATTCAGATGTCAATCCGCTAGAAAGTTTAGAAAAGCAGCAAAAAATTGATCTACTAAAAGAACTTGATGCCTACATTCGAACCAAAGAACCTTTGGTTCAGGAAGTTTCGGTTAGCCTGAGTGGTGTCTATGAGCAAATTCTAGTGGCTGCAACGGATGGTACCTATGCCGCTGACATACGGCCTTTAGTGAGACTTTCTATTAGCGTATTGGCCATTAAAGGTGACCGCAGAGAGCGTGGTAGTTCTGGTGGTGGTGGTCGTTATGGGTACGACAATTTTATTTCAGATGATAACGGTAGGAAGGCGGCTTATACCTTTGCAGATGAAGCAATAAGGCAGGCTTTAGTTAACTTAGAAGCCGATGCAGCACCTGCTGGTGCGATGCCAGTTGTATTGGGTGGTGGTTGGCCCGGCGTATTGCTACATGAAGCAGTAGGGCATGGATTAGAAGGTGACTTTAATCGCAAAGGTTCTTCCGTGTTTTCTGGGAAAATCGGAGATAAAGTCACATCAGGTCTCTGCACTATTGTTGATGATGGCACCATGGTGGATCGACGTGGTTCACTAAACATTGATGACGAAGGTGTTCCAGGGCAATACAATACACTTATCGAAAGCGGTGTACTTAAAGGCTATATCCAAGACAAACACAATGCTCACCTTATGGGCGTTAATCCTACGGGTAATGGACGCAGAGAATCTTATGCGCATTTGCCAATGCCCCGAATGACCAATACCTATATGTTGCCAGGCGAACATACCCCAGAAGAGATCATCTCGACGGTGAAAAAAGGGATATATGCGCCAAACTTTGGTGGTGGTCAGGTAGATATAACCTCAGGGAAATTTGTTTTCTCAACGTCGGAAGCTTATTTGATTGAGAATGGTAAGATTACTCGGCCTGTAAAAGGCGCGACGCTTATCGGTTCTGGCATAGAAGCGATGCAGCAAGTCTCTATGGTCGGCAATGATCTGTCTTTAGATAAAGGTGTCGGTGTGTGTGGTAAGGCTGGCCAAAGTGTACCAGTTGGCGTTGGGCAGCCAACATTGAAATTAGATTCTATTACTGTTGGTGGAACGGAGTAACCGTTACCCAATGGTGTAGATGATGAGTGAATTTGGACTAACAGCTATGCTAGTCCAATGATTGACTGCGGAATTATTCTGATTTTTCCTTTAATTCCTTCAACTCTTTGAGTACCTGAAAGATCTCTCTGTAGGCTTTTGGTGGTTTATTCGCTTTCTTTTCTCGTTTTGCTTGTAAGTAAAGTTGGCGCATACGCTGCCTGTCAGCGCTAGGGTAGGTTTCTATTATCTCATTGAGGACAATGTCGCCTTGCTCCACTAACTTGTCTCTGAGCTGTTCTAGCTTATGCAGTTCAATGGTTGCCTGAGAGTGTTTATTTAGATATTTGTCCAAAGCGGCCTGTATTGGCTCAACCTCGATCGTTCGCATTAACTTACCGATGTACTGTAATTGACGGCGTTTGGCTTCGTTCTTAAAACGTTGCGCGTCAATTATTGCGGTAAGTAGCCCTTCTGGAAGTGGGAATTTTTCTAATACAGAGGACTTTAAGCCAACGAGCCCTACTCCTAGTTTTTGCAGCGCTTCCATATCATTTTTCATCTCGGTCTTACTTACCCAGATGATTTCTTCTTCTTCTTCCCATGGTGCTTTTTGGTTTTTTCTTGCCATTTTGTTAGATTCTCGCAGTTATCTAGAGAGATATGACACTATTTTAGCAAGAATTATGGGGAGAAAGTGAAAAGCTTGTTACTCTAAGCAAAGATAATCTACAAAGAACGAAAATTATGGATGTTAAACAACAGATTGCCCAGCAAAAAATAGAGCTCGAACTTGCTGTTGAGAAAGCACTTAAGCTTGCTACAGGTACGGCGGATGCCGCTGAAGTCGCTATTACCAAGACAACGGGTATTAGTGTATCGACTCGTATGTGTGAAGTTGAAAATGTTGAATTTAATAGTGATGGTGCATTAGGTATTACAGTTTACCGCGGTCAATGTAAAGGTAGTGCATCCACCTCAGATTTAAGTGAAAGAGCGATTCAACAAACGGTTGAAGCGGCGCTTGATATTGCAAGGTATACATCCGAAGACCCATTTTCTGGTCCTGCGCCGAAAGAATTGATGGTCAAAGAAATTCCAGACTTAGATCTTTTTCATCCAGACGAACCTGATCCTGATAGAGCAGCTAAAATCGCGATCGCTGCGGAAACTGCCGCGCTAGAGTACAGCGACAAGATCAAACAAAGTGATGGTGCAAGTTATGACAGTCATTATGGTTTAAAAGTTTACGGGAATAGCCATGGTTTGCTCGCCAGCTATGCTTCCAGCCGTCATAGCATTAGTTGTGTCATGATTGGTGAAGGAAAGAATGGTGTGATGGAGCGCGATTACGACTATAGCGTAGCGCGCGCCGTTGGTGATTTATGGACACCAGAAAGGGTGGGGAGAAGCTCGTCAGAGAAAACATTGGCTCGCCTAGATGCGCGCAAAATCGGGACCGGTAAATATCCTATCTTATTTGCAGCTGATGCTGCTACTGGGTTAATTGGCCATTTGGTGATGGCGATTAGTGGAGGTAATTTATATCGGAAATCCTCATTCTTACTAGAGGCCCTTGGAACGAAGGTTCTCCCGGATTGGTTTAGTATTGAAGAGAAGCCTCACGTCCTCAAAGGACTGGCCTCTAGCCCATTTGATAGTGAAGGTGTATTTACTCAAGACCGTTCTATTATCACTGACGGAATACTGGCTACCTATCTGTTGACGAGTTATTCTGCTCGAAAGCTAAATATGACGCCTACAGGTCATGCTGGTGGTATTCATAACTGGTATGTGAACTCAACAGGGCAAGATTTCCAACAGATGCTAAAGGAACTCGGAACAGGGCTTCTTGTTACTGAGTTGATGGGGCAGGGTGTGAATGTTGTGACTGGCGATTATTCTCGCGGAGCCGCTGGGTTCTGGGTGGAAAATGGTGAGATTCAATATCCAGTATCTGAGATTACTATCGCGGGTAATCTAAAAGATATGTTTAAACAGATTGTTGCTGTCGGTTCCGACATTGAAACACGTTCTCAGATTCAAACAGGTTCAATCTTGATTGAATCGATGAAAGTGGCTGGGGAGTAGGCAGTAGAAAGTTAATAGATAATGCCTAGGGTTTTCACTCTAGGCATTATGTAACTGGAATCAATATGTGGTCCTAACCTAAATAAATACAGTAGCTAAGCCCAAAAAGACAGACAAACCAATGACATCAGTGATGGTAGTCAGTGCCATCCCACCCGCTAACGCTGGGTCAATTTTCATTTTCTTAAGCAGTATTGGGATAGTCACACCAGCGATACCAGCAACAATTAAATTTGTCAGCATTGCAGCCGCTATGATCCCACCAAGCAACCAATCACCTTTCCAAACCACGACTATTCCGCCAATAATGAAGGCCCAAAGTAATCCGTTTAAAAAACCAATCGCCGCTTCTTTAAGCAGCAATTCTTTTTTATTACTGTCACCGATATGGCCGAGCGCTAAACCTCTAATAACAAGTGCAACGGTTTGGTTTCCCGCCACCCCCCCCATAGAAGGGACTATTGTCATTAATACCGCGATAGCAGCCATTTGTTCAAGCGTGGCTTCAAACATATTGGAAACCGATGCAGCAGCGAGTGCGGCAAGTACGTTAGCACCTAACCATACGCTTCGTCGTTTAGTTGATTTAAAAACAGGGGCAAAGGTGTCTTCGTCATCATCCATACCTGCCAAGCTCATCATTGAATGCTCAGCGTCTTCACGGATGATGTCGACTACGTCATCGATGGTAATACGACCAACAAGGTGTTGATTTTCATCGACAACAGGGGCTGATACCCAGTCACGACGTTCAAATAAGCTTGCGACATCGGAATCACTTGTATCGACGGGAATCGCCTCATCGGCATCATCCATCACTTCACTGACTTGAACATCAGGTTGTGTGGTGATCAATGTGGTCAGAGAAAGGTGTCCAATAAGACGGCTATCTTCATCGATGACATACAATGCGTCAGTGACGTCAGGGAGCTCGCCCTTCATGCGCAAATAGCGTAATACTACGTCTAGTTCAACGTCTCCACGAATAGTGGTTACGTCGGTATTCATCATCCCACCAGCGGTATCTTCAGGATAGGCAAGAGCGGTTTCTACTCGAAACCTGTCAGAGATATCCATTTGGTCCAGAATCTCTTTGGACACATTGTCAGGCAGGCTTCGAAGCACATAGGCTAAGTCATCGGTATCCATGCCTTCTGTCGCTTCTGCAAGCTTTTCAGGCGCCATCTGGGATACAAGACCATCTTTCACATCCTCATTTAGCTCGTCAAGGATTTCACCATAGTCTTCAGGATCGGTTAATTGCCAAAGTACATCTCGAGATTTTCGTGGAGAGGATTCTAGAAGATGAGCAATGTCTTCTGGTTCCATGTCTTGGAGTTGACGACGGACATGAACAAAGCGACCACTGTCGAGTGCATCGCTGACTTCTTGTAGGGTTTGGTGAGCTTGTTGGGCTTGATCGAGTTCTTGTTGCGGCTCCGCCATTTTCTTCCCCCCACATGAGTTAGTGATTACAATTTCTGAATAGTAACCTAATTTTACCCCTTATTTAATAAGATCTTATTACCAAGTAGGATTTTTTGAATAATTGCAATTGATTGAGTATGAAAAGTATAGACTACTCATCTTCTTCAAATTTAGATTCGATTAACTCACACACTGCGTCTAGAGCGATGGAGGCATCGGAACCTCGGGCGGAAATAGTGACGTATTGACCTTGTGAAGACTCCAGCATGATTAAACCCATGACGCTGTCGGCTGACATTTCTTTATTTTCTTCATTACTAACTGAGATATCTGCATCATAACTTTGGGCAAGTTCAACTAGTTTGACCGCGGCTCTCGCATGTAGGCCTAAACGATTTTGAATAAGTACGGTTTTACTGCATTTTTGAGTCAATAATCTACCCTCTGAGCTTTTCAATACTGGTATGTCTGATCTGTACTTGCTTACCTTGAGCTTTGAAATATTCACCAAGTTGTTGTGTTATAAAGACAGAACGATGCTTCCCGCCAGTACAACCAATCGCCACGGTAAGATAACTTCGGTTATTCTTCTCTAAAGATGGAAGCCATTTTTGTATAAACAGTTGTATGTCTTGCTTTAGCTCAGTGACAGAATGTTGAGTTTTAAGGAAATCGATTACGGGTTTATCTAAACCAGTGAACGATCTTAACGCCGGCTCCCAGTGTGGATTGGGCAAGAAACGAACATCGAATATATAGTCAGCATCATGAGGTAAGCCATACTTAAAGCCGAAAGACTCAAATACCATAACCAGTTCTTGTCTCTCGCGGCCTAAGATTCTCATTCGAACCAATTCACTTAAATCGTGTAGAGATTGGTCACTACTATCTATTACTAGATCAGCCTGTTCTTTTACGTACTCTAGCAATACGCTTTCTTTCTCAATGGCTTGATCAAGAGAGAGCTTATCTTTGCCAAGTGAAAGAGGATGAATACGCCTTGTTTCGCTGTATCGTTTTAATAGAGAGGTAGGGCTTGCACCTAAAAAGAAGAGCGTCAGTTCGGTCGACTCTCTCAATTCTGTTAGTTTTTGGGTGAAAAAATCTGGATTGTTTGGCAGATTTCTAATATCAATGCTGACGGCAACATTTTGCCGACTGTTTTTCGTCGAATTGATAAATTGGTCGAGTAAATCTATCGGTAGGTTATCAACAGTATAATAACCTAGATCCTCAAGCACTCTTAATGCGACGCTTTTCCCTGCGCCAGATTGACCACTAATAATAACTAAGTGGGCAGTATCATCCGGTTGAGTTACACCATTCATGCGTTATTTATCATTACCTCGAAAAGCTCTTTGTCGCTTTGCGCTGCTCTGAGCTGTTTTAGAACCTGTTTGTTGCTTAGGCGCTCAGCCATTGAGGAAAGCGTTTTTAGATGCTCTTTACATTGTGCATCAGGAACAAGAAGGGCGAATAACAGATCGACGGGCTTATTATCAATAGAGTCGAACTCAATCGGTTCGCTGCACTGAACAAGAATAGCAACGGCTTCGTCCGCCGCCATCATTCTAGCGTGTGGAATTGCTATCCCGTTCCCAATTCCAGTACTACCCATTTTTTCTCGGTTGAGCATACATTCAAATAGTTCGTTTGAACTTTTTCCGGTATGTTCCGCTGCTATTTGGCTTATGAGTTCTAAAGCGCGTTTTTTGCTTGTACATTGGACGGCACTTTTAGTGCAGTCCAATGATAGTACTTGGCTAATTTGCATAGTTAATGATTATTTAGTTTTTCTTTATGTTTGTTTAACTGACGTACTAATTTATCGACTAAAGAGTCTATCGCAGCATACATGTACTCTTCGTCTGCTGTCGCATGGATATCGCCTTGGCTGACATGTAGTGTTGCTTCTGCGATATGGTGCACTTTTTCTACGCGTAATACCACATGAACATTATTTATATGTTCGAAAAAACGCTCTAATTTTTGAAATTTAGAATTTACGTAGTCCTGCATTGAATCGGTAATCTCAACGTGATGTCCTTTAATATTGATTTGCATAGACTTTCCTTATTTTCGATGCCTAGAGTAGGCGTTTACGCTGACTCGATGGGGAAATACCCAAAGATTCTCGGTATTTTGCTATGGTTCGTCTTGCTACCTGTATCCCTTGGTCAGCTAACAGTGCGGCAATCTTGCTATCACTTAGTGGTTTGGCCGCGTTCTCTGCCGCGACCAACTTCTTAATTAATGCTCGAATTGCCGTTGATGAACATTCTCCACCATTATCGGTACTTACATGGCTTGAGAAAAAATACTTGAGTTCAAAAATACCTCTTGGAGTATGCATAAATTTCTGGGTCGTAACCCTAGATATAGTCGATTCATGCATCTCGACAGCCAAGGCAATATCGTTAAGTACCATTGGCTTCATTGCTTCTTCTCCAAACTCGAAGAAGTCTTGCTGGTGTTCAACAATACAGCGGGAAACCTTTAATAAGGTCTCATTGCGACTCTCTAAACTTTTGATTAACCATTTTGCTTCTTGCAGATTACTGCGAATAAATTGGCTATCGACACTATTGCCTTTGCCCATCGCGGCATACTGTTGATTTACTTTCAGCCTTGGAACGCTGTCTGGGTTTATCGTGACTGACCACTTGCCTTTATCTTTAAGAACAGAAACATCAGGAATGACATATTCTGTCTCATCTGGTGTGATCGAGCTACCAGGGCGAGGATCAAGCTGTTGAATCAATTGCATGATTTCGCGAAGTTGGTCTTCTTTTAGCTTACTTTCTTTTAAGATTAGCTTGTAATCGCGATTACCCAACTGGTCGATATGATTGGTTAAGATCAGTTTTGTTTCAGCTAACCAAGGCGTGTCGTCTGGATACGTGACGAGCTGAAGCAGCAAACATTCTTGAAGGTTACGAGAGGCGACGCCTAATGGGTCAAACTGTTGGACTCGTTTTAATACCGCTTCAACTTCATCCAATTCGACGTCTTCGCTACTGACGCTTTCTAGGATTTCTTCCACAGAAACGGTGAGGTACCCATAGTTATCAACAGCGTCGATGATCGCGGTTGCAATCGTTTGGTCAGTTTCTGAAAATGGAGTTAAATCGAGTTGCCATAATAGGTAATCTTGAAGGCTTTGAGTGGTTTCACCTTGGTAAACAGGCATGTCGTCATCGAGTGCTATACCGGTACTACCCGTGTTCGCACTATAAACGTCATCCCATGACGCATCCATTTCTAAGTCGTCAGAAATTTCCGATTTTTCAATAACTTCAGAGCTGTCTGGAACTTCAGGTTCGCTTGATACTTCGACCGCGACCTCTGTAGACGAGTCATCTTTGGCTTTTTCATTGTTATCAGTAATCGTCGCTTCTTCAGGGCCTTCATCAACGTCGAGTAAAGGGTTAGATTCTAAAGCTTCTTGGATCTCTTGCTGCAAGTCTAAAGTCGATAATTGCAACAAGCGAATGGCTTGCTGCAACTGGGGCGTCATAGCAAGTTGTTGGCCAAGCTTGAGTTGTAATGATGGTTTCATCCAGTATTTAGAGCCTTGTTCTTATTTTTGGCGCTTAAAATTAAACACCAAATAAATCCATTTTCTTTATTACTTTAATCATAGACGGAATTGCTCCCCGAGATAAACCTGTTTCACCTGTTCATTGTTGAGAACTTGATCTGGTGTCCCTTCTGCAATGAGATGGCCTTGACTTACTATGTAAGCTTTCTCACATACGTCGAGTGTTTCGCGAACATTGTGATCAGTGATAAGTACACCTAGGCCTCTGTCTCGTAAATGCTCTATGATTTTTTTAATGTCGATGACGGATATGGGGTCAACCCCTGCGAATGGTTCATCTAACAAGATGAACTCCGGATTGGCGGCTAGGGCTCTGGCTATCTCAACTCGCCGACGTTCGCCTCCTGACAAAGCCATTCCCGCACTTTTTCTGATGTGTTGGATATTAAACTCATCCAACAGATCTTCCATTCTGTCTTGTCTGTCTTCACGGCTCAGTTCTTTTCGAGTTTCTAGAACGGCCATAATATTGTCTTCAACCGACAGTTTTCGAAATATGGATGCTTCTTGGGGGAGGTACCCTATCCCCATACGTGATCGACTGTGCATAGGAAGAATACTAATGTCGTTATCATCAATCATGATTCTTCCTTCATCACGTGCGACAAGTCCAACAATCATATAAAAGGAGGTTGTTTTACCTGCACCGTTTGGGCCGAGTAAACCAACGATCTGTCCTGACTCTACGGTCAAGCTCACATCGGCAACGACTTTTCGATTCTTATAGCTCTTGGCTAAATGCTCTGCTTTTAATATTGCCATATTATTGCTTAGTCGTTTGTGTTGGTTGAAGGACGGTTTTTACTCGTTCACCTGCACCACTATCTGCGGTGAGTTTTTGCGAGCCAATTTTATAGGTGATTTTGTTTCCCTTTATAATACTTTCATCTTGAGACAGTATGGCATCAGTAATCATTATTAATTTGTCATCATTAACATTGTAATAGAGCTCTTTAGATTGCCCGTTTAATGTTTTCCCATCATCAGTCAACTGAGAAAATGTTGCAGGATTTCCATAACCTTCAATCTCTCTTAATGATCCATCCACTGGATTACGGATGACGATAAGTTTGTCAGCGTTGATGTTTATGCTGCCTTGCTTGAGTTTTACGTCCCCTGTAAAAGTAACGGTATTACTTTTCATATCAAGGTTCTGAGTGTCTGAGTCTATATAAATAGGCTGATCCGAATCAGACTTAAGCGCATAAGCGTTACTTGTCGCAAGCAAACAAGCGATAAGACTAAGGTGTGAGAGTTTCATATCTACCTTGTACATGGTTGAACAGAGTGGCGATGTTTTTTCCAAAATTACCTTTCATCGCTTGTCCTTTGTTTTCAAATGCTGGGCCGACTAATAACACCGGGTTGTCTGCCCAAAAATCTCTATTATCTAAGTGAATAGAAAGTCTGTCTGTTGCCATGGTATCAAAACCAGCATCAGGTAATAAATTTTTAGCTAGGACGTTATCGTATAAAGTGAGGACGTGATCCTTATTTAAAATGCCACGGTCAGCCGTGACTTCCCATTCTTGGATTTCACCGTCTTTATAAATATAAAGAACTGGGTACTCAAATCTGGTGTCGCCACTTACCGCATAATGGTCTAGATAATTAGAGGTAATTCGATAGCTTCTGGTACCAGAATCGTTGTAATTTGAATTATCGACATTTCGACCGCTAAGCGCTGGCACTTCAATATCGGGGACAACCTGAACTACTTCTACGTTTCTTGCACCAAACAAGTAGTAAGCTGAGTACGCCGCTACTATAAAAACCATGGTGTAAAGAACGCGAGAAATACTCATATACTCAAACCTTTATGCACGTCTAACTCGTCTCTTGCTTCCAATATTAGATCGCATACTTCGCGTACTGCTCCATGACCACCCTTGATATGAGTGACATAGTTTGCACGTCTTGCAAGTAGTGGATGACCATCTGCAACACAAACTTTGAGCGCTACTTTTTCCATTACTGGCCAATCGATAAGGTCATCGCCGATGTAGCCAGTAGATTCAGGTAAGACATTAATTTTAGAACAGATATCCTTATAAGCCTTAACTTTGTCGTCTTGTCCTTGATAGATGAGGTTTATACCCAAAGCCTTCATCCTATTTTCGACGATTTGTGATTTTCGACCAGTAATTATCGCGATTTCGATTCCAGCATTCATAAGCGACTTCACACCATATCCATCGCGAGTATGGAAGGTCTTCATCTCTTCTCCTTGATTACCCATGTAAATCAAGCCGTCAGAAAATACGCCATCAACGTCACAGATGAGTAGCTTAATTCCTTTTGCAATGGCGATAATATCTTTTGATACCGGGCCATAAATGGTGTTCACAAGATCGTTTTCTGACAAATTTGGCACTACATTACTCCTGCTTTTAATAAATCATGCATGTTAAGTGCCCCTACTAATATTTCGTCTTCACATAACAACAAGCTGGTAATTTGTTTTGCTTGCATCATATTGACACCTTCCACTGCAAGCATATTAGGCGCCGCCATTGTCGGGTTTTTCGTCATGACATCACCAATTTTGGTCGAATAAACATCAACTTGCTCATCCAGTAACCGTCTTAAATCACCATCAGTAAAGATACCCAAGACTTTGTCGGACTGGTTAACAATGGCTGTCATGCCTAATCCTTTTTGAGATATCTCAATTAGCGCATCTCTAATTAAGGCTGATTCGCTAACTTTCGGCATATTTTCTCCAGTGCGCATAATATCCTTAAGCTTAAGAAGCAGTTTTCTTCCCAGCGCTCCGCCCGGGTGGGACAGTGCAAAGTCTTCAGAGGTAAAGCCTCTCGCTTGAAGTAAAGACACCGCTAAGGCATCGCCCATAACAAGTGTAGCTGTTGTGCTGCTTGTTGGCGCTTGACCTAGTGGGCACGCTTCTTCTGGCACGCTGATCTGTAGATGAATATCCGACAGTTTTGCCATGGTTGATTGTGGTTTGCCAGTCATACTGATGAGTTTTATGTTCAGTCGTTTCAATACAGGAAAAAGAGACAGTAGTTCGGAAGATTCTCCGGAGTTAGATATGGCGATAACGATATCAGTTGGCTCTATCATTCCCAAGTCACCATGCGCGGCTTCTCCGGGGTGAACGAAAAATGCAGAGGTGCCTGTACTTGCTAACGTTGCGGCTATCTTGTTTCCTATATGTCCAGATTTTCCCATCCCCATGACAACAACTTTGCCTTTATTATTAAGGATCAAGTCACATGCTGAGCAGAAGTCATCATTGAAGTATTGAACTAATTGTTGAAGGCCTGCAACTTCAGTATCGAGTACTTTTTTAGCGGCACTTTTATAGTCAAACGTGGACATGTATAAAAAAACTCCTGTTCAGTGAATAGCAACGTTTTAGTTATGCGTTCATATTTGTAAATAGATAAACCTGGTAACTAATAAAACAAATAAGCAGTATGCCCGCTTCTATACGGTTGATACTGCGTGACTTGCCTAGTGCAAAAAGTACCAATAAGAGTGAAACTGCTAGCATGACCCAAAAGTCTCTCGCCATAGCATGTTCACTCAATATAGATGGGTTTAGGATTCCCGGAATACCCATCACTGCCAATATGTTAAAGACATTAGAACCGATGATATTACCAACGGCCATATCGTCTTCCCCTTTTAATACCCCGGCAAGGGAAGCGGCTAATTCTGGTAGGCTAGTACCTATCGCAATGATAGTTAAACCAATAATCAAATCGCTCATGCCGAAATATTTTGCAATAACGACCGCGTTGTCGACTAAGGTATCAGCAGCAATAGGGAGTATAACTAAGCCAATAACAACCCACATACCGGCTTTGATATTACTCACCCCATCGGGTATTTCGGATTCTTGGTCTTCTATAAATGAATCACCATTGCGCTTCTCTTTATGGCTAATTCGGAGCATCGCAATTATAAATGCTCCGAAAAGCACGAATAACAGTACACCTTCGTAAAAACCCAAGTGGCTATCCCAAAGAATAACACCGGCTAATAGAGTGACTATAATCATAAGAGGAAGTTCACGACGAATAACGCCAGAACTAATAGAAAGTGGTTTAACTAATGCAGTAATACCGAGTATTAGAGCAATATTGGCGATATTAGACCCCAAAACATTACCGACAGCTGTGTCGGATTTTCCTGCCAAAGAAGCTGTGGCGGAGACCATCATTTCTGGAGCCGAAGAGCCCATTGCCAATATGGTCATACCGATAACAAGTGGAGATATCCCAATGTTTTTAGCTAAAGCTGCCGCACCAAAAACGAGCTTATCGGCACTCCAGACTAAAAAGACTAAACCCACTACGAGAAAAATAACAGCTTCAAGCATGATGATTCCTACAAAATTGCACTATTAAACAAGTGGCCGCTAATTTTACTTTCAGCGATTTAAAAGGGAAGTTTAATTTTGAAGAATTTGATGTGGGAATGTTTTCCCGCTTTTCAGTTACAAAAGTCAAATCAGGGCATTCCTTAGCTCAATTCATGAATTATACGCCTAGAAAGAGTACTAATTCTAGTCGAAATAGGGTTAGAATCTGAATCTTATGTATCTTAACCAAGATTGTCGATATTATATCGTTTAAATTGATAGCTTTAACAGTATCAGCCAATTAGAAAAGTGAGATTATGTCAGTAAAAGATTTTGTGATAATAAAAAATCTTACCTTTAGCCGGGGAGACCGAACGATATTTGATAATGTTAATCTGACCGTGCCCGAAGGGAAGATTACAGCAATTATGGGTCCGTCTGGTATTGGTAAAACGACATTGTTACGACTTATTGGTGGTCAGATTTTACCCGAATCAGGTGAAATTTGGTTTGATAACCAAAATATTCCTAGTCTGAGAAGAAATCAGCTTTACCAGGCACGAAAAAAAATGAGCATGCTATTTCAATCTGGCGCTCTATTTACGGATCTTAACGTATTCGATAACGTCGCCTTCCCTTTACGTGAACACACACAATTGTCTGAAGAGTTAATCAACACACTTGTTACTCTTAAACTTGAAGCGGTTGGGCTTCGCGGAGCGGAAGAATTAATGCCGAGTGAACTGTCTGGTGGCATGGCTCGTAGGGCTGCACTGGCCAGAGCGATCGCCCTTGACCCTGAACTGATCATGTACGATGAACCGTTTGTAGGACAAGACCCAATAACGATGGGAGTATTGGTTCAGTTGATTAGAAGTTTAAATCAAGCGTTAGGATTAACCTCTATCGTAGTATCTCATGATGTACCAGAGGTGATGAGCATTGCTGACCAAGTTTATTTACTTGCCGATGGACGTATAATAGCATCCGGTTCACCGCAAGAATTAACAGAGAATCCGGATCCTATGGTCCAACAGTTTTTAATGGGGCATGCGGATGGTCCGGTACCATTTCGATACCCAGCGAAGCCAATCGAAGAGGATTTAAATTAGAATGCTTAATCCTTTATTGAATTATTTAGAAAGTTTGGGTGCAAATGCGATAAGTCGTTGTCAGTCTTTTGGGCGAGCGACAATCATGTTGAGTGGGGCTATTTTTAATCGACCGCACCCAATTAAAAATTTTCCACTATTAATCAAACAACTTTACAGTATTGGTGTCCAATCTCTCGCTATTATTGTCGTTTCTGGTCTGTTTATAGGTATGGTACTAAGCCTTCAAGGTTTTGTTGTTTTAATTGATTATGGCGCAGAAGGCAGTTTGGGGCAGATGGTGACGCTTTCGCTCTTAAGAGAATTAGGGCCAGTGGTCACGGCATTACTGTTTGCAGGTAGAGCCGGTTCAGCACTTACGGCTGAAATAGGTTTAATGAAGGCAACAGAGCAAATTTCTAGCCTTGAAATGATGGCAGTAGACCCATTAAAACGGGTCATCGCTCCAAGGTTCTGGGCTGGGTTGATCTCTATGCCTCTGCTCGCTATGATTTTCATTACTGTTGGTATCTGGGGCGGTCAAATTGTAGGTGTGGATTGGAAAGGTGTCGACCATGGTAGTTTTTGGTCAGCAATACAATCATCCGTTCAACTGGGACGAGATGTAGGTAACAGTTTTATAAAGTGTATGGTTTTTGCAATTACCATCACTTGGATTGCTTTATTTAACGGCTATGATGCGATACCAACATCTGAAGGTATAAGTAAAGCGACAACACGCACGGTAGTGCACTCTTCTTTAGCCGTTTTAGGACTGGATTTTGTCTTAACAGCGTTGATGTTCGGGAATTGATAATGCAACAAACACGTAAATTGGAATTATGGGTCGGTGCCTTTGTATTGGCTGGTGTAATCGCCGTTTTAATCATGATATTTAAAGTAGCAAATGTCACCGGGTTAAGTTCAGGAAACGCCTACAATCTACAAGCTTATTTCGATAATATCGGAAGCCTTAAAGTACGTTCACCAGTAAAAATTGGTGGTGTCGTGGTGGGGAGAGTAAGTGCTATTGATTTAGATAAAGAGACGTTTACACCTCTGGTTACTTTATCTATCGAAGACCAATATGGACAGTTCCCTGAAACATCAAGCGCAGAAATTTTGACCTCTGGTTTGATTGGTGAGCAATATATCGGACTTATTCCTGGCTTTGTCGATGATGATATTGAAATGCTCGGTAATGGCGATTTTATTGAAGACACCAAATCGGCTTTGGTATTGGAAGATCTCATTGGACAAGTTTTATACAGCGTTAATGGTTCTGACGAGGAGTAATGGGTATGAGTTGGATAAAACAGATTATTCAAGTTGTCATTGTGATGACGGTTATTTCGGGTAATAGTTACGCTCAAGATATCGATAAAACTCAACCTTATGAGATGATAAAGGAAGTGTCTCAGAATTTATTTGACCGCTTAAAAGTGGAAAATGAAAGTATTAGAGAAAACCCTGAGATACTAAAGGTTGTCGTAGAAGAAGAACTTATGCCTTATATCGACTATCGATACTCAGCGCTAAAGGTATTGGGTAGTCATCTAAAAAAAGAGAAAAATAGAGAAAATGTTAAAGAGTTCGTCGTTGCTTTTCGTGAATACCTCGTTACTTCGTATGCGCAGGTCTTAACGTTATACTCTGATCAAATCGTTCAATTTGAACCCAAAAAAGCGGTCGACGCAAATAAGAGAAATACGAGTGTTAAGGTTGATGTTGTTGACGCTCCAAGACCTGATATTAGGCTTGAATTTAAGCTGAGAAAAAATAAAAAGACCGGAGAGTGGTTGGCTTTCGATATTGTAGCAGAAGGCGTGAGCTTATTATCAAGTAAGCAGTCGGAGTGGGGACCAAAAATAAGAAAGGAAGGTATTCCGTCTGTTTCTCAAGAACTTATGGTTTTGTCCGCTAGGCCTATTCGATTTGAAGGAGAGGCAAAATGAGTGAGTGTCAATGGCAAGCAAACGCCAATGGCTATGCTCTTTCAGGTGAACTTACTCGAGACTCTGTTCCTAGCGTTTGGGTGGATATTCAAGGCTGGACACCGACTCAATCTGAATGTGAAGTCTCTCTTGAACAGACTCACCGAATAGATTCAGCTGGAATGGCTATGTTAATTCATTTAATTCAGCATGCAAAAAATTCAAACTGTCATATAATGCTCAGCTTCGTGCCGGAGCAGTTACGAACATTATTCCAATTGAGCAACATAGAAACCATGTTGGTTAATCATATAAAAAAATAGATGGGATCTATCGTGGAAAGTATAGACGTAAAAAAAATCCTAGAAGAAGCTCTTGAAATTCAAGAGATTCATGTAAAAGGTAGCGGAAGTCAATTTGAAGTCATCGCGATTGACGCGTGTTTTGAAACTCTAAGTCGAGTCAAAAAACAACAATTAATTTACTCTCCTCTGATGGAATACATTCAGAGAAATGATATTCATGCAGTTACAATTAAAGCGTTTACTCCAGAAGAGTGGGAACGCGACAAGAAATTGATGTCGTTATAAGGTTTATATGGAAAAGTTTAGAGTTACAGGTTCCCATCAACCACTTAATGGTGACGTTGAAATCGGCGGAGCAAAAAACGCGGCCTTACCAATTTTATTTGCAGCAATCTTGGCCGAAGAACCGGTTGAAGTATCGAATGTGCCTAAATTAAAAGACATTGATACGACCATGGAACTGCTTAAGCGCCTTGGTGCAAAAGTTAGTCGCAATGGTTCGGTTCATGTGGATAGCAGCACGATAGATGAATATTGTGCGCCATACGATTTAGTGAAAACGATGCGCGCCTCTATTTGGGCTTTAGGTCCTTTAGTCGCCCGTTTTGGTAAAGGACAAGTATCTCTTCCTGGTGGATGTGCAATAGGCGCTCGACCTGTCGATCTACATATCCATGGCCTAGAACAATTAGGGGCCACTATCACCCTTGATGAAGGCTATGTTAAGGCTGAAGTAGATGGACGTCTAAAAGGCGCACATATCGTCATGGACAAGGTAAGTGTTGGTGCAACCATCACTGTTATGTGTGCGGCTGCACTAGCCGAAGGTACGACGGTTCTAGATAATGCGGCCCGAGAACCTGAAATCGAAGATACCGCCCAATTTCTTAATACGATCGGCGCGAAAATCTCTGGTGCAGGTGGCGATACGATCACTATTGAAGGCGTAGAACGTTTAGGTGGTGGTAAGCACTCAGTACTACCTGATCGTATAGAAACAGGAACATTCCTTGTCGCGGCCGCTGTTTCTGGTGGCAAAATAGTGTGTAAAAAAACGCAATCGTCTCTGCTTGAAGCGGTATTAGCTAAGTTAGAAGAAGCAGGGGCAAAGATTGAAACGGGTGAAGATTGGATAAGCCTTGATATGACGGAACGTGAACTAAAAGCTGTTTCGATCAGAACAGCGCCTCATCCCGGCTTTCCAACCGATATGCAAGCTCAATTTACGTTATTGAATATGATGGCTAAAGGTGGTGGTGTTATCACTGAAACTATCTTTGAAAATCGTTTTATGCATGTACCTGAATTACAACGTATGGGTGCAAAAGCTGAAGTTGAAGGCAACACGGTTATATGTGGTGACGTCGAAGAACTCAGTGCTGCTCAAGTAATGGCAACGGACCTTCGTGCTTCTGCAAGTTTAGTTATCGCAGGGTGTATTGCGAAAGGCGAGACAATTGTTGACCGAATTTATCATATTGATCGTGGCTACGAAAAAATAGAGAACAAGCTGAATAAACTTGGTGCTCAAATAGAACGGTTTAGTGAATCTAGCTAATAAACTAGATTAATTGAAAGCCGAAATCTAGATGATTTCGGCTTTTTGATTTCTAACTCTTTTGTACAACTAACCATCGCGGAGAAGTTAAATGGTTGCATTATTACGTGTTATTGCAGTGATAATATTTGCAGTATTCATGTTTGTATTTGGTTGTGGGTATAGCTTGCTTACACCACGTAACCCCAAGTTGGTTTACATTATCGGTGGTAAGTTTTGCAAGATGGCCAGTATCTTCGGGTTTAAGTTGGAATTAAGATTTCCAGAAGATGCGTATGAAAGAGGCCAAAACTTGTACGTAGCAAATCACCAAAATAATTGGGATCTATTTACTGTGTCCGCAGCAGTAACACCGAAAGTGGTGACAGTTGGGAAAAAAAGTTTGGTTTGGGTTCCACTGTTCGGTCAACTTTATTGGATCACTGGAAACATTCTGATCGATCGCTTCAACCGTTCGAAAGCGAAAGGTACGATCGATCAGGTGGTGGATAGTATGAAATCGAGTGATGTATCGGTCTGGATGTTTCCAGAAGGTACACGTTCACGAGGACGTGGATTATTGCCATTTAAAACAGGTGCATTTCATGCTGCTATAGGTGCTGGTGTCCCTATTATCCCGATTGTTTGTAGCTCGACCCAAGGTAAAATAAAGTTTAATCGTTGGAATAATGGCCACGTTATTGTAGAGATGTTGCCACCAATAAAAACAGAAGGTTACGCTAAAGAAAATACCCGAGAGCTAGCAAACTTAGTCCGTGAGCAGATGAAAGCGAAGTTGGAAGATCTGGACGCCGAAGTTGACCGCCTTAATACAAAAAAATAGTTATTAACGACACATAAAAAGCGCATATGATACCTTTCAGATGCGCTTATTTAATTCTCAGTGAGCAACCGTTTTATCTTACTGCAATTGCTTCTATTTCAATCTTTACATCTTTTGGTAATCGGGCCACTTCAACGCAAGAACGAGCCGGGTAGTTTGCAACGTTGTGCTCATCAAAAAACTGACCATAAATTTCATTAACTGTACCAAAGTCATTGAGATCTTTGACAAAAACGGTCATTTTAACAATATTAGAGACGCTTAATCCTGAAGACTCGACCACGGCTTTAACGTTCTCTAATGATTGACGAGCCTGTTTGGCTATATCATCTGAAATAATGTCCCCAGTCGCTGGAATGACAGGAATCTGTCCTGAGGTCATCACCATATTACCCAAATCAACACCTTGTACATAAGGGCCAATAGCGGCTGGTGCTTGTTCAGTATGAAGTACTTTAGTCATTTTTAATCCTTAATGTAGACATGTATTATTTCACCCAATGCGGTTGTCTAGGCGCCACACGCATAGCCATTCAGTTGTGAACGATGATGCACTAGCGGTAAAGTATCTATTGATGAAATATCGGTTTTATAGAGACATACCTAGGCGCTTACGTACTATCGCTTCGCATTCAGAAATACGGTTTATATCTTTTGGTGCGACCATCACTGTATCATTTCCTCCGACCGTTCCCAATATCTCTTCGTGAGGCTGCATATCTATAATGCGCGCAACGAGTTGAGCACTGCCTGGGTGAGTCTTCACTACAACGACAAGCTGGTTATGGGTAACGAACTCAACCTGAGACGAAATGGATGAATCTACTCTAATGCCCTCATTTTCCATGGAGAGGCAATAAACCTTTTTTCCATAAGCGTTGGGTATTTTCACAACGTTAAGTTTGGTTAAAATACGTGAAACGGTAGACTGGCTTACGTCGTCATAACCAAGGTCGATAAGTTCATTCCTTAAACTTTCTTGTGTGCTAAAGCTTTGCTGTTGCAATAAACGTCTGCATATGTCGGTAATGCTATCTTCGTTAGCTGTTTTGAAATCGTTAGAATAAGTAAGATTGTTCACGAACTGCGCCTTAATTATTGGAGAGTGTTTGAAAGCTGGTTCAATGATCCGTTTGTTACCCAGAGCCAATTAATAGGTTTTTCTTATCTATTTGTATTCATTATGATAATTTTACCCATTGTGGTGATTTTAACAGTGCAGAAACACGGTTTTGTTGAACCTGATCACCAAATAAAAATATAGTAAATTGGCCTATTTAAAGTGCAATTGAGTATTTATATTCATTTTTATAAGTCATTTATCCAGAGTAAAAGAGCCATAAAGAGATTAACTGAGCGCTAACAATGAGTTGAAGCAATTGGAAGGAAGAGAGAGATTACTAGTTATTCTTTTTTTTTGTATATCGAACACAAATAGCTCACAAAATTTGTGAGCTATTTGCCTAAATTGAGAATGTTAATTTCGCTCAGTGACAATTTCCCGAGAGAATACTTTTTCACAATATTTGCATTTTAGCTGGATATCATCGACTTTTTTGATGACGCTGAAGTTGCTATCAACAGGCTCTCCATGCGAGATGCAATTTGTATTTGGACACGAGAATACCGCTTCAATTTTATCAGGAAAATCGAGTGCAAGTTTTTTGGTAACTTCATAATTTTCGATTTGGTTAACGGTCGCATTGGGAGCATACAAGGCCAATTGATTGGCTTGATCCTCGGTGATGTAGACATTTTCAATTTTGATCAGATCTTTAGCGCCCAATGCTGATGAAGGTAGGTTAAGTCCCATGGTGATGCGTTGTTCACTCTTATGCATCCTAAATAACTTAAGTACCTTTATCCCTACGTGAGCAGGAATATGGTCAATGACAGAGCCGTTCTTAATTGCTTCTACTTGTAGATGTGCCTTGTTTACCATTTGTTATTCCTCACTTAAAGATCTTGATTAAGTACTAGTGCGAGTAGTGCTTCACGTGCGTAAACGCCATTTTCTGCTTGTTGAAAATAATAAGCATGTTTGGTTTTATCTACATCGTTGGCGATTTCATCTACTCGTGGTAGTGGATGGAGTACTTTCATGTTTTCTCGGGCGTCAGAAAGTTGCTCGGCTGAAAGGATAAATGCAGATTTGATATGGGCGTACTCAGATTCATCAAATCGCTCTTTTTGAACTCGAGTCATATAGAGAATATCTAGCTCAGGTATCACATCATCCATTTCCGTATGCAAACTGTAAGGGATACCAGCGTTGTCCAGCTCCTCACATATATAATCAGGCATCGCGAGTACATCAGGTGCAATAAAGAAGAAACGGTTATTCTCAAACTTAGCTAAGGCTTGGGTCAATGAGTGAACGGTTCGACCATATTTTAAATCACCCACAAGAGCAACATTGAGGTTGTCCAGTCGGCCCTGAGTTTCATATATTGAGAATAGGTCAAGCAAAGTCTGGGTTGGGTGTTGGTTTGCCCCATCTCCACCATTAATAACGGGTATGCCGTTTGAAAATTCAGAAGCGAGTCTCGCTGCCCCTTCTTGAGGATGGCGCATGACAAAGGCATCTACATACGAGGAAATAACCTGTACAGAGTCAGCAAGTGTTTCCCCCTTTTTAGCCAGAGACGTATTACCACCATTATCAAAACCAATGACGGTTCCGCCTAGGCGTTGGATAGCGGTCTCGAACGAAAGGCGTGTACGAGTAGATGGCTCAAAAAAACAGCTTGCGATGACTTTATTTTTCAAGAGTTCTGGATTGGGTTCAGATTTCAGTTTACCAGCGGTTTCTACGATTAATTCAAGCTCATTGCGTTGAAATTCTGGGATGGAAATGATGTGCTTTTTAAACAGCGAGTTCGCCATGACGCTCTTCCCTTTTTAGTTGGTATAAATCATTTAGACAAAAAAAAGCCCCCTTAAACAAGGAGGCTTTATTGAACAAAATAACAAAAACAAGAAATGAATATAATGCCGATACCAGTCGGCAGCACACCTGATTTTTTAGTTCTACAGGGTTCATTTTCTATCTCTGTTTAGACAAATTGCCGGAGATTATACTCGCCTTTTTTGTGAACGCAAGCGATTACATCAACTTTTAATGAAATGCATTACATTACGATTGAGGAACACATGAAGGCATACATTTTAATCTTTAAAACAATCGGTTAAGTAATTTATGTGAAAAATGATGGTTTCAATAAGTCATCTTGTGCAGTGAATAAAAAAGCCGAGAATAACAGAAAACTTGATCTGTAATTCTCGGTTATCTTAAACCGTTACTGACCTAGTGTTGCAACCATTATTGCTTTAATAGTGTGTAATCTATTTTCCGCTTCATCAAATACGATTGAGTGTTCAGATTCAAATACATCCTCTGACACCTCTAGTCCTGACATACCATATTTCTCAGCGACTTCTTTCCCAACCGTCGTTTCATCATTATGGAATGCGGGTAGACAATGCATAAATTTCACATGAGGGTTGCCGGTCGCTTTGATGGTACTCATGTTAACTTGATACGGAGTCATCAATTTTACACGTTCATCCCAAGCTTCCTGAGATTCTCCCATTGATACCCAAACATCGGTGTACAGGAAGTCACAACCTTGAACGCCTTCTTGCACGTTTTCTGTCATGGTGATTTTTGCACCAGTCTTTTCTGCAATGTTTTTACATGTTGCAACCAAAGACGCTTCTGGCCAGAATTGTTTAGGGGCAACAAGTCTGATATCCATCCCCATTTTTGCCGCACCAACAAGCAATGAATTACCCATGTTATTGCGAGCATCACCAAGGTAGGCGAAGGTTATTTCGTGTAGCTGCTTGCCCCGTCCATGTTCTATCATCGTTAAGAAATCAGCAAGAATTTGAGTAGGGTGAAACTCATTGGTTAAACCGTTCCAAACGGGAACACCAGCGTGAGCACCTAACACCTCAACAATCTCCTGACCGAAACCGCGATATTCAATACCATCGTACATACGCCCTAATACACGAGCCGTGTCTTTCATTGATTCTTTGTGACCAATTTGTGAGCCAGAAGGACCGATGTAGGAGACTTGTGCGCCTTGATCAAATGCGGCAACTTCAAATGCGCAGCGAGTACGCGTTGACGCTTTTTCAAAAATAAGAGCAATGTTTTTACCAGTAAGGCGTGGCTGTTCGTATCCGTTATATTTTGCTTTCTTAAGTTCAGCCGAAAGCTCTAGAAGATGCTGTATTTCACGTGGTGTGAAGTCTAGTAGTTTCAAAAAGTTACGGTTTCGAATGTTAAAAGCCATGTTGATTCCCCTTAATGCTTTGGGTGGAAATAAAGTTAGAGTGGAAACGGGCTATCTTTTTATTTTTGACGATAACCAGATTCAATTATTTATATGTAACTCATTATGGAGTTAAAGTGAATATATATTCTATATTTTTGCAATAATATTTGTTCCTGTGTCACCTTTTAGTATACGTAAACCATCTTGCAATGAGCCAATACCAACAAATTTGCCACCGGAATTGATAAATTCACAAGAGGCTGTAATTTTGGGTCCCATCGAACCATCATCAAATTGATACTTGGCCAATATGTCAGGTGTTGTTTTTCTTATCGCTTCTTGAGTGGGCTTACCCCAATCTAAATATACAGCGTCGGTGTCGGTTAAAATGAGTAACGCGTCCGCATCTAATTGTTTTGCTAGATAAGCAGCAGACATGTCTTTGTCAATCACCGCCTCGACTCCCACCAGCTTTTGGTTTTCATATTTTACAGGAATGCCGCCACCACCTGCACATATGACAAGGTGGTTGCGTTCTATTAATGCTGAAATTGCATCCACTTCAACTATCCCTGTCGGTAATGGGCTAGGCACAACTCGACGAAAATAGTCGCCATCCGGTTTAATGGTCCAATGGTATTTTTCTGCTAATGAACGCGCTTCGCTTTCTTGATATATTGGGCCAATAGGCTTGGTTGGATTGATAAATGCGGGGTCTTCAGGATCTACCGTCATTTGCGTAAGCATGCAAGTTACGTCTGTTTTTGGAAGACAATTTTTAAGTTCCTGCATCAACATATAGCCGATCATTCCTTGGGTTTCTGAACCGAGCACATCAAGAGGGTATGGGTTTACCTTTTTGTACTCTAGTCCTTGAAGTGCTAATAGTCCGACTTGAGGTCCATTACCATGCACCAATACCACATTATATTCGCTTGCTATTTCTGCGATGGTTTTCGCGGCTGTAGCGATGTTCACTCGTTGAGTTTCGGCTTCTAGTGGTTCACCACGTCGAAGTAAGGCGTTGCCACCTAATGCGACTATTACCGTTTTCTTATCCATTTTTGATCTCCATGCCGGTTATCTCACCCGCATATTTACATTCGTTTAATTAGATATCGTCACGTTCTACTGGACAGCTCATACAACGGGCGCCTCCGCGTCCTCGTCCTAACTCATCTCCAGGAATGGGTAAGACAGTAATACCTGCTTTGTCGTATTTTTCATTCGTGTATACATTGCGCTCGTACCCTATGACGACCCCAGGCTTCACTGTTAATACATTGTTGGCGTCATTCCATTGCTCACGCTCTGCTTCAAAACTGTCGCCCCCGGTTGTAATAAGGTTAAGTTGATCTACCTGTAATGCTTTTTCAATTGCAGTGACGAAGTAGCCCTCTTCCTTAACATTCACCGTTCCTGTTTCATCGCCAGTAAGTTTCCAACATTTAATATCTTTACGTATCACTTCAGGATAAATCGAAAATGTATCTTCTCTCATGTGAGTCATCACGGTATCGAGATGCATGCATGAACGGTGCTTCGGTAGTTCCATGGCGATAACTTGTTTCGCCTGACCATGCTTAAATAGACCAGAGGCCAATTGCTCTACGCCTTGAGGGGTGGTTCTTTCCGACATTCCTATCAATACAGCGCCTTTGCCAATAACAAGAACATCTCCACCTTCTATAGTGGAGTAATCGTAGTTTTTCTCTTCATCACCAAAGTATTTAATGAACGCTTGACCTGAAAAAGTAGGGTGCCAGCGATAAATTGCTCTTAGATGATTGGTTTCTCGCTGACGAGCTCGTTTCGCCATTGGATTTATTGATACTCCCCCATACACCCAGCATGACGTGTCGCGAGTAAAAAGGTGGTTTGGTAATGGTTTAATAATAAAGTCGTTTTCGTTGTGCATTCCGCACACCATAGATGACGATGGAAGCGGCATCTCACCATAGCTGAGTCCACCTAGCAGTATTGAGGCCATTTCGCTATTAGTTTGATCGCCAAGAAAACATCTGACGTCATTAGCGAACCGCGGACCAAATCGAACCGTCGAAATTTGAGTATCTAATAACCATTCTTTAGCTTCAGGTACCGCTAACGTCTCCGTTAGTAAGTCATGTAGCAAAAGGACTTCTACCCCTTGATTACGGAGTGTTTGTGAAAATGCATCGTGCTCTTTACCTGCTTGCTCTACTGCTAAGACATCATCAAACAATAAATCATGGCAGTTTGATGGGGTTAGATGACTAAGAGCTCGCTCTGGACGGTGTAATAAAACACGGCGTAGTTGACCTACTTCAGAACCAACGTAGAAATTACTCATAACACAATCTCTCTTTAATAATGAATTATAATCAGACCTGATTAAATTCAATCAGATATTTAATATAGACTTCCATCTCTAGTTGGTTTTTATAATACCGTTAATACTTATATTAACTAGGATCTTAATCACACAGTTTTACAAGTTTTTAGCTGTACTAATATGGATTTATTATTCATGTTGTATAAAGTCCTCGGATGATATTTTATGGCGATTACCATCGTTTTTATGTAGCTAAGTCATTGATTTTAAAAGTATGAATAATTATTCCCGGATTTTTATTCAATATCGCCTAATTATTTTATTTACCTGATTGTACATAATATTCATCTAATTCATCTTATTACTCGATTCTTATTGTTTTTAGGTGTTATTTTTGTATTATTTTTTCTATTAACATGATCCCCGTCAATTAAATTGACGGGTTTTTGCTATGAACGATGAAATGGTTGTCTAGAGGTGTTTAAGGAAAAAATCCAGTTGATTAGTTAGAATAAGTGAAACAATATTCACAAAAAATAAAATTCATAAATAGTAAATAATAAAAAGGCCGCTATATATAATAGCGGCCTGTAAAAAAACAGAAGTAACTATAATAATGCGCCAATACTTAATGCAATCATGATGAAGGCAGTTAATATAACGAGTAATGGAGCAACCCACTTAATCCATCGAACATAGGGTACACGTGCTATCGCCAAACCGCCCATTACAACCGCAGAGGTAGGGGTAATTAAATTAACGACACCTGACGCGGATTGATAAGCGGTAACGACAAGCTCTCTACTGATGCCTGCAAAGTCGGCGAGTGGAGCCATTATAGGCATCGTTAATACGGCTAAGCCAGAAGTTGACGGAACCAAAAATGAGAGTAATACCTCTAACCAATACATGACATTGATAAACATGACTGAAGAGAGGCCGGTGACAATATGTTCTGCGGAATTAAGTAGTGTATCAGTGATCATTCCACGGTCCATGATGACGACTATTCCTCGGGCAATGCCTATAATCAGCGCAACGCCAAGTAAATCTCTGGCACCATCAATGAAGCTAGATGTGAGTTCCTCTTCACTCATCTTGGCAACAAGGCCGATTATAATCGTTGCCGCAAGAAACATTGCAGACAGTTCTGCCATCCACCAACCAGCAACCGCGACGCCATATATCATAACGCCAAACGAAGCAGCAAATAAAGTGAGAATCACTTTTCTAGTGGTGGTGAATTCTAATGCTTCACCGGAATTATCGCCTAAAAAGTGTTCGATGTTTTCATCATATTTGTCGTATACAATGGATTTGGTTTTATCGGCACGCACCATTTTGGCGTATCGCATAACATACGCAACACAGATACCCCAACCAATAAATAAAATAGCCATTCGTAGTATTAATCCGTCTGTAAATGGAATACCGGCAGCGTTTGATGCAATGACCGTTGCGAATGGATTAATGGTGGAACCGAGTGTGCCTATTCCAGCGCCAAGCAGCACAGTAGCCGCGGCAACGACCGGATCAAATCGTGCAGCAAGCATTACAGGAACTAATAAGGTATAGAAAGGGAGAGATTCTTCTGCCATGCCATAAATGGTACCTCCTGCTGCAAAAAGCGCCATCAAAATGGGTATCATTAACTCTTCACGGCCTTCTAGTCGATGCATCACGCGCTCTATACCAGCGTCGATGGCACCAGTTTTGGTCACTAATCCTAAGAAACCACCAATAACTAAAATAAATAAAGAAACATCTATTGCAGCGGCAGAATAGGATTCGTGATCGTAGAAACCATCAATAGGGGCAAGAAATATATCAACAATACCTTGAGGATTGCTTTCAACTGCTTGGTAGGTTCCTGCAATTGGGACTTCTCTTCCAAGTTCTTCGTTCATCGTTCTTTCGTATTGACCAGCGGGAACGATCCAAGTCATTAAAGCGACTATCGCGATCAGAGCGAAAAGAATAGTGTATGCAGATGGAAACTTAAAATTAGCAAAGAGTCCTTTTTTGTCTTGTTGGTTTACTGCATGTGTTGTCATTATTATCTCCTTATTCACCTAGTTTTAGATGATCATTAGGATGAAAAATAGCGCACCAAATTTAATTATTTAGTGACAAATTTAATTTCGGTATTAGATTTAAATGTCGTTATTGTTTGACTGGGAATTAATACATCATGTTGCCTTTTTTACTCATTATTTAATATTAGATATTAATATCTTTTGGTTATTTCTAATGGTGATCTTAGAGACTTGCATCTGATCAATCCATGCTTGTAGTCACAATTTATCTTGAGAAAATAATTCGATCTTCTTTGATGAAAATGTCAGATGGGTTATTTCGTCGTTAATATAGATTAATATTCTATAATTTTTATGATGTGAATGAGAAAAATATGCAAGACAGAAAGGCATTTTTGGCTATTAGACAGAGAATTAACAGGCATTATGAAATACAAACCGGCTAATTATGCAATAATTTTAATGATTATTTCAATTCTGTTATTTTGACTTAGTGGAGTGAAGGAATATTATGCAGATTTTAAAACTTAAAATAGAGACGTTAAAATTTTTATATATGAGAGCTAGATCGCCTTTTATAAAAGCGATCTAATTGGCCGCGTAACTCGCTTATACTTTAAATATCGTCTCTTTCGATAGGACAACTCATACAACGAGCTCCTCCGCGCCCTCTTCCTAGTTCATTGCCGGGAATACTCAGTACCTCAATACCTGCTTTATCATATTTTTCGTTGGTATAAACATTACGTTCGTAACCGATAACAACACCAGGTTTTACGGTAAGAACATTGTTGGCATCGTTCCACTGTTCTCGTTCTGCTTCATAGTTATCGCCACCCGTTGTAATGAGCTTAAGTTGGTCAACCTCTAATGCTGATTCGAGAGCAGAAATGTAATTCGGCATTTGCTTTGCGTTCATATCATTGTCACCCTTAGGTGTTAATGACCAAGTTTCTAGGCTTTGATTGATGATTTCAGGGTATACAGAGAAGGTGTCTATATCTATATGAGTCATAACGGTATCGAGATGCATGCAGGAGCGGTGCTTAGGAAGTTTGAGAGCAATAACTTGCTTCGCCTGACCAGATTTGAATAGATTCGCCGCTAAGTTTTCTACACCTTGTGGCGTTGTTCTCTCTGACATTCCAATTAAGACAGAACCTTTACCGATGACAAGTACATCACCACCTTCAATGTTTGCGTTGTCATAATGGAGGTCTTGGTCACCGAAATAGTTGATAAAGTCACTACCCGCGAACGTTGGATGCCAACGATAGATAGCTCTTAGGTGGTTGGTTTCTCTTTGACGAGCCGCTTTCATCATTGGATTAAGTGAAACACCTCCATAAACCCAACAAGAAGTATCTCGCGTAAATAGGTGGTTAGGTAAAGGTTCAATGACAAAATCGATAGGTTTATGCATTTTTGGAAGCATAGAGGAAGATTGGATTGGCAATTCAGAATAGGCGAGTCCACCAAGTAATATAGTGGCTAAATGTTCATTGTCCATATCCGTAAGGTAGTTTCTAAGATCTCTAGCGAAAGTAGGGCCATATCTAAAATCGGAAATTTGATTGACTAATAACCATTCTTTTGCCTCTTTTATTGCTAATGTTTCAACAAGAAGGTCATGCAACAATAGAACTTCAACATCTTGATTTTTTAAAGTTTGAGCAAATATGTCATGCTCTTCCCCTGCGGCTTCAACGGCTAGAACATCATCAAAAAGAAGTTCCTGACAGTTAGATGGTGTTAGGTGGGTTAATGCCCTTTCTGGACGATTTAATAATACCCGACGTAACTGGCCTACCTCAGATCCAACGTACAACTTGCTCATTCTGTATCCTTACAATATGGACTATCCCCCTTTATGACAAGCTTATGGTTAAGTTGCAAGTTACTTGATTGGAATATAATTTTAAATTTTTATTAAATAACTAGCGAAAACTTCAATTTATTGGACTAAGTTGCAATTAATTAACAGATTACTCTTTTATCAATGACCATGAATTTTGATTGATTATGCTAGTCAACAATGATGCACGCTCTGTTTTTTTATCGTTTTTACACTCTTACGCTTTGTTTTTAAAAGATAAATTGTATTTTTTACTACAGAAAGCTAATTCATCAAGAATCATTTTTTAGTTGATATCCACTCATTATTTGTTCATGAGTATTGAATAGGCCAAACACGATTTTGTTCTGAATATGGTTTTATTTGTTAAGAAAATGTTTTGATCAACATAAGATCGTCTTGAACACGTGATTCTTAGTGGTATTTCGTTCCGATCCGTGCGATATTTCACGGCGACTCAATCACCTCATTTGCTACCTGGAGTACCTGCATGTCTCACGAAGATGAATACCTATCTGTTGAAGCGTTGATCAATATCCAAAAAGAAGAGACTAGACAGATCATCGACGCTCTTTTGGAAGATGGAAGTGATCCTGATGCTCTATACGATATTGAACACCATTTGTTTGCTGAAAATTTTGAAACATTAGAGAAAGCGGTTGTTGAAGCGTTCAAAATGGGCTTTGAAGTATTAGAAGCAGAAGAGACGGAAGATGAAGATGGTAATCGTCTATTGTGTTGTGATGCTACTATGGAATCCGTACTCAGTGCTGAAGCCATTGATTTACAAGTTGAGAAGCTCATTAGTCTTGCTGAAAAATATGACATTATTTATGATGGATGGGGCACTTTTTATGAAGGTGATGACGTCGATTATGTAGAAGATGGCATAGAAGAAGAGTAATAGAATTTGACTATTAGGCTGCATCTTTGAAATGCAGCCTTTAAATGTTCATAAACAGTGTGACTTGGCAACAACCTTCGATTTCATTTATCACCTCCAATCTCCCCATACTTTAACGCTTTTTAAGTTAATTTCTATTTTGTCTAAACTATCAACTATATGTGCCGATATAACTATACTAGTCAGTACTGACTAGCTAATTATTGATATCTATCGCGTAGAGGTTTGTAATGCATTTGTCATTGATACAGCGAATTACTTTGGGCTTCATAACTGTAACTCTTTTTGTCCTTGCGATAAGCACATCTGCTTATCTTTCTCAAGTGAGTATGTCTAAACAGTTAAAGCTTACCGCATCTACGTTGACCGGGCTGCTTGACCGATCAAATGTTCTTACTCAGCACCTTCAGGATGTAAACCGTTCCATGTTGGTTCACGCGAATAGTGAACAAGAAGCGCGTAGAACTGAACTGAGGTTGGCTCTAGGTAACGCGAAGCAATCCTATGGCGAAACAGTCGCACTTTTAGAAACTGAATTATCTAACTATCCACAACTTGTTACTAAACTGAATAATCTCGATGGCAACGCGACCGTATTTATCAATGGTGCAAATCAACATCTGGATATTCATGATCAGAGAACTTCTGCTCGTGCAGTTGCGACTAAAGAACTGAATACATTTGATGAAGAGTGGTTGTTTTTCGAACAAGATATCAATGATCTAATTTCCGATGCTAAAGCGGATGAAATGCAACAAGTCGCCTGGGATCTTGAATTCTTACTTACTCAAGGAAAAGGAGCGGCTGGATATCTGCAGAAAGTGTTGTCTATAGTAAAAGAACAAGAAGTAAATGCGTTCAAGAGTGAATTGTCAGCCTATTTAGAGCGCTTTAGTGAAAAAGCTGATCGTATCATAAAGGCGATGCCTGAATCTGAAGACATCGTGGCAGTATATCGTGATTTACTACAACACAATATTGTTGACTCAGAAGGGTTACTGCAACAGCATCTAATATTCATTGAACTCAATGAACAAAGTACGATGCTGCTCGCACAGATTGCTCAAGAAGTGGATGCTTTGTTATCGGAATCCGTCGTAATTATTTCTGATATCCGATCTCTATCTGAGTCGGCATTAAAAAATGCTGAAGAGGAGGCGTTCGACTCGTTAATGATTAACCTTATTTTGACCGCTATTTCAACGCTACTGGCTGTCATCATTACCTTTACTGTCGTACGCTCTATTAAGAGGCCTTTATTCTCTATCATGGAAGCGATTGATAAACTTGCCAGTGGTGATTTAACGCACAAAATAAGTGAAAGTTATCAGTCTGAACTTGGACTTATTGCGGACAATATTAATAGCCTAAGTGACAAATTAAGTGGGTTGATCTCCCAAATACAATCATCAGCAGAAACAGTGAGTGGTGTGGCAGATGAAAGTCATGCGATGAGTCAAAAGACAAATCATAAAGTAGAAGAGCAGAGTAAGCAGACAGACTCTATCGCGACAGCGGTAACAGAAATGGAACATGCGGTAAAGGAAGTGGCATCACACGCATCAGAAACTAGTAGAGAAGTCGATGAAGTCACACTGCAAGCGCAATCGAACATGGAGAACATGCAGAAAAACTTGCGCTTTGTTAGTCGCCTTCAAGATTCGTTAGATGAAGCCACGCAGGTTATCAGCCAGCTCTCAATTCAAAGTCAACAAATAGGTGAAATACTCACGGTTATTCAGTCCATTTCTGAACAGACCAACCTATTAGCATTGAATGCTGCTATTGAAGCGGCTCGTGCAGGTGAACACGGACGAGGTTTCGCTGTTGTAGCTGATGAAGTTCGTTCTCTGGCAACAAGAACACAACAATCAGCCAATGAGATTGGTGAGATGATTGACAGCTTGCAAGGAAAAGCCGACCAAGCCGTAGGGATAGTAGAGAATAATCTTGTCCACGCTGAGCAATCGGTTAAGCAAACGAATGAAACGAGCGATTCATTGGAAAACATGCTCTCTAGCCTAACGCACATCAATGACATGAGCCGTTCAATTGCGACAGCTTCTGAAGAACAAACCGCGGTTGCACAGGATGTGGCTAAGAATATTGTCCACATATCTGACATGACAATGAGTATTGCTGAAGATGCGAAAGAAGCCGCTCGTAATAGTGAGTCGTTGAATCAACTCTCCAGTGAGCAAAGCCAACTAATTGCTCAATTTAAGATCTAACTAATTAAAAGTGCAGTTTGAATCAATTAGGTCAATTTTTGTCTAGCGACAAAGACTATGCCATTTATCAATATTTACGTATACTGGCAAAAATTGATCTAAGTCAAAGATAATATGCAATTACCACTTGCCGGGCACTGGCAGCTATCACCTTTAACCGACCTTTCTATCTCGCAAGGAGATATCGTTTTTCCAGCTCCTTTTAGTCAGATATTACCTAAGCAATTGACTGAATCGCAGGTACAAAATCAAGAATGGCATTTAATGCACGATATTGAAGTGGATGAGCAAATGCTTAGTTTTCCTGTGGTCGAATTTATTGTCGGCGGTATCGATTTTTATGCCGAAGTTCGAATAAATGGTGAGGCTGTTTTTGATTGTGACGGTTCAGCGCTGACCTACCGAAAGGATATTCAACAACATTTACGTCTAGGTCGGAATCGGATTGAGATTTTATTTTTAGAGCAAGAAGATGACTGGTTGTTAGATGAGGATAATCTCTGCAGTTTGGGTGGGGCATTGCCGCGTAAACGAGATTCTAGATTAGGGCTCTGGGAAACCCCTTATCTGCATTTTATTCGACATGTGCGACTCGATTACATTTCTACTGAGCAAATTTGGCATCATGGTGGTGGATGCGAGTTTAAAGTAGATCTCTTTTATCACGTTTATGCGACAGGGTTAGTCTCTGCATCGGTTAAGTTCGATGGTATGACTTATCAGATACCACTTGATATTAGAACGAATCAAGCGACGGCGTTATTTCAAGTGGAGGCACCAAGGCTGCACAAAGATAACCATTGGTATCTATTGGAAGTAGAACTTGATGAGCAAAAGCAAACTCATCAAGTTGGCTTGAACCCTAATCTGAATGTTGAGCATTATCCAGTTTAAGAAATGAAGCTTGCTGTTTATAGCTTTTTAAGCATGCGTACTTCGCAATCGGTATGACCAGTATCGCCCATGGGTCTATCAACAAGTTCAAAGCCTAGCGATTTATAGAGCGCAATTGCTTCGACAAGGTTGTCGGTCGTTTCTAGATACATCTGTGAAAAGCCTATTGCGCGGGCTTGTTTAAAGCATTTCACGGCTAATGCTCGCGCTAGTCCTTTCCCTCGAACCTCAGGTAAAAAGTACATTTTTTGTAATTCACAGACAGATTCGTCCCCTGCTAGTGGTGCAAATCCTGCTCCGCCAAATATCTTCCCATTTTGCTCTATTACCCAATATTGGCTGTTTTTTGCACCGTAGACCTCAGACAGTGAGTCGAGTGTGGGGTCGGCAACGCTAAAGCCTTTGTCTTCAGTTAGTCCATATTCGGCAGATACTTCTCTAATGAGAGAAGCTAATTGTGAGTCATCAACGGATTTTATGTCTCTGATAATAAAAGAGGATTGAACTCTAGATAGTGATAATGCTTTGATGTATTTTGCTAAACTTGATTCGATAAGTTCTAGTTCATCATCATCAAACTGGTCAATAACTGTCTGAACCTGTTTGTTTCTTGAGTTTTCAATTTGATTCAGAATCTGTTCACCTTTTTGTGTTAAACGATACAAGTGACAGCGTTTATCATCGGGATTAACGATTGACTCTATTAGCAGTTGTTTTGCAAGAGAAGTAAGTGTTCGGCTTGCGTTTGGCTTATCAATACGCAGTTTTAAAGCTATTTGGCTTATAGTCGAGAGCTCTTGCCCCAACTCAACCAATGTATGAATTTGTACTGGGCTTAAACTAAAATCGCCATAGTGTGTATCCAGAGCGCCCAGACTACGGACAAGATCTCTAGAAGCCTTTCTGAGTTGCAGTTTTTTCATCATTATTTTTTATTTTGTTATGATATGAAACCAATATGGTTTCATATCATAACAAAGTCAATAGAGAGAAGTATCAGGCTTGAGCAGTATTATCAGTTAAAGCTAATTTAATCCTACTTAAGCGAGTTTGGTCATTGTTGTCGTCGCAATATGATGTCGACGTAACCAAATTTTTTCGTGAAAATAATAGGCAACAGTATTAATGCTTGGTTCAATCATTGCCATGATTCCCCCAATAAAGGCGTCGCCAGTAAGAAGATAGGTGACAACAAAAGCGACATTAAAATGGATCAGAGCAAAGCTTGCTGTTTTGGTTTGCGTTTTGTTTTCATTGCGCTTTAGGAAAGCAACTTGGTTCCATGCTTTTTCATGGAAATAAAAAGCGATGGTATTGACTGTTGGTTCTATCAGTGCAATTAAGCTACCTAATAAAATATCGCCAGTTAAGATGTAGGCAACGGTTAATGCAATGCTGAAGTGCAACCCTGCAAATGTCATGGTTTTAAGCATAATGGTGATCTCTCATTTGAACGAATACCTGAACATTATTGATAACTATTCTCATTAGGGCAATAAGAAAATGGTTATTTGTTTGATAGGTTATTTCGATGAGAGAATTTGAAGTAGAGATAAAAAAGGTTGGCTTTGAGGGCCAACCTTTTTACTGATATTAATCTGAATTAGAAGCAAACAATAATGTGGCTCTACTAGAGCGTTGTGATTGTTGTCTTTTGTTCTTCAAGTTTTATTAGTGTTTCTTGGTAAGCGTCGAGCTTTTCACGCTCTTTAGCCACTACGGCTTCTGGCGCTTTCGCGACAAAGCCTTGATTGCTAAGTTTGCCGCCAATGCGCTTAATCTCACCTTGAATTCTTTTTACTTCACCTTCTAAGCGAGCCAGTTCCGCATCTTTATCGATTAGACCTGCCATAGGTATCATCAATTCAGACTTGGCCACAAGTGCAGTAGCACATGCTGGTGTCGTTTCGTTCTCTGCGAGAACCTTAACGCTCTCAAGTTTTGCTAAAGATAGAATCACAGTCAAATTATCTGCTAGGCGTTTCACGTCCGCGTCATCGGCCGCTTTTAGCATTACTTCTAATGGTTTGCTTGGCGCAATATCATATTCCGCCCGCAGGTTACGAATACTAGAAATAAAGGTTTTCACCCACTCGATATCTGCAATCGCTTCTTCATCGAACTTGTCTTCTTCGAATTGAGGCAACGCTTGATTCATAATAGTTTCACCTTCTACACCAGCAAGGGGTTTAACGCTCTGCCAGATAGACTCAGTGATATATGGGATGACAGGGTGCGCAAGGCGTAGTGTCTTTTCAAGAACCGTAATCAACGTATAGCGAGTTGCCATCTGTTGTGCTTCGGTGCCTTTCCATAAAACGGGTTTCGTTAGCTCTAAGTACCAATCACAAAATTGGTTCCAGATAAACTCATAAAGGGCATTTGCAGCCATATCTAAACGGTAGTTTTCGATATGTGTATTGAATTCTTTTGCGGTAAGCTGGAATTGAGACTCTATCCACTTATCGGCGAGAGAAAACTCTAGGTTTGCAATGTCTTCTTGGGAAAGTGTTGTCCCGCAATCTTGGTCTTCTGTATTCATCAATACATAACGACTTGCGTTCCATAATTTATTACAGAAATTACGGTAACCTTCTAGGCGTTTCATATCCCAATTGATATCACGGCCAGTAGAAGCCATTGCCGCGAGAGTGAAACGCAACGCATCTGTTCCGTATGGTTCAATACCACCTTCAAATGTTTTACGCGTATCCTTTTCGATTTTCGCTGCTAATTTAGGTTGCATCATGTTGCCGGTTCGTTTCTCAACCAGCGACTCTAGATCGATGCCATCAATCATGTCGATAGGGTCAAGTACGTTACCTTTAGATTTAGACATCTTATCGCCGTTCTCATCGCGAATAAGGCCAGTCATATATACCGTCTTGAATGGTACTTGTGGTTTGCCGTTTTCATCTTTAATGAAATGCATCGTCATCATTATCATGCGAGCAACCCAGAAGAAGATAATATCGAAACCAGTGACCAACACCTCGGAAGGGTGGAATACTTTCATATCTTCTGTTTCAGCGGGCCAACCTTGAGTACCAAAGGTCCATAAAGAAGAAGAGAACCAGGTATCTAATACGTCGTCATCTTGGCGAAGAACAATGACAGGGGCGAGGTTGTTTTTACTGCGAACCTCTTCTTCTGTACGACCTACATACACGTTACCATCATTGTCATACCATGCAGGGATACGGTGGCCCCACCACAATTGACGTGAAATACACCAATCTTGAACGTCATGCATCCAGGCGAAGTACATGTTTTCATACTGCTTAGGTACAAACTGGATTTCACCATCTTCGACTGCTTTCGTTGCTGTTTCAGCTAATGGGGCGGCGCGTACATACCATTGGTCAGTCAGCATCGGCTCGATAACTACACCGCCACGATCACCATAAGGTACCGTTAGCTGATGGTCTTTGATTTCATCAAGTAGACCGAGTTCTTCAAATTCAGCCACAATCGCTCTACGAGCAGCAAAACGTTCCATGCCTTGATATTTCTCAGGAATCGCATCGCTATATGCGTTGCTTTCTTCACCTTTTGTATCAAAAATTTCAGCGGCATCGCGAATATCGCCATTAAATGTGAGGATATTAATCATTGGCAGACTATGGCGTTTACCTACTTCATAGTCATTAAAGTCATGTGCTGGAGTAATTTTTACACAACCAGTGCCTTTTTCCATATCGGCATGCTCATCACCTAAGATAGGAATACGGCGGCCAACGACAGGGAGAATAATTTCTTTACCAATGAGATCTTTATAACGAGGATCTTCTGGATTTACCGCGACACCAGTATCGCCCAACATGGTTTCTGGACGAGTCGTTGCGACAATAATGAACGCTTTGCCATCGGCTGTTTTTGCACCATCAGCAAGTGGATATTTGAAATGCCACATGTGGCCATTTTTATCTTTATTTTCGACCTCAAGATCAGAAATTGCTGTGTGTAATTTGGGATCCCAGTTAACCAAACGCTTGCCGCGATAGATTAGGTCTTCTTCATAAAGACGTACAAATACTTCTTTAACCGCATCAGAAAGTCCATCATCCATGGTGAAGCGTTCGCGTTCCCAATCGACGGAGGCACCTAAGCGACGAAGTTGCTTAGTGATCGTCCCACCAGATTCCGCTTTCCATTCCCAAATTTTATCAATGAATGCATCTCGACCATAATCGTTTTTGGTCTTGCCTTCTTGGGCGGCGATTTTTCTTTCCACAACCATTTGTGTTGCAATACCAGCGTGATCGGTACCCACTTGCCAAAGCGTGTTTTTGCCTTTCATTCGCTCACAACGGATTAAGGTATCCATGATCGTATCTTGGAAAGCGTGCCCCATATGCAGGCTACCAGTGACGTTCGGCGGTGGGATCATGATGCTGTAAGCTTCTTTAGATGTATCACCGTGTGGCTTGAAATAGCCTTTCTCTTCCCATGTTTGGTATAGAGATTGTTCAATCGATTGTGGGTTGTATGTCTTTTCCATAGCGTCTTTTAATGGATACTTTTCGTTGATTTGGAATTAAGTACGGATCTTATAGGATCATCACCTTAAAGAAAGTGGCCTCGCACAACGAGGATACCTATAAGATCATAAATTAGTGCTGATGATCGATATCAATAATTTGCATTTGATATCCAGCTTGGCGGTAGATCTTATACCTTTCACGGGCAGTTTGCTTCGCTTTTTCATCATAAGGAACGAAGTCTATCACTTGAGCAAAGGTTCCCGCAAAGTTTGTGTTATCTTTCGCCAAATTAATCACAAGCTGGCGATTCCAACTAGGTCGCAGTTGGCTATAGCCTATCTCAATCGACGTGCCATTTTTGGGGCCTTCACCAATAAGATTATGGGGTAAAAAACAATCGGGCTCTTGTTGCCACAACCGCTCGTCCCAATGTAACGACTTTTCTTTGTTTTCCGCGTTTATGTAGAGCTTAACACCTTGGTTATGGAAATGTTTTAACAGGAAAAGTACATAGGATTCAAATCCCTCATTGCTGCATTGAGGAGAATCGGCCTGTACGATATAAAAAGTGGCTGTATTCATGTTCTGTTAAGCCTGCAAGATTACTTAGGTATTGCGACAAAAGAAAAGGGCCTTTCGGCCCTTTTACTTAGATTGAATTTCTACTCTTCAACCTCTTGACCGCTACGGTTAAGTAGAAATTGGACAAGGAGTGAGACGGGTCTGCCCGTAGAGCCTTTGGCTTTGCCTGACTTCCAAGCTGTTCCGGCTATATCGAGGTGCGCCCAATTGTACTTTTTCGCATAGCGAGACAAGAAGCAACCAGCGGTAATCGTACCAGCAGGACGTCCGCCAATATTCTGCATATCTGCAAACGGACTTTCCAATTGTTCCTGATACTCGTCCGCCATTGGCATACGCCATGCTCTGTCACCAGCCTGCTCTGAGGCATTAACTAATTCATGTGCAAGCGGGTTGTGATTTGAAACTAAGCCACTGATATGATGACCAAGGGCCATAACACATGCCCCCGTTAACGTTGCCACGTCAATAACACACTCAGGGTCAAAACGTTCAACATAGGTTAGCGCGTCACAAAGCACCAAACGACCTTCAGCATCGGTATTTAATACTTCAACGGTTTGGCCAGACATCGTGGTTAAAATATCGCCTGGGCGATAGGCGTTGCTGCCTGGCATGTTTTCACAACCAGCAAGGACAGCAACAACATTGATCGGTAATGAGAGTTTAGCAAGCGCCTTCATCGTACCAAAAACGGAAGCCGCACCACACATGTCATATTTCATCTCGTCCATAGCTTCGCCAGGTTTGAGAGAGATACCACCAGAATCAAAAGTTAGCCCTTTGCCAATTAAGACAATAGGTTTTGCATCGGAATCTGGATGTCCTTTGTATTCCATTACTGACATCATTGATTCATTGCTAGAGCCTCGACCAACGGCTAAGTATGATGTCATACCTAGTTTCGCCATCTCTTCTTCACCAATTATTTTTGATGTAATGGATTCGTAATCGTCACCCAAACGGCGAGCTTGTGATGCCAAATAAGCGGGGTTAGCTACGTTAGGAGGCATATTGCCAAGATCTTTAGAAGCTTTAACACCTGATGAAATTGCTAGGCCGTGGGTAATGGCTTTTTCACCTAGATTTAATTCACGTCGCGTCGGTACGTTAAACACAAGTTTACGCAGCGGACGGCGTGTCTCTGGCTTGTTGCTCTTAAACTGGTCAAAAATGTACAGACCATCTTTTGTTGATTCAACAGCTTGGCGTACTTTCCAGTATGTATCTCGTCCTTTAACGTGTAGTTCGGTAAGGAAACAGACTGCCTCCATAGACCCAGTTTCGTTTAAGGTACTGATGGTTTTTTGAATAATTTCTTTGTATTGACGCTCGCCTAACTCGCGTTCTTTACCACAGCCGACAAGAAGTACTCGTTCAGACAACACGCCTGGAACGTGATGCAGAAGTAGCATTTGGCCAGGCTTACCTTCTAGATCTCCACGACGAAGTAGAGAGCTGATATAACCATCACTGATCTTATCAAGCTGTTCAGCCACTGGGGAAAGTCGGCGAGGTTCGAATACGCCCACAACGATACAAGCACTACGTTGTTTCTCGGGGCTGCCACTTTTTACACTGAACTCCATGTAAACTCCTACTAGTTAAAGACAAACAGAACTAAATGTTAGATAATCGCCGTCTACTTTGTTCCAAATTGAACTAAAATAAACAAAAGTTGTTCAATCAACATTGAGTCATAATTTGATAAAATAAAAGGTTCATCGAGAAATTATAGTGATTAGAGTAAAAAAACAAGTTTTCTATAGGGTCTTTTAACGTGATTATTGTCAGATATTTGATCCGCGAGACAATCAAAAGTCAAATTGCGATCTTTTTCGTACTATTCTTGGTGTTTCTTAGTCAGAAGTTTATCAGTATTCTGGCTCAGGCATCAGATGGTGATATCCCTGCTAGTCTGATTTTGACATTGGTAGGCTTAAACATGCCTGCGATGGCGGCAATGATTCTGCCGTTAAGTATATTTGTTGGCATATTAATCACTTTTGGCCGTTTATATGCCGAAAGTGAGATTACTGTAATGAATGCTACCGGAATGGGGAATAAATTTCTCATTCAAGCTGCACTTTATTTGGCGTTAATTACGTCGATATTAGCTGGGTTAAATACACTTTGGTTGACACCGTGGGCTTTAGATAAACGTGTAGAGACCATGGAGCAATTGTCCGCTGATAATAGTGTTGATCTGCTTCAAAAAGGGCAGTTTCAACGAACTCCAGATGGTTCAGCCGTCGTATTTATCGGCGATCTTAAAGATAAAAAATTGAGTAACGTATTCGTTGCCCAGATTATTCCCAAAGATTCTCTTCTTCCCAGTGTAATGATCGCAGAATCTGGTCTAGCAAAAGAGCTTGAGGATGGGAGACAAATCCTTTCGTTATACGATGGTTCACGTTATGAAGGTTTGCCAAGACGTCTTGACTACATGATTACTGATTATGAAGAATATGAAGCGTTAATTGGTCAAAGGGAAGTCACCAAAAAAGGGCGTGACTGGGATGATTTACCGACGCTAACACTGATCAATAACCCAGACAAAAAAGCACAGGCAGAATTGCAATGGCGACTATCTTTAATAGTCTGTATACCGCTATTGACCCTCATCGTTATACCGTTGTCAGCGGTTAACCCACGTCAAGGTCGCTTTGCTAAAATGGGGCCAGCGATTCTTATCTATATGACCTATTTTCTTGCGCTTAGCGCCAGTAAGTCAGGTATAGAAGGTGGTGGGCTTCCGGTTCTCATCGGGATGTGGCCTGTGAATCTCTCGCTGCTTTTTGCGGGTTTAATCCTCAACTATATGGATAGCGTCCCTGTAAGACGATTTATCGATAATTTTAGGCAGAGAAGGTTGGCTAAACGTGTTTAAGATATTCGATCTCTACATTGGTAGAACTATCATTGCGACAACCTTTCTAACGTTATCCACTTTGGTTGGATTATCCGGCATTATTAAGTATGTTGAGCAGCTTAGAAAGGTTGGTCGTGGTAGCTATGATCTTGTTCAAGCGCTTTATTTTGTTTTACTCGGTATGCCTAGAGATATCGAGATGTTCTTCCCTATGGCGACACTACTTGGCGCATTGATTGCTCTTGGTATGCTGGCATCTAGCTCTGAGTTAACGGTAATGCAAGCCTCTGGTTTTTCTAAGTTAGATGTTGGCTTATCTGTGTTAAAAACGGCAATACCATTAATGATTATGGTGATGGCGCTAGGAGAATGGGGCTCTCCCCAGACGATTAAAATGGCACGTGAGTTACGGGCATTCTCCATTTCTGGCGGTACTATTGTTTCGGTAAGAAGTGGCGTGTGGGCAAAAGATGCAGATAATTATATCTATATTGGGCGCATTGATGATAAATCGTTAAAAGCATTAACGGTTTGGCAGTTTGATAAGGATAAAGATCTCAATACCATTATCTATGCTAAGAGTGCCGATTATATTGGCAATAATATTTGGCAGATGAAAAATGTACAACTTACATATCTAAAGGATAATATCCAATTATCTAAAAAGGATCTTAAAACCTATGACTGGAAGTCGACGATAGAGCCCGATAAATTGGATGTGGTAACGGTGAAACCAGAAGAGCTTTCTTTGTCCGGTATTTATGATTACGTCAATTATCTCAAAGCTTCAGAGCAGGATGCCGCCAGGTATGAATTGGCATTTTGGCGAAAAATGACTCAACCGTTGTCTATTGCCGTTATGATGTTAATGGCCCTCTCATTTGTGTTTGGTCCGCTAAGGACTGTCACTATGGGAGCGAGGATTATTTCTGGCATTATCGCCGGGTTTACGTTTTACATTTCCAGTGAATTTTTTGGTCCGCTTAGCTTGGTGTATCAAATCCCTCCAATTGTCGGTGCTGTAGCGCCGAGTCTTCTGTTTTTAGCGCTGGCAATTATACTGCTACGACGAAAATTGTGACAAAAAAAGGGGCAACTGGATATAATAAGTAGACTACAGGGGAGGTCTTTGCCCACTGTCTATAACCAGTTGCCCGCTTAACTATCTATTGGTACTTATTAGCCATAAGCGACACTTGGAAGCCAAAGTACTAACTGAGGCCAAATCACCAGACAAACCAGCGCCAGAATCTGAATAAAGATGAATGGCATCACACCTTTGTAGATATCTCTGAGTTCGACACCTTCTGGACAAACTCCCTTTAAATAAAACAGAGCAAACCCTACTGGTGGTGTTAAGAAGCTTGTTTGCAAGGCCATGGCAACTAACATGACAAACCATACAAGGCTTGGATTATCCACAACGCCATGACCATCGAGCTCAATACCTAGATTTGAAATTACAGGGGCTAAAAGCGGTAGCGCAATCAAGGTGATTTCAATCCAATCTAAGAAGAAACCAAGCAAGAAAACAATGAACAGAATGAAAGCAATAATGCCATAGGGTCCAAAGGGTAAGCCGCTTAAGAATGATTCTATTAGTTCGTCACCACCCAATTCTCTTAATACCAAGGCAAAACAAGAAGCACCAAGAAAAATCATGAAGATATAAGCGGTTGTTCCGAATGAAGAGTGCAGAACTTCTTTCATTACTTTTAAGCTCAGTCTTCTATTGTAGGCGGCCAACAATGTTGCCCCCATGGCGCCGATACCAGAGGCTTCTGTTGGGGTGGCGATCCCTGCGAAGATGGATCCAAGAACAACAAATATCAAGATAATGGTCGGAGTAATGTCTTTAAATACTTGAAAAATAATGCTCCAGTCCACAGCCTCAACATCATGAGGTACGGGGGCTTTTTCAGGATTGAGCTTGCCGACGATTAGGATATAAATGATGTACATTGCTCCTAGTAATAGGCCAGGGAAAATAGCGCCCATGAAAAGGTCACCAACAGATAATCCAAGTTGATCAGCCATAATCACTAACATGATAGAAGGAGGGAGAAGTATCCCTAATGTACCTGCGGAAGCGATGGTACCTAGAGCTAAAGGTAAGTGATAACCCTGACGCATCATAGTAGGTAAAGACATAACGGCAAGCAAAACGACAGAGGCCCCAATGATGCCAGTGGAGGCGGCTAAAATAATACCAATCGCCATCACCGTAATCGCTAAGCCACCATGTACCTTTCCAAATAGCTTTTGCATGGACGACATCAGTTTTTCAGCTATTCCAGATTTATCTAACATGTTGCCCATAAAGATAAACATGGGGAGTGCAACCAAAATCCAGTTATCCATGATCTTATAAATACGATTAACCACAAGCCCTAAACTTGTGTAATCGAGCCCTGTAAAAGTATCCAAATAAATATCAGCGAAATACCCTACAGCAGCAAAAATGACGCCAATACCTCCCAATACATAGGCGACAGGAATACCCGTAAAAAGAAGAACAATAAACGAGCCAAACATGGCGATTACAATCCATTCATTCGCTTCCATGTTGTGCCCCTTTAGCTAATGTTTCAATATTTCGTAAAATCCGAGCGATTATTGAGAGTAAAAGAAGTGAAAAGCTGACAGGAATAACGCTTTTAATTAGCCAACGATATGGCAAACCTGACGGAGACGAAGAACTCTCATTTACTCTCCATGATTCGTAGGCGAAATCGTAAGAGTGTAAAATAACAATGATGACGAACGGGATGGCAAATATGGTCAAACCAAGCATGTCGACCATTGCTTTCTTCTTTTCGCTAAATTTGTGGTAAAAAAGGTCAACGCGAACATGAAGATTACTAACTTGCGCGTATGCGGTACCAAACATTACTGCGGTCGCATATAGATGCCATTGCAGTTCTTCTAGCTGGATAAGGCCGCTAGAAAACACCTTTCTCAAAACGACCTGAACAATAATAACCAGTACAAGAATTAGGTTGGTCCAAGCGACAAACTTGCTTATCGCATTGATGCCATTTTCTATGTGCAGATAAATGGGAACAGAGGGCGGCGACGATACAACCTTACTCATGGGCTCCTCCTTAGAAAAGCGCCAGCCTTAGGCTGGCATTTAGGGGTTTGAAATATTATTTACGTGTTGCACGAGGCAGGAACGCATTTGCTTCCCAAAGTGCATAGCCTTCTCTGAATTCACTCAGGTCTTGCCATACCTTGTTAAAGAATGGGTCAGCACTGGTCTTTTCGTCGACAACTTCTAGCCAAGTGGATTCGAATAGGCTAAGCATTTCGTCATTCCAGTAACGAATTTCAACACCATTTTCTTTGGCTTTCTTCATCGCATCGAACTGTATGGCTTCACCTTCCGCTATGGAATATGTCATGGTTGCCATGCAGGTAGTTTCAACCGCAGTTTGCTGAGACTCGTCCATTTTTGCCCAAGTGTCTTTGTTAATAAGTAGTTCAAAAACAGTGGACTGTTGATGCCATCCAGGGAAGTAGTTGTATTTAACTATTTTGTGGAAACCTAAGCGTTGATCAATTGCGGGTTGAGAAAACTCAGAAGCATCAATGGCGCCTTTTTCAAGTGCACCAAATATCTCACCACCTGGTAGCTGAACCGTACCGACTCCCAGTTTTTCCATTACGGAAGCCCCTAGACCGAAGAAGCGCATGTTCAAACCTTTCAGATCTTCTGGTTTTTCAATTGGCTTCTTAAACCAGCCTGATGTTTCAGGAGAAATGATGGCACATGGGAGCACTTTCACATTGTAGCCACCCTGATCATACATTTCTTGATACAGTTTTAGTCCGTTACCAAAATATAACCAAGCCATATATTCGCCAGCTTCTGGGCCAAAAGGTACCGCAGAAAAGAGTGCAGAAGCTGGGAGTTTGCCTTGCCAATAACCCGCTGTCGCATAACCTGAATTTACTTTACCAGTAGAAACAGCATCTAATATTTCCGCTGGATTAACCAACTTACCTGGTTCATAAATTTTCATTTTTATCGTACCACCAGACATGGCAGTAATGCGGTCGGCGTACCATTTTATAGGTGTGCCTAGAGCAGGTAGATGAGTACCGAAAGCGACAGGGGTTTTCAGCAATATTTTGCTTGTCGCGTTAGCGCTCATGGTAAAACCAGTTGTTGCAATAGCAATAGTGGTCGCAAGAGCAATTTTATTCATGTTCATTCTGTTCTCCTTGTAGGGGACAAATTCCTTGTTAAGTCAAAATGTGAACATCTAATAGTTAAAATTGTTAAATTGATGTTACATTTGTGGTTAGTTTAGGTTGGATTGAACCTGTCGGATATTGGGGGAATTGCGCAATTCTTATCAGTGAAATTACGTAGCTAGAAAAAAACATACAGTAAAACTACGTACATATTGTTAATCCATATAAGGTGATGTAATGGAGTTTGTTAACAGTAGAAAACTGTCAATAAATATAATTTTGCTTTCAGTTTTGCCTCTAATTATGGTAGTGGCAATTGTTGCTAGCTTATTGTTTAGTCAGGCAAAAAACCTTGTCGAAGATGAAGTTAAACTTACACGAAGTAATATTGTGACTTCAAAAAAACAAGAACTTAAACAGTACGTTGAACTTGCGATAAAAAGCATTGAACCTTATTACTTAGATTCAACGCTTGATGAGCAAACGGCGAAGCAAATAGTTTCTGAAAAATTGAGTCAGCTCACATATGGGAGCGATGGGTACTTCTTTGTTTATGACTGGGATGGCATAGCATTAGTTCTACCGCACCAGAAAGATCGAGTCGGAAAAAACTGGTGGGATGTCGAAGACTTTAAGGGTAAAAAACTACTTCAAGAGCTCATCTATGTTGCTAGGCATGGAGGTGGTTTTGTCGATTACTTTTGGCACAAACCTTCGAAACAAGAGCCTTTACCCAAGCTTAGTTACGCCGTTTCTCTTGATAAATGGCGATGGATGGTTGGAACCGGTGTTTATTTAGATGATGTGGAAAATCAAATATCACACATGCAAAATGGCTTTGATATGAATGTAAGCAAAAGTTCGGCAGCATTGTTCGTTGTTGTATTTATTGCTGTATCGTTAGTTGCTGGTTTGGGAGCATCGTTAAACCTAAATGTGCGTAAATTAGCAAATGAGCAAATGAGCTTACTCAATCAACAGATTATTGAATCGCAAGAAAATGAGAGAAAAAGAGTTTCCAGAGAGTTACATGACGGTGTAAATCAATTGCTTGTGGCAGCTAAATATCGATTAGAAAACCTGCAAAAAGAGCCCGATGAAGCCCTTAAAGAGGGGGAGTTGCAAGCAAGTAAACAAGCTATGGAACAAGCAATCGTAGAGCTGCGTAGAATATCCAGAGATCTCCGACCGCCTCAACTGGATGATTTGGGGTTGGTGGCGGGAATAGATTCTTATATCAATGATTTGCGTAGTCGCACAGAATTAGAGCTCATTTTCGAACATGATATTGATGGAATAAAGATGGTGCCTGAAGTAGAAACGACACTTTATCGCGTTGTTCAAGAAGCGTTGCACAATGTTGAGAAGCATGCTCAGGCAAAAGGTGTCGATGTTATATTGCAAAGAGAAGGCAAAAAATTACTTCTGACAGTGAGTGATGATGGAAAAGGCTTTAGTGTTTCAACGGATAAAAGGCAACAGTTTCTACGCCAAGACAGTATGGGATTACAGAATATGAAAGAACGAATTCAAGCGATTGGTGGAGAGTTTAGAGTCACCAGTAATCTCGAGGAAGGAACGGAAATTCGTGTGATGCTTAAGATGGAGTTTATATGATTAGCCTCGTACTAGCCGACGATCACCGTTTGATGCAAGATGGACTGAAATCTCGATTAGATAGAGAAGACAACCTTGTTATTTTAGCCTGTGTTGGAACGGGTGAAGATGCTCTAAAAGTAACACAAGAACTTAAACCTGATGTTTTGCTGCTTGATATAAATATGCCCAAGTTAAATGGTATAGAGGTCTTAGAAAGGCTTAAAAAAGCAGGTGCTCAAACGGCAGTGATTATGTTGTCAATGCATGATTCTAAAGACTATGTAATTCGTTCAGTAAAGGCGGGCGCTAAAGGGTATGTCTTAAAGGATGTAGGTTCTGACGAGTTAGTGATGGCAATCAATCAGGTGGCAAATGGTCATTCATATTTAAGCTCTCAAGCGTCCGATAAACTATTAGAACAATTTAATGAAGAGCCGAAAGAAAAAGACGAAACGCTGTCAAAAAGGGAGGCCGATGTTCTTCAGGCTATTGTCAGTGGGGCGGGTAACAAGGATATTGCTGACACGTTACATATCAGTGTTCGAACAGTAGAAACTCACCGACTTAGAATAAAGAAAAAACTTGGGGCTACCTCCACCGCAGGGCTCGTAATGATCGCTTTGGAAAAAGGGTTAATAAAGTAATGTGGGATTCCTTTTGGAGGCATCATGTCTAAACATCATCTGAATAGTCGCCAACCTATTTTAGATAAAATCGTATTTTTCTGTGCGGTTATCAGGACAGGATCATTTAAAGCGGCCTCAAATGAACAGGGATTATCGCCCGCAGCAGGTAGTCGGTGGGTGAAAGAGTTAGAAGAGATTATAGGCGTTGAATTAATAAAACGAAGTACTCGTCAATTGGTTGCGACGCAGGCTGGTCAAAAACTTTACCAGCGATTTAATGGTCTTTTACCGGACATAAACACAGCGATAGAAGAGGTGCAAAATTTAGCAGAAACCTTACAAGGCGAAATCAGGATTTCCTCAACCCCTTTATTCGCTAAACAGTACCTCACTGATATTATTTCTCGGTATATGCAGTTGCATCCAAAAGTAGATTTTAAGTTGTTTATCGAAGCAGGGGATTTTGATGCCCTAAACATCGATTTTGCGTTTCGAGCAAATGCGAGTTATGTGGGAGAACAACAAATAGACTCGCTTTTAGTCAAAAGACACTTGCTTAGCGAACCACTCTATTTATGTGCATCACCAAGTTATTTGCAAAGTTTTGGCCCACCGGATAATCCAGAGCAGCTAAAAAGCCACCGTTGCTTGTATGCTCGGACATTACTTGGAGGTAATCGATGGTGTTTTGAGCTTGATGGTCGGCCAACTATCGTGACGATTAAAGATGCCCTAGAGTGCGATAATAGTGAGATCTTACTGGATTTTTCGCTTCGTGGCGCTGGCATTGCCTACCTACCAGAGTCGATTGTAAAAGAACATATCCAGAATCAGAATCTTATCAGTGTGTTGGATAACTACCTTTGTGCGACTTTTGATATCAACATGTACTATCGACCAAGGAAACCAATGCCGGAGCGTTGCAGCCAGTTCAAATCATTTCTAATCGAACACATCTCTTATCAACCTGGTAGGTAAACCTGAGCAACGTAGAACTCCGTAACACAATAAATATCAGATTGTCATCGTTTGTATAATAAATCGTCACTTTGTTGTCATTTAGATCGAATAAATTATTTGATGTAATGTAATCAGTGAGGACGACAATATGCGAACTATGGAACCAATCGCTAGATTTGATCTAGCGGTCTCTCTGTTCTTTCTACAGCATCGTTTTAGTCACGATGTTGCGCGAGTGGGTAAAGCAATTTCACATACTGGTGATGGTCACTTATATGTGTTGATTGGACTGTCAGCATTATTCATAGACAAAGAGGTAGGCCATTTGTTTCTTGGTGTGGGTCTATTGGCTTTTGCTATAGAACTGCCTATCTACTGGTTAGCTAAAAATAGTATCCGTCGTAAACGGCCAGAAGTGCTGTCGAATCAATTAAATTCTTTTATTACCCCTTCAGATAAATACAGTTTACCTTCAGGACATACTTCTGCGGCTTTTGTCATGGCGACGTTATTGGGACAATTCTATCCTGACTCTTATTTTATGGCACTGATTTGGGCAACACTGATAGGCGCATCTCGTATTTTACTCGGTGTCCATTTTTTAACCGATGTCGTTATTGGCGCTGCGTTAGGGGTTGGCTGTACGACGTTTGCGTTTTACTTGTTAGGCGTTCAGTCTTGAAAATTCTGTATGGTGTACAAGGTACCGGTAACGGCCATATAACTCGAGCTCGGGCAATGGCATGTGCACTAAAAGAAAAAGAGGTATCGGTAGACTTCTTCTTTTCTGGGAGAAACAAATCAGCGTATTTTTCTATGGAGGAGTTTGGCGAATACAGAGCTAAGAAAGGGATTAGTTTTCTTACTGAGCAAGGGCGAGTTAATTATGTCAAAACAGCCCTAAATTGTTCTCCTTGGCATTTCTTAAAAGAGATCAAAACACTGGATCTTTCCAGTTACGATTTAGTATTGAATGATTTTGAACCTATTAGTGCTTGGGCAGCAAAGAGACAAAACGTGCCTTGTATTGGAATTAGCCATCAAAATGCATTCAGGTATGAAGTGCCGAAAAAAGGGAATAATTGGTTAGACAACAAACTTATCCAACACTTTGCACCTTCAGATATTCATATAGGTTTGCATTGGTACCATTTTGACCAACCTATTCTGCCTCCGATTGTTTATACTGACAAAGCCCATAAAGTCGAAACGGGCAAACAAGTGCTGGTCTATCTTCCATTTGAAAGTATCCATGATATTACTGATCTTTTGTTGCGCTTTACGGGTGAAAATTTTGTTTGCTACCATCCAGGTACCAAAAATGAGCAGACGATCGAGAACATAGAGTACAGGATACCGTCGTATATAGGTTTTCAAAAAGAGCTGCACCGTTGTCAGGGCGTGATAGCCAACGGCGGTTTCGAGCTTCCTTCAGAGGCATTATCATTAGGAAAAAAACTGCTTTTAAAGCCGCTTTCTGGACAATTCGAACAAGAAAGCAATGTGGCGACGCTAGAAAATTTAGGGTTGGCTCACTCTATGGATTACCTAGATCCTACGGCGGTTAGAAACTGGTTGGATGCAGGCCAAGCTGAAAGTGTGAAGTACCCAGACGTAGCAAAGTATATTGTTGATTGGATAGTTGCCGGTAACTGGCAATCGAGTGACAATTTGAGAAAATCGTTGTGGGAGCAGGTTGATTTTCCTAGCCACACCGCTATTTGAAGTAAACCTACTATCAGCCGTAAACGACTAACCATGAGCTAGTGTGACACCGGTGAATGACGCTTATTAGCAACGAGCGCGTCAAAAAAAAGTCAAAATGCTATTACTTTCTAATGCACAGTTAGTCAGAATTCATCCAGTTTAGTTCTTAAGACCAATTTTCCATCCACCATTATTGTTTTTGTCATGTGTTTGCCGAATGATTTTCCTCAATTCCATTACTTTAGATTATTTATATAATTTTAGGTTTTATTGTAAATAATTAAAATTTAAAGATATTTTTTCTAATGAGATAAAATAAAGTAATTATTTATAAAGGTTATTGAATTAACCTAACCTATTGACGGATAGTTGTATCACACGGACAACAGGCTGTTGTTACGATAAGCATACTAACTACATTCTAGGTTCCTAACTCAGTGACAACCGTGTAATGACGATACTCACTAAAGCAACGTAGAAAAACTTATGAGGCACATAAATGCACAATAAATCCGAATCAAATAATGTTGCACCTAGCCACAGAATGGAATCTACGCTACGAGGAGTGGACTTAAATTTGCTAACTGTTTTTGATGCAGTTATGCAAGAGCAAAATATCACTCGAGCCGCGCATAATTTAAACATGTCTCAACCGGCAGTAAGTAATGCGGTTGCGCGACTTAAGGTTATGTTTAACGACGAACTATTCATGCGACATGGTAGAGGCATTCAACCAACACAAAGAGCTCGTCAGTTGTTTGGGCCAGTACGTCAAGCATTGCAATTAGTTCGTAATGAACTTCCAAGTTCTATTTTTGCAGCTCAAACCTCAAGCCGACTATTTAAGCTGGCAATATGTAGTCCAAGTGATGTGCGTTTTGCGCCGAAAATCTTAACGGGTATCGGGGAGCAAGCACCAAATATTCGCTTACACCTAGACGCTGAATTTGATGCAAACTTGAATGAAAAGATGCGTTTTCAAGAAGTCGATTTCGTTATCGATTATGAACGCTTTGAAGAGCAAGGCTTTTCAAGCACTGAAATTTTTAGTGATGAACTCGTTGTCGTGGCTGCGTCTTCGCACCCTAGAATTAGTGATGCTATCTCTGAGCAAGAATTGTTAGCTGAAAAACATGCTAAGTTATCTAAACTGAATGGCATGCGTAGTTTCTCAGAACAAGCATACAAAGGCCTTGAATGCAGTGCTGCTTATATGGGGACAAGCCTTAGCAATGTGCTTTATGTAGTGAGTCAGTCAGAGTTGATTACAGTTGCACCCCGCTGGTTAGTAGAAAACCTGTCAGATAGACTCGATTTAAAGGTGATGGATTTTCCACTTGAGAGCAACAAAATAGACGGGTTCTTAAGCTGGCATGAATCTAGTGAGAAAGATCGAGGTCATATCTGGATGCGTGATCAGTTAATGCTTATTTGCGGTGAAGCGATCGCTAAATCAAATTAGATTCGCTTAAATTAAGAACAAAAAAGCCCCAATAAGAAAGAGTCTTGTAGGGGCTTTTTCAGTTCTAGAGCAACAAGAGTTTGACTTCAAAACCAATTAATTTATTCAGATAGTGCCTAATACACAAATTTGTCAATTTACGCTATCTAGAAGACCTTCATTTGTTGCCTTTTCCAATGCTAAATGTACACTTGTCGGCAGATTAAGCTTACATGTGTAAGCCAAAGGTAAATAAAATGGCCAATTTAGATTTTCATCTCGTAAAACGTATTAGAGAGCAAGTTGCAAAAGGTGGAGACAAAATAGCGCTTCGTCATAAAGTTGCAAATGCATGGAAAGGCATCAGCTGGAAGCATTTTGGTGAGCAACTAGATTTGTTGTCTCTCGCACTGCTGGCGCAAGGGGTGAAAGCGCAAGACAAAGTCGGTATTTTCTCGAATAACATGCCTCGCTGGACCATGGCCGATGTCGGCTCGTTACAAGTGAGAGCTGTAACGGTTCCAATTTATCCAACGAATACCGCAAATCAGTCCGCATTTATTCTTCAAAATGCTGACGTAAAAATTCTTTTCGTTGGTGAACAGCCACAATATGACGCAGCTGTTAATATTTTTGATGATTGCGATGAGTTAGAGCTTATCGTTGTTATGTGTGATGATGTTGATCTACAAGATAATCCGTATGCGATTAAATGGGATGACTTTATCGCGAGAGGTTCACAGGAATACCAGAAAACCTTAGATCTCCGATTAGACGAAGCGAATTATGAAGATTTATTTACTCTAATATACACCTCTGGGACGACAGGACAGCCTAAAGGTGTCATGTTGGATTATTCGAATATGGCCTCTCAGTGTGAAGGTCATGACCTTAAGATGACATTGACGGAAGACGATGTATCGCTGTGCTTCCTGCCCTTGTCACATGTCTATGAGCGTGCGTGGAGTTTTTACGTACTCTATAAAGGTGCAACGAATTGCTACCTGCAAGATACAATGCAGGTCCGTGATGCACTAGCCGATATCCGTCCTACGGTAATGTGTGCTGTTCCTCGTTTTTACGAGAAAATATTTGCCGCTATCCATGAAAAAGTATCCCGAGCGCCTGTGCATCGTAAGATGATTTTTACCTGGGCTGTAAACATGGGAGCACGCATCGCGGTTTGTAAGCAAGAAGGCAGAGAGCCTTCAATTATACTTAAAAAGAGCTTTAAGCTAGCTGACAAATTAGTCCTCGCTAAACTGCGTGCATTGCTTGGTGGCAACATTAACTTTATGCCTTGTGGTGGTGCGAAGTTAGACGCAACAATCGGTCGTTTCTTCCATGCAATTGGCATAAACGTTAAGCTCGGTTATGGCATGACAGAAACAACGGCAACGGTTTCTTGTTGGGATGACGGGATATTTAACCCAGACTCTATCGGTACCACTATGCCTGGCGCACAAGTGAAGATTGGCGAAAATAGTGAAATTCTTGTTCGTGGCCCAATGGTGATGCGTGGCTATTACAAAATGCCCGAGGAGACAGCAGCAACGTTTGATGATAATGGCTTCTTAAAAACAGGTGATGCTGGTGAATTTGATGAAAACGGATGCCTTTTTATTACTGACCGTATCAAAGAATTGATGAAGACCTCCGGCGGGAAATATATAGCGCCACAAGTGGTAGAAGGTGCTATTGGTAAAGATCATTTCATAGAGCAAATTGCGGTTATCGCAGATACACGTAAGTTTGTATCTGCGCTTATTGTGCCTAGTTTTGAATCGCTCGAAGAATATGCCAAAGAACTTAACATCAAATATCACGATAGAATGGAGCTACTTAAACATAGCCATATTGTGGAAATGTTAGAGAAAAGAGTTGCTGAACTTCAAAAGGACCTGGCTAAATTCGAACAGGTTAAGAAATTTACATTGTTGCCCAAAGCATTTTCTATGGACAAAGGTGAGTTAACGCCGACGCAAAAATTACGCCGAAAGGTTATTCACGAGCGTTACGAAGAAGAAATTGAAGATATGTATACGGATAAAACAAAGAAAAAAAATGACAAATAGCTCAATAAGCTAATGAGCATTATGACTTTGTGATTAAAGCCCGTTGAAGCAAAAAATTCAACGGGCTTTTTTGTTGAAATTAAACCTAGCTGGTTGCTTTATGTGCTGCTAATGTTTCCAATGTTAGAGTTAATCGCTGATAAATTAAAGAATAATAGCGGATGGTCGTTTTTTGCTGTTTGCTCTTGATTTCAGAGACGATAAGATTGAAATTAGGGACTCAGTATTGAGGGTATGCCTTGTACTGATTCATGGATATATTGTGAGCTTTTACGAACTCCTAGAGGTTCTAAACATCTAAAGCTCAATATTTTAGGCTACGAATAAGCCCTAACTATGTAATACGACAATTAGTAGGTCATTGGTCACACACCAAGATACCACGAGCTTAGGGCTTATCAGCTGCAGCTAATTGGACGTATTAAGGAGAGAAAACAATGGAAATGTTATCCGGCGCGGATATGGTTGTTCGTTCGTTATTAGACGAAGGCGTTGAACACATCTTTGGCTACCCTGGTGGCTCAGTTCTTGACATCTACGATGCACTTCACGAGAAAAGCGATATTGAACACGTACTTGTACGTCATGAGCAAGCCGCTGTGCACATGGCTGATGGTTACGCGCGTGCGACAGGTAAAACTGGCGTAGTACTTGTTACTTCTGGTCCTGGGGCAACCAACGCGATTACAGGTATCGGCACCGCTTATATGGACTCGGCACCTCTCGTCGTACTTTCTGGCCAAGTACCCGGCACACTCATTGGTAATGATGCATTCCAAGAGTGCGATATGATTGGAATTTCACGTCCCGTCGTAAAGCATAGCTTCTTAGTGACGGATCCTAAGAAAATCCCTGAGATAATAAAAAAAGCATTCTATTTAGCATCAACTGGTCGTCCCGGCCCTGTTGTTGTTGATCTCCCGAAGGATATGTTAAATCCACTGCTTAAGTTCCCCTATGAGTATCCAGAATCAATCAAGATGCGCTCGTATAATCCCACAATGACTGGTCACAAAGGGCAAATTAAAAAAGGCTTAAAAACGTTGTTGGAAGCTAAAAAGCCAGTTTTATATGTAGGTGGTGGAGCCGTAATATCTGAATGTGACAAACAATTAATTCAATTAGCGGAAAGACTGAATTTACCAGTGGTAAGCACATTAATGGGACTAGGTGCTTTTCCTGGAACCCATAAAAACGCGTTGGGTATGTTGGGTATGCACGGGCTTTATGAAGCCAATATGGCGATGCATAATTGTGATTTAATCTTCGGTGTGGGTGTTCGTTTTGATGACAGAACGACAAACAATGTAGAAAAATATTGCCCAAATGCCAAGGTAATGCATATTGATATTGACCCTTCTTCGATTTCTAAGATCATTAGGGCGGATGTTCCAATCGTTGGTTCTGCCGATGTCGTTTTGGATGCGATGCTGAAACTTCTGGATGAGCAGAATGGTTCGAATGACGTAGAAGCTATCGATCGCTGGTGGAGTGACATCAATCAATGGCAAGCTCGTAGCTGTCTGAGTTATGAAAAGTCGCCAGATAAAATAAAACCTCAAGAAGTGATTGAGACGTTATATAAATTAACCGATGGTGAAGCTTATGTAGCGTCAGATGTGGGCCAGCATCAGATGTTTGCTGCACTTTACTATCCGTTTGATAAACCACGTCGTTGGATAAACTCTGGTGGTTTAGGCACGATGGGCTTTGGACTACCCGCTGGTATGGGCGTTAAATTTGCTATGCCGGATGAAGAGGTGGTTATTGTCACGGGTGATGGAAGTATTCAAATGAATATTCAAGAGTTATCGACGGCTCTTCAATATGACATTCCAGTTAAGATCATTAACCTAAATAACCGATTTTTAGGTATGGTTAAGCAGTGGCAAGATATGATCTATCAAGGCCGTCATTCTTCTTCTTATATGGATTCTGTCCCAGATTTTGCTGCTATTGCTGAAGCTTACGGGCATGTTGGCATTCGTATTTCTTCTCCGGATGAATTGGAATCAGAGCTAAAGCGTGCTTTAGATATGAAAGATAAATTGGTTTTTGTAGACATTACAATAGATGAAACTGAGCACGTATACCCAATGCATATCAAAGGCGAAGGTATGGACAAAATGTGGCTAAGTAAAACGGAGAGAACCTAATGAGACATATAATTTCACTGCTACTTGAAAATGAAGCCGGATCTCTTTCTCGTGTTGTTGGTCTTTTTTCTCAGCGCGGATATAACATTGAATCGTTAACGGTATCTCCAACGGATGACGAGACATTATCGAGACTAAACATCACTACCGATAGTGATGACATGGTACTTGAGCAGATAGAAAAACAGTTGAATAAATTGATCGATGTTTTAAAAGTGCAAGAAGTGACCGAATATAACCACATTGAGAGAGAGCTTATGTTGGTTAAGGTTAAGGCAAGCGGAACCGTGAGAACAGAAGTAAAACGTACAGCGGATATCTTTCGTGGTCAGATAGTTGATATCACACCCGCTTTGTACACCATCCAGTTGGCGGGTGATAGTGATAAACTCGATGCCTTTATTAGCACTATTTCGGATGTAACAGAGGTCGTTGAGGTAGCGCGATCTGGTGTCGTCGGTATTGTTCGGGGTGAGCGAGCTTTGAAAGCTTAATACGTTAAAATTTCCGCAATGAAATAAAGCCTTCTATTGAATAGAGGGCTTTAATTTTGAATGAAGAAAACTTTTACCAATACCACTAAATAGTTGCTTAGTAAAATGTGCTTGATGGAGTGAATATCAATATGCATGGGCACCTATTTCTCAATATTTCCATCTCACTTTTAATACGTAATAACGAGCGATTTGTCACATATTTGCAACAACTAGACTAAAGTAGAATTTTAAAAATTATCTAAGCTACACTTATAGATAAACAAATTGATTGTTTTTTGAACGATTAGCTCGTTTTGGACAAAACGCGATATCTTCGGTTTAGTAATAAAGTCATACAGTCTGGGTATATGAGGCACGGTATGTTGAACAAATCATTAGTAAGAGTAACCGTCGGAAGCTTGGTTATACTTGGTATTAATATGAGTGCAATTTATTTTTTACCAATGGTTCTACTTTTAAATACACATCACAAAGAGTTTTTCGGATGGTAAGAATCGGGGGGATCCCCGATTCTTCATATTTAAGCTCTATCAATATGCTGCTTTTATCTGCGACTTTAGTCTGATTATTTTCTTTGGCACAAAAAAAGAGGGCTATTTAGCCCTCTTTCTAAATTCAATATTTGAATTTTATAGTACGTGTACAGACGCGGTGTTTGTCGTGCCTGAAGCAACGAGTGCACCAGAAACCATCACGACGATATCACCTTTCTTACCAAGACCAGTATTTAGCGCAAGCTCTTTACCGTTAACATAGAATTCGTCAGTGTTAGCGATTGAATCAACAACAACTGGACGAACACCTTTAGTAAGAACTAACTGTGCTGCCGTTTTCTTGTTAGTAGTAAGCGCAAGAATATTTGCAGTTGGGAAGTATTTACGTACTGAACGAGCAGATTTACCGCCGTCAGTTGCAACAACGATAAGTGGAGCGGCTAGTTTTTCCGCTGTGTCTACTGCGCCTTTACATACTGCTTCAGTGATACGTAAACGTGGGCTATCTAAGCGATCGCCGAGTTCAGCTTTTAATACTCTATCTGTACGGTTACAGATTTGAGCCATAATTGTTACTGCTTCAACAGGGTATTTGCCTTTCGCTGTCTCACCAGAAAGCATTACAGCATCTGTTCCATCCATTACTGCGTTTGCAACATCGCCCGCTTCAGCACGAGTTGGACGTGGGTTATTGATCATAGAGTCAAGCATTTGAGTTGCAGTGATAACCGTTTTACGTGCGCGATTACATTTCTCGATCATCATTTTCTGAGCGAAGATTACTTCTTCTGCTGGGATCTCAACACCAAGATCACCACGAGCAACCATGATGCCGTCAGAAGCAGCAAGGATAGCGTCGAAGTTATCAACACCTTCTTGGTTTTCAATTTTAGAGATGATGTGGATGCTTTCGCCGCCGTTAGCAACAAGAAGCTCACGAATTTCTTTAACGTCTTCTTCTTTACGAATGAAAGAAGCCGCAACGAAATCTACGCCTTGCTCACAACCAAATTTAAGGTCAGCTTTATCTTTTTCAGATAGCGCAGGAAGCTTAACTGAAACACCAGGAAGGTTTACACCTTTGTTTTCGCCTAGAGCACCGTTGTTAAGAACTTTACATTTAACATCAGTATCAGTCGTTGCAATCACTTCCATTTCGATTAGGCCATCATCGATTAGGATAGTGTCACCAACGGTAAGGTCTTTAGAGAAACCCGCGTAAGTTACAGCAACGATGTCTTTGTTACCAACAACTGTAATATCAGTTGTGAAAGTGAATTCTTGACCAGCGACTAGATCAACGTCATTGCCGTTTTCTAGTTTGATAGTACGGATTTCTGGGCCTTTAGTATCAAGAAGGATAGCAAGTTGCTTACCTTTAGTTTCCATCACAGAACGGAAGTTTTTGATACGTGTGCCGTGCTCTTCGAAATCACCATGAGAGAAATTAAGGCGCATTACATTCATGCCAGCATCAACAAGTTGAGTTAATTTTTCTACAGATTCAGTCTTAGGGCCAATCGTACATACGATTTTGGTCTTTTTCATGGAAGATACTCTCCGGTAAGTATGTTTACATTTTAAAGTTTGGTTGTTGTTTAGAAGAACATAAGAAAGAAAATGACAACATTTTTGCTGCTATTTACATCAATCAATTCTGCTATCTAAACGAGCGTAAAATCTTTCATATAGTGTAGCCGCATTGCGGCAGCCTGCTATGGCTCAAATCACTATTTTTTTGCATTCTCTATGTTAAAGACGAAAAGTTGCAAAAAAATAACGGCTTTTTTTGTAATTAAATTTCTTTAGGGCGCGAATTCTAACAAAAAATCTGATCAAGATCACTGTCTAGAGTTGTTCTAGGACAAAGTTTACGCTCAAAATTTTTAATTTTTAGCTCGAAATAAATAGACAAATAAGTTTCAATTGAAATATAATGCTTTCGTTTCGTAATATATAAGTTTCAGTCTATGACAAAAAGAAATACACAGTTAAGACGCCATACGATAGCGAAGATCGTTTCAGAATTGGGTGAAGTCAGTGTAGAAGCGCTTTCACAGAAGTTTGATACCTCTGAAGTGACTATTCGAAAAGATCTGGCTTCGTTGGAAACGAATGGCCTTCTCTTAAGGAGATACGGTGGTGCTATCGCCATTCCTAAAGAGGTTGTTAATGATGAAAATATCGATAAAGTTTCGGATCGAAAGATAAAACTTGCGAAGTTGGCTGCTCAGCTAATTAAGGACCATAATCGCATTGTAATCGATAGTGGCAGTACTACTGGTGCCCTTATTCCGGAATTAAATTACAAACAAGGCTTAGTAGTGATGACGAATTCATTGCATGTTGCCAATGCCTTGAATGCACTAGAAAACGAACCAACCCTTCTCATGACTGGTGGCACATGGGATATCAGGTCAGAATCCTTTCAAGGGCAAGTCGCTGAATCGGTATTGCGCTCTTACGACTTTGACCAACTTTTCATTGGTGCTGATGGTGTCGATTTATTGCGTGGAACCACTACATTTAATGAGTTGATAGGATTGAGCCAAGTTATGGCGGATGTGTCTAGAGAAGTCATTGTTATGATTGAATCCGAAAAAATTGGTAGGAAAATTCCCAATCTGGAACTCGCGTGGCAAAGCGTGGATGTTTTGGTTACGGATGAGAATTTAAGCGATCAACAGAAACTAACAATCGAGTCTAAAGGTGTGCGAGTTGTCCGCGCATCCTAATATTATTGTGAACGAATGACAGGTTCGCAAAGTACAAATTATTTGAAATTTGGAGAAATTACATGTGTGGAATAGTTGGTGCAGTAGCACAACGCGATGTTGTTGAAATTTTGGTAGAGGGCTTACGCCGATTAGAATATAGAGGCTACGATTCCGCGGGTGTTGCTGTGGTTGATGCAGACCAGAAACTCACACGTGTTCGTCGTTTAGGTAAAGTGCAAGAGCTTGCTGACGCAGTGGCGCAACAAGATGTATTAGGTGGCACCGGAATTGCGCATACAAGATGGGCAACTCACGGTGAACCTTCTGAAATCAATGCTCACCCTCATATCTCCGGCGATATCACTGTTGTTCACAACGGTATTATCGAAAACCACGAACCATTGCGTCAAATGCTGAAACAACGTGGATACATTTTCGAATCTCAAACAGATACAGAAGTCATCGCTCATCTTGTTGAATGGGAGCGTCGTAGCTCTGACACTTTAGTTGAGGCTCTACATAAAACGGCGGCTCAGCTAGACGGCGCATACGGTACAGTCATCGTTGATCGTAACGATCCAGAACGTCTGGTTGTTGCTCGTTCAGGTAGCCCAATTGTTATTGGTTTAGGTATTGGCGAAAACTTCCTTGCCTCTGATCAATTGGCTCTTTTAAGTGTTACTCGCCGATTCATGTACCTTGAAGAAGGAGACGTGGCCGAGATTACCCGCCGCGATGTGCGTGTTATCGATGCAAATGGTGAAGCGGTCGAACGTGAAGTTATAGAATCGAATGCTGAGCATGATGCTGGTGACAAAGGTCAATACCGTCACTTTATGCAAAAAGAGATCTTTGAACAGCCAACCGCATTAAAAAGCACGATGGAAGGGCGCATTACGCAAGATTCGGTCATTATTGAAAGTATCGGTGTCAATGCGTTAGAGATTCTGTCTAAAGTTGAGCATGTTCAGGTTATTGCATGTGGAACATCATACAACTCTGGTATGGCTGCAAGATATTGGTTTGAAGGTCTAGCGGGTGTCAGTTGTGACGTTGAGATTGCCTCTGAGTTCCGTTACCGTAAATTTGTCGTTCGTCCTAACAGTTTGTTGATTACGCTTTCTCAATCAGGTGAAACAGCCGATACCTTGGCGGCACTCCGCCTTGCTAAAGAGAAGGGTTACATGGCGGCAATGACTATCTGTAACGTATCGGGTTCTTCTTTGGTTCGCGAATCTGACTTTGCGTTTATGACTCGTGCGGGTACAGAAATCGGCGTTGCATCGACGAAGGCATTTACGACTCAGCTTGCCGCTATGCTCATGCTCGTTACCGCGATTGGTAAGCAGAATAAGCAAATTGATGCAGAGAAAGAGAAAGAGATCGTTCAAGCTATCCATGCATTACCTGTTCAGATCGAAGCAGCGCTTGCGTACGACAAAGAAATCGAAGCATTAGCCGTCGATTTTGCAGACAAGCAACATACCCTATTCTTAGGGCGTGGTGAGTTCTACCCAATCGCGATGGAAGCGGCGCTTAAACTAAAAGAGATCTCTTACATTCATGCAGAAGCGTATGCCGCGGGTGAACTTAAACATGGACCGTTAGCACTTATTGACGCAGATATGCCTGTCGTTGTCGTCGCACCTAATAATGATCTTCTTGAAAAGCTTAAGTCGAACGTTGAAGAAGTACGTGCTCGTGGTGGTTTGTTGTATGTGTTTGCTGACGAGAAAGCAGGTTTTGAAGCTGTTGAAGGGATGAAGATCGTGACTCTGCCACACGTAAATGAAATTGTTGCCCCGATTTTTTATACGGTACCTATGCAGTTACTCTCTTATCATATAGCGCTAATTAAAGGTACCGATGTTGACCAACCTCGTAACCTAGCGAAAGCAGTCACAGTTGAATAATGAAGTAGCAAGCTAGACAGCAGTTGTTAGTTGATAATACAAATTGATTGTTTTTTAACCTCCATTAAGTTTGACTTAATGGAGGTTTTTTATATTTGATGCAGTGTAGGAACGCAGTTAGAACAGTAAGTGAATATGGAATGGCGTGATTGGAACTCTTGATAAAGCAGTTAAGAGAGCATTAACACAATAACCAAGAAAACTAAGTGTTTAAGAATCAGTGATACAGTAAAATATATTCAATATAGGCTAAAGTCTTTGGCTGTTGTTTTACTAAAAGAGAACTACCATGCTAATAGGCAAGATTCGTATCCAGATCAACCAAATTTGGAGCATGCTTTGGAATCCAAAAAATTAGCGGGACAGGACAATGAAAAAACTAATAAATAACGTTGAAGATGTCGTACAAGATCAGCTGAGTGGCCTTGTAGCATCTCGCCCAGAGCTTAAAGTGAATTACGAGCCTCGCTATGTATGGCATGAGCAATCGCTTGGTCAAGTCGCCTTAGTATCTGGCGGTGCAAGTGGCCACGAGCCTCTACACGTGGGTTTTGTAGGCAAAGGTATGTTGACGGGGGCTTGTCCTGGTGAAATTTTTATCCGTCCAACTATTGACCAAATGTATGAGTGCGCTAATCAAGTAAATACAGGCGAAGGCGTATTATTTTTAATTAAAAACTACACAGGTGACGTACTAAACTTCGGAATTGCCGTTGAGCTACTTCATGCAGATGGCATAAAAGTAGGCTCAGTGCTTATTGATGATGATGTCGCCGTTAAAGGTAGTTTATATACTTCAGGTCGCCGCGGTGTTGCAGGCACAGTGCTGGTCGAAAAAATTGTTGGTGCAGCAGCAGATAAAGGTTACTCACTAGAGCAATGTGAAGAGTTAGGTCGTCGGGTCAACAACAACTGCCGCTCTCTTGCTGTCGCACTCAACGCGTGTGTGGTACCGGCCGCGAGTAAACCATCATTTGAACTTGCCGAAAACGAAGTTGAGTTCGGTATCGGTATCCATGGTGAACCAGGTATTGAGCGTATCACATACACAAACGCTGATGAATTGGTAGACAAGATGTTCGTCGAGCTTAAGGAGAACGAGGAATACAGCCGTACTCTGCGCATCTGGAATCGTAAAGAAGGTGAATGGGATGAGGTTGAATCTTCCATCGAAAAGTTTGAAAAAAACCAAGACTATATCGCAATTATAAACGGTCTTGGTGGTACACCCATTTCTGAGTTATACAGTGTATACCGCCGTCTCGCGGAGATTTGTGAGAAAGAGCGTTTCCGTATTGTGCGTAACATGGTTGGTAACTACTGTACTTCTCTAAACATGGAAGGGGTATCTATCACGCTTCTAAAAGTAGATAAAGAGATGGTAGAGCTATTTGATGCCCCAGTCGATACAGCGGCTATAAAATGGTAACCAAGGTTCCGAACAAGGAAGTAGAGAACAATGCAAATTGAAAAACAACATATCATTCATTGGCTTGAACTATGCGCAACGGCATTCGATGAAAACCAAGACTTTCTAACTGACCTTGACCGAGACATCGGTGACGCTGACCACGGTTGGAATATGAACCGTGGTTTCAAAAAAGTGATTGAAAAATTACCAACCGTTGAGAAGCAAAATATCTCAACTATTTTGAAGAACACAGGTATGACTCTTCTTTCAAGTGTTGGCGGCGCAAGTGGACCTCTTTACGGTACTTTATTTATTCTCACATCAACGGCGATCGGTAACCGTGAACAACTTTCGTTTGAAGAGCTTATTCGCTCACTGAGGTGTGGTGTTGACGGTGTTATCTCTCGTGGTAAAGCGGAGCAGGGGGACAAGACTATGTGTGATGTCTGGTTACCGGTTCTTAATTCGATTATGCCACAATTAGATAGCGGTGTTTCGGTCGAACGTTTATTCGATGAGATGGTTGAAATAGCAGAAAAAAGTGTGGTTGCAACAATTGAAATGCAAGCTAAGAAAGGCCGTGCAAGTTACTTAGGTGAACGCAGCATCGGTTTCCAAGATCCCGGAGCAACGTCGTCTCTCATTTTAATTAAGGCACTACGCCAAGCGGTGAGGGGCAGTTAATCTAGATAGGTCTTGTTGCTGTCTCTCACAGAAAAACCGAGCAGAAGAAGGTGGGTGGCGAATCAACATTCATTGAGTTTGAATTGCCGCTTCAAGGGCAATGTCAGCTTTCAATTTTTCAGTAAAGTGTTTGAATGCTGAAGAATTACTCAACTGACAAACCGCCACTGAAGCATTCAAAAAAAACAGCATTCAAGATGAATCCATCATATCGGTTAACTCATACTTTTTAATTTTTCGCCATAGCGTCGTACGACTAATATTGAGTGCTTTAGCCATATCTTGCGTGTGACCGTTAAGTAATTTCCATGATTGGATGATCGCCTGTTTTTCTAACTCTTCTAGGGGCATTACGCCCGATCCTGCGTTTAATTTTCGCTTAAAGTGACGCCTAATTTCGTCTGGAACATCCTCAAGTTTAACCAAGTTTGAGCTGCGGTTTAATAACATACGTCCGATGACGTTTTTTAGTTGAGAGTTATTTCCCACCCAATGGAAGTTGAGCAGCATATCTATAACCGCTTTTTTTAGTGTAATAGTTACATTATTGCGCTTCTCATAACTATTAACTATTTTAAAGATCATATGTTCTATGTCTTCTTTGCGTTTTCTTATGGGCGGAATATGTAATTCGTTTGTAGATATTTCATAATAAAGTTGACGGCCAAAAGAACCTTGAGAGACATACTCACTAATGTTTACTGTGGTGCTGGTTATGAGTTGAAAACTTACTGGGATTAGGCGCTGACTATCACTACGACTGATACTACCGGCTTTCAGTAGATTAAGGATTGTTGTTTGCAGGTCGGTAACAAGATATTCGATATTCTCCAAGTAGAGGGTGCCATTATGTGCCAGTTCGAACTTGGACAGTTCTCCCTGTTCTCCTTGTCTCCCATCACAACCAAGGACCTCACGAAGTAACTGCTTAGGGTCGGTTGAGTGACAGTTGAGAGTAATAAAAGGTCCATCTCGATACTCACTCTCATTGTGAATTGCCATTGCTAACTTGGTTTTACCAACCCCTTTTTCGCCAGTGATCAAGATAGGAGCTTGAGATTCAATTGCGCGGCGGCCAACTGTCACCACATGCTTCATCTCACGTGAGATAAACGGCAAGCTATCGAAGTTGTACTTAGCACTATCAGTGATCGGTTGTTGAGGTTGTTCGCGGATCGTATCGATTGGATGAATAAAGAGTAGGTTAGTACCGTCAGCTAAGTAGCTGTAGGTAATGACAGCTTCTATAAACTCACCATCGACCTCGAAAGTAGTTTGTTTACGGTGAACCATCTTGCCTTGTTTAATGCTGTTTTCAACATTAGGAGCAAAACGGATAGTGTTGAATATGTTGCTGTCTAGCCGGTCGTTACTATTTACCTTTAACAGCTTTTCCGCTTGATGGCTTATAAGGGATAGTTGGTTATCTCCATCCCATGAGATGATGCCATCATCCATGTATTCCAAAGTGGCAATATAAGCTGACTGGAGGCGATTCATGTTCTCCTGTTCACTTTGAATATGAAGTTGAAGGCTGATCTCTTTGGCACACGAGGAAGCGATAACAAGATCATATCTATGGTAGTCCTCGACTTTCTTAACGAGCAAGATAGTGCCACGTAACTTGCCATAGGTATCAATAATCGGGGCGGCGGCGGTGGAGAAATTATGAAGGTCACGTTTAAAATGTTCGGCAGCAAACACCTCGCTGGGCATATTGGTGTCAATAGAAAGACTGACCGCGTTGGTACCAATTTTATCCTCACTCATAAAACAGCCTGTTTTGATACCTAACGCCTCCATCTCAGATTCCAATTCATGGTGACCGATAATGAACATCACGCAACCATTGTCATCCGTCATAATCAACAGTAGCTTCTCATCACGCAGTAAGTCGTAAGTGTCTTCAGTGAGTGTGGTAGCACAGTTGATGATTCGTTCAGTACGTCGGATCAATGAAGCTAGCGTGTAGCCAGAGGCAATATGCGGTCTTGACCAATCATATGGACTGATCTGTTTTACACAGCGTTGCCAAGATTGAAATATAGGGGAATGTGAGAACTCAAGTGATACCCACTGATGCTTTTGGAAAAATTCCCAGCGAGTTTTACTATCTTCGATAGAAAGCATTCAAGTTAAGGCCATAAAAGAGGGATAAAAGAGTTATTGTAACCGTACAAACCGTAATTATAGTGTGAGCTAATCACATTTATAAATGTTTATGTAAATATAATATTGTTGCATATACACTTTGGTGAAAGCCATCTCCTTTGTGCTGTAAGCGCTATCTCCTGATATCTCAGTGATTCTTCCGCATGTCTACGTTGATCATTATGTGCCCTAATTTTGACCATCGATTCATTTTCTCAAAAGGTTTAAGTCTAATAGCATCAATGGCTAGGTCCTGTACTGCGCTTTTTTCTTCTTAAAGACACGTCGACTTGCTTGATTCGTTGGAAGATACAAGTGTAGCGCCTCCAATTGATTGCTTTTTTCTAGATATAAGGTTGATGTTTTTATATCTAGGGATATAAATTTTAAATTATTGATTTTTATTATAAATAATAAAAATTAAGCGTTACATTATGAAACGCATAAGGGTGGTAGAGTGTTGCATTATGAAACGCTTTTGAAGCTATTGATTTGTAAATGTGATCCAGTTGTTGTTTTTATTCGTCATGACAGACGTATATCGCTTTAATTGATGTGAACGTCAAAATTAGACTTTTAATACTCGTTAATTTCTTCTGAAATTTAGCGCTCAATAATAGGATGAGCCTAACTTTGAAAAACAGAAGGTTTAAGGTCCATGGATAAGATAATTATTAGCCCAAGCAAATACGTACAAGGTGAGAACGTACTAAGCTCAATCGCTGGCTACGTGAAAGCCTTAGGTGAAAACCCATTGGCGATCGCTGACGAATTTGTTACAGGTCTCGTTGGCCACACGGTAAAAACGAGCTTCCAGAAAGAAGAAATGCTACTTGCTATGGATGTGTTTAATGGCGAGTGTTCACGTCAAGAAATCGACCGTATTATCAATATCGCTTCAACTCAGAAGAACGACGTAATCGTTGGTATCGGTGGTGGCAAAACATTAGACACCGCTAAGGCAGTGGCATACTACGCGAAAGTACCAGTAGTCGTGGTGCCGACTATCGCCTCTACTGACGCCCCAACCAGTGCACTCGCGGTTATCTATACGCCTGAAGGTGAATTTAGTGAGTACCTACTCTTCCCACAAAACCCAAATATGGTAGTGATGGATACAGCCGTTATCGCAAAAGCACCGGTTCGCTTACTTGTTTCTGGTATGGGTGACGCACTCTCTACGTACTTCGAAGCTCGCGCAAACATGACTTCTGGTAAGCCAACAATGGCAGGCGGTGCCCCAACTCGCTCTGCTCAAGCTCTAGCAAAACTATGTTATGAAACGCTGCTTGAAGATGGTCTAAAAGCAAAAGTCGCGGCAGAGAATGGTGTGAGCACTAAAGCGGTAGAAAACATTATTGAAGCAAACACGTATTTAAGCGGCATTGGCTTTGAAAGTAGTGGTCTAGCCGCTGCCCACGCCATTCATAATGGCTTAACGAAGCTAGAGGAGTGTCACCACCTATACCACGGTGAAAAAGTAGCATTCGGTACACTCGTTCAGTTAGTACTAGAGAACGCACCATTAGAAGAGATCAATACCGTCCTTAATTTCTGCCGCTCTGTTGGCTTGCCAACAAACCTATTTGAAATGGGCGTGAAGGAGCTAAACCAAGACAAATTACGCGAAGTAGCTGAAGGGGCAACCGCTGAAGGTGAAACCATACACAATATGCCATTCCCTGTAACAGCAGACGCGGTTTACTCAGCGATTCTAACGGCACATCAACTTGGTAAATAACAGAATATTTAAAATATTGGATTAAGGAAAAGACATGTCAGATCTTATTTTAAACTCAAAAGAGTCGTTTGTTATGGATTCTATCCATGGCACTTTATATACAACGCAAAAAGAAAATCTCATGTTATTAGACTTTAATAATGACATTAAAGTCGTTGTTCGTAATGATTGGAATAAAGAGAAAGTCGCCATTATTTGTGGTGGGGGCTCAGGCCACGAGCCAGCACATGTCGGTTTTGTAGGCAAAGGTATGCTGACTGCCGCAGTATGTGGTGACCTATTTGCTGCCCCAAGTGTGGATGCAGTGCTTAGTGCCATTCTTCATGTAACGGGTGACGCTGGCTGTCTCGTGATCATCAAAAACTACACAGGTGACCGCCTTAACTTCGGCCTTGCAGTAGAAAAAGCAAAAGAGATGGGATGTAAGGTTGATCTGATTGTTGTTGGTGATGACATATCCATCCCAGAGAACCCTCAACCACGCGGTATTGCAGGTACGCTGTTCGTACAGAAAGTGGCAGGCTATGTTGCAGAAAATGGTGGGTCTCTTGAAGAAGTAAAGCAAGCCGCCGTTGATGCACATAATAAAACGGCCTCTATCGGTGTGGCGCTAACAAGTTGTTCATTACCTGGTGAAAGCAATGATCGAATCGCACAAGGCAAAGCTGAGCTTGGCTTGGGTATTCACGGCGAAGCGGGTATTGCAACCATCGACTTACCAAAAGCAAAAGATCTTGTATCAACCATGGTAAGCAAGCTTATTGAAGCGAAACCGACAACCGACAACGCAATTCTTCTAAACAACTTAGGTGGTCTATCTCCAATCGAGATGAACATCGTGGCCAAAGAGGTGATGGAGTCAGAGCTTGGTCAGCAAGCGAGCTTCATCGTTAGCGGCTCGCTAATGACAGCTATCGATATGAAAGGATTCTCTATTTCCACGATTCAATTGGATGATGAGATCACTAAAGCATTAACTGCAGAAGTTGAAACGGGTGCATGGCCGGGTGTCGTTGCTCGTCGTAAAGTGCCAGTAACCAAGTGTGAAAATCTAGTTGTGAAGAAGGCGTTTGAGCCCTCTCATGATGAAGAAACGGCATTAGCACTGCACACAGTTTGTCAATCTATCATCGACATTGAAGCAGAGTTAAACCATCTAGATTCAATCGTGGGTGATGGTGATACCGGCTCTACTTTTTCTGCTGGAGCACGTAAAGTCCTTGCCCAACTTAAAGCGAATGCATTGCCTCTACAAGACAAATCAAAGCTATTAACGACTATTGCAGATTGCCTAACGTCCGTCATGGGTGGTTCTTCAGGCGTATTGCTTTCAATCTTGTTTACCGCAGCAGGTCGTGATTTTGAACTGAATGGTTCACTTCCAAAAGCACTGCAAGCAGGTCTAGATCAGATGATGGCTTATGGTGGAGCGAAGCCCGGTGACCGCACCATGATTGATGCGTTACATCCTGCGTTAGAAGCTTGGGTAGAGAATGGTTTTATGGCATCAATTGAAGCGGCAAAAATGGGAGCGGAATCCACAGTTGCAATGACTAGTGCTAAAGCAGGGCGTTCCTCTTACCTAAATAGTGACAGTTTATCTGGGACTAAGGATCCAGGAGCATTTGCTGTAGAAACGGTATTTAGTCAATTCTAATAAAACATTAACACCCTTTTAATTATAAGTGCGTCAATTGGTGAAAGTTAATTGGCGTCCATTACCGCTTAATTAAATAAGAGGTGAGATTTTATTTAATATTATTAATTATAACAATAAACAGTTCGGATTTTTACACGTTAATAATGTGTGAAGGTTAGGGTTAGATACTATTTAATTTAATCAAATAAAGGTGAAAAATGAATAAGTCAAATTTGGCGCGGTACTTTCAGTTCGCGTTAGTAATACTCGCTGCGGGGGCAGTCTTCCCCTTGGTTTATTTGAAAGCGCAATATCAAGAAACCATTCTTGAAGTGTTTCAGATGAATATAGCCGATCTCAATAATATTTATTCAATACTAGGTATGGTGTTTATTGCAGGCTATTTTCCAAGCGGTGTATTGAGTGATAAGTTCTCTGCAAAAGGTCTATTGGTCGTTTCTTTACTTGGTACCGCAGCCGGTGGTTTTTGGTTCGCTCAAGTGCCATCGTTTAGTGGTGTCGTTGGTGTATTTATTGTTTGGGGTATCTTTGCTGTTCTGACGTTCTGGTCTGCGCATATGAAGCTAGTCAAAATGTTATCAACCCCCGAGGACGAAGGCCGATTCTTTGGCTTCCTTGACGGTGGCCGTGGTTTGGTGGAAGCCGCTCTTGGTAGTATTGCACTCGCTATATTCTCTGCAACTTTAGGTGATAGCTTAGAGCTAGCAGATAAGACTACAGCGCTAACTGCGATCATCTATATGTACGTGATCGCTTTAGTCGCCATCGCGATTCTAGTCGCCATGTTTGTTAAAACTGACGATGAACGCGCTGGTGAAGGCGATAAAGAAGAAGGCTTTAAGTTTTCTGATGTTAGCCAGATCCTTAAGAATAAGTTCGTATACATCCACGGTTTGATTATCTTCTGCGGTTATTCAGTTTTTTGGGCGACATATTATTATGGCGGCCATCTTCAAGCAAACCTTGGTTTTGACGCCGTCGCTGTCGGTTCTGTGATGGTTGGTGTTTTATGGATGCGTCCTGTCGGTGGTTTTCTGGGCGGTTTCTTAGCGGACAAAATTGGTAAAGCGGTTACGGTATGTCTTGGCTTGTTGGGTGGTAGTGCAAGCTTGCTAGCACTTGGCCTAATTTCTAGCCATGCAAATACGACAGTGATCAGCGGACTAGTTCTGCTAACAGGTCTGTTTGCTTACATTATCCGCGGTACTTACTGGTCATTATTGGGTCAGGCAAAAATTAGTGCAGCCTTAACAGGCACGGCAATCGGTTGTGTTAGCTTGATCGGCTACCTACCAGATATCTTTATTCCGCAAATGAATAATATTTTATGGAGCTCGTTCGGTAACGAAGGCGGCTATCGTGCATATTTCATCGCGACTATGGTCATTGGTTTAGTTGGTGCAATTTTGGCACTAAAGTTCCACAAAATGGCGAAGGTCGAAGACGTACCACAAAATGGCGAAGATCAAAGAAAAACAATAAGTATTTAACGCCGTAAAGCCGTAGCGTTGGGCTACGGCTATCAACATACATAAGAAAAAGAGGAAAAATAATGAAAGTGAATCTTCATATCAATAAAGACAAAAGCCGTTTTGACCTTAAGGAAGGTGGTAAAACTATGAAAGCAGTGGTCACCATGGGTAACGGTGGCTATGAAATGCTGGAGTACAAAGACGTTCCTATGCCTGTAATAAGTAAGGGTGAAGTGCTTATTAAAGTTCTCGCCGCTGGAGTAAACAATACTGAAATCAACACACGAATTGGTTGGTACTCTCAGAAGGTGACTCAAGGTACGAATACTTTGTCTGACGACGAAAATGAGATTGGCGACGCGGCAGACGAAAAAGACGGTGGTTGGAATGCAGAAACACCATTCCCGTTCATTCAAGGCACTGATTGCGCTGGCTTAGTTGTTGAAGCAAAAGATGAGGCTGACCAACATCTAGTTGGGAAACGAGTTCTTATCCGGGCATGTATTCGCCACGAGGGTTTTGATTCGCCGGATAATATTTGGATGGCTTCTGATTTCGACGGTGCTTTCGCTCAATATGTGAAGATTACGTCTAGCGAAGTTTTTCCTGTTGAATGTGATTGGACCGACGCTGAATTGGGCACTATTCCATGCGCCTATGGTACCTCAGAAAATATGGTACAGCGTTCAGGCGTCAAAGCGGGTGATCGTGTTTATGTGGCTGGAGCATCAGGTGGTGTGGGTTCTGCCGTTGTTCAACTCGCTAAACGTCGCGGTGCTTATGTTATCGGTGCGGCAGAAGGTGAAGATAAGATCGAACGTGTACGTTCTTACGGTGCTGATGAAGTGATTGACTTCGGAAAAAATGCATTGGAAGTACTGGGTGAAATGTCTGTGGATGTCATCATTGATAATGTCGCCGGTGACAACTTCGTGAACAATCTGAAAATGCTGAAACGTGGCGGTCGTTATGCATCATCTGGTGCTATTGCAGGTCCACTAGTAGAGCTGGATTTTCGCACTATGTACCTAAGAGATCTTACTCTAATTGGATGTACTGGTTGGGACGAACCCGTATTCCCTAGTTTGATTGAAGCTATTGAGAACGGCGATATCAAACCTGCTCTCGCAAAGGCGTTCCCGCTTTCTGATATTGTTGAAGCTCAAGAAGAACTTCAGAGTCGTAAGCATGTTGGCAAACTCGTGCTAATACCTGATCACGAGGCATAGTTTAATTAGGTTGAGATTCGACCTTTTAAAGAGGAAACTAATATGTCTATTTTTGAGAAAGTCCATGAGCTCAAACACCCAAGCTTGACGAAGGAGAATTGGGGTGAAGAACAACCGCTTGTTCGAGTTAATTTTCTTGGTAAAGAGCTCGACATCAGTCAGCCTTCATCTACGTTCTGGGTGTATTTACTTGGTGTTATTGTAACACTTGTTGGTGTTCAGTTCTTTGTCATGCAAGACGACCAAATGTCTCGATTTTGGTGGGGAGTATCAATGATCCTTTGGGGGGTTGGTGCTATTATTGCTGGCACAAGTTTTCAGGCTTTTGGCTATGAATTGAAAGCGAAACACCGTGAAGAGTGTTCATGGACGACTTGGTGGGAAGTCATATATCTTATCTTCCAACAGGTCAGTATGAACGCTATGACGGTAGCGATCGCATACACTTCAATAGCACCAGAATCAGTTTGGTTTGATATCTTTATATGGTATGCGGCTATTATGACAGTCGGCTACACTGTTATTACTCTGTGGGGAGCATTTACAGCAACTAAGTCAGTCATAACGTTTGAATTTATGATGTTTGCTTCATTGCCAAGTTTCATTGCTTTTATCTTCATAAATACCGTGAGTTATATTAAAACTGGTGCGACCTATGACTTACTATGCATGATTTCTTGGGCCCTAATTTATGCGTCTTATTACTTCTTCGATAAATATTGGAAGCTAGGTATTGGTGAGCTTCTTTGGAAACAAAAGAAAATTTGGTTCTCTGAGAATGATGTACTTCACGTAATCTTAGTTGTTTGGTCATTATTAATGATAGCCCTCCCGTTCTATACGTTGGACTACGTTAACGCGATTTAAATGACAATATAGATTAAAGCGTCTGATGATTCTTCATCAGGCGCTTTGAATTATGTTATTAAGTTCCGAATAAACCAGTAAGCTTAGTGTAATTATCATTAGTAACGCTTCAACGCATTCAATGTTTATTGACGCCTGTTTTATAACGTGAATTTTGCACGAGTACATACCGAATTTGTTATAGTCTCTAAACGATTTCTCCCGCACCTTGAATCGAGCGCTGGCTATTTTCTACCAAAATGGCGGCTGCATTTTTCTTTAGTAACTCCCATTCTAAATCGTCTATATAAATACCGTCTTTCCACGCTTTATCTTGTACTTGTTTAAGCTCTTTCGAGTTGATATGGCGGTCATATCCATTAGACAGTTTCTCAATGTCAAAATCATTTACAGACAGTATTATTTTCATATTGTGGACTCGGCCGTCAGATTTAGGGGGCAGTTCCGACAAAAACAGTTCAGGTGTAAGACAGCCTCGATTTAAGATATAAAGCGTTTTTTTTGGGCTTGTTCCATTGTCCCAACTGGCTGAACAGGTTATCCCTTTGTTGGCCAGCTTTACCAATTCACTGTAGCTTAGCCAACGGTTGTGGCAATGCTTTAGTTCTATAGTTAACGTTTTACTGTTCACCATTTGCTCTAATGCGTAATCAAGAATAATGGGCAGATGACAGGCTAAACTACAGTTGTGTAGATCAACTTCAATGCTGCTCTCGCTCGTAATCTGGATGTCTACAGGACAGTCCACTTCATTCTTAATGAAAGCACTGGCGTTGTTGAATTGTTTTATCCCGTCCAATCCAATCATTTGAAGATCGGCTACCATGTTGGCGATGACATCGGCTTCGCCACATAATCGCCTCATTCCTAGAAATGCTTTGTTTACAGCGGCGATTAATTCGTTATGAGAAACAATCATTTGTTGTTACCTCCACTTATCTGCTCTGCACTTGGAAGTAATGGAAATAACCACTCTCCGTCATGAATTTCATCAAGCAATGGTGCACCTTGAAAGAACGTAACTTGAACCCAACGATCAGAACGAGGATCAAACTTAGTTGCACCAAAAATAGCAAGTTTGCAACGCAAGAGATGCATAGGTAACGATGATTGATGAAGTACATTCATTTGTATATCACCCAAGGCCTCATGACCTAAGGTCCAGACTCGTCGAGCGATGGTACGGTATTGAGGTTGTTTGATTAAAAACGCAGTAAGAGACAACTCTGGGGCATGCGCCAATAGGGCGTTATATAGCCGAAAAGCTTGCCTTGCTATGTCGAGTGGCAGCTCTCTATCTTCGCCTTGCTCTTCACCTCGTACACCTAAACGCGGTTCTTCTTTATCTTCAGATCGATACCAAAACCAATAGCTATTTTCTTTTTGGGTGAAATCGGTATTAATGGCCCAGTGATAGTTTTGCTCTAGTGTCACCAGCAGATCATGAATTTTTTTGCCACTAGGCAAGGATAATGATTCATCGCAGTTCATTTTATTTGCAAATACATCAACACGTTCGGGATAGATTTCCATTAAGCAAGAGATAAGAATCTCTTGTGATTCCAAGCTCAATTTATTATTGCGCTCAAGTAAGTCACACCAATTTGAACATTGAAGTAATAATGAACTCAGGTTTCTTTGTAGTTGGCTAAGTTCATCCACCGCCGCGATATTCAACGCTTTTTGAACATCGTTAATCGTCACAACTTGGTTCAAATGGCAGATAGCCTTTAATAATAAGGCATTCAATTGAGGTGTTTTATCAACGTCAATAGAAGTACTCAGTACACTGGCAAGCGCCTTCTCTCTGGTTGTCATCCACTGGTTAACAATCGCGGGATGGTTTATCAAATAAGGAGCCATGCCCAATCCTGTGGCATTTCCCACGCCGAGATAACGCTGTAGGGTACGATGTAAGCTGACCGCTTTGTCGCCGCTTTGTTGGATAGCCAGATAATTTACCCAATCTAGGCTAAACGCTCTGAGTAAATAAACAGCACACATTTGGGCGCTAAAAGACTGATCGAAATCTGGGTTCTCTTCCAGTAATTTAAAGTCAGCAATGCCGAATTTGCCGTTGCCATAAACGGCTGTGGTACGAAGGATATAGCCAACATCGGCTAACTCTTCTGGCCGAGGTTGTGCACCGACGGTGAGTTGACTAACAATGTGTTCGAAGATACGCACGCTTTTGTTAGCACGAGCCAATACCAATACATTATTAGGGTTTCTACCTGCTTCTTGAAGTGGAACATTCGCTCTTAGTTCATCAATAAGCGCAACGTTCACACACCCGTCTACCAGCGCAAAAGTGACATCCCATTTTTCAGCGATTACTCTATCATTTCGTTCGTCATCAGCAATCTCATCACAAAAAACAACAAGGTGGTAAACGCGGTTCGGTGTTGTTAGTTTGTATATAACATGCCCAAAGCCTTGAGGAGAAAGTTGCCATTCATGTTGGGTTACTTGCCACTTCTGTTGCGCCATTTTACGAACTAAGCTTCTGACAAAACTAATTCGGTTTTGGTGCATTGCTCCTAGCCTTTCCGGCACCATAACAATGTCAGCACTGCGTAGTGTGTCTTCTGCGTTTATCGAACGATGTGCGTGCATATTGCTCACCACTTTTTAGTTATTAGAGGTATTCGATTTGGGCGATGCTATTCGCCCATCATTTCACGTTATGTCGTTGAGGTTATAGACCTTGCTCTTTGGCCATCTTCATTGCAATTTGCGGTGCATTCCATAGCGAAGGTAATAAGATTAACGATACAGGGACGGCAGTAATCACGATAAAAGATTGTAAGGCTGAAATTCCTCCAGACCCCAGAGATATCAAAATAAGTGCTGTCACCCCCATCATCGCACCCCAAAAAGTTCGAATAATTGCATTTGGTTCCGTTTCACCACTGATCACCACACTGATGGTGTACGTCATCGAGTCACCGGTGGTCACAATGAAAATTGTAGTCAATATTAGGAATAAAATAGAAATCAACATTGGGAACGGTAATTGTTGTGTTACCGCTAATAGTGCACCTGGTAGATTAAAACCTTCAAATGCTTTACTCACGCTGCCCGGTTCCGCAATTTCAAACGCTAAGCCAGAACCACCAACAATGGTAAACCAGAAGCAGGTTGCCAAAGGAGCAATAATGCTGATAGTTGTAACCAACTGGCGAATACTGCGACCTCTAGATATTCGAGCAATGAAGATGGCCATCATCGGCCCATAACCTAAGAACCAGCCCCAGAAGAATACGGTCCACCAGCTTAACCAGCCTTCGTCTCCGCGGTAAGTTGCCATTGGAATGAAGTTATCCAACATGCTACCAACCCCTTGAATATAGCCATTAAAAATGAAGTTCGTCGGGCCAAATATAAGGATATAAGTCATCAATGCTAGTGCAAGAATAACGTTATAGCGGCTTAGCATTTGCATGCCTCTGTTTAGCCCGCTCAATGCAGAAAGGGTATAAAGCACGATAGCAAAAAGGATGATAATTAATTGTGTTGTAAAGCCATCGGGAATCTCAAATAGCACATTTAATGCGTAACTCACTTGAAGACCAAGAAAACCAATGGGTCCTATTGTTCCGGCAGCAACAGCGACAATACAACAAGCGTCAATGAGAGCACCTATGGTGCCTTTCAATGCGCGGTCACCTAATACGGGATAAAGCAAAATTCTTGGTTTTAAAGGCAAACCTTTATCATAGTGAAGGTGCATTACAACGATAGAGGTTAAGCTGCCTACTATTGCCCATGCCAAAAATCCCCAGTGCATAAATGATTGAGACAGGGCGTTTATCGCACCTTGCTGAGCATTCTCTTGCGGGCCATATAACGGTGGTGGACTGACGTAGTGAGCAATTGGTTCAGCGGCAGCCCAGAATACGCCCCCGCCAGCCAGTAAAGTACAGAATATGATCGCCATCCATCGGAAGGCGTCCATCTCTGGTTTGTCGATACCTCCCAAGATGACTTTACCCGTTCGTCCTGCAGCTAAACCAAGGCCAATTAAAAAGGTAAGTAACAATAAAAGCTGCCAGTATGGGCCAAAGACTTTGACCGACCATGCGAAACCGGCGTTAACTATTGTTGATAGTAGCTCTCCGTCGTAAAGTGCTAAAAGTACGAACAGAGCGATGAACCCTCCGCTGTACCACAATGCTGGATTCTTCAGTCCTAATTTGTCGGACGTTGATCCTTCTTGAATTGCATTGGTCGTTTTCATTTCAGATGTCCGCCCAGTGATTCCGTGTGATACATTAAGATCTGATGCTTTTACGCTATTGGTTAAATCAGACATACTCTGACTCCAGTCGTTTTTTGCTGATGCAAATGTTAGTTAACGTCTACCTTGTTTTTATTATGAGAAGTAGACCATTCCTTGTTCGAGTTACTGTATTACGTGCTAGGTTCAAGCCCTTGCATAAGGAAGTTAAACCAGTTGTCGCCTAGTATTTTTCCCGCTTCAGGTTCACTGAACCCGTGGCGAATGAGTCCGTTATATATATTCTCCATACCTGCACTACCGCAAAACCAAGGTAGAGAATCAGGCCAACCGGCGTTATTTACGGATCCTTCTCCGTAATCCATCGCCTTTGACCATCGCCCATTACGCATCCATTCCAATACGGATTGGGGTTGATTGAGACACAAATCACTGCCAATCGCTAAATGTTCGATACCAACTAAGTCAGCGGTAGATGCCACCATTTGACAGAAGTCTTCCAAAGTACACTGGCTGCCATTAGGTAGGTGGAATGGATATAGGCTAAACCCTAGTAGGCCCCCACGTGCGGCTAAGGCTTTGATTACTTCATCAGATTTGTTGCGTAGAGCTTGATGCGCGAATGTGGGGTTTGCGTGGCTGATGCAGATCGGTCTTGAAGAAAGGTCAATCGCTTCTAAAGTTGACCGTTCTGCGCTGTGTGACATGTCGATAATCATGCCCACTTGATTCATTTCGGCGATAGCTTGTTTGCCAAATCGAGTGATACCCGAATCATGTTGCTCATAACATCCAGTAGCAATAAGGCTCTGATTGTTGTAAGTCAGTTGCATGATCAGCAGGCCTTGTTGGCGCATCACTTCAATTAAGCCAATTTCATCATCGATAGGAGAGCAGTTTTGCGCGCCAAAGAAGATACCGACCTTCCCCAGTTGTTTCGCTTTTGTCACGTCAGCCATGGAACGAACGATCATGATTAAATCGGCATTTTGTTCAAAACGTAAATTCCACTCGGCAAAGCGTGTTAGGGTTTCACGTGCATTTTCGTGATAAACCAAGGTCACGTGAACCGCAGTGATACCGCTTGCTTTTAGCGTTTGGAAGTACTCTCGATTCCAGTTGCAATATTGCAATCCGTCTATCACTATTCGCTTCTGATACATATCAACTCCTCACTCAATTCTTTGTTTTTTTAGGTTTCTACGTAAAACACTAATAAGGTCGTTGATAGGCAGTTTTAACTACGGTATAGAATTCTTTTGCGTATTGGCCTTGCTCTCTAGGACCAAAGCTAGACTCTTTTCGGCCACCAAATGGGACGTGATAATCTGTGCCTGCGGTGGGTAGGTTGACCATGACACAGCCGGTTTGTACTTGCTGTTTAAACAGGGCACTTGAACGAAGGCTTTGAGTGATGATCCCACCGGTTAAACCAAACCGTGTATCGTTGGTTGTCGCAATAGCTTCATCTAAATCGGCAACACGAATAACGCAAGCCAAAGGGGCAAAGACTTCTTCTTGATTCACTTCCCAACTGTTTTTGGTTTCTAGGAAAAGTGTTGGAGACATATAAAAACCGTCATGTTTCATGTTTAGGCGTTCACCGCCAACGGCTAGCTCAGCCCCACTTTGGCGGGCTTTGTCTACCCATGAAAGATTTGCATCAAGTTGATTACCATCCACTACTGGACCCATAAATATGCCATCTTCTAAAGCATGACCTACCTTGAGGCTACCCATTCTCTTGATTAACGCATCAACAAAAGCATCATGAATACCGTCTGTGACCACAAGGCGAGATGACGCGGTGCACTTCTGACCAGCACCAGAAAAAGAGCCAGCTATGGTGGCATCTACTGCGGTTTGTATGTCGGCATCATCAGCAATCACTAGTGCGTTTTTGCTGCCCATTTCAAGTTGGCAACGAACAAAGTTGGGCGCGGTAGCGGTGGCTACTTTTCGACCAGTGTCAACAGAACCAGTGAAGCTAACACCATCTATCTTAGGGGAGTTAATAAGCGCATTACCTACCTGTGAACCGTTACCTAACACTAAGTTAAATACGCCAGCAGGCAGTCCTTGACGATGGATGATTTCTGTTAAGGCAACAGCACTTGCTGGTGTTAGGTTTGCAGGTTTCCAAATAACGCTATTACCAAACGCTAAAGCCGGTGCAATCTTCCACGCTGCCGTTGCAGTAGGAAAGTTCCAAGGGGAGATAATGGCAATAGCACCGACAGCTTCACGGGTAACTTCTACGGATACACCGGGTCTGACAGAATCCGCGTTATCACCAATTTGGCGTAGCACTTCAGCTGCAAAATATTGAAAGAACTGCCCTGCGCGATAGATTTCACCTCTACCCTCTACAAACGGTTTTCCTTCTTCACGTGACAACAAGGTGCCAAGCTCGTCACAACGCGCAATAAGCTCGTCGCCAATCGCCTGTAATATGGCCTGTTTACGTTCAATAGGTGTTTTTTCCCATTCAGGTTGTGCTTGCTTAGCCGCGGCAATCGCTTGATGAACTTGGTCTTCGCTTGCTTGTGCAAAGTGGCCTATATTTTCAGTGATATCTGAAGGGTTGATGTTGGCAATAGTGCTGATGCCTGAGTGCCATTCACCTGCGATATAAAGTGCTTTTTCAGCGTGAACATTGTTGATTAGCGTTGTCATTGTTCGTTCCTTTCACTTATCGATTAAGGTAAACCTCAATCACGAAATTAATGAGATAATGTGTTAAGTCGGTTGTGAGGAACTGGCATACACAACAAATTCCACCAGCATTTCTTCACGAGCTAACCCTGCAACCACCATGGCTGCACGATTAGGGTAGGGCGCGTTAAAGTACTCTGCGTAGACCTGATTAACAGTGGTGAGATACTCACGATCAGTGACGTAAATCAGTACCTGTAAAACTGAATCAAGTGTTTCACCAGCACACTCTAAAGTATGGACAAGGTTGTCTAATGTTTGTCTCGTTTGGGCTTCAATACCTCCTTCAACAACCGCGCCAGATTGATTGATAGGAATTTGAGCGGTATACAAGGTTCCGTTGTTAACCAGTGCCCACTCAAGAGGTGCTTTAGAGGCAAAAAGAGACGTTTCTATTGGGTGTTTGTTTGCTAGTGTGCTCACGTAATTATCCAACTATGTTACATAAATGTTTCTAATTGGTTAAATCTTGCGTCTTGACGAACGATAAATCAAACGGTAAATTTTGTACGTTTGATAAATAAAACTTATCGCTAGGTTGAGCACACGGAAAGCAAAGGACTAAGAAGGGACCACAAACATGAGTATTAAACTTCAGCAACTGAATCATTTTTTTTTGGTGGTGGAAGAAGGGGGATTTCGGGCCGCTTCTCATCGAGCAAATCGATCGCAAGCAGCGCTTTCTACATCAATAAAAGAACTGGAACGCAACCTAGGCCAACCTTTATTTGAACCTGGTAATAAATCGACCCTTACTCCTTTCGGTGTAATATGCCTACCCAAAATTGTACAGTTCTTAAATGTGTACAATGCACTGAATAATGACTTAATGGCTGCAGCTGCGGGGCAGCAAGGAAGAGTACGTATTGCCAGTGTACCGTCTGTCGCAGCAAAACTAATACCGAGCGTTCTGGGTGCTTTTTGCGAAAGACATCCAAATGTTGAAGTGAGCTTAATCGATGATAATGCGGCAGGTGTCGAAGCTCGATTGCTGTCGGGTGAAGTTGATTTGGCGTTGGGAAATTGCTCCCACCTTGATGAGAAAGAGATACATTTTACCCCTTTAATTTCTGATCCGATTGGTGTGGTCTGTTTACGTGATAACCCTATTGCACAGCATACTGCCGGTATTGAATGGAAAATGTTGCTAGATCAGCCCTTTATTCGTAATGGAACTTGCACACTCCTCGATCCGACACCCGCGAGAACATTGAGTCAGAACGCGCTCTACTCCGTCGAGAATATTACGTCTCTTTTTTCTGTATTAGAGCTTGGAATCGGTGTGACGACACTGCCTAAACTTGCGTTTCCAACGAATGAAACAAGGTTGATTTGGATTCCGCTTGTCGACCCTCCATTGAAACGACAAATAGGCATATTTAGACTCATTGATCGAACAATCTCTCCTCAGGCGCAAGCATTTCATGATCTGTGCATAAAATACCTTAATTTTTGAGGATGTGGGTCGCGTTGTTAACCAGTAAAAGGCGGTGGTTATTGATCTGTTGTTACGGGATATTTTTTTTCGTGAAGGTGTTCTTCGATAAAGGTCAAGCTCGAAAACTAAACCTTTACCCCCTGTGTAAAAAGAACCATTTTGCTTCTTTTTACATTACTTGAGTTGCGCCACAATTTCCCTAATCAACGTCGCCATCTTATCCCACTCTTTATTCTTAACTAATGATTGGTCAACCATCCAAGAACCACCACAAGCAAGGACGCTAGGCACATCAAGATACGCTTGAATGTTATCTTTATTAATACCGCCAGTTGGCATTACTTTGATCTGGTTATACGGGGCAAGCATGGCTTTGAGCATTTTTATTCCACCAGATGCTTCTGCGGGAAAAAACTTAACAGTCGTAAGGCCCAACTCCATCGCCTGTTCGACAAGTGAGGGTGTATTGACGCCGGCAATAATCGCTACATTATGTTTTTGAGCTGCTTTTACTGTTGTAGGGTTAAGACCAGCAGAGACAACGAAGTCGACCCCCGCTTCTTTTGCTGCGAGTAATTGTTGTTCATTTAAAATCGTACCAGCACCAATCAACATGTCGGGGTATTCTTTACGCAGTAATACGATGGCATCCGCCGCCGCCGCAGTACGGAACGTAATTTCGGCTACTGGTAAACCATTTTCTGACAGAGCCTTACCAATAGGCAAAATGTCTTCCGCTTCATCTACTACGATGACTGGAATCACTTTTAATTTAGCGAGACGTGAATCTAAAGTATTCATTTTGATTGTCCATTTTTAATGCGATCTAAAACTTGTTCAAGTGTTGGTAGTGGTGCGACGGCGCCATAACCCATAATGGTGATAGAGGCGGTGGCGTTTGCAAATTTCAAACACTCTTCCAATGAATATCCGTTAACTAAATGTGTACAGAACGAGCCAGCAAATGAATCACCTGCAGCGGTTGCGTCTAACGGATTGGTTTTGAACGGTGGTAGTGATACGCGGATTGATTCATTGGCTACCGTTGCCCCCAGTGCGCCTTTCTTAAGAACGACTGTTTTAGACCCGATTTTGAGGTAATAATCGATAATATCGTCTTCGTGTTCTAAACCAGTGAGAAGCTGTGCCTCATCAATACTTGGAAAGCATATATCTACCAGTGAAGCCGTTTCATTGATGATGGCACGAGCACGGTTTAATGACCATAATTTCAAACGTAGGTTAGTGTCATAGGATATCAACGTGTTGTTTTTAGATGCAATTTCTATTGCTTTGAAGGTGGAGTCACAACTGGTATCACTGATTGCCTGTGTTATAGCGGTGATATGTAAAAGCTTTGCATTTTTAATAGCTTCTACAGGTAATTGTGATGGTGTGATAAGACTCGCTGCCGATCCTTTACGTAAGAATGAAAAATGATGCCCGTTTTTATCATGCGTAATGAAATAAACGCCAGTATGACTATTGGTGTTCGATACAACAGTTGAAATATTAACGTTCTCTTTATCCCACAAATTTAGAAATTTTTTTCCAAATTCATCATCTCCCATGTGCGTGAGCATACCGACGTTTGCGCCTTGTCGCGCAGCAGCGATAGCAAAGTTAGAAGCATCACCACCGAAGCCGCTTAAGAAGTCCGCTTCACCGTTATTGTTTAGGTTAACTTGGCTCAATTCGAACATTGGTTCACCAAAACTTAGTATTTCAGCAAAAATTGGTCTTTCTATGTGTCTTTTTTCCTCGATCATAATGATATCCGTGTGTCTATTCCGATACGTTAGTTTGATTTTTGTCCATCTTTATTAAATCACAAAGCGATTTAATAAAGATATATTTATTGGTAAACCAAATGCTGATCTAAATCAAAGTTGCAATATAATATATTGATATTTAACAAGTTATAATAAATTAATGCTAATTTTGGTTATTTATTTTTGTTTTGTTTTTAGATCTTCGTCATAAAAGTGAATTATTGGTTATCCAAAATATTGATAGGTCAACCAATTGGGTGTAGTGTTCTCAGTAACAACGAAACGCTAACAAATTCTGAAGTTAGGCAACACTCGGACTGTAAAGATAGGATTGTATGGAAGATCAAAATAAAATAGAAAACGGTAAGTTTTCATCAACAACAAGCTACGATAGAACAGTACTTAAAAGTAATATCGTTCATATTGGTTTTGGTGCATTCCACCGCGGACATCAAGCCGTTTATAACGATTTAACGAATGACCGATCTGAAGATAAATGGGGTATCTGTGAAATTAATATGTTTGGTGGGTCAGAGTTAACAGACAGTTTGCGAGCACAAGATCATTTGTTAACCGTCGTTGAGAAGTCTGCAACAGAAACTCATAGTCGTCTTGTTCGAACTATTACTGAATCAATCCATACACCAGTAGATGGTATTGAAAAAGCAATTCTAAAACTCACTGAAGACCAGGTTAAAATCGTTTCATTAACGATAACTGAAAAAGGTTATTGTGCTGCACCGCAATCGGGAATGTTAGATGAAACCAATCAATTAATTATTCATGATTTGGCCAATCCAACCGTACCAATGTCGGCTATTGGGTTGGTTACCGAGGCTCTTCGAATTCGTCGTGATAATGGTCTCGCGCCTTTTAGCGTTTTGTCATGTGACAATATTCCTGAAAACGGCCACTTAACCAAGAGTGTCATTCTCGCATTTTCTAAGAAGCTTGATTCTGAACTGAGTGATTGGATTGAAGAAAACGTCACTTTCCCAAGCACGATGGTTGACCGTATTGTTCCCGCGATGACCGATGACCAATTTGACGTCATCGAAGAACAAACAGGTTATCGCGATCCTTGTGGCGTAGTTTGTGAAGATTTCCGTCAGTGGGTAGTTGAAGATAATTTTGTAGCAGGTCGACCTCCATGGGAAAAAGCAGGCGCGATGCTCGTTGGTGATGTTCTACCGTATGAGGAAATGAAGCTTCGTATGCTTAACGGTAGCCATTCATTCCTTGCTTACAATGGTTCACTCGCTGGATACGAATTTATTTATCAATGTATGCAAGATTCTGATTTCCAATCAGTCACATTGAAGTTAATGCTTGATGAACAAGCTAAATCATTGAGCCCTGACTTAAACGTTGATCTCAACGAGTATGCCAATTTACTCATTGCCCGTTTTAGTAACACAAATATCAAACACAAAACCGAACAAATCGCGATGGATGGCTCTCAAAAACTCCCTCAACGTGCGCTTGCCCCATATCTAATACTTCAAGAACGTCATATCCCCGCTAAATGCCAACCCGTGTTAATTGCAGGTTGGATGCACTATGTAATTGATATGATTAATAAAGGTAATGAACTATCTGACCCATTGGTAGAAACATATAAATCAATTATGTCTCACGTATCTGAGAAAAGTGAGCAAGCTAAATCATTATTGGCGATTGAAAAAGTCTTTGGAAAGCACGGTGTTGAAAATAAACGGTTTATTGAGCAGGTTCTAAACGCGTTTGATGATATTGAGACCGTGGGCATCAATAACACAATTGAAAAACTAGTGAAGGATTAGGAAATAAGATGAAAACTTTAATTTGTAATGAACCCAATTCAATTGAGTATATTGAATGCCCGATTCCAGAGATCGAAAGCAATGAAGTTCTTCTGAAAGTCAATTCAGTAGGTATCTGTGGCACAGATATCCATGCTTACGCTGGTCGACAGCCTTTCTTTTCATACCCGCGTGTATTAGGCCATGAAATTTGCGGTACTGTCGAAAAAATCGGTGAGAAAGTGACTAAAGCCGAAGTGGCTAAGCGCTATTCTGTTATTCCTTGTATCCCATGTGGTGAATGCCCAGCTTGCGAAGAAGGTAAAACCAATTGCTGTGAAAGTGTATCTCTTTACGGTGTCCACCAAGATGGTGGTTTTACAGAATACCTAGCGGTTCTTGAAGATAATCTGGTTCTACTTCCTGACAATGTGTCTAACAGTAAAGGAGCACTGGTTGAATGTTTTGCTATCAGTGCACATGCGGTTCGCCGTGCGCAGTTGACTGGGGGGAATAATGTTCTTGTTGTCGGCGCTGGCCCAATTGGTCTTGCAGCAGCAGCAGTCATTAAAGCAGAAGGGCATAACGTTGTTATTGTTGATGTTGCTGAACAACGTCTAACTTGGGCAGCAGACAAACTACAAACAGCTACATTAAATGCGCTAAGTGAAACGTACGTTGATGATATTCGTAGTCAATTTAATGGTCAGTTGGCTGATGTCGTATTTGATGCGACTGGGTACGACAAATCAATGACAAATGCAGTAAACCTGATTCGTAACGGTGGGAAGCTCGTATTTATTGGCTTCACAAAGGGTGAATTAGCATTTCATAACCCTACTTTTCATATGAAAGAAACCACGCTTATGAGCTCACGTAATGCAACACGTCAAGATTTTGAACGTGTAATCGAGTTGATGGAACAAGGTAAAATTTCTGAATCAATGATGAAAAATAGAGATTACGATTTCCATACCTTTGGGAATTCATACAAAGAAGATGTCGTTGAAAATAAATCTTTGGTTAAAGGCGTAATAAATTTTTAAGGTAAATATGATGTCTACTATTCAAGTAAATGAAACAGAGTTGCGTGAACTATCTCTTAAAAAATTAGTTAAAGCGGGCCTTAGTGAACAGACGACGAAAGAAGTCATTGATGTGTTAATACACGCTGACAAAACGGGTGTCCATTCACATGGCGTTATGCGTATTGAGCATTATTGTCACCGCTTGAATGAAGGTGGCTTGAATAAAGAGCCTACGTTTAGCATTGAACAAATTTCACCTTCAGTTGCTGTATTTGACTCTGATGATGGCATGGGACACTCGGCACTTATCGCGGCAACAAATCACGCTATAGAGTTAGCTGAAGAAACCGGTCTTGGTTTTGTTAGCGTCAAGAATGGTTCACATTGTGGAGCACTTTCATACTTCATGGAACAGGCGACAGCGAAAGGTTTGATTGGTATTTCGATGACGCAAACTGATACCTGCGTTGCTCCTTATGGTGGCGCTGAACGCTTCTTAGGGACCAATCCAATTGCATTTGGTTTTCCTGTGGAAAATGCACACCCGATGATTGTTGATATGGCTACAAGCGCAACAGCCTTTGGTAAGTTGCTTCATGCAAAAGAGACCGGCCAGCAAATTGGTGAAAATCTTGCTATCGATAAAGACGGCAATATGACAACGGATCCACATCAAGTGGAAAATCTACTGACATTTGGCGGTCATAAAGGTTCAGGTATTGCGCTAGCGATTGATGCGCTAACTGGTATTTTGATGAATGCTAACTTTAGCAACCATGTGGTCCGTATGTACGGAGATTTTGACAAGATGCGCAAACTTGCCAGCCTTGTCATTGTTATTAATCCAGAAAAGCTAGGGAATCCATTGTTTGCAGTAATGATGCAGCAAATGGTAACGGAACTTCGTGCAGTTAAACCTATGGCTGGCTCAGGTTCGGTACAAGCCCCCAATGATCCACAAAATGCTTACAAGTTACAAAGCGAAGCCAACGGTATCACTGTTGCTAAATCAGTTTACAACTATCTAAAAGGATAGGTGAGTAATAGGCGCTTTAAGGGAGAGGATATATGTTATTTGGAAACGTAAAAAAATTAGATCTCGTACCATACATGTCTGAAAAGTTTGTTAATTGGATCAATGAAGCTATCGCTTTATCTGAAAACAATGATCTTGGTAAGTACATGATTGGTGACGATGGTGTATTTGTTATGCTTGTAGACGGTGAAACGGAGCCACGAGCACTAAGAAAATCTGAAATTCACAAGCAATATATTGATATTCAAATTTTATTGAGTGGCGAAGAAGTATATGGCTATTCAAACACCATCTCAGAAGAAGCGCTTAAATTGGTTGAGTTGGAGAATGACGTAATGTTCTTTGATAATGTCGAGAACGAACAATTTATTAAGCTTCAAGATGGCGATTTCGTGATTTTTTATCCAAACCAAGCACATCGTCCGCTTTGTGCAAGTAATGATAAGCCGATGGTCATCAAAAAAGCCATTTTAAAAATACCATCTTCGGTCCTTTGACTAAATGAGTCGTTATTATTTTTAAGTATTGTTGGTTTGATGATTTAATTTCAAATACTTCACTAGCGAACTAAGTTAATACGACAAGTTTTAATGGATACGTAACTAACGTAAATAAAGAGTATTAGATGCATATTAATTATAATAGCAACCCTGTAGACGCTAAATTATACGACACTACTCGTCTTCGTGATGAATTGCTAACTGAGAAAATGTTTAAAGATAATGACATTGTGACGGTATACAGCCACATTGACCGTATTGTTGTTATGGGAGTATCACCTAAGAGTAATGAATTGGCTCTGGATGACTTTATTAATAATAAAGATTTCGGTACGGATTTCTTCCTACAACGTCGTGAGTTCGGAATGATTAATCTTGGTGGTAAAGCTAAGATTACGACAAAAAATGAAACGTATGTTTTAGAGCATATGGATGCATTATACCTGGGGCAAGGCAATGAGAATGTCGTGTTTGGTTCTGTTGACGATGACTTCCCGGCTTTATTGTATGCCATCAGTGCGCCATCTCATCATATTCATCCTTCCCGAGTTATTCACCAAAATGAAGCAAAAGTGATTCATTTGGGCGATAAAGAGAATGCAAACGAGCGATGTATTAATCAATACATTCACCCTGATGTTTTGCCTACGTCTCAATTATCTATGGGTGTTACTGCACTAAAAGCAGGAAGTGTATGGAACACCATGCCACCACATACCCATGAACGTCGTATGGAAGCGTATTTCTATTTCGATATAAAACCTCAACAGGTCGTTTTCCATCTCATGGGAGAGCCAAAAGAAACACGACATATTGTTGTTCGTAATCACCAGATGGTGTTGTCACCTAGTTGGTCTATTCATTCAGGCTGTGGAACACAAAATTACAGTTTTGTGTGGGGAATGCTAGGCGAGAATCTCACATTCGATGACATGGATTTTGTTGATATGAACGAAATTCGATAAATATATTAAACATATCAAAAATGAAACTTTATCCTACTAATAGTAACGGAGTAAATAATGTCCAAATTTAAAGTACTAACCATCGCCACCGCTTTAGTCAGCGTACTTGGTCTTTCGTCCGTGGCCAATGCCGCATCAGAAATCAAAGTCGCGTTTAACCAATCGGATAAACACCCACAGTTTTTAGCGCTTGCAGATTTTGGTGAAAAACTCACTAAAGCAACAGATGGTCGCTATACATTGAATATCTTTCCAAATGAGCTTCTTGGTGATCAAAGAGCATCACTTGAACTCGTTCAAAATAGCGCTATTCAAATGGCTGTTGTTGCAAATCCACTTGTAGAAAACTACAACAGCAAATTTGGTATTCTCAGTCTACCGTATGTTTACAGTGGTTATGAACATCAGCAAAAAGTATTCACTTCTAGTGTTCTAGATGAGTTATTCAAAGAAACATCACCTATGGGGTTTGAAGTTATAGCGGCATACACTGGCGGTGCGCGCAGCATGTATAACAAAGAAGGACCAATCAATACTGTTGCCGACATGAAAGGTAAAAAAATTCGTGTAATGCAATCTGATACGATGATAAAAACGCTTTCATGCATGGGTGGTAAAGGTGTACCTATGGGCCAAGGTGAAGTTTATTCGGCGATACAACAAGGTGTGCTTGATGGGGCGGAAAACAGTGAAATTACCTACTTCGATCTAAAACAATATGAAGTTGCACCTTATTATTCTGCAACCCGTCACTTGATGGTTCCAGATCTCGTCGTGGCAAGCAGTGATTTTCTTGATTCAATGTCCGACAAAGATCGTGCAGCGTTTGAAAGTCTAGCAAAAGAGAGCACTCTAGTAGAGTTTGGCTTGTGGCAAAAACAAATCAGCGTTTCAAAGAAAGCAGCACAAGATAAAGGTGCTACGTTCAATGAAGTTGATATCACGCCATTCCGTGAAGCATGTATCCCTCTTCAACAAGAATTAATTAAAACAGCAGAACAGAAAGCGTTGTATAAAAAAATTGTTGCCTTGCAATAATTAATAGAAGATAAGGTCAGCGAATCGTTGACCTTATAACTTCATTTCAGGATAAGAATTATATGCGAAATGATAAATTTAATGGCCTTTTTCTAGGCTTAAGAAAAGTTAAGTTCGGAATAGACAAAGTCCTTTCAGTCTTTTTAATTTCCATTATGGGAATAATGACACTATTAGTTACATACCAAGTAGTTGTTCGTTATATTTTTGACAATCCGAGTGCGTTTAGTGAAGTCGCATCCCGTTATTTATTTATTTGGTTGGTTTTATTTGGTGGCGCCTATGTGTTTGGATTAAGAGAACATATGGCCATCACATTTATTAAAGATAAATTTAATAAAAAATTACGTATCATTGTTGAAATGGTTATTGAATTAATTGTCGTTGTTTTTGCTTATACAGTAATGGTTAGTGGCGGTTATAGCAGCTCAGTACGTCAAATGTGGCAGATGGATTCCGCGTTACAAATACCAATGGGTGTCATTTACGCTGCTATTCCTATATCAGGTACAATCATGTTGTTTTATTTTCTTTGTCATGAAGTAACCTTTATTAACGAACTTATTGATTTGAATAATGAGCAGTCAGAAGAGCGAGGTAATATCTAATGGATATGGCATTTACCGCCTCATTAGTAATGTTTATAGGGGTTGTGGTTTTATTGGTCCTAGGGGCTCCGATAGCCATTAGTGTTGGAATCTCGTCGTTCGCGGCAATGACGGTTATTCTGCCTTACAATGGTGCATTAACAACATCCGCACAGCGTATGTTTGTTGGGTTAGATTCATTTGCTCTGCTTGCTATACCATTCTTTATATTAGCCGGCAATATCATGAATAACGGTGGCATTGCCATACGGTTAATAAACTTCTCCAAGATTGTTAGCGGCTGTTTTTCTGCTCCATTGGCACAAACCAACGTCGTATCCAATATGCTATTTGGCTCTATTAGTGGTTCCGGTGTCGCATCTTGTGCTGCTGTCGGTGGCATAATGAACCCAATTCAGAAGCAAGAAGGTTATGACCCAAAATTTAGCACTGCAGTAAATATTGCCTCAGCGCCAACCGGTATGTTGATACCACCAAGTAACGCACTAATAGTATACGCAACGGTTGCTGGTAGTGTGTCAGTTTCAGCGTTGTTTATGGGGGGCTATATTCCAGGTCTGTTGTGGGGGCTTGGGGTTATGATAGTCGCTGGTATTATGGGCAAACGTAGAGGCTACATAAGCAAGAACTCGATGACCTTGAAAGAATGCATCAAGGTGACTATCGATGCAATTCCAAGTATGTCTCTGATAGTCGTTGTTATTGGCGGTATTTTAGGTGGCGTGTTTACGGCTACAGAAGCGTCAGCTATTGCTGTTGTTTATTCGATGATATTAGGCTTCAGCTATCGACAACTGAAAGTTAAAGATCTGCCAACTATCTTCTTAGATACCGCGAAAATGGCATCGATTGTAATCTTTATGATTGGGGCGTCATCAATCATGTCTTGGGTTATGGCATTTACTCAAATTCCTGGGATGATCGCGGATGCATTATTATCATTTACGAGTGACCCAATCTTAATTCTGTTGATCATTAACGTTGTATTATTGTTCATTGGAACATTCATGGATCCAACCCCAGCAGTATTGATTTTTACTCCGATTTTCCTGCCTATTTGTATGGGTTTAGGTATGCACCCCGTTCAATTTGGTATCTTGATGGTGTTTAATTTGTCGTTGGGGACGATAACGCCACCTGTTGGTCCAATTCTGTTCACTGGCTGTAAGATAAGCGGTATCAGTATAGATTCAGTAATTAAAACGTTATTACCATTTTTCTTAGTCATATTCTTAGTCTTAATGTTAGTAACTTACATTCCTGCGATTTCAATGACGTTACCTGAGCTTGCTGGTTTAATTATGTAAACGATATAATTTCTTCTCGGACCCCCGTACCAATGGGGGTTCAGTTAGATCAGGCCTTGATGATTGAAGGATTTATTTTCTATTGTATGATAATATTAAAGTGATGATAATTAGATTAATTATCATCACTTTAATATTTGTACAACAATTTAATTTATGAGCCTAGCATGACAGAAGAAAAATTGATTAGACGACGATACTACGAAATTGGGTTACAAATAGAGAAGCAATTGTTTTCTGGTTTTTTTAAAGCAGGTGACCGTCTACCATCAGAACGAGATTTGAGTCAGCAATACGAAACAAGTCGAGCTACTATACGCGAAGCTATCATAATGCTTGAACTTAAAGACTTGGTTGAAGTAAGAAAAGGTGCGGGTATTTTCTTCAAAGAAAATACGGATAATGAGAAACGTATAAAAGTAGAAGATACAGCAAACATCAATGATGTAGGGCCATTTGAGCTTCTTCAATCTCGCTTTGTTTTAGAGGTTAGTATCGTAGAATTCGCCGCTAAGAATATTAAACTTAGTGAGTTGCGTCAGCTTAGAAGTATCATTCAACGTCAAGAAAACTCATTTGCTGACAGCAAACAATTTGAAACATTAGATCGTGAATTCCATCTGTGCATAGCAGAAGCGACACAAAACCGTATGCTAATTGATACCGCCAATCGGTTATGGAATGTTGTTCGGACAGAAAATCCACTCTGGCAACAACTCAATAAGAAGTACTTACACGACACGCCATTGAAAGAAAGTTGGCTTACTGAGCACAGGAAAATCTTTGCGGCTCTACAGAAACGTGATCCGGTTTTAGCGAAACAAGCCATGATAGAACATATTGAGCACAGTAAACGAGAGCTAACGAATTTAGTCGATTATGGTGATATTGAACTTTTAGAGCATGATGATATGTTATTTATTGAGGACAAATAAAAAGGCTTCTTAGGAAGTCTTTTTATTCTTAGTAACATTGTTGTTCAGTCACCATGTCCCCAGGTATTATTTACCGACTTTGAATACTCTGGTTAGCTAAAGTAACGTATGTGGTTAACTAAGTATTTAGGCAGACTGTGGGTAATGAACGGTTACTCTGTATTTTTTACCATCTTCAATGTTTTCGATGATAGCAGTGCCAAGTTGTTGGTCATCAACATAGATAACGACATTATCAATATCCTGCTTTGCAATATAATCTACTTCAAACGTTGCACCTCTAAAGATTCGCACCGCACTGACATCTCCCCAATGAGAAGGTAGTTGCGGCTTAATCTCTAGCCCTGAGATGCAACCCTTTAGACCAAACATTTGTTCAATCACAAGTCGATAAACCCAAGATCCGGTTCCAGTATTAAATAAATTACTTGAGCGACCTGCGGTTCTTGGGTATTGATAATAAGCACCGCGGTAGTAATTTGGTATATAGATGGGTAATTGTCCTCGTTGTTCAAAGCTATCGCCATCACTTAGCATTTTTCGGACTACATCAAAGGCACGATCTGATTCAGTTATATTGTAGAGACCAGCGGCATAAAACGCAGCAGCATGATTATATACTGATCCATTTTCGGCACTTCCAGGCCACTTCTGTGTGACGCGGCCGACGTCTTCACGCATTTGAGTGTACGCTGGGGCAAAGAGCATCACACCGTATGGTGTATCCAGTTGTTCATCAATCGCTTTTAACATGGCGTGTCGTTGGGATTGATCAGCAACATTTGCTAGCATCGCCCAACTTTGGGTATTCAGATAAATACGACCTTCTTTATCTTCTGGAATACCAAATGTGACACCATCATCAGTTATTCCTCTTGCGTACCAATCTTTTTGCCATAGATGGGTATTGATGGTGGATTTAAGTTCTTCTACTACCTCTGAGAAATACGTTAACGTTTCGTGATCATTGTACTTCTCGCTAATGTTTATCCAAAGCTGCAAGCTATAACTGAGTGCTTGCGCTAACCAACCTGAAACCCCTTTTCCTTTATGACCAACCATATTCATAGGGTCGCACCAATCACCTTGAGCAATATAAGGTAACCCACGATCATCTCTTGAGCTGATCATAAAGAACATGGCCTGATTCATATGCTCAAGTACGCTTTTGTTTTCATTGCTGTCTTTCCATTCAATGTTTTTATGCAAGATTTGAATGTCATTGGTTTCATTAAGATAGGCTTGTAAGATCAATGGAAGCCATACACCGTGGTCGGTGTGTGGAACCTGATTGATGTACTTTAGTTCTGCTTCAGGAGTTAGGAGTATTCCATCGGGCATCTCACCATTACGGTGCTGTTGGCTCAATGCGGTAAGAATGACCTTTCTACAAGCCGCTGGATTGATATATGCCATACCCATGCCATCTTGCAGTAGATTACGGGTCTGAGGGTCGGTCGTTAAACGGTGGGTGTCACCGTGATAAAATACTTGCCTAGGCAACCAGTGATTGATGAAGTGATTAAGCGTGTTATCGGGTGTTTCAATATTGATAACGCCCTGACCTAAAGCCATATACTCTCGGTAGGATTGTCCGTCATCAGCAAGCGGTAAATGCAGGCTTTTAATCGTTGATATTTCATCTTTATCTAACGCAGGACCAAATACTAAATTAATCTGTTCTCTTGCCGATGGTTGGAGAGCAAGGCAATACTGCATTGCACATATCGGCATTTCATAGCTTGAGTCGCAATTAGCAAGATTAAGGCCTTTTTGCAAAGCCGTTGGATTATGCAATCCACCTTGCCCTTCAAACGCCTCCATCCTAATCTCATAGTGATCTGGAGTACGGTCTGAAATAAGGTAGGTCATATCTTTGAGTGATTTATTCTGCGTGTAGTTCTCTACTTTTTGATATGGCGTGATAGAGGTACACACAATGCCATTTAATGATTTGTCAAAATGACCACCCATGTTCATCCATGACATATAACCAACAGGAAAATAGGGAATTAATGAAACGGTTCGTTTATCTGATGAAAGATTTTCTATGGAAACGGTCCATAGTTCAGCTGCTTGTGTAGGGCTCAGTGTAAGGGATATATGAATACGAAGATTGAGTTTTTCAATCGTCCACTGAATGTCAGAAAGCCCTAGTGAATATTCGTAGTAGTCGAGTTCACCTTTAATCGGCGCAAATGGGGCAGAAAATAGTTCACCAGTATCATCGTCTCTGACGTAAAAAAAACGACCTGGATGATGAGAAAAATAAGGCTGTTCTGGTTGCATAAAGCTTTTCGCAGCCAAATTTGGAGTATGGGCATATTTTTGTGGTTCGGGATTCATATATTGAGCGACGGCATAACCTTGGCAGTTCATATGAATCATCATTTTCTTGTTCCAAAGATACCCCGCCGAATTCGGTACTAGAGTAGGATCGGAAAGCACATATCGTTTTCCATTATCAATAAATTTTGACATCAAGGACTCGCTCATAAAAGATTTGCAAATTAACGCATTAAATACGGTGTAAAGCAGATTACTTATTCAATTTTACTGGAGTCTCTTATGTTTAGCTGAGGTGTAAAATGAGTCTGTATTGGTAGCTTTTCGCCGTAACACAAATTCAATATTTGATGACATGCGTTTCGAGAAACGTCTTCTAGAGGTGTTGTTACACTTGTCATTGGCGGGGATGTATACGCCGCGATATCGATATCATCGTATCCTACAACAGCAACATCTTTCCCTACTACAAAGCTATTTTGATTGAGTGCTGACATTGCCGCCATCGCACTATTATCGTTTCCGCAAAATAGAGCAGTGAATGGTTTTCGCTTTGCAATCAACGTGTTCGTGGCCTCAAGGCCTTGAGCGAAGCTATAACCACCCGATATGATGAGATCAGGATCAATATGTATTTTATTGTCGGCCAGAACATCAATAAACCCTTGATGTCGTTTTTGAGCATCTTGTGCGTTCATGCGTCCCGTAACGATAGCGAATGTGGTGTGACCTAAGTTAACGAGATGCTCTGCTGCTAGACGACCACCTAAATAGTGATCAATACTAAATGACTTGTTCTTCAGATCGGGTAACTCACGGTTTAAAAATAATATATTTGGATAGCGCGCTTCAACTTTCGCAAGTTCAAAAATCGATAACTCAGGACAAGACATAAGAATGCCATCGCAATCTCGTTCTATTAGGTAATCCAAACACTTTATCCGCTCTTGATCTGTTTTAGCGTCTTCAGCGTTAGCCAAAATAATATGTTTGTCTCGTTTTCTAAGTTCTCTTTCTATCGTTTGAAGCATCTTACGATGAAAAGATCCGGAAAAAGAAGGCACCCAGAGTCCAATGATATTTGATTTTTTTGACGATAAAGATCGAGCGATACTGTTTGGACGGTAGTTAAGGGCTTGCATAGCGATATTGATTTTCTCGCGTGCTTTATCGGATACAGAACTACTCCCAGATATGTGTCTGGAAACCGTTCCAACCCCCACTCCTGCAAGCTTAGCAACGTCTTTTATTGTGGCCATAATCCTTCTCTCTGTATTCTGCTTTTTCTGTTTATTCTCCTATTCTAGATTTTTATTACCATTTTTGACACTAATACTTGTGGTTTTGTTGCATTTGTAGGGAAAGCGTGACCAGTGACGCATGTTTAAAATTTTGTTTATTTTTGACTGGATGAAATGGTTTTCTATGAGTATAAATATATAAATGGAACCGATTCCATTAGGGTCTGAGTTAGTCTGTAACTTGTATGAACAATAATAATTTAAAGGGTATTTACGATGATGAAGAATCTGACGTTAGTTATTGCGCTTGCGACAACCTCTATGGGGGTAATAGCAAAAGAAGAAGCAGAAGTGATGCACTGGTGGACATCTGGTGGCGAATCTGCAGCAATTAAAGTGTTGGCTGATGCGTATGAAAAAGAAGGCGGTGTCTGGAAAGACAGCGCTATTGCTGGTGGTTCTAACGCTCGTTCCGCCGCGATTAATCGCATGATTGGGGGGGCACCGACGACCGCTGCTTTGTTTAATACTTCTCAGCAGTACCACGAAATGATCGCTGAAGACATGCTCAATAATATTGATGCGGTTGCAAATGCGAATAATTGGGATCAGATTCTCCCTCAACCAACCCTTGATGCTATTAAAGTAAATGGTCATTTTTATGCCGCACCAGTCAACATTCATATGCCTGGTTGGTTCTGGTACTCAAAGCAAGCATTTGATAAAGCGGGGATAGATAAAGAACCACAGACGACTAACGAATTATTTTCCACGTTGGATAAACTAAAAGAGGCGGGATATATACCGTTAGCCTTAGGTGGTCAAAGTTGGCAAGAGAATCTCTTATTTGCGACTATTTTGAGTAATGTTGGTGGGAAACAACTCTACTTAGATACGCTTGGTAAACGTGATGCAAAGACTTTGAGTTCAGAAGGATTTAGAAACGTAGTCGATACTTTTTTGAAGTTAAAACCTTATGTAGACACGGGTTCTCCGGGAAGAAATTGGAACGATACAACGTCATTAGTTATCAATGACAAAGCAGGTATGCAAGTGATGGGAGACTGGGCGAAAGGCGAGTTTACCCAAGCAAAAAAAGTGGCAGATCAAGACTTTGGTTGTTTTCCTGGTTTAGGAAATGACTCGCTATATATCGTTGGCGGTGACGTTTTTGTTTTCCCTAAAACAGATGATAAAGCGCAAGTGAAGGCTCAACAGAACCTAGTTAAAAGTATGCTAATGCCATCCACACAGATAGCCTTTAATAACCTTAAAGGGTCTATTCCTGTTCGAACAGATATTGATGTTTCCACCATGGATGTTTGTGCTCAAAAAGGCGCTGCTATTCTTAAAGTAACAGAACGTCAAGTACCCGATGGATCTATGTTGATGGAAGAATACCTATACGGTTCATTAAAGGATGCGGTAACTGAGGTCTGGAATGGCAAAGATATGACGACAGATAAAGCGGTCAATATCTTTGCTCGTGCATTACGTGATTAATAACCGCCATATGCCCAACAGACAAGGTTGGGCATTATCCTCTTGGTAATATAAGGAATTACTATGAATATAGTCGCTACCAAACGGCATATAAGGCGTAACCTGCTTGCATACTTAGCCATAATACCTATGGCTTTGACAGTATTTGTCGCTTATATGGGGACCATGTTCTGGTCTGTTCGATTGTCTTTTAGTAGCTCTAAGTTGTTACCTAAAAATGACTTTGTTGGTTTTGCTCAATATGAGCGATTATTTGAAACTTCACGTTGGGTCACGTCATTAGAAAACTTAGTTTTTATAGCGATTCTATTTCTATCAATATGTTTTTTTTTAGGCTTCTTACTTTCTATATTTATTGACCAAAAAATAAAAGCGGAGAGTTTTTTCCGAACCGTATTTTTATTTCCCTACGCCATGTCATTCATTGTCACAGGCTTAGTATGGCAGTGGATATTTAACCCACAACTTGGCATTCAAAATACGGTGCGGAGTATGGGGTGGGAGTCTTTTTCATTCGATTGGATAGTCAATCCAGATATGGTGCTTTATACCGTGGTGATTGCCGCGGTTTGGCAAGGTGCTGGTTTGGTTATGGCTCTATTACTTGCGGGCCTCAGAGGTATTGATGATGACTTATGGAATGCAACAAAAATAGATGGGATTCCTACATGGCGGGTATACGTCAGTATCATTTTGCCGATGTTAAGACCGATGATTGTTACGACTGTTGTTTTGCTCTCAATAAGCATTATCAAAATGTACGATGTGGTGGTTGCGATGACAATGGGAGGCCCTGGCATTGCAAGTGAAGTCCCTGCAAAGTTTATAATGGATAACCTATTCGAACGCGCCAATATTGGTCTTGCTACGGCTGCTTCTACCGTATTACTTACGACAGTACTTTGTCTGATAGCGCCATTTATTTATTCAAACTATATCAAGAAACAGGGGCGATAATGACAATGAACACGATGATTTCAAAAGACAAAAGTCGTTTTGTTAACAATAATGAAATGCCCAAAGGCCGGAAACTGACCGTTAAAGCAAAGTGGGCACGATTTGGTATTTATGGTTTTTTAATTATTACAGCATTGTTCTTTCTATTACCATTGTACGTGATGTTGGTAACGTCATTTAAAGAAATGGATGAAATACGTATTAGTTCCATTTTTTCGTTACCTCAGCAGTTCAGTTTTAATTCATGGAAAGTGGCATGGAGTAGCGCCTGTACAGGATTGGAATGTTCTGGACTGCAAGTTGGTTTTTGGAATTCGGTACAGATACTGATTCCTAGTGTCGTTATATCGGTTATGTTTGGTGCGATTAACGGTTATGCACTCTCATTTTGGAAAATAAAAGGAGCCAATCTCCTCTTTGCTTGCTTATTGCTTGGTGCTTTCATTCCTTATCAGGTGTTTATTTATCCGTTAATTCGTGTTTACGCCAATATAGGTATCTATGGGACATTAAGCGGAGTGGTTCTTTCTCACGTGATATTTGGTATGCCGATAATGACGCTGTTGTTTAGAAATTATTATAGCGGTTTACCTGTGGAGTTGTTTAATGCGGCAAGAATAGACGGGGCTGGTTTCTTTAAAGTATTTTTCTCAATTATTTTCCCGATGTCCGTACCAATTATTATTGTGGCGGTGATCATGCAGGTAACCAATATTTGGAATGACTTTTTAATAGGGTTGGTATTTGGCGGCAATGACAATTTGCCGATGACAGTACAGCTTAACAATATCGTCAATACAACTACTGGTGAGCGGGCGTATAACGTGAATATGGCCGCGACCATCCTAACTTCATTAGTACCACTTATTATATACGTTGCCTCAGGGCGTTGGTTTGTTAGAGGCATCGCCTCTGGAGCAGTAAAGGGATAGAACATGGGTGTAGTCAGCATTAATAAACTCGACATTAGCTATGAAAATACCAAGGTAGTTAAGCAGTTGGATCTACGAATTGAAGATGGTGAATTTTTGGTTCTATTAGGTCCGTCAGGGTGTGGAAAATCAACCTTACTCAATGCGATTGGTGGCCTTATCGATACCAGTGGCGGAAGCATTAGCTTTAATGGAAACGACGTGACGTGGCTTGATCCAAAAGATCGAGGTATTGGTATGGTCTTTCAATCCTATGCACTTTATCCAACGATGACAGTACATAAGAATATGTCATTTGGGTTGAGGATTGCTGGTGTTGATAAGCAAATCATTGAGAATAAAGTTGCATGGGCAGCAAAGCTATTACAGCTTGAACCCCTATTAAATCGCAAACCAGCCGCGCTCTCTGGTGGGCAAAGGCAACGTGTGGCTATCGGCCGAGCCTTAGTTAGAGACGCGGATATCTACTTATTTGATGAGCCATTATCCAATTTGGACGCAAAACTACGTGCTGAGCTGAGGTTAGAAATTAAGAAACTGCATAAAAAATTACGCTCTACCATGATTTACGTTACTCATGACCAGATAGAAGCCCTAACACTAGCGGATCGGATCGCGGTAATGAAAGATGGGATTATTCAGCAATTAGATGTGCCACAGACTATTTACAATAAACCAGCCAATTTGTTTGTCGCAACCTTTCTCGGTTCTCCTGCTATGAACTGTATCGATGGTAAATTAACAATTGAAGATGACAGTGTTTATTTTGTTTCTGGTGACCTGAGATTGAATGTAACCCGATATTCGTTCAAACAAGACGTTATTAATGGTCAACAAGTGACGCTTGGTGTGCGTCCTGAGCATTTAACTTGTCAATTGGATGCAGAAGTGGATATTGTGTCACTACATCGGGGGACGGTTGAATTAAGAGAGCCTATGGGGTCGGACACCTTGTTATGGTCTCGACTCTCATCGGGTCATCAATTGTCTCATCGCATTCCAAGTGAGCAACTCATTGAGGTTAACGATCTGGTTTTTCTCAATATTGATGCGTGTAAATGCTCAATTTTTGACGCAAATAGTACCGAACGTATGTAATCGTTAATTAAAAGCAGGTGGCATCATAATGTGGTGAGGTATGGATTCTTGTAAAAGATGCTTGAAAGCAACAATTTCTTCTTTGCTACAGGTCTCCCAAAGCAAAGCTTCACCAGTAACCCCATGATGTTGAAATGCATTTAGGCGGATAATGACGTCGTTTGGCAACCGATTGAGGTAGGTGGTTAAAGCGTCAATGTTTGAGACATAATCCGTCTGTTCGGGAATAGTTAAAAGACGTATCTCATGTAACTTGTTTGCGGAAGACAACACATCTATAGATCGAAATACAGCCGCATTATTTCTACCGACCAGCGCTTCGTGTACTGAGCTATCCCACGATTTTAGATCGATCATCGCACCATCTAGGTAAGGTAAAACTTTATTCCAACCTTGTTCTGACAAAGAGCCATTACTATCCATAAAACAGGTGAGACTCTGAAGTTTTGGGTCTGCTTTAATCGCTTTGAATAGTGAGATAATGAAAGGAAGTTGCAAGCTTGCTTCACCCCCTGAAACAGTAATGCCATTTAAAAACAAGTGGTTATCTTTAATGATCGTCAATAATTCGTTAAGGCGGTATTCGCGAATTTTGGGAGACGATTGAAAAGAACAGATATCGATGCATTTATCGCAACCAGTACATTTGTCTGCATGCCAGATTACCTGGTTTTGTGCATTCAATGTCAATGCGTTATCCGGGCATTCAGCCACACACTCACCGCAATGATTACAGTGAGCAATAGAATGAGGGTTATGGCATGACGCGCAATTAAAGTTGCAGCCTTGGAAAAAAATTACCAATCGATTACCTGGGCCATCAACACACGAATAGGTCAGTATTTTACTTACCTTAGCGGTGCGAAGTTGGCTCGCAGGTTGAATGTCAATATTCACTTTTTAGATTATTTTTGATAAATCGGGTTCATTTCAGCACTGAGTACTCTAGGCTTTCGATTCAGCATTTCAGTGTTGTCGGCGGCTTCAGAACCTAAGAAAGTGGTATTGGTTCGAGAGCCTTGTTGCTTGTATTTTGCTATATCTGACATCTTAACCATATAGCCAGTAATTCGAACCAAATCATTGGAAAATACATTCGCTGTAAATTCTCTCATTCCTAGCTCTAGCGCGCCTTTACATAAATTGTACATCGCTTCAGGGTTCGATTTTACGGTTTCATCTATAGTGAGAATATCGCTAATACCAGAAGGATAAAATTTATGATGGCCTACGGTCGCCTTGATATGGGTGATTGGGTCGGGTTCATAGCCATAGGAGATTCGAGTCGCGGGAGTGGCTCCAGTATCTAAGCTAATGCCAGCCTGAGCGTGAAGAAGGGCACGTCCGTGATAGCCATACTTTACTGGTGTCGATTCAACGATTTTAGCCAAGGTCTCAGAGATCGTATAGCTAAGTTCGTTTGCTATGTCATCATGGCCGTATTCCGCATTAATACCTTCTTTATCCAATAAGATTTTTACCGTTTCCGCCATGGCAAAGATACCGAACATCGGTGCAAACCTATCTTCATTAATGAGTTTTTCTTCGACTAAAAAACTGTCAAAGAAGTTGGACTTTTCGTGTAAAAATGCACTACGAGCTTCAATAATCTCAAACATAACCTGACAATATTCAGGCAATACAATAGAGAGAAATTCTTCTCTATCTTTAGAACGAGCTGCGACTTCTTTTAAGTTCATTCGTACGAGTGTATTTGCGCCGCCAGCTAAGGGGAGTGAATTATAGCAACTCACGATGCCAAATTGTTTATCACCGTAAAAATCAGCGTGCATAGGGTAGTTGGCAACATGTGGTTTGCTGCATTCACAAATATTCGCGGTAGCTTGGCGAAGTAAGCTATCCGGTGTAATCGCAGGGTCGTGCATAAAGGTGAGGTTGGGTGCTATCTGTTTGAGTTCGGCATCGACTTTTAATATGGTTCTACATATGACGTTGTCCGTAGGGCCGATATTCGCATGCATAAACGCATCAGGTAACGTTCTATCAAGCATGATCCAGAAGAGCTTAATTTTTTGATAAATTTGCTGTTCTGATAATTCATTTACATAGGGTAGTAATATCTCATCGAGCTGACCTAAATAGACAGGAATCGAAGTAACAGATGGCACATGATGATAAATGATCGTCAGCAGATTAAGTGCTTCATCTAAAGTCGATGCAGGTTCGAGTTCTAGATAACGAGAACCTTGTTTAAGGAACATGCCGTAGTCAGGTAAGACATACCTTGGTTTAAATGGCGCGTTGCCTTCAAACATGTCACAGAGAACACCTTCACCAAGTGCTAGCTGTGCTTGTGCTGACAAAGGCACATAGGCAAGGCTACCTTCCGCTTCCAATGCTAATAGATTTGTCTTTTGTTTAGGAGAAAGATTGGCATCGGTAACGATGCTTAAAATGCGTTCTTGATTCATGAAAATGCCCTGATATATAAACTATTCTAACTATATCCCACAAGCGGGCGATTCAACTAATGTAATATGGAAAGGCAAAGGCACACTCATCACATTTTGAAAAAAGTGGCGGATAGACGTCGTTAATGAAACATTTTTCACATCAAGTTGACGAACCGTCCATATTTTAGATATTGCATAATGTCTGTATTTATATAAATTGTAGGTCATCGTTATATAAATATTAAAAGTAAAGAGATGGTTGAAATGTCAGATGCAGTTAAGAAGATTGATTATAATCTATTACATGTCTATCTATTAATTTACAAACTCAGAAGCTTATCTTTAGTGGCCAAACAGTTGGGTCATACCGATAGTTCAGTAAGCAAGATGTTGAGCAAGCTGAGGGAAGGTTTTAATGACCCGCTATTTGTTCGTCATGCCAGTGGTCTTGAACCAACCGCATTTACAGAATGGCTTGCGCCTAAGATTGAAATAAAACTTGCTGGACTCGATGCCGTCATTGAGGAAGCGATTGAAAACACATTTGAGACCGATCGGCATGTGGTCATCAGTTTACTTCCTGTTGATGTTAGTCTGTTTGGCAATGCGCTTTATTCTCAGTTGAGCCGATCTTTTCCAAATATTAGGTTTAATATTGTCAATTGGAATAGTAATACTCCGGACAAAATTGCTTCGAAGGACGTTGACTTCGCTGTTGGTCCATCGCTCGAAAATGGCTCAAAACTGTGTTACCAAACCCGGATATTTGAAACCTATTATAATCTAGCCATACCAAACGACCATAAGGTCGCGAGTTGGGAAAATTGTATTCAATACCGTGTGTTGAAACAACATGTTCCGGGATGGAATTCAGATAGAATGCCTGTCATAGAACAGCTTAGTCATTATCATATACCTTTTAATCGCATAGAGTTAACCGAAATAGAAAATATCGGTTATGCAAATAATATTATGTTGAATCAATCCAAATCAACTCCTTGTGCTATCGGATTATTTTCTTATCAGATTGATAAATTTAAGCAAAATATTAATAGCGAGGTTCATATCGTTAATCCAAACACCTTTGGGGAGTATAAAGAGTCGGTCAAACTTGAATTATCACTATATGAGTATGTGGGAAATCGAGGCAATCATTTTTATGATCAAGTGAAAAGGATACTTCTAGATACATTAAACCCGAAAAGCTAATCACGACTCCTTCAATAACGTTCTCCCCCTTTATCCTACTTTCCTTTTTGGAAAGAATGACCTTCCAGACATTCCCAAGATTATACCGTACATTGTCCCTATAGGAGCTGAGTGAGCATGGATTTCTCAAACTATAAATAATAGAGAGAAGATAATATGAACTCGAAAAATATTTTAATTATGGGAACCTCCCCATTGGTCTGTGAAGCGTTAACTACTTTGGTTGAAAAAACATTTCAACAGATTAACGTGTTTGTCTCGGACAATGCACAACGTGGAATGCAGATCGTCAGAGAAAACGAGATCGACGGTATTATTCTCGATACAGAATTAAAAACATCGAGCAGTTTTGATTTTGTACGACGAGCTAAAGCGGGAGACTTCTTTGGTAAAGTGCTTTTTATCTCCAATAATGATCATTCAATGGTGAGTCAAACGGCAAAATTGGTCGGCGCGAACGGATTTATTTCAAAAACAGAAAGTACAGAGACTATTAAAGATGCGATTTTGGCAGTGTCTAAAGGGTATTCAGTTTTTAAAGAGGATCTTAACCAAGCGAAAGAAACGGTGACACTCTCAAAGCGAGAATCGGTTGTCTTTAGCTATTTAGTGAAAGGTTATTCGAATCAGAAGATTTCAGAGCGGTTGTCACTAAGCTCTAAGACCGTCAGTACCTATAAAACGCGAATTTTGACTAAATACAATGCCGATTCAGTGATTCAGATTATGAATATACAAAATATGGCACCAAGTTCAACCATGCATTCGTAGAAATAAGTAATGATTAAAGAACGGAATAATAGGTTAATCCCCACACGTTGTGTTGGTGGGGATGACGAGATTAGATCATTCTACGTTGACACCATGTGAAGAGAGGTAGTGTTCACTTTCATTAAAGCCCATATAACGGCCTAAGGTTTTCTTCGGCACTTTACGCAGATCGACCACAATAAGCCCATCAAGTGCGTCGTTGAAGGCGGGATCAACATTAAAGCATACCAATTTACCATTTAGACCCAAATACTGCCTCAGTAAGACGGGTACGCCTTTGCCTGCATCCATACGTGCAATAACTCGTGAAAGCAGTTGTAGATCACCAAGCGCAGTAAGCAAACTTGTATTCCAGGTGGACCCTTGGTTCTTTAAAGGGTTAGATGCCTTTACGCATTTCGCACTTTCGATATCATAATGATGCAGCGTCATGGTTTCTGCCAATAACTGACGTGTTTCATGGCTGTAGTCATTACTGATACTAACGGGTCCGAACAAGTGAGTATACTGAGGGTTACGTTGAACGTACGTAGCAATACCTTTCCAAAGCAGAAGAAGTGCACTCATGCTTCGTTGATACTCTTGAGCAATAACAGAACGCCCCATTTCTATCGCCTTTCCGTTATTCATTCTGTCCAAAAATCGTTGGTCATAATGGAATAGGGTTGTGGAATAAAGACCATCGACGCCCTTGTGAAGAGTGACTTCATCAACCAAGCCTAAGCGATATGCCCCAACAAGTCGGCGCTGTTCCCTGTCCCAGACAAAAAGTTGGAGGTATTTTTCATCAAACTTATCCAGATCAAGTTCTAAACCAGTACCTTCTCCTACTTGACGAAAATTCAGCTCACGTAGTCGCCCTATTTCGTGCATTAAGCTAGGAATGTTTTGTGCTCTGGTACAGTAAACGTCAAATTCCTTGTTGGTAAGCAGGTGTGCTTCTTCTGGCAGATTATTTAAATCCAATTGAATCGCTTCGTAAGGTAAAGCATCGGCGACAGGCATGCTTCCATTTAAGTCGGGTGCTGGTTCAGTCTTAGACTGAATGTTTCTATTTAACAAGTAAGTGTTGAGCCTGAGATAATTAACTAACTTTTTGTCATCAAGGTTATTCACTTCTTTGTACTTGATAACATCGCCTATTGCGATGGCGATGACCTCTTCTTTTTTGTTCAGAAGTTCTCTACCTAACATCAATGTTCTCAGCAAAGGGTGGATTTTACCTGCCATATAGAAACGCTTGGAGTTTTGCCCATTAATAAACATGGGTACAGTAACGGCTCTGTTTTTCCGTATAAGTGAGCTAACAGAACGACTCCACTCTTTGTCTTCAAGCTTGCCTTTTTTACTATCAACCAATTGGGAAACTTCACCCGCCGGGAACATCAGTAATAATCCGCCATTGGCGAGATGCTTATTGGCCGAGCGAAGTGCTCGCATATTGGAACGTTTTGCGTCTTGTGTTTCAAAAACGTCGACGCCTATAAATAGTTCGTCTAGTTCGGGAACGGTTTTAAGGTATTGGTTGGCAAGGACTTGAACATCATTACGTATTGAGAGTAGCAACTCGGCCAATATGACCCCTTCCACGCAACCTAAAGGATGGTTTGCAACGACCACAGTAGCACCGGACGACGGTACATTACTGAGCGAACCTCGCATCACTTTGTAATCAATACCGAGCTCGTCGAGTGCGAAACGCAAAAACTCTTGAGTATTACAACCGACAGGGCGTTGAGCATAAATTTTGTTTAATGTACTTAATCCTGTGGCCCACTCAGCAAGAGACTCACCCAGACCAAAAGGGGTTTTACGTGGAAGACGAAATGGGCTTGTTAGTTGCTGGACTGCTTGCATAATTACCTCAAAATACGGGTTAACTTTCTGAGATTTTATGAATACTAGGTTTCATTTATGCGACTTGAAGGTTAGATATAGATGAACAGTGTATGACATTAATTTTTCAGCCATGTAATTCATCTATATAAGATCAATTTCGCGGTCTCAGGAAGTAATCTAAATAGTTTAATTATTACAGCAGACCGAGGAAACTAAGATTATCTTACAAAAGAAAAATCTTTTGTTTTAGAAAATAGTCCGGGATACTTTTTACGAAGGTAAATTTGTTCTGCTGTCATACGTTTTAGATCGGGACCTTTTGTAAGATTAGCAATTAATTCGTTATCATCAAGTCTTAAAACGCGTCCTTCAATAGGAATCTCAACGCCATCATGAAAGCGTATGGTTCCCTTAATGATGACACCACGTGAGACAGGGTGTGAATTAGTAAACAGAATACGTGTTCCTTGCTCAGATATTTCACAGATGCGAAAATCCCGATCAAGAATATGTGCTCTTGGTCGCTCGCTTTTTGGGTACCTAAGACGAAAGTATTGTCTTCTTTGTGCTTCTGATTGCTGATCCATAATTCTTTTAATATATGACTTATCTTATAGAATGCTATCATATTTAATTGGGTTATATCTAAATGAAATCCTTCCAAGTGTGAAATTAGAATGCTCTTAATGAAAAACAGGAAGAGCTCATACTGAACACTTCCTGTCATTTGATGTTATTTTATACTGGAATAGTATTCCGCTAGATTCTCTATATCCACATCGTTGAGTGCAGCAACCATCGCTGTCATCGTCGGGTCTTTACGATTCCCACTCTTAAACGCTTTGATCTGCTTCACCAAGTAGGCTTTCTTTTGTCCAGCAAGGTTTGGATAAAGGTCAACGACCGAAATACCGTTCGCACCATGACACGCTAAACAGGTTGCCGATTTTGCTTTTCCAGCTTCAATATCACCGGCAACAACAGCCGTAGAGGCAAAACCAAGTAGTAAGCCTGCACACAATAGCGCACTGCTTTTAAACATAAATACGTCCTTTTATTGAATTCCTTGAGCGTAGAGAGGCAAGGAGATTGAAATTAATTATTCGCGACTCATCATATCTAGTCGTGTCACCGTCCCCCCTTACGTTCTTAGAGGGTGACGGTGACGCGGTACATCGTTGGTGATGTGTCGACGAATTTACTCGTCGGTGTCAGTCGCCCTACACAATATTTCGTGGTGCAAATGAGAATGCGCGGAACTCACTCTTGTACTTAGATTCTCCTAGTTTCTTAATGTTAGCGACGCCCATTTTATAGTTGTAGTTGCCACTAATTTGGTCGACAACACGCGTTGTCAAAGCATTTGACGGTTGACGCATGTCAATCATATTGGCGTATAACACGCCTTTCTTCACGGCGGGGGTTACGATTGCTACGGCAGTTACGGCGGCTTTATCAAGCTTGATATGGCCATTTTCCATCAGTTTACTAAACTGGAAATCATCGCCATGAACACCAAGAATCGTGTCTTTAAAGTTTGCGACTCGGTTTGAATACATCATCACCTGATCGCCAGACTCAATACCACGTTTTGCTGCATCGTCAGGATGAATTTCAACCCAATTTTCAGGCCAACGCTGCATCACATATGCACGCCTTTCCACATCATCGAAGCCGGACTGCCAGATCTCATTGATCCGTCCGTTTGAGAACCAAAGTTCTTCTTCTTTTGGCTGTAACCAAGCGTAGAAGTCGCTAAACAGATCCCAAGGGTGTTTCTGTAGGTTCACTTTACCAGTTTGACTGTTGAAAGCAGTTAACTGTTTTTTCAGTACATTGGCACCTTGAGGACCATTGGTTAAGCCTTTTTCTGCTAAAGATTCCATCGACATCTCGGTATCATGCAGCCGCTTTGTACCAACAAGTTCTTTCGTATCATAGTTGTAGAAAACGGGTCCTTGGATTCCGTCCGTTCCGTATTCACGTAGTTTCTCATGTAAGGTTTTTCCCTCAACATGAGCGGCAACTTTGATCATATGAAAATCTTTACGACTACCACGGCTAAAGCGAGAAGCTTCTTCAGCTACATCGTTTGAGTTATTCCAATCAAAGCCGTCGTATCCCATTCGCGTGGCGAGCTGAGATATGATCCACCAATCTGGCTTCGCATGCCCTGGTGCATCTGAAAACTTTTGATAAAGACGAAGACGGCGCTCGCCATTGGCGCGCATAAAGTCAACTTCGCCCCAAGTCGCCGCTGGAAATACAATATCGGCAAATTTAGCGCCGATGGGATCTCGAAGATAGATATCTTGGTTGATCACTACCATGCCACCAGAATCGGCTCGTTTTTTCAGAGTATCGATGATCTCTTGTTTGTCATGAGAGTAAACCTGATGCGGGTTAGCGATCGTTAGCTCCCAAAACTTCTTCTGAAGACCTTGGCTACCACACATTGCTTGAATCCATGTTGTACCAATAACATGTGCAAAGCGTGTATGACCAGAGTAGGTGTAGCGGTCAGTGTCGATAGCACGACGACGTCTGCCAGGCACTTTCTCAGGTGATTTATTCCGCGGTAACTTGCCACCAGATTGTCCACCACGCTGGTGGCCACCAAATCGACCGATGACTCGGCCTTCACGTCCACCTGTACCAATAACGGTAGCCAGAGAAGAAATAGCGTTGGTATTACCGGTATTGTTTGACCAGTAGAAGCCTTTTTCTATACCGATAGAGGCTTTTGGCCTTACTCCATTGACTGGCTTGGCGAGCATTTCTGCAGCTTTGTAGATCTTATCTACATCTACTCCTGCCATGCCAGCCGCGTATATTGGGTCATATTCTTTCTGTTCTAGGTTCCATTTTTTGTAACCTTCGAAGCCGTCGGTTTGGAATTTGCCCCACGTTGTCCTCCATTGCCACGGCGTGTTACGTGTACCTTGACCAAAGCCAGAGCTCGATTCCCACTTGTTGTTTACCCAGTTCTGAATCCACTCGCTATCTTCCCAACCATTCTCCAAAATCACGCGGAGAATGGCTCCGACAACAAGATTATCCGAACCAGGATTGACGTCGATGTGTAAGCCACCCTGTTTTTTCAGCCAAGCAATTCCTGCCGTTTCACGAGGATTTAGTATCACGGTTTTCATGCCGCGTTGTACCGCTGGCATAATGTACTGTGTGAAGATGATGGTTTTTGTTTCGTAAGGGTCGGTGCCACAGATCATTAACGTATCGGCTGCACCCCAATCATCGTAACTTGGTCCAAAATTATCGAAACCCGCATCACGAAAACCCGGGGTAGAGGTAACATCCGATGGTGTGTCATGGAAGGTGAAATTAGCGGTATTGACATGCCTTAGCGCATACTTAGTGATGGCATAGGTATTCTCAATGTACTGATAAGAATATGTTTTGACGCCGTAGGCATTTGAGCCATGAGTATCAATGACATGCTTTCCTACTTCGGCGGCAATATCGAGTGCGAAGTCCCACGGTACAGGCTGTAAGGTCCCCCCGATACGAACGAGAGGTTGAGTCAAGCGGTCACGTGTTCCTGTCGATGGGTTATATAGCTTTTGAGCCAATAGACCACCGCGCATAGAAGAGTCACCATTTTTGTTTACCGCTTTGGTGTCTTTATCGGGAACAACAATAATGTTATGAGGCTTACCTTCATGCATCACAACATTATGTTGAGCCGGGGCGACCCAAGCTTGTAGAGGGGCACTTGGAAAATTAATGCCAAAAGCATTTTCGTCGGCGTTCATGCCGCCATTCATTTGTTCCAATGGCCAGCGATAAACCTTGTACCCACATGCAACAATACAATAGTCGCAAGCCGTAGTGATGACTTCAGCGTCTTTCGGTGGTAATGGTGCGTGATCTTCCGGGATATAAAAATTAGTCGTCATGATTACGCCTCCTGCATCGCGATAAGATTTTCTGTTCGTCCAAATAACAGACCCATAATGCCTACCGCGTAGATTTCATCTCCATCCAACTCGAGTAGAACCTGTGGAAGGCTTTCGTATGCTTGACCTGAGACAATAATGCCGTGGCGACGCATATCGAAAGTTGATAAATGGAAAGGGCATTGGCCGAGTACTCTATGTTCGCCAACCACTTTATATTGGCCATTTAATGGACCACCTTGGTGAGTACACATGAGAGAAAAACCAACGACGTCCTGTTTCGGCCCAAGACCACCCCCCGCGGGAACGCCCATCTTCACCAAAATACCTTGAGAATTTGGTCCATTGTCCGGGTAATTAAAATAGATTGGTTTGTTGTTTTTAAGGTCACTAAGTTTGCCTAATAGTTGCCTTGGGTAACCGACAACCCGTGCTTGTGTTTTTTTAGCTTGAGCAGTACCAGGAAACAGCGTTAATGACATAACACTTGCCGTACCTGCTGTTGCACCGCTATAGATTAGGAAATCACGACGAGACATCATGCATTTGTTATGCTCGTTGGCGCTCTCATTGCTCTTTCCCTGAGCCTCAGTTTTGTTAAGTACACTCATTTTTTCACCTCCATCAACTCTTTCTCTGTGAATAGAGGTTGATATTCAGGGATCTTTGGATAATCCATTGTGATTCGGTCACCAGAGAATGCATCGAGAAATGCAAGGAGCTCGGCTTTTTCTTCCTTGGTTAAACCCAATGGTTTAATGAGTGGGCTCTTGGTCTGAAGGAAGTCAGTCGTTCGGCCATCTTTTGCTACCCCCCCACGGTCATAAAAGTCCACTACATCGGCCAAAGTAGCAATCGTACCGTTGTGCATATAAGGTGCGCTATATTTGGTATAACGAATGCTAGGTGTACGGAACTTACCTTTCATCTCTTTGCGTTTACCTCGAAAGTAAACACCAGGATCGGCTTTCGTCTCACGGTACATTTTCTCGTTAGAACCTTTCGCATAGAGTTCATAACGGAAGGTAATCTGAGCCAACGGATCACTTTCCCAGCGAAGGTTAGTGGGTACCCCAACGTTATAATTTTTCTGATCAGATGCGAGAGCACCGTTATGGCAAGCAATACATTGGGCTTTACCTTCAAATAGAGCTTTACCGTTTAGCTGAATTTTAGAAAGTGAATTTTTATCGCCTAAAAGATAATTGTCTAACGGTGTATCCGTTTGTACTAAGGTACGCTCAAATGCAGCCACGGCTTTCCATGCGTTACTTACCTTTGGATAGTTATCACCAAATACGGTATTAAACTGTTTCACATACTCAGGTACTAACGCTAATCTAGCCTCCATTAAATCGTCTTCACCGTTGCCTGCTACTCCACCTTTCGCGGCACTTTTTGCTTGCCCTTCAAGTGACTTAGAAGATCCTGCCCAGAAGAGCTTTTGGTAATAGGCCGAGTTGATGATGGTTTGGCTGTTTCTCCAGTGAACAGTACCCGGATAACCTAATGACAAGTCAGTAGGAAAATCCCAGCCGAGAGCGGGGTTGTGGCATGCAGAACAGGGTGTTGAGGTATCTCCCCCTAAACGGCCATCAAAAAAAAGCTGATATCCTAAAGTCACTTTCTCTGGGGTTGTCGGATTGTCCTTTGGTGTCGGTACCGCTCCTAAAGGAGCCAATGCCGGATATTGCTTCCCATTTAATGTAACAGGAGGAAGAGAGGCGGCTATTTCATCCGCTTTTGTGACTTCTTGTTTATCAGCTTTCGCTGCTGCTTGATTTGCGCTAGCGGGAAGTGCGGTCATAGTGAGCACGACTAAAGCTAGAGCAGACAAGGTGATTGATTGTGTTTTCATCTCGTCCTCCTAATTTTTCACGTTGCGCCAGTCAGAAATCAACTTGTAGTCGTAGTCATTGGCTTTCCATACGTGCGCACCGGTTGTTAAAGGTTCGCTTGAAAGGGATTCCAAAAACGCGACTAGGTCTTTCTGTTCCTGATCAGTCAGATTAAGAGGCTTGATGCGGGAGTCCTTATTTGAATCCTCGCCACCACCCTGATTGTAGAATGCGACGACCTCTTGGAGGGTCGCTATCATGCCGTTGTGCATATATGGTGCGGTTTGTTTCAACTCGCGTAATGTAGGGGTCATAAATTTCCCCATATCGCTGCCATCCACTTTGTGCGTTTGCACATAAGCACCGACATCACGCTTCAGGTTCATGTAATTCTCGGTACCCATAAACATATTGAAGGCAATAAAAGTTTGATGACGCATTGGGTCTCGGAATATATCGAGGTTTTCAGGTACACCAGTGTTGTAAGGCTTGCCATCACTAAACAATGGACCATTGTGACAAGATGAGCAGCCTGCTTTTCCTGCAAACAGTTCAAAACCTGATTTTGCTGAAGTGTTCAGCTTAGATTGATCAAAAGAGGTACGATTTGATGTCAGAGTCTTTAAGTACTCCGGAATGGCTTTACGGACAGAACCATTTGACGGTTCACCATAACCAGCATCTTTAAACATTGCCACATAGATAGGATCCTGCTTAAGACGCTCTTGCATCAATCGCATGTCCATATTCATTAACCAATCTTCGGTGATGTTCTCACGGGTGACATCATTTAAGTTGGTGCCAATTCGACCATCATGGAACCAAGATTTTTTGTAGACGGTGTTAATAAGTGTAGGGATGTTTCTAAATCCTTTGCTGCCTGTGTAAGCAGGCCCTAGAGCATCTGGATGTGCATAGCCATTTTCAGGCACATGACAAGACGCGCAAGAAAGGGCGGTATTACCAGACAATCGATTATCAAAGAATAGGCGTTTTCCAAGTTCTGCTTTTGCAGTATCTATTTTGAGTTCAGGTAGAGAGCCAAACTGTGTTTCATCGGTTTGGCTCCATACAGAACAGGAGATACTGACAGTTGCAGCAAGGATTAGCATTTTTCTCATTGTTATGCTCCTTAGCTTCCAGCTAGTTCCGTATATGATTAAATTATCACTACGAGTATTTTTAATTATCTTCGCAGCTGTATGAGCATAATTTGAGCCAACTTTTTTATGAGAATAAAATGCAATGTTTACAATGGGATACTTATGTTTGGGATGTAGATCTCATTGGCAAAAATTTAACGTTTCGTTGAATTTTTATCGATGGTTCTTAACGAAACGTTAAATATATTCGGTTCTTGAATAACTGAGCAGGATTACTTTGTATTAACTCTCTGTAATAAAAGAATAAAATGTTCCGGCATGCTTAATGCTTACTGTGTTGGTTACTCTGTACAGCAAGGATTCACTGATGCAAGTAACTGAAACACACTGTCCTACCGTCGACATGCCAAAAAACAAAAATATTACGCCAATTAGCACGCTTGTTGAGTTGCTAAATAGTGGTGATGAAGCGCAACGATGTTATAGCGCAAGAGCCTTAAGCCCTAACGCGTTGACGCCAGACACATTGCCGCTTGTGGAAGCTGTATTAAACGATAATCTTTATCACGAAGACCCAGACGTGGTGGTTGACAGTGCAACAACCCTTGCAAGGTTATCGATTGGCGACGTAATACGATTAATCGAAGTCGCCACGTTACACCCAGAGGCAGATGCAAGACTCGCGGCAATGGATGCTTTAGAGAATATGATTGAGAACCCGAAAGTAGAAGCATTGTTTATCGATCTGGCTACAGGTCGTGCGGCTGAAGATAGTTGGGGAAGCAATAGTGATTGGGACGACTGGTGGGACATTCAACTAAAGGCGGTAGCTAGTTTAGCCAAATATAGTAAACCAGAGTTTGTAGCAACATTTAAGCAAATACTCGATTTAGATCCAGAACCTGAGCTTGAGTCAAAACTGTATCAAGGCATCGTACGTCATGATGTTAGTTGGGTTATTGACCAGCTTTCAACGTCCTCTTCCGCTTCTAAACGAAAATTAGTCAAGTCGCTGACATTTAGTGAAGAGCCTATTGCCACCGTTTTTTTGTTTAAGCAACTACGCTCGGAAGACGCGGCGATAAGAAAGCTTTCGATAGAAGGTATTGCTCAAAAAGCAGCAAGCGAGTATTTCTGGGACATTGTTAACTGTTTACAAGACAGTGATTTTAGCGTTCAGAAAGCCGCAACCCTTGCCTTGACTCAATTTAGTTTAGCGTCAGATATAGACCAAGACAGACTGATAAACTATATAGAACGTGCTGAAATAAACGCTAGACCACTTTTGTTTGAGTTACTAAGTAACTCTGGTGCATTAACAGAAGAAAACACCTATAGAGTGTTAGAATTATTAGTGGTTTCGACATCACATTCACTGCTTAATATTACCAACCTTTTACTGGTATCAACACTCACCGATGCGCAAACAGAAACGCTACTCGAACTGTACAAAAATGCAATGAAATCAAGCGAATCAGAGACGGCCTCTTTAACCGCATTGATTCGTCAAGCCTCAAAAATAGGCGGCTACGAAAAGTCGTTATTGACCGTGCTGCAAAACTACATCACACGGATAGATGAACAGACGCTAGAATGCCAATACAACGTGAGTATTAGGCAAGCGGCTTATGACGCACTTGCTGGTTCCGAATACCCTGCTTGTAAACAGTTAATCAAAACTGCGCTATTTGGTGTCGATGCTTACGCTAATCCAATTGACGTTGAGGTTGTCGAATCGCCCGATGAACTTGATGTTAGCGAAGAGGAAAATGTTTCTGATGGTGTTGTGAAAGAAGAAGCACCATCTGAAGTAGAGTTGGCGTCATTGCTGAGTCAATACGAAGCAAAAATTGATACGCCACTCAATGTCGTGAACACACCAAACTCTACGTTGGGGGCCATTCAGCAAGCCAATATAGAGTCAGAACTCACCCCGGATAAAGATGAACCAGAGCAGCAGCAACGCATTGTTGAAATGGTTGAAGGGTTGGATTCTGAATTAGAAGAGTATGCACAGTTGGTCAAAGATAATTTTGATAGTGCAGAGAAGCTTGATTTGAATCGTCGAAAAATTGCTAAGTTGCCTTCGTTATCAAATAAAATATTGGCACTTAAATCTTTAGGGTTATCACATTCGGAAGAAAGCGCTCAATGGCTTGTTGTCTCGGTTCTTGGTGCACAGCCCAATGAGTTAAGAGAAATATTTCAGTCGCTTAAACGTATTAAAATGGCGCGCCCAGAGAGTAAAGAAGTCAACAATGGGTTAGGAGCCGCAGGGAACAGTGTCTATCATGGTGATGACTTAACCAAGCAATCCGCCATTAGTTTGCTGGCAAATATGCCTGCAAGCAAAGCGATTCCATTACTGCTTTACGCTTTGACAGACAAGAATGAACACGTTCGTCTCTGTAGCCTCACTTCTTTGGAAGCTCATATGTCCAAGGTGAAACAAAATCAGAGAGAAGCCGTTTCATTCGTGATCAATAAATGCCTAATGGATCCTTCTTCTGGAGTGAAAAAGCAGGCTCTTAAACTTGCCGCACTCAATAGCAATAAAGTAGACATTTCGCTCACCAGGTTGATAGAGGTGGCCATAAATGATGAGGCGTGCCTTAAAGCTGCGGAATTTGTATTGTCAAAAGAGGAATGTAATGCAGACGCGATTGATATTTTAGCGAATCGCTTACTCTCACTCAGAGATCATCATCAACCAAATGCAATTAAACTTATGGGCGCTCTGATGGAGTAAATGACTAGGGTCTGTACGTATCATTTTGTTTTTGTACGATGAAACGCACAGACGATTTGTTGTAACTTGGTTTATATTGTTATTCTTGTTAATAAAAAGTAAATAGCGATTCTTATGGAAAACGAGAACATTCTTCCAGGAAAACGAGTTTTTACGACGGAATTGCTGTTGTGGTTATTGCCTGCTTATCTGGCCTTAGCCATCGTGATGAGTACTCATTATATTCTTAGTATCGATAATGATGAGCAGTATGCGCTACATAATGAAAGAGTCATCGTCGATTTAATCGAAGAGGTGTTAGGTGAAACGCTGACACGCATGTCAGCTGATGCAAAAAATCTCTCTTATGTGTCTAGTCAGATCGTTTCTAGACACCCAGATCCCTTGCAGGATCTAGAACAATATTTTATTCAAATGAGCACAAACAACCAAAACTATGACCAGATACGCTATGTGGACATTGACGGATGGGAGCGTCTTCGAGTAAATAATATCAATGGCGATATTTCCATTGTCGGCTCCAAGGAACTGCAAAACAAAGCACATCGATATTACTGGCAATACTCTAATCAGTTAGCGAAGGGGCAGGTGTATATCTCGCCTATGGATCTGAACGTAGAGGGTGGGGTAATTCAAAAGCCCTTAAACCCTACGATTCGAGTTGGAACACCTGTATTTACAGCCAAAGGTCGTCGGATTGGGGTGATTATTCTTAATTATAAAGGTACACAATTAATCAATAAACTGTTTACCGTCGCGCCGAGTTTTATTAATCACGTTTATCTATTCAATCCCCAAGGTGTTGCGGTTATTCACCCAACGGACAGTGGGGATGTGAGTTATGCCATCGATACAAAAAATGACATCCCATCTCGTGTACTTGACCAACTAAGCACCTTAGATAAAGGGCAATTATTAGACCACGAAAACTTTTATACTTTTGCACAAGTACTGGCACCGAATAATGGTAAGTGGACGATTATTTCCGAGTTTCCAGAGAGTCGATTTAATCTCTCTCGAGTGGCATTTGGTGAAAAATATACGTTTATTTATACGGTTTTCTTTGTTGTTGTGGGTATTGTGGCGTTCATCTTTAGTCGATATCGAGTTCAAACCCGCTATTTAACTTATCAACAACAGTATGAGCAGCAATTCCGGCATACTCTGGAGAACATTCAATTAGCGGCTGTTAGCATCAATCGGTCGGGAATCATTACTTTTTGTAATGATTATTTTTTATCTTTAGTCGGTTATCAAAGAACCGAGGTCATAGGACACTCATGGATAAAACGGTTTATCCCGGATGAGTTACAATCTCAAGCTCAAGAGGCATTGGACGAAACTATTCGTCAGCAAACGCATCAACCTCAAAGTGAAAGCGTGGTATTAAGTAAATCTGGTGAGGTTCATCTGGTTTCTTGGACATCAACCTTTACTGAATCTAAAGAGAAAGCGGTAACCTTAACGCTTCTAGGTGAAGATGTTACTGAGCAGAAAATGGCGCAGGATCAGTTGCAACAACTTAGTCATGCGGTAGAAAGTAGTCAAAGTTCAGTCATGATCACAGATTTGGAGGGACGTATCGTTTACGTGAATCCGGTTTTTTGTGAGCTTTCTGGATACAGTAGAGAGGAGGTGATGGGAAGAGCACCCAGATTTCTGCAATCGGGTGAAATGGAATCAAACGAATACAATAATCTATGGTCGATATTAAAAGCGGGTAAAGAGTGGCGTGGTGAATTCCACAACCGGAAAAAAAATGGTGACCTGTTCTGGGAGCGCGCTCGTATATCTCCGGTAAAAGATATCGAGAATAGAACGCTATATTATGTTGCTGTTAAGCAAGACATAACAGAAGAGAAGCGGTTGGCTAAAGAGGTTGAGAGGCAGACCAATGAACGTATCCAACACGAGAAATTAGCAGAAATTGGCAAAGTGGTAAATATGATAGCGCATGACCTGAGAAACCCACTTAGCTCAATAAAAATGATACTTCAGATACAAGAAAGAAAGAATAAAAATGAGATGTTTGAAATATCTCTTGAGCAAGTCAGGTATATGGAAGCGATATTGGAAGAGTTACTCGCTTATTCTCGGCCAGACCAGATTCAACCACTGTGGTTAGATATAAATAAAATAATTGATATGACCGTCGCGAGCCAACAGAAACTGGCAAAAGAGGCGTGTGTTTCAATTGACGTAGCATTGTTACCGAACTTACCAACGGTCTATATCGATCCAATAAAAATGCGCCAAGCGATTCAAAATATATTGATAAACTCTATCCAAGCCGCAACGGGTATTGAAGGGGGGAAGGTCAAAGTTCTGTCTAATATCCTGATTACAGAATCAAACACGGAGCTGATCATTAGTATTGAAAATAATGGTGAATCTATCGATCCTTGTATGTCTGATAAGGTGTTTGAACCGTTCTTTACGACGAAAGCAAAAGGAACTGGACTGGGGCTTTCAATAGTAAAAAGAATAATAGATAGCCATGAAGGTCAGATTCAGATTTCGCCGATTATCCCAATGGGCACAATGACCCGCGTCCGGTTACCCACGGCACCAAAACAGATGCCGAACGAAGGAAATACGATTCAATGAATAAGATGTTAATTGTTGATGATGATAATGGAATAAGCCGTACGCTCCAGCTCCACTACCAATCTTTATCGTTTGATGTCCAAGTTGCAAACTGTGTAGATGCAGGTGTTGCAATGGCAAAACGGTTTCAACCAGACGTCATCATTCTCGATATAAGAATGGAAGGTAAATCTGGACTCGAAGGGTTGCCAGAATTTAAACAATGCTGCAGAAACGCCAGAGTGATAATGATTACTGCTTTTCACGATATGGATAGTACTATTGAAGCGATGCAACAAGGTGCGGATGAATACATCCATAAACCAATAGATATAGATGAATTGGACAGTGCGGTAACGGTGGCGATTGAATATCAAGCATCAAGTCATCAAAATGCCGTACTGATACCAGATACCTACGGAAACTCTATGGTCGGTTCATCGAATGCGATGAAACAGATATATAAAACCATCGGCAGAGTTGCTCATACTAATGCATCAGTCATGATCACCGGAGAATCAGGGACAGGCAAAGAAATGGTTGCCAGAGCCATGCACAATGCAGGAACAGTGAAAGATGCGCCATTTGTTGCTCTTAACTGTGCCGCTTTAGTAGAGAGCCTGTTGGAATCGGAGATGTTTGGACACAAGAAAGGCGCATTTACGGGGGCGTTTTCTGATCAAATTGGTAAGTTCGAGATGGCCAACGGTGGGACACTTTTTCTCGATGAGGTAGGGGAGCTATCACCAACTATTCAAGCTAAGCTGCTTAGAGTACTGCAAGAAAAAGAATTTATCCCAATTGGTAGCAAACAGTCGGTTAAAACCAGTGCGAGAATCATCTCGGCGACCAATATTGATTTCGAGACCAGGATAAGTCAAAAGCAGTTCAGAGAAGATCTTTTTTACCGATTGCAGGTCGTTCGAGTACATTTACCATCATTGCGAGAAAGAAGAGAAGATCTCGATGAGCTGATTCCGAGCTTACTTGCAAGGGCAAATAAAGAGCTTGGAACAAAGGTGTCTAAGGTGGCCATTGAAGCAATGGATATGCTGCGACAGTATGATTGGCCAGGTAATGTAAGAGAACTTGAGAATACGCTTACTAAAGCGGTGGCACTGTGTCCGGGTGATATTTTAACGGTTGAATTGTTCGAGGATATTCGCAGTGTAGAGGTAGAGAAAACAACAGAAACTACACAACATTCTAGGTCGTTAAGTTTGGAAGAAATCGAACGAGATCATGTACAAAGAGTACTCGATGACGTCGATGGTCATAAAGGCAAAGCCTGCGAGGTACTGAAGATAAGCCGGCCTAGGTTACAACGTATTTTAGAGCGTGTAGAGGCTAAATAGCGAGACGAAAAACGCTGACAAGGTCAATACCATTGCTGGGAAGTTCGTACTTTATTACACCTATTTATGGCGTATCCTATTGACCAAATATGGAATTCGGAAAAACTTTCATTTTATTGATGCTAATTCGCCCATGATGAATGGTGGTTTTGTGTGATGAACGTCACATAAAAATAGTGTGTAATAGCTTCACCGAGTGGGAGGGGCTTTCACCCCAACAAGCAGTCACTCATTTTTAACAGACACTTTGAGGGTAAATAAGATGAAAAATTTAACTATTTTAGCAGCAACTGTATTAATGAGCGCATCAGCATTTGCCGGCAATCAAACGGTTTATAGCGAAACAAACCTATTAACAGCGGGTTTTGAGTCTAAAGCGGCTGCGTATGAAGCAGGTTTTGATTATGTCGATGCACTAGAAACCGCATCCCATTCTGAATTGCATTTCAAACTGGCACCAATCGGAGAAAGCAAAGTAACTAATCTTAAAATTGACGACACGGTTGTTAATATTGAAGAATTTTCTGAAGTTCGTGGTGAAATCTCATATCGCGCTATCGTAAATGTTGATTACCATTTTGATTCTCGCGAAGGCAGAAACGACTAATCTCATATTGTTTTAAACGTTAAAAAGCCAATAGATTCTGATCTGTTGGCTTTTTTGTATGTGAATGTTTAGCAACCATCAGTAGTGGATATAATAGTGGCGGAACTCGTATCTATCCACGTTCCAGAAGTGCTGTCATATTCAGAAGCGGTGGTATATGTCACGTAACACTGTTCATCGATGCTAGAGAACCCACTCGGTAGAAAGTAGAATATATTCTGACTCGCGTAGCCATACCAGTCCGAATCGTTGTCGGTATTACAGGTAAAGCTAAAATCGAGAGAAACCCAATATCCCATGTCTTCTATGAAATTCGCGCAATCTGATTTTACTCTTGGGTATCCTGCTCGCAACGAAATATCTTCTGTACCGTCATCGTTTACATCAAGCTCGGCATTGCCTGTATCTAAACCATCTACCGCCGCTTTGGAATGAACTAATGAGGCCCCTGAATTTAATGCACCAGTTAACGCTTGTACGCTAGCTATTCGTGCTTCAGTTTGAAGATTTAAAAATCTTGGCGCGGCGACAACGGCTAGGATACCGAGTATGATAATCACGACGACAAGTTCTATGAGTGTGAAACCTTGTTTGTGTTTCATTTTCTTCCTGATTCTGAATTTTTCTAATAATATCAAACGTATTGTATTGAATTATGCATGCATTGAAAACCAAAGATCATTATTGACCGGATTCAACCATCGCAATGATTTTTTTGGCTTTTTCGAAATGGTTTAGTTTATGAGTTTTAATCCACCATGTAGCCGCTTCCATAAGTAACTCGGGGTCATCATTTTTATTGGCAAAGAAAGCATAAAATGAAACGCCCACCACATCGCCTTTCTGTTCTATTTTTTTGTTGCAAACGGTTATGACTTTGTCTCTTAATGATTTACGCATGCTTTTCCTTGATCAATGATGGGAACCAGGTTCACACTACTTATAGTTGCCACTATAAACAACAAAAATAAGCTGCTTCTAAGTGAGCTATTGCCTTTGGTGTTGAGTGGAATGTTACGAGAAAATAGGCAATGAAGGCATGGAATTCAAGATCAAAAGTAGTTTTGTAAACGTTATATAGAGCTGGCAGCGGTAGTGAGTTTGATGGAAATGGCTATTTGAAAAATAATATTGGACACTCTCGTTAATTTGACGTCATCAGTTTAACGAGAGTGTTATAGATCAAGAAATCAAGTGGCGGTAACGCCGTGTCTTTCTTATTCGATTAGTACTTCCCTGCAATTAGTTTATTGCGTTGACTGCTTCATCTAAGATGCGAAGAATCGTATTATGTCCCGCACGATTAGGATTAATTCGGATCATTCTTTGTTTTAACGTTGGGTCAGATTTAATAAAAGTGCCAGAGACACGATAGAACAATGGGAGCAGTTCATACTTAGATTCAGCCCCAACCGGATTAGGCAATCCCCCAAGTTTTTCTGCCGCGTGTGTTACCAATTCAGCGATATTTTCATTGAACTCAACAAGAAGAACTTTGGATTGTGCATTAGCAAGAAATGCTGTTTTCACATAAGGGTACTGTTCGGTATTCAGTATTTGAACTAACGCTTCATTGACCTCTGATTGTATTGCATGCTGCACGGGTGCAAATGTCAAACCTCTCAATACTTCTTGCGCTTCATGACCTTGAACCTGGCAGCCACCAGAGTAGTTAACTCTGCGTACATTATCTATAACATCCTTAGAACCAACAATAACACCGACGCCTTGGGGGCCAAACAACTTAAAGGAACTGAATGTAGAGACAGTCGCGTTTAATTCAGATCCTATATTATTGACCTTCATTACGGCATAGTTGTCGTCAATCAAGGTTTCAATATTATATTCATTTACTAATTTAATCGTGGTCTCTAGGTTGTATGAGTCATCTGGTTTTTGTCGCGTATGTTGAATAAGGCAAAGATCAATATCGGTACTCGCTAACATCTTCTTAAGGTTATCAAAATCATTAAAGTCAGCGCGTACAACATGTAATCCCATGGCCTCAATATTGACTTCTGTCGTTGGGTAGATAGGAGCGTCGTGGACTAAGATCGTCCCTCCAGATTTGATCATAGCAAATAAACAGGAACGAATTGCGCCAGTACCTGCACCACGTACTAGCATGGCTGATTCTGCATCAAAAAAATTGGCGATGACCTTTTCAATTTTGCTTGTCATTTTAGGTCGATTTAAACCTGGGACAACACCAAGGTCACCCATCGATAAGAAATCTGATCCATTAAATTCTTGAGCAATACAATCAACAAGTTTGAATTGTTTTTCCTTTGCCTGTTCTAAAGCAATCGACTCTAACGGATATGTTTTCATTCTTGGACACCTATTAATCTATTTGGATTTTTTTCTAAGATTTGAACAATGTTTTTTTCAGACACACCTAGTTCATATAACTTGGGAATAAAGCTATCAAATAAGAAGCAATAACCCACACCCCCAAACTCTTTCATATGTGATTTTCTAGTAATATCCATCGACATGAGAATTTGATCTTGATAGCCTTCATGGACCAAATCACTTAATATTTTAGCCCGTATTTCGTCGCTTAAATAGGACACTTTACCAATGGTATCAAATTCTACATTTACGCCAGAATCTAATAACTTTCGTATATAATCAATGTCTCCAGATAAATCGACATGACCGATAATAACGTTAGTTAAATCAACGCCTTCATCTTTAAAAATTTCGATTTGAATATCACCTAACGTGCCTAGTGATGTATGGGTGGTTATCACGACGCCTGTTTCTTTTGATGTGATTGCGGAAGCTCTAAAAACTTTTTTCTCAGTATCGGTAAAAAGGTTGAGGCTGGAGCCTATTTCACCGATCAAATCCGCTTTTCTATTTGTCCCGTCAATGCCTTCAATAATTTCTTGTGTCATATAGCGAGATAGATCTTCTATTGAACAAGAGTGTACCCATTTTGGAAGAAAGGGTTCCTTATAAAAACCAGTACAAGAGACAATGTTTATCCCCGTTTCCTGTTGAACTTTTTCGGTATATTCAATATTTCTGCCAATACCAACGTTCGTCACTTCAACAATTCGGTTAACACCTTTTTCTTTAAGATCTTTTAATTCTCTTACGGTTTGTTCATAACAGTTAAGTAAACAATCTGAATCATTCTTAACGGCTGACAGATCAAGGTGAATATGCTCGTGCATCAAGGTAAAATTATTCATACATTTCGCCATAAAAAAGCCCACAGAGTTGTGGGCTTTTAAGAAAGTTACAGTCCGAAAAGATATAAGATGTTAGCAAGAATACCAACACAGATAACACCAACAGGACCAATTGCCATCGCAACCAATGGTTTCTTCGCAGTGCTATTTAATAGGAACAGGCCAATAATTAGCATTGCACCGATACCCGGGTAAATAGCATTACCAGCAATAATACCGCCTGCAAGTAAAGATATTTCAAGCATCTTAGTAATGGCGGTACGAATATGATCTGCACACGCTTTAACTGCAGGGAATTTATCAAGTGCATGGGCAATACGCTCAAGCAGGGCAATTTCACCGTACATAATGATACAACCAAGGAAGAATGCGACGATTTCAGCCACCACTGGTGGTAGGAACATGCTGGATCCAATACCTGCAACGAAAACGAATTTCATACCTTCTGGGCTATAAACACCGGTGGTAATAGCCGTTGTACCTACTAATGGTACAAAGCTAATGGCGCGAGCCAATGATACAAGAAGTGCGGCTTGGAAGGCTGCTGAAGCGACGTCGGAATCAGTTGCATTCAAACCATCTTGCATCAATTGAATAGAAACAGGACCTTCAGCAAGAAGGTGCATTCCAACCGTGGCTGCAACAGCTGTTAAACCACCACTAAAGACTAAGTACCAGCGGTTATCTTTGATGCGCTGAATACGTTCAGAAAATAAGCCAACGAGTGCAGCATTTGCTCCCGTATTGTTTTCTTTATTCGTTTTATCGGTGATAGCGTAGTAGAACATCATGCCCATACCCATTAGTAACGCCATACCATCGCCACTAACTTTAAAGATTCCGCCTTTTAATTCTTTGGCTACGTCAGCGATACGAACAATACCTTCATTACTTAGATAACCGTAGGTTTGGAAAATAACATACGCAATAATAGTCGCGAATAATGTAATAAAGCCTTTTTTATACCCATACTGATAGGCGACAACCACCGCAGGGAAAAGAGAAAACGTGACAACAACTAATGAACCTACTTTACCTAGGTTGCCCAAAAAGTTCACTGGAAGTTGGTTGAAAAATGAGACAATTGATTCCAGACCAAGCAAAATACCTATGCCATATATCGCGCCAACAGCAGCTGAAGCATAAAAACCTTTCTTAGAATCCGGACACGCTGTACCTATAATATCTGTGCCTAACAATAAAGTGTGCACTAGGATGATCGGAAGACCAATTGAAAAGGGAATACCAAATCCAATAATTAAACCAAAACTTAATGCAAAACTCGTCGCAGCAAGTGCTTTACGAGACAGACGACCTTCAATGTATTCTGGCATGACGGGACGCAAACCATCATGGAATACGGCTACGCCACGGTTTACTAACATTGCTGATACCGCACCAATAACGCCCATCAGAATAATGGCTGGAATGCTGTACGTTGCAATCGCAGCTTCTAAGACACCCATAACTTACTCCTTGAATTTAAGAATTGCTGGCACCAAAATGGGCAAAACAACATCAATATCCTGACCTGTAAAGCCAAAAGCAACGACACCGTCCGATATCATTTTCGTCATTTCTTCCGTGGGAATAATTTTCCCCGGCATTCCTACCGTGCCACATTTGTTAAAACCAATAAGCGCTATCGCCATCGCTAATGCACCGCCAGCACCAGTATTACATGCGCCAAAGTAGTAATCAGCTTGACCGTTTTTAACGGCTTGTGATGCTTCAATGTCACCCATAACGTCAATCGTAATATCCGTGCCTTGGACTAAACCCTCAAGCGCGTTACGGATAGCATCACGTTCGATTTGACCACCAACTACAAATTTCATATTTGTCCCTTTATTTAATTGATTAAGAATCACGATGCGTTACACAACTATACGATCCTTCATACTTAAGAAAACGATGACGTTTCCCTATTCAAAAACAGAATAGAACGAAAAACCTAGCATGTTCATTTTACTCGTTATTTTTCTAACCAGAGTTTCTTCATCTTTAATATTCAAAATAATGAAGATTAAAGATGAAGAAACGACGTGAATGAGAGAAAGATACATCTAGGCACGACTTGTTTGAAGTAAAATTGATTATAAATGAGAGGCTCATCATAATGTTGGTTGTAACGTCATGAATTTTAAGAGTATTGATATTTATTGGTTCAGTGGATTATATAGATTATGTGATGTACGTCTAATCTTACTAACATTGGCTATTGCACTGAAGACATTAAACCTTAGAATAAATCATCAATTTTGTGATGATTTGTGGATATGAGCGATAAGTTTTTGATGAAGAAAGGCACTGCGGTACGAAATATCGCACGCCATTTACTTAAAGAAGAAGTAGGTAATCGGTTAGAGAAAGTGAGCACATTAGCCGAACTTTACGGTGTATCTGTAGGTTACGCGACAAAAGCTATTCATTTGATTGAATCAGAAGAAGCGGTATTCCTACACAAACAAGGTAGGAATGGCACGTTCATTACTCAAATGAATTATAAAAAACTTCTCCAACTTGCGGATATAGGCAACGTGGTATGTGCAATGCCATTACCCTATACCAAGCATTATGAAGGGTTGGCTGGAGGATTAAAAAAACAAATCACTTCATTTCCATTTTACTTCGCTCATATGAGAGGGGCTGGAGTAAGAGCCGAGTGTTTAGCCAACATGACTTATCAAATGGCCATTATGTCTAAGCTTTCAGCGCTCTCTTTAGAAGACAAAAGAGAGCTAAAGATTGTATTGTCGTTAGGGACAGAAAGTTACACTCAACGTCATCTTTTTATCACTAAGGAAAACGCGCCACAAAATGATAATAAACCGTTGAGAATTGGGGTCGATAGTGACTCGCCTGATCAAATATTGCTAACCAATGCTTATTTTAAAGACAAAGAAATTGAAGTTATAAGTGTGCCGTATAACGAATGTTTAAATGCGATAGAAACCGGTTTTATCGATGGCTCGATTTGGTGCCCCTCTAACATCAGTGATTTATCGGCCAAGGGACTCACCCATATCACTTTAGATATTCCAGAGTGTGCTCAAGCATCAGAAGTGGCTATTTGCATTAATACTAAATCCGAATATCTAGAAAAATTAATATCAATGCAAATCAACACACAAGAACTACTTGAATACCAACAAAAAGTAATAGCTGGCAAGTTAATTCCCAGCTATTAATGGAGTAAATATGAACGAAAGAATGACAATGCTGCTAGGCGCTAATGTTATTAGTCAATATGCACATGATGCAACCTTACAGGCTGTGAACATCTTAGTTAAAGAGTGGGATGTGGACACCTCTAGCGAACAGATTCAAATGGCTATGACGCACTTCGCAAGAGCGGTTGATCGAATTCGATCTGAAGACGCTATCAGCGCTGGTTTAGATGCGGATATTCTTGATGAAATACTCACTGATGAGAAATATCCTATTATTGTCGAGATGAATAACCAATTGTGTCACGCAGCAGGGTTATCTCATGTACCAGAATCGGAGAATAGCTTCTTTCTTAGCAACCTCTATTCTATTTTATTAAATTAAGTACCTATTTTTTTTACATTGTAAATATTCAAAATATTGAATTAATGGTAAGTAACTGATGTTTTTAGACGCCCTTGAAAAACAAAATTCTTCGTTAATTAATGCGGCTATTGCTTTGCACGCTAACGGCGAATTATTGCCCGATTCATACATCATTGATGTAGAACAATTTAGAAATAATGCTTTAAAAATCAAGCAAAAAGCCGATGCGTTGGGCATTAAACTGTACTGCATGACAAAACAATTTGGTCGGAACCCGTACTTGGCTAAGTTATTAGAGAATATGGGATTTGAAGGCGTAGTTGCCGTCGATTTTAAAGAAGCAAGAGTACTTCATAAATCTGGAATCAAGATCAGCCATATTGGTCACCTTGTCCAACCACCAGAAAGTATGTTGCGGGAAATCATTCGCGACATTCAACCCGAAGTCATCACCGTGTATTCCTTGGAAAAAGCGCAATCCATCTCGAAAATTGCGAGTGAACTAAATATTAAACAGCGTATTCTTGTCAAATTTTATGACAAGGATGACCTGCTCTACATCAACCAAGAATCTGGCTTCTCATTGTCAACTATGCCTGATGTTCTCGCTAAATTAAGCAAGCTGGGAGGACTGATAATAGAAGGAATCACTCACTTTCCTTGCTTTTTACATGATGGTAAAAGTGTTAAGCCTACCAATAATTTGAAAACATTACTTAGCGTGAAAAAAAACTGGCCCAACTCTATTCCATTGAATCAACTAAACATGCCGTCGTCAACGTGCTGTGAAACGCTTCCAATGATTCATGAGTTTGGCGGGACTCACGGCGAACCAGGGCATGCACTCACAGGCACGTTTCCCGCAAATACAGACGGCTCTCAACCAGAAAAAATAGCGATGTTGTATTTGTCAGAGGTTTCGCATCACTTTGCTGACAACTCTTACTGTTTTGCTGGTGGGTATTATCGCCGTGGTCATTTAAATAAAGCACTTGTAAATGGTGAGAAGGTTTTGGTCTCCAATGATGAACCAAGCTCAATCGATTACCACCTGAAGTTATCAGGAAAACATGCTATTGGTTCACCGGTCATCATGGCATTCAGAACCCAAATCTTTGTAACGCGATCGGATGTGGTTCTTGTTGATGGTATCCAAACGGGTTCACCTAAAATTATTGGACGCTACACGGCTTTGGGAGATCCTATTAATGAGTAGGTTTATTGTGGTGGTGCTTGACGGGTTTGGTATTGGCGAGATGCCCGATGTCAAAACGTCTAGACCTCAAGATATTGGCGCGAATACGGCACATAAACTGTTGTCTGCCTTTTCAACAAAAAAGTTGCCAACATTGGGTAAGCTAGGGCTCAATAATATTGTTCAATGTCGTCGCTCAGCTATTCCATTCTCACAAGGTGCAAATACAGGGAAAATCCAACTAAAACACGAAGGTTGTGACACCTTCGCTGGCCATCAAGAATTAATGGGGACAAAACCGAAATCTCCTTTGGTAAAGCCTTTTTTTAATGCCATTGACCAGGTTGAAAAAGCACTCGTCTGTGAAGGATATGTCGTTGAACGAATCGCTAGAGAGGGGGCTGAACTTCTGCTTGTTGATGGTTGCGTTGCGGTTGGCGATAATTTGGAAGCAGAGTTAGGGCAGGTCTATAACGTGACGGCTAATTTCAATCATATAAGCTTTGAAGCGTTGCAAGTATTGGGTAAGGTAGTTAGAGATAACAGCTATGTTGCCAGAAATGTGGTGTTTGGTGGCTATTTAGATTCCAACCAAAATTTGATCAATGCAATCGAAGTTAAAGGGCAATGTATAGGTGTCAATGCACCCAAGTCTGGCGCTTATGACAATGGATTTCAGGTCGTTCATCTCGGCTATGGTGTCGATCATTTGGTCCAAGCACCAGAGATGCTTCATCAACAAAATATCAAAACGACACTTGTCGGAAAAGTGGCTGATATCGTACAAAATCCGCATGGCATAAGCCATGACAAGATCGTTGATACTGACGATGTTTTCTCGACAAGTCTTAAGCAGATACGAAATAATCCGCAGGGGTTCTTCTGTATTAATGTTCAGGAAACCGATCTTTCTGGGCACAAACAGAATCCAGATTTATATTGGCATACATTAGAACGGGCAGACTTGGGATTAAGTAAAATCATCAATCTCATGGCAGACGATGATCTGTTGATCGTCACGGCAGATCACGGGAATGACCCATACATAGGGCACTCCAAACACACTCGTGAGTATGTGCCACTGCTCGTTTATCAATCCGGATTAGATCACCGAAACTTGGGCGAACGAACAACACTCGCGGATATTGGCGCTACCGCCTGTGATTTTTTTAATGCTCAACCGCCACAATATGGCTCTTCATTTCTACCAAATTTAATTGAGGCGTAACAATGAGATTTATTCCTTTAGACAGCGGTGAGCAGGTTGCTCAATGGTCTGCTCTTTATATTATTAACAAAATCAATGAATTTGGTCCAACCCCTGAACGCCCATTTGTATTAGGGCTTCCAACAGGAGGAACACCTTTAGCCACCTATCGCTGCCTAATTGATTTATTTAAAGCGGGCGAAATCAGTTTTGAAAATGTCGTTACCTTTAATATGGATGAGTATGTTGGGTTACCTCAAGAACACCCAGAGTCATATCATTCTTTTATGTACAAAAATTTGTTTAATGACATTGATATTAAGGAAGAAAACATCCACCTTCTTAACGGTAATGCTGCTGATCTAGAAGCGGAATGCTCTGCATATGAAGACAAAATTCAATCATTTGGCGGAATCGATCTTTTCCTTGGTGGAGTTGGCGTTGATGGTCATATTGCTTTCAACGAGGCTGGCTCATCGTTGTCTTCCCTTACTCGTTCGATGAAACTGACGCATTCTACAAAAGAAGCGAACTCACGTTTCTTTGACAATGATGTAAATAACGTCCCTGATTATGCATTAACGATCGGTGTGGCTACGTTGTTGTCTGCAAAAGAAGTGATGATTCTTGCTTCTGGTCATAACAAAGCGCTTGCTGTCCAGCATGCCGTTGAAGGTAACATTACTCATATATGGACAGTCACCGCTCTTCAATTACACAGGCACGCTATTATTGTTGCCGACCAATATGCACAACAGGAATTGAAGCTAAAAACTATCAAATATTATCAAGATATTGAGAGTTTTTCTTAAGCGCCAGCTGTTCGAATATCTTTGTAGTATTAAGCGTAGTGTGTGACGTTTTTGAACAACATAAATATATATAATTCCGCAGACCGCTCAAGACGTCCTTGTACGCTTATCAATGGGCATCCCTGCCCATTGCTCTCTGCTCCACTACATTCATATTGTTAATTAGTTACCTTTCGGTTTTGTATGGTTTATTTCCCTTTGGCTTCTGGACACAGGTATTTAGGATGAAGACCCACTAGATGCGGCGGCTAGAGTGGATGCTTGGGCGGCTTGTTGGGGGATTCGTCAGTTCCAACGACGTAATTAACCATCAATGCATACAATTACGCACACTATTTTACTTCTATTTTTTGTCAAGTGCGTGCACTCTCACGGAACTAGTTAATGTGTAGTAAAATTAAAAGCCAATAAAAGGTATATTTTTGGCTTTTATTAATAAGATGTCTCGTCCTGAAATGTGTTTACACATTGAGGACTTTAAAATGGACAATCCAACACCCAACCGAGCTCGACGCTCACAAAGAGATTACTCATTAGGCTTTAAATTGGCAGTAGTCAATCAAGTTGAAAAAGGCGATTTCACCTACAAGCAAGCTCAAAAATACTATGGCATCCAGGGGCGCAGCACCGTGCTCGTGTGGTTAAGAAAGCATGGTAAACTAGATTGGTCGAAACCAATTTATGTACCCAATATGCTTAAATCAAAAGAGACTCCAGCTCAAAAAATCAAGCGCCTCGAACGTCAACTAGAAGAAGAGAAAATGAAGAATATCGTCCTCAATGGGATGGTTGATATCATGGATAAAGAATACGGGGCAGGTCTAAGAAAAAAGTACTTATCCGAACCCTCTGGCAAGCCAAAGAAAAGGGACAAGTAAAACTCGCTCCTGCTTGTCGCGCTCTAGGGATGACTGCTCAATGTGTTTATCAAGCGATCAAACGGATACAAAATAGAGCTAAGAAACTCGAACCTGTTCGAGAGTGCGTGATGTACTGGCGCAAATATATGCCACGAATTTGGGCTAGAAAGCTTTACCAACTAATTAAGCCAGAACTGGAAAAACAAGGTATCAAGCTTGGTAGGGATGGGTTATTTCGTTACTTAAGAGAACAAGGAATGCTTGTCCAACCTCGTAAAAGTTATACGAAAACGACGAATAGTAACCACTGGATGCGCAAGCATCCGAACTTACTTAAAGAGCATTCCCCCAAAACACCTGAAGAAGTATTTGTTAGCGATATTACTTATGTGGAATCAGAGCAAGGAGTACATTATTTGTCTTTGGTCACTGGTGCTTACAGCAGGAAAATAATGGGATATGAATTAAGTAACGAGATGAAGGCAACAGATGTCGTCAAAGCACTGAATATGGCCGTCAAGAATCGGCAATACAGCCGTAATGCCATTCATCATTCAGATAGAGGACTACAATATTGCTCTGGTGTTTATCAGACAGCATTGACAAGAAGCGGAATTAAGCCATCGATGACAGATGGGTATGACTGTTATCAAAATGCCCTTGCAGAGCGTATAAATGGCATACTGAAACAGGAGTTTTTGTTGTACAAGTGCCGAGGACTTGATGAATTAAAACTGCTCGTTGATGAATCAATACAGATATATAATGAAATGAGACCGCATTTAAGCTTGGGAATGGAGACACCAAACGAGGTGCACAAAAAAGGTCAGAGCGAAAAGCTTCTGACCTTCTATTAAAACCGTCAACGTATTTTAGGACGGGACAAGACTATAAATATCTAGTTTTTATTTCATATGAGTTTTAAATAGACTTCGATATCAAATCAGCCTTCAACAACCCGCCTTTAGTTAAGAGTTTTGCCGAAAAGTTAGGGTTTCGCCTCTGCTTGTAAGCCGCTAAAATTTTCTGTAAACCTTCCGCTTCCAGTAAAGAAATATTAATTTCAGTATCCATATCGGCAGCATCAACAAAATCATCGGAAAAAGCGGGAGCAACTATCAATACTTGAGCAACACGGTGCCCGCTTGCCTCACAACGCTTTACATAAGCCTTAACTTGCCTTGATGTTGATGAGTACTTAGCAAATTGACCATTTTTGAATGATTTAGCTTCTCCAATGATCACATCGTCATTTTCTAGCGACACGATAATATCTGCCTTGTCTTTAGCAGTATTGATATCCTTTCTTAGGTCTTCATCTACGTTCATACCTAATTGTTCCAGTATGGAGCGTGTAGCTTCTTCAAACTTGATTCCTATATCTGCTTCTTTGACATCGACACCTGCTGAAATTAAGCCTTGTAGGTCTCTACAAGCGAGTAAGTGATAGTTTTCGATTAACCTATCGTTTGCACTAGCGAAGCTATCGACAATGAGTAACCTAGGATTTCTTTTTTTCGATAAGTTCATTTCATTTCGAATATTTTTAATTTCATCATTATTGTAAAGATAAAGGATATCAAACGGTGTGATACCAAGAGCCTTAAGTTTTTCAGGGTCTAGAGTCTCTTTATTCTCAATTTCAAAGTCAGCTCTTAAACGTTCTTCAACCGTTGGATTGGTCAAAGAAAATCTTTCCAATAACTCTTTATAACCACTCACGCTTAAAGTATTGAATTCTTCTTCTTCACTTTCTTTCAAGCAATCAATTAGGACATCAATCCTATCTTGTAGCCGTGTTCCGATTCGCTGAATATTTAGACTCATATCCTCAATTAATTGTTTGATACGATCTTTGCGTTGATTTTGTGTTGAATCATCAGCGTGTAGGTCTGTGGAGAGGATACTTCGAATAGATAAACCAGAATGTGCAATTACTGATATCTTCTCTTGTCGACTCACTCCTCTAATCTTGTGCCCATGATTTTTGAGAATATGAGACAGTTCTGCATCAGATAGAGATCTTAAAATTCTAAGTACGTATTTATCAGGGAGTTCTTTTCCTTGAATTTCATGAAGTATGTTGACAACTTCGTCGGCTACCATTACCTCAGAACGACGCCTATTCACAAGAACAACACCACTCTCACGCAAATATTCAAGTGCGCTTTCTATACCTAGTTCAGGTATTGGGTCGATGGCGTGTTCAATGGCGTGAACTTCTTCTCTTGATAAATGTAAGCTTTCTGATAGAACGTTTAAGATTGTGCGTTCATCTTCAGATATTTTTGCTGCTCGATTAGATTTGAGATCGTTGTTAAATGCTGCATCCACGCAATCACGATAAATCCTAAGTCTCCCAATAAGCTCAAAATCGACAGATTCAGCTTCTGTGATGCTTTTAATGATTTCCTGGCTAAGGTTATTAATCTCGTTGTATTCTTTTGTATACAACGATTCAATCCACGGGACGGTGGCAATACAGTTACCGTCGCGAGATAGAATATTTATGAGTAATGATACTTGTGGACCACCGAGAGCAATCTGTTCTTGAATAGATTTTTTGAAATGCCTTTTAACCAACCCAAATAATTGGGTTATCTCATTCCCAGACGCAGCTTTTAATTGACCATCAATTTTGTCCAGCTGGATAGATAGTGCTTTGTCGTCTTTAGAATCCTGACACAATTTATCTATGCAATTTACGAACTTTGAGCGTTCGACTTGATTGGTATGAGATAATACTTGATTCAGCTTCATTGACGTTGTACCTAATTTTATTATTATTAGTTCTAGCATACTCCACATATTGAGTATGAAAACTTACTAATATAAAAACGTTAAGTGTGTCACTAGTTGAGTATTAGAATACCGTGCGGATTGAAGAGCTTATATCAAGTGTGTGGTGGATTTGGAGAGGTTTGATAGTTGGCGTATTCGATAAATTGCTATAAATAAAAATCTGCTATAAATAGAGATTAATAAAAAAGGCCTGAGAAGCAAAAACGCTCTCAGGCCTTTAAATTTGGTGGCCCCTCGCAGACTTGAACTGCGGACCGATCGATTATGAGTCGAGCGCTCTAACCACTGAGCTAAGGGGCCGAATTAGGTTGACGATTATAGGGGATGTAACCAATGCTGTCTAGATGCTTTATAGGGCATTTGCGCTTAGTTTTTATCCACTTAGACCGAAATTGATAAAAAAGATGAGCAACTGCTCACCTTTTCATCAGTTTCTGTCATTTTACTCGTCTAAGAAACTACGCAGAGTTTCTGAACGGCTAGGGTGACGAAGTTTACGTAACGCCTTTGCTTCGATCTGACGAATACGTTCACGCGTAACATCGAACTGCTTACCAACCTCTTCTAGGGTATGGTCAGTGTTCATGTCGATACCAAAGCGCATACGCAGTACTTTCGCTTCACGAGGAGTTAGGCCAGCTAGAACATCTTTCGTTGCTACTTTCAAGCTACCAGAAGTAGCTGAATCTAGCGGAAGTTCTAAAGTGGTATCCTCGATAAAGTCACCTAAGTGCGAATCTTCGTCGTCACCGATTGGTGTCTCCATAGAGATTGGCTCTTTAGCGATTTTCAGTACTTTGCGGATCTTGTCTTCTGGCATTTGCATGCGTTCTGCTAGCTCTTCCGGAAGCGGCTCACGACCCATCTCTTGCAACATTTGGCGAGAGATGCGGTTCAGTTTATTGATCGTTTCGATCATGTGAACCGGAATACGGATGGTACGAGCTTGGTCAGCAATAGAACGTGTAATCGCCTGACGAATCCACCATGTTGCGTAAGTAGAGAACTTATAACCACGGCGATATTCGAACTTATCTACCGCTTTCATTAGGCCAATGTTACCTTCTTGGATTAGGTCCAAGAATTGTAGGCCACGGTTAGTGTATTTCTTCGCGATAGAAATAACCAAACGTAAGTTCGCTTCAACCATCTCTTTCTTCGCTCGGCGTGCTTTCGCTTCACCAATTGACATACGACGGCTGATATCTTTTATAACTTGAACTGGCAGTGAAGTTTGTTTTTCGATAACTCGTAGTTTATATATGCTACGACGAATGTCTTCTTCATTGCGTTTTATCTTTTCCGCATAAGGTTTTTCTGAAGCAAGTACTTTATCTAGCCATGCGTCAGAAGATTCGTTACCGGTAAATGCTTGAACAAACGTCTTCTTAGGCATTTTTCCGTATTCAACACATTGGCGAATAATTAAACGCTCTTGTGTACGAACACGATCCATTGAAGTACGCAGTTCATTTACTAGGTAATCAAACTGTTTAGGGATCAGACGGAACTCTCTAAATACTTCAAGTAGCGCTTCTTTTGCGTTAGCTGTTATTTTGCTATCGCGGCCATGCTCATTGATGGCGAGTTGCATATCTTGATAAGTATTTCGAAGACCAGTGAATTTTTCTAAAGCAAGTTCAGGGTCAATACCCGTGTCTTCTTCTTCCTCGTCTTCATCATCGTCGCTTTTTTCGTCTTTTTCTTTGTCTGAATCTGCTAAGTTAGATCCAGTAAGTTCAGAGCCGATGTGAGTCGCGGTAGGAGCAGCAGAACCATCATCATTCGGGTCTACAAAACCAGAGATAATGTCTGTTAGGCGTAACTCTTCAGCCTGAACTTTATCAAATTGTTCAAGGATATAAGAGATAGTACCTGGGTACTCTGCTACAGAGCATTGAACTTGGTTAATACCATCTTCAATACGCTTAGCAATGTCAATTTCGCCTTCACGAGTTAACAGCTCTACTGTGCCCATTTCACGCATATACATACGAACTGGGTCGGTAGTGCGGCCAATTTCGCTTTCTACACTCGAGAGTGCAGCAGCGGCAGCTTCAGCAGCGTCTTCATCAGTGACGTTATTATCTTCATTGATGGACATTTCATCTGCGTCAGGTGCAGTTTCAACGACTTTAATACCCATGTCGTTGATCATTTGAATGATATCTTCTACCTGTTCAGAATCTACGATTTCTGCAGGTAGGTGATCATTTACTTCGGCGTACGTCAGATAGCCTTGTTCCTTACCCTTAATGACAAGTAACTTTAGCTGTGACTGCGGATTTTGATCCATAGACGATATCCAACTTGAGGTCTGTGTGATGGTGAAAGTATGCGAAATGCAAACCGCCAATTATAGCAAATATAATCTTTACTGGCTACTCTGGGTTACGCTCCTAAGATCAAATCTTGAAGCTCCCTTTTTTCTTCGGCTGATAAGCCGACACTTCTTGCTCTAGCCTGTAAAACTTCGATCTGTTTGTCGATACACTGGACTAAAATTTTATCCAGTGAATCCATGAATACATCATGTTCATTATCTTCATCTTTTCCCAGTGGGATATCCCAGCTGGCCAGACGCGACAACATTGTTTCATTTTTATGGTTACGCCAATGCTCTATTAGCTGACCAGTGGTTATATGGGGATTTGTTCGGCATTTATCAAGCACTTCTATCAATAAACCTAATCCTGGAACGGCTATTTCTCGAACACTTGTTAAATCCGGCGCATATTCAATATAGCTTGGATTTTGAACTAAGAGCGCAATAACTACGCGCATTGGTGTTTTTGCTATCTTTTGTGGTGCTTTTGTCTCATTTTTTACGGTTTTCTTTGTATTGAACTGGTGCTCTAAGAAAATTCCAGTCTTTTGTCCTAGGATTTTTAAAAGCTGAGCTTGTAGGTGTTCGTCAGGTATTTTTTCGATAAGTGGCACAGCAAGCGCAGAAAGTGCCGCTTTACCTTCATCACTACCGACTTGAACCTGATCGGTCAGGTTTTTAAACAAATATTCAGACAATGGTGTCGCATTCGTCACTTTCTCTTCAAATGCTTCTTTACCATGTGTTCGTATAAAGCTGTCTGGGTCATCCCCATCAGGTAAAAATAAGAACTTAAGAATGTTGCCACTCTTTAGATATCCGAGTGCATTTTCAAGTGCGCGCCATGCGGCCTCTTTACCTGCTCGGTCCCCGTCATAACAGCAGACGACCGTGTTGGTTTGTCTAAACAGTAGTTGTAGATGATCGCCCGTTGTTGATGTTCCCAATGATGCCACCGAGTAGTCAACACCATATTGCGCTAACGCGACAACATCCATATAGCCTTCTACAACCAGAATTTGTGTTGGCTCTCTGTAGGCTTGCAGTACTTCATAAAGGCCGTAAAGCTCTTTACCTTTATGAAAAATAGGCGTTTCAGGCGAGTTTAGGTATTTCGGTGTTCCGTCGCCGATGACTCGACCGCCAAAGCCAATAACGCGTCCTCGTCTATCGTGGATAGGAAACATAACGCGGCCACGAAAGCGATCATAACGGTTACCTTTATCGTTTTCGATAAGCATGCCACCAGTTACTAGCATGTCTTGTGTTAACTTTTGCTGACCAAAGTTTTTGCGTACAGCGTCCCACTCATCGGCTACAAACCCAATACCGAATTTTTGTACGATTTCCCCAGAAAGACCTCGGTCCTTAAGGTAGTCGATAGCGTGCTTGTTCGACGAGACCTTGAGTTGTGAGCGATAAAACTGAGCGATGCTCCCCATCAAATCGTAGAGGTCGCGCTTTTCTTGCGAATTGGCACGAGGAGTATTGCTAAATTGTTCGCCACTTCTCTGTTCCCTTGGAACTTCTAGGCCTAAGCCAGAGGCAATTTCATCTATCGCTTCAACAAAGTCTAACCGGTCAAACTCCATGACAAAGTCGATGGAATTACCATGTACACCACAACCGAAGCAGTGATAGAACTGTTTTTCTTGGCTTACGGAGAAAGAGGGGGTTTTTTCATTGTGAAAAGGGCAGCAAGCACCGTAGTTTTTGCCTTTCTTTTTAAGTTTTACGCGGGAATCGACAATATCAACGATATCCACTCTAGCAAGTAGATCATCTATAAAGTGTCGTGGGATATGTCCTGCCATAAAACCTTACTGTTTATAAATTTAGTACAATGACGTGCAGATACAAACAAGCCGTGCATTCTAGAAGAATAACACGGCTTGTTAAATTGATTTGGGATTTAAGCCAATTTAGAACGAACTAAACCGCTTACTTTACCCATGTCTGCTCGCCCTTGAATTTGCGGCTTAAGTACACCCATTACTTTACCCATGTCTTGCATGCCCGCAGCACCAGATTCGGCAATAGCACTTTCAACAAGTGCTGATACTTCTTCTTCTGACAACGGTTGAGGCATGAAATCCCCAAGTACAATAATTTCTGCTTTCTCAGCATCAGCTAAGTCTTGACGACCTGCTGCTTCAAATTGCGATACAGAATCGCGACGTTGTTTAACCATCTTAGTCATTATTACTACGATATCGTCGTCGGTCAGAGTGATCCGCTCGTCAACTTCACGTTGTTTAATTGCTGATAAGGCTAAACGAATAGTGCCAAGGCGTAATTTATCCTTGGCTTTCATCGCAATTTTCTGCTCTTCTTTGAGTTGTTCAATAAGAGCCATAACTAGATTCCTTTTTGGGACTCAGTTATTAGTACAGACGTACGCGACGAGCGTTTTCGCGAGCTAGCTTCTTAGCATGACGCTTTTGAGCTGCTGCTTTAGCGCGTTTGCGAACTGTAGTAGGTTTTTCATAATGCTCACGACGACGCACTTCTGAAAGAATACCTGCTTTTTCGCAAGAGCGTTTGAAACGACGTAATGCAACGTCGAACGGTTCGTTTTCACGTACTTTAACTATTGGCATATGCCTTTCACCTCAGGGGTTATTCGTTAATACTGATTCTTTGGACTCAAATCTTAGTCGATTGGTCACTAATCAGTTAGATCAAAAATGGTGCGGAATTTTAATCCGATCACTGCCCCTTTGTAAAGTATTATCGTGGTCAAATTTTCTTAGATTAGGTAATATTGCATCAATTTCCGATTTCTATGAGAAAAACATGCGTATTTTAGGTATTGAAACCTCCTGTGATGAAACAGGCGTCGCTATTTATGATGACGAGAAAGGATTACTTTCACATCAATTATATAGCCAAGTAAAGCTGCATGCCGATTATGGCGGTGTAGTACCAGAGTTAGCCTCAAGAGACCATGTAAAGAAAACAATTCCTCTAATTAAAGAGGCGATGAAAGAAGCCAACTTATCTGAGAAAGATATCGATGGTATTGCCTATACTGCCGGACCGGGTCTGGTTGGCGCTATTTTAGTTGGTGCGACCATTGGCCGCAGTCTCGCTTATGCGTGGGATGTGCCAGCGATTCCTGTACACCATATGGAAGGTCACCTTCTTGCTCCTATGTTAGAAGAGACACCACCACCATTCCCATTCATTGCTCTGCTGGTCTCTGGTGGTCACACTATGATTGTGGAAGTGAAAGCCATTGGTGATTATCAAATATTGGGTGAATCGATAGATGATGCTGCGGGAGAAGCTTTTGATAAAACGGCTAAATTGATGGGGTTGGATTATCCAGGTGGACCACTTCTCTCTCGTTTGGCGGAAAAAGGCACTCAGGGTCGCTTTAAATTCCCTAGACCGATGACGAATCGCCCCGGTTTGGATATGAGTTTTTCTGGCTTGAAGACTTTTGCAGCTAACACCATCGCGGCGAATGACAGTGATGACCAAACCCGAGCAGATATTGCTTACGCATTTCAAGAAGCGGTCTGTGCAACCTTAGTGATTAAATGTAAACGAGCATTAGAGCAAACGGGAATGAAGCGCATCGTGATTGCTGGAGGAGTCAGCGCTAACAAACAGTTAAGAGCGGATTTAGAAGGTTTAGCTAAAAAAATAGGCGGGGAAGTTTACTACCCAAGAACTGAATTTTGTACCGATAATGGAGCGATGATTGCTTATGCTGGTATGCAGAGGCTAAAAAACAATGAATCCTCAGATTTATCGGTTAAAGCTCAACCTCGTTGGCCAATTGATCAACTATCACCTATCAAGTCGTATTAGTTTTCGCTTCGTTAGCGCACATTAGCCTGTTTGAAAAAGAATCGATTTCAAAGATTTAAGACGCAGAGCCAATCTTTGGCTCTGTACCATCAATAAGGCGGCGGATGTTATCGTAGTGTCGGAGCAATATCAGACAACATAGCATCGCAACAGGAAGCGTATAGAGTGGTTTAAATATCCAAGCATAGAAGGGGGCTAGCAACGCGGTGATAATGGCCGCAAGGGATGAATACCTTGTTATAATCGCAGCGACCAGCCATGTAACACCTAATAACCCCGTTAATCCCCAGCCTATCGGTGCTATGGCACCAATTGCAGTAGCAACACCTTTGCCGCCTCTAAAATGGAAAAAGATAGGATAGATGTGGCCTAAACATGCTGCAATGCCTATTAGACCAAGATACAGAGGTTCAACAGTGAGATAATAACTCATCCAGACTGGAATGGTGCCCTTTAACATATCAAGTAGCAATACCGTTATTGCGGCTGGTTTTCCGCCAATTCTTAATACATTGGTTGCGCCGGGGTTCTTTGAACCATTTTCTCTTGGGTCGGGTAATTTAAGCAGTCGACAAATCAACACCGCACTAGATATGGATCCTAGCAGATAGGCAAAGATGATCATTCCAAGCGCTAATGGTGTCATAGGTGTCCTTAATAGCTAAACGTGAGAATCGAACTGGTATTTTCTTCTTTCGAGCATCTAGTATAGCTCGTTTGAAAATAATACTTTGTTTTTGCTCTCTTTGGTATCCGACCTCTTGACAAGTTGTCATGTTTGTTCAATTTTGCGAACGAAACGGTGTGGGAAGTGAGTGAACTAAAGTACAGGAAAATGGCGTAAATAAAGGTTCCATGCTTCGCTACGTACTTTTAGTCATGTAAACTATTTGCATCTGAACTATTTCGTAGCGTAATGGCACCTGTGAGATACGACCAATCGGTGACCAGAATTATTGTAATGTAAGGCACGTCGGTGATTTGCCTTACTATCTTAAAGGATAGAAAATGTCAGTTGATAAAGTGTTTATTGAAAAACTTGAAGTCATCACCACGATTGGCGTGTATGACTGGGAACAAGAGATCAAACAGAAACTGGTCCTTGATATTGAAATGGCTCATGATAATAAACCGGCAGGAAAAAGTGATGATGTTGAAGACGCATTGGATTATGCCAAGGTAAGCAAAGCGGTAATCGAACATATAGAGAATGGTCAGTTTTTGTTGGTTGAGCGTGTTGCAGAAGAGATAGCCGAATTAATTATGACTCAGTTTAATGTACCTTGGATTCACATTCGTTTGACCAAACCCGGTGCCATTCCTCAAGCCGCAGGTGTAGGTGTAGTGATTGAAAGAGGCAGTAGAAACACCTGATGACAATAGTTTATGTTGGCGTTGGTACTAACGTAGAGAGAATAAGGCACACTCATGCTGCGATTAATGAACTTTTTTTGTTGGATAATCAAAGAAAGGTCTCGCCCATTTATGAATGTGCGCCTGTCGGTTTTGATAGCAGTTCGTTCTATAATTTTGTTGTAGAGCTTTCTACGCATAAAAAATTGACGGATTTTTCACACGAACTTCGTAAAATAGAGCTAAAGTGGGGCCGTCCTGAAGACGCTAAAAAGTGTCAAGATAGAAACCTAGATCTCGATATCTTACTGTTTGGTGATGAAATCTCACCACACTCTCCGACGGTACCCCGAGACGATATTTTTAAATATCCATTTGTCATTCAGCCTCTGTTCGATCTTGTACCTGAATTGGTTATCCCTAATGACGGAAGAAGAGTGAAAGAGATTTGGCAGATAATGGATCACCTAGAATCCCTAACGAAAGTGGATTTTGTTTATTAATGGAATTGTAATGACGTATTTTGAAGCATTTATACTTGCCTTGGTTCAAGGTTTTACCGAGTTTCTCCCTATATCTAGTTCTGCTCACCTAATTTTACCGTCTGCAATATTTGGTTGGGATGATCAAGGTTTAGCGTTTGATGTTGCCGTGCATGTAGGCACTCTTGCCGCGGTGATGATCTATTTTAGAAATGAAGTCATGATCCTTTTAACTGCTTTAATTGGATCGATATTCAAGGGTGAACGCTCGAAAGAGAGTAAATTAGCTTGGATGCTGATACTTGCGACTATTCCAGCCTGTATTTTGGGTTTCTTTATCAAAGATATTATTGAGTTGTATTTAAGAAGTCCTTGGATTATCGCGACAACAACCGTGGTTTTTGCGTTGTTGCTATGGTGGGTTGATAACAATGCGCGATTGAAAGATGACGAATATCAGGCTGACGGTAAAAAGTCATTGATGATTGGTATTGCGCAAGCCTTAGCTCTTATCCCCGGAACATCACGATCTGGTGCGACGATTACGGCGGCACTTTATTTGGGTTTTACTCGTGAAGCCGCTGCGCGTTTTTCTTTCTTGATGTCTATCCCCATCATTATGCTCGCAGGTGGATATTTAGGACTTAAGTTAGTAACAAGCGCGGAGCCAGTGCATTTTGGCTATTTAATGACTGGAATAATGACCTCGTTTATCAGCGCGTACATCTGTATTTTCTTCTTCTTGAAGCTTATCTCCAAGATGGGGATGTTGCCGTTTGTTATCTATAGATTGATACTTGGTTTTGGTCTGTTTGGGTTCTTGATTTTTGGTTCTTAGTTCAATTATCTTTGGTGCTAATTCTAATTACGTCCGGACGTCCCCACGAAAGTGGGGATCGAAGACATCCGACGATAATACAGAAATAAGCTCTTGCGATGAGGGATTACCTATCACTCGCGTTGTCGAGAAAACGCAATCGCTTCTATTCGTCTCTTGTCGAGTTCCTCACGGATATGTTGCCCTTCAAAGCCATCTTTAATGACATTTTGTACATCAACGGATAATGCGCTTTTATAAGCATCTTCAAAGATCGACCGTTGTGGGTACGGTAAGTCTTCGTGATCTTTCCTTCCTCTGTGATCGGCAGCGCATGCGAGCAATACTAGGTTGAGTTTGTCTGGTTTACGCCAAACATCTAGTTTATTCAGTATCTTTAAGAAAGTGGCAGGCTTAAGTTCATTTGCTCTATGTACATTGGAATGCTGGGCGCAAACAGCAAGGGCGATCTCTTTGTATTCGTTAGGCACTTTTACCCGATGGCATAGCGCCTTAATGATGGCTAGCCCTGTGTGAGCATGCATTTTGTGGCTAGGCCACTCAGATTCTGGTGTTACCCCTTTGCCAAGGTCGTGGACTTGAGCGGCAAAGCGAACAACAGTAGAACTCGTGAGCAGAGCGGCTTGTTTTACCACCATGAGCGTGTGGACACCTGTGTCTATCTCCGGATGCCATTTTTCTGGTTGAGGGACACCAAATAGCTGGTCAATCTCAGGAATGATAACCTTAAGCGCTCCGCATTCTTTTAGCACGGAGAGAAAAATATCAGGTCGCTCAGTTTTTAATGATTTATGCCATTCTTGCCATACTCTTTCAGGCGTAAGATGCTTTAGCTCATCTGAATCAACCATACTTTTCATGAGTTGTATGGTTTCAGGCGCAATGGTAAAACCTAAAGGCGCGAGTTTTGCTGCAAATCGGGCGACACGTAGCACTCGCAATGGATCTTCGATGAATGCGTCGGATACATGACGAAGAATACGAGAATTGAGATCATCCTGACCACCGTATGGGTCAATGATGACACCGAACTCATCTTGTGCGATTGCATTGATGGTAAGATCCCGTCGGGTAAGATCTTCTTCTAATGATACATCAGGAGAAAAGTGGCATTGAAAACCTGTATATCCATGACCTGATTTGCGCTCTGTCCGTGCTAATGCGTACTCTTCTTTAGTTTTAGGGTGCAGGTAAACAGGAAAGTCTTTACCTACGGCCTGAAAGCCAAGAGAGAGCATCTGCTCCACGGTAGAACCGACGACAACCCAGTCGTTATCGTAATTGGGAATGTCGAGTAGTTTGTCACGCACGGCTCCGCCAACAAGATAGGTTTGCAAACAAGGCTCCTTGGTAAAAACGTTTAGTCAGGCTTTACATTCTATCAGCCAGTGGTACTTTGCATAAAACATTTTGTCTATTTAACGCGAACGAATTATTACGAAAAGAGATTAGTGAATGTATAAGGATTATTTTGGATTTATTGAAGCACCATTTTCGATAGTTCCAAGTTCAAGATACTTGTTTCTGAGCTCTCGTCATCGAGAGGCAATGGTGCATCTTCAAGCAGGCCTTGGTGATGGCGGTGGATTTGCGATGCTGACCGGAGAGGTAGGGACGGGCAAAACAACCGTATCTAAAGCGATGTTAGCGTCTCTAAATGATGACGTAAAAGCAGGGTTAATTCTTAATCCAACCTTCTCAGAGACCGATCTTTTAGAAGCGATATGCGATGAGTTCAATGTTCAGTACCCCGAGAAAGCCACGCTTAAGCAGTTAACCAAAGGTATCCACCAGTACTTACTGGAAAATTATGCGAATGGGGTTCAATCGTTACTGTTGATCGATGAGGCGCAACATCTTTCATCCCAAGTTTTAGAGCAGCTACGTCTATTGACGAATCTAGAAACCGACAGCCAAAAGCTTCTTAAGGTGCTATTAATTGGTCAACCTGAATTGCAAGTTAAGCTGCAAACTGTTGAGCTTCGACAGCTATCTCAACGTATAACGGGTCGTTATCATTTGTTGCCGTTATCCGATAAAGAGGTGTTCCAATACATCGAATTTCGTCTACACATAGCAGGAAGTCAACATTCATTATTTAGTGCTAAGGCATCAAAGGTTATTGCCAAGCACACCCAGGGTGTCCCTCGCTTGATTAATTTAGTGTGCGATAAAGCACTGCTGTATGCTTTTTATAGTGGTGAAAAAGAGGTGACCGCAGAACAAGCTGAAAAAGCTTGTCAGGACGTGATGTCATTTCAAGCACCAATGGCCCCCACTATTAAGGCCAGCACAACCAACGCGTTCCCTACAATGTTTAGCGCCGCCATGTTGGCGGTTATTCTGGTCGGTTTGGTGTTTAAATTTAATCAACCGATAGAATCCCTCATTCAATCCTATTTTCCACCTATTCCTATTGTGGAATCTAGCCTTGAAAAACAACAGAGTATTGATGACGAATTACGTGTATTTATCCAAAAAAGTCAAAATCAAATCGATGTAATGCAAACGCTGTATCGTTTGTGGGGAGTGAAAGCGTCGGTATTGGATGCCAATTGCTCATCAGAAAGTACACCATTTCATTGCGAAAGTCGTTACGGAAATTTGCTGAACATCATGCAAGAAAATAGACCTGTTGTGCTTACTTTACAGAGTGAGGTTGGGACTTTTTATGCAGTGTTGTATAAGGTGTCTCAAGACAAAATTGAGCTACTAAATGGTAAGCAACGTGTCGTGCTAGCCGCAGATTGGTTGGGTTCTAACTGGAACGGTGAATATCAAACTCTATGGTACAGTGAGATTGTTCAAGTACTGAAGCGAAATAGTGTAGGTGAAGATGTCCGGACACTGGACGCGATGTTATCCAAAGTATTAGGTGAAGAAAATATGGGTAGCCAGATCTTTGACGTGAAATTAGAAAATAGAGTTAAAGCATTCCAAACGTGGCAAGGGCTCACGGCGGATGGAGTAGTAGGAAAAAATACGTTGAAACTACTTGACCGAATGACAACCGAGTTTTCACCTAAGATTATCTTGACAGAAGAGGGCTCATAATTGTGTCTGAATTAATGAAATCTCTGGCACAGTCAGAGCAAGGCTATAAAGCGATTCATACACCGCCACCTGTCACAGCACATCAATTTAGCCAACCAAAAAGAAAAAATAACGTGGTGTTGATCATCTCTTTAATACTGCTGCCACCTATCGCCTCTATCGCCTATATTGGCTATGACGCCAAACAATCGTGGCAGCGACAAACTGAGCAGGCGATGGTGGCGCTTGAAGAACAACAAGAGCGGCAACGCTTACCTAAAACACCACGAGTGACATTTCTTGCTTACCCAGAGTTCGCAGAGCTTAGGACCATCGAACCATCGCTAGAGCTCCAAGAGAGTGAAACTAAGTTGGTGGGATATACAAGCAATGAAGCGAAGCATTCAAACAATAATGTAATGCCGGCAAGTGATGACTTTCAATTAGAGTCTCTTGACCTTAGTGGGCTCTCTTCGGAACTTGCAGAGCGAGTACAAGACGCGTTAAATGGCGATGTATCTTCTCAATCACCATCGTCCAACGACTCACCTAACGATGTCGAGAAAATTGAATTGGTTGACTATGAATATGTGTTTGAGGGGAAACTACCCGCCATGAATTTACAAACACATATGTATGCCGGCAATGTGCAACATCGTTGGGTGAAGATTAATGGTGTAGAGCTGTATGAAGGGGATTGGATAAGTGATGCAGTGCAATTACTGACGATTACCCCAAGATATATCACCGTCGGTTTTGATGGCGATGTGATTGAGATTCCAGCGCTCTATGAATGGCGAGGTTGATTGTTCGACAGAAATATCATGCTACTCTGGGAAATAGAAAAAGGTCGCGATTATTGCGACCTTTTTAGGTTATTTAATCGCGATGAGCTAATCGCGACATACCGTAGGAATTAAGCCCAACCGTTTGGCGCTTTTTTACGTCTAGGAACGATATGCGGAAGAACGAGTCCGAACAATAAGCCAATACCCGCTACACCACCGCCATACATGAAGTATTTAAGCAGTAGGTCTTCTTTTTGTGTATCTAGTTTAGCGCGTAGTTCTCGAATTTCTGTTTGAGAGCTCGTCAATTGCTGGCTAATGTCACTGTGATTCTGCTCTAGCTCAGCGATCTGTTTGTTACGTAAATCAAGAGATTGAACTAAGCCTGATTTTGCTTCATCTGAGTTTTTACGAGCATTAGCAAGCTGTTCTTTAACCGAGGATAATTCTGCTTCGAGCTTAGGTAAACGTTCTGCCATGCTTGCTTGGCGAGTTACAAAACGGCTTTCTACCCAACCTTTTCGACCCTTAGAGTCAATAACCTGACTGTATTTAGCCTTGGTATTCACGTCGACAAGGTTCACTTTGTCACCAGCATCGACACTGCCGATGATACGAAATTCATTACCCGGACCAGCATGCATATAAGTGAATAGACTATCTGCGATGTACCTCGGTGCTGCAAATGCACTTGGTATTGAGAAGCAAACAAATAAAACAACATAAACCAATTTTTTCACAGTGTGTTCCTTACGAATTTATGGCGATAAAATCGGTACCATATTTCGTTCTAATCATTATTCGAATTTTCCAGTGGGAGAATAGTAAGAATTTTATGCTGTTCATGCAACTAAGAAGGCACGTATAAACGTGCCTTTTTTCACTTTTGAATCAAATATGACATTGCTCTAACATTGATTAGATAAATATCGCTTCCAAAATATAGAAAAATATCACAGCTAAAATAGCACCAGCAGGTAGGGTAATAACCCAAGAGATAACGATATTCCTAACAACGCCAAGGTTTAATGCCGCAATACCACGGGCAAAACCGACGCCTAACACGGCACCAACCAATGTTTGCGTGGTTGAGATAGGTAAACCGGTACCGGATGCTAAAACCACTGTACAAGCGGTTGCAAGTTGAGCTGCGAACCCGCGACTCGGTGTTAATTCTGTTATGCCGGTTCCAACTGTCGCCATTACTTTATGACCCATGGTGGCTAGGCCGACCACAATACCAATACCACCAAGCGGTAATATCCACCATGCGATAGTGCTTTTAGATGATATTTCACCCATGTTTTCAATCGTTGCCGCGATAGCAGAAAGAGGGCCAATGGCATTCGCAACATCGTTTGAACCATGAGCAAATGCCATAGCACATGCTGTGATAACCATTAAGGTGCTAAAGATTTTTTCGACACCAGCAAAGCTGTGGTCATCTTTACTTGCTTCGAATTTCTTGCCAATGTAGATGTAACCACCGATCATTACGCAAGCCGAAACAGCAATTGCCCAACCCCAAGCTTCAAAACCAGTTAGGTGTAAGCCTATATGTTTTAGCCCTTTTTTGATCGTAACTAAGGCGATAACTAGAGTGGTTATGAACATATAAACAGGAACGAAACGTTTGGCATTGATAAGCGGTGTGGCAGTATCAAAGATGAGTCGTTGTGCAGTGACAAAGATATAGTAAGCAATAATACCTGAAATTAGAGGGGTGACTATCCAACTCCCCACAATGCCTTGAACCGATTTCCAATCTACAGCTTCTGAACCAACAGAAACAAGAGCAAAACCGATAATGGCACCTATAATGGAATGTGTCGTGGATACTGGCCACCCTCGAAAAGAGGCCAATAAAAGCCAAGTACCAGCCGCTAATAGTGCTGACATCATACCGAAGACAAGAATCTCTGGTTGGCTTTCAAACAAAGAGGTATCGATTACCCCTTTACGAATGGTATCTGTAACTTCACCACCCGCTAGGTAAGCACCGGCAAATTCGAAAATCATTGCGATAACAATCGCTTGTTTTACCGTTAGGGCTTTAGAACCAACAGACGTTCCCATAGCATTGGCGACATCATTTGCCCCAATACCAATAGCCATTAAAAAACCAAATAGTGCAGCGATGATAAGAAGGATAGTGCCATAATTAGCGAGGGTATCCATTGTCATACCTTAATTTAAGAAACCCAGGTTATGCGCAGCGCACATTACTTTGATGCCGATTAATCGGCACAATGATTGAACCTGAATTTACAAAGTGATTGAAAAATTATGAACGAGAGAGCATCAGTTCTAAACGAGTACCTACTCGTTCAGCCTGATCGGCGATTTCGCCAACCCATTCAAGAATTTTGTACAAAAACATAACGTCAATCGGGTTATAGTCATTTTCAATGGCCATTAATTGCTGACGTAATTTAATTTGCAATATATCGGTGTCGTCTTCTATCAAATCCAATTGATGAATCATCTCAGCCACTAAACTTACTTCACGGCCTTTAAATCCAGTTTCTATTAACTCATCAAATTCTTGTACGACCCTATACGCAAGATGTGCTGAATCAATACAGCGCTTAACGTAGGCAATAAAGTTATCGTTGATAGCATCAGGTATGTTCAGTCTGCGTCCTATAACACGGCCTGAAATATCTTTGGCGAGGTTAGCGAGTTTGTCTTGTTGAGTTATGAGATCCAACATGTCTGTACGGTCGACAGGCATAAACAATCCGCTTGGTAGTTTTAAGCGAATTTCACGCTTCAAAACATCGGCTTCTTTCTCTAGTTCAGAAATGCGTGCTCGAATTTCTTCCGCTTTTTCCCAATCGCCTTGATGGCAAGTTTCAAAAAACGGTATAAGTTGAGAACAGCATTCATCTACAACCGCTACGTGTTTTTGTAGAGGTTTTATTGGGGATTTGGCGAACAGCCCCATGATTGTATTTACTGGCATAGTGATCAAACCTAAAAAAATAGAACCTACATAAACCATATACCAAAAAAAAGTAATTGGTTGCCTAGGGCTATAAAGTCGCGCATGGTAACCTAATAAATTGACCAATAAAACTGATTTAGATCATCTATTCGGCTAAATTTCGATCTTGCGGTAGGCAAAAATAGGCAATATCCTGTGTAGGACTACTTTTAAAGGTATAAATAGCAAATGGAAACCGAGATAGAACTGAAGTTTTTTGTACGACCGGATTTTTCGGAAAAATTACGAAGAAAAATTGCGGAGGTTAAAACGCTTCAGAACAGTTGTAGAGAACTAGGTAACATCTATTTTGATACTCAAGACAACTGGCTGCGTGAGCATGATATAGGCTTACGTATTCGACGGTTTGATGAGGTTTATGTTCAGACTGTAAAAACATCTGGACGAGTGGTAGCTGGATTACATCAACGACCCGAATATAACGCTGAACATAGTAGTAACTCTCCTGACCTAACACTCCACCCGAAAGATATATGGCCGCCAGGTAAAGACTTTTCCGAATTACAACACGATATCCTCCCTATATTTTCAACCAATTTCACCCGAGAACAATGGTTGGTAAGCATGGCTGACGGTAGTCAAATTGAAGTGGCATTCGATCAAGGTGTTGTGGTCGCTGGGGACAAAGAATCACCGATTTGTGAGGTGGAACTCGAACTTAAGTCAGGACAAGCGGACTCACTTTTCACTTTGGCAAGAAGTTTAAGTGAAGAGGGTGGTATGCGCTTAGGCAATTTAAGCAAAGCGGCAAGGGGTTATCGACTCGCTCAAGGCTATGAGGGAGACGAGGTGAAGCCACTCGCTTTGGTTGAGACTAGAACAGAGGACAGTGTTGAAGTGTGTTTCGTGAACTCACTTGAACATGCTTTATCTCATTGGCATTTTCACGAACAGATATATTTTGAACACCCTTCGAATCAAGTACTTGCACAAATTAGCAATTCGATCTCGTTTATCAGACAAATCTTAACGGTGTATGGTGGTATTGTTCCTCGAAGAGCAAGCGCATTATTGCGTCAAGAGTTGAAATGGTTAGATGAAGAGCTTAGTTGGTTAAAAACGGCCGATTATATTGATGACCTTTGTGAAGATAAAGGCCATGCTCTTCGAAAACTTGACGCAAGAAAGCTACTGGTGAATAAACTTATCAAGAGTAAAGAAGAGCTACCGACACAAGACGACATGATTACCTTATTTACATCGGCTCGATATACAGGGTTGCTTCTTGACTTAAGTCGTTGGTTAATGGGAAGAGGTTGGCACCCATTTTTAGATGAAAAAGCAAAAGAGAAAATGGCAAATCCAGTTAAGCGCTTTTCTCAATACCAACTTGATCGAACATGGGCTGAGTTGATCGAAGCCTTTCCTCCTCATACAGCGCTCACACGTGATGAATATATAGAACAACGCTATGGGCTTATGAGGAACCTTTATACTGGTATCTGTTTTGCGTCGGTGTACGATATTGACCAACGCAATAATTTCCGTATGCCTTGGGACGATCTTCTCCACGGGATTGACGATCTACTTACGTTAAGGCCACTCGAAGAGCTCATTAACCACAAAGAGCTTGATGAAGAAGACAGAGGTCAACTGGAAAGATGGCTTGCGAGACAAGAGGCTTCCATTTTACATGCAATGGAGCAAACCCGAGCAATGAGTGTAGAGGTTCAACCTTATTGGAGTAGTTAAAAGATCATAAGATAATATTCCTCTATTAGCTAAAAGGTGGCCGACGAATGTTGTCCACCTTTTTCGTTATACCTGACTCCGTTTATGATCAACGTTAATGTCATTCCGCCGACGGCTCAAGACATCCCTGTACGTTCAGCAATGAGCCTCCCTACCCATTGATGTCGGTTCCATGATCGCTACATTGCTGTTCAGTTAATTTTTCGGATTGGTATGGCTATTCCTCTGAATTTAACTTGTTGTCAATCGACTGCTCCAATAGATCAATTCTTTCCACTAGGATTTGTTGGTTTGAGATGAGCTTTTCTAATAATTGATTGTTTTCAGCTAATTGATGATTTTTAAGTGATTGGTCTTGTAGGTTATTAAATTTAGGCGTGGCGAGTAGCGATGTGATTAAACCTGAAATCATACCAAATATGCCTACACCGCAAATTAAGATTATTGACGCAACAATTTTGCCTATATCTGTTGTCGGATAGTGATCGCCATAACCCACCGTTGAGACGGTCACCATGGCCCACCATAATGCATCCCCAGCATTATTTATGTTTGCATCTGGTTGTCCCCCTTCGGCTGCGAGAATCGCGGTAGACCCAATTGTAAGTAGAAAAACCAGTAGCAATAAGATAGAAGCAAGTGTCGCTTCTTTTCTATTTTTATTTATTTGCTGAAAGATATGTTTTCCCGATTGAATAACCCTGATTACCCTTAATATCTGGAATATTCGGCCGTAACGAAGAGGCTCTATTAACGGTATGCTTGCGAGATAATCTATCCAGTGTTCCTTCAAATAAACGAGTCGATTTTTAGAACGAAAGAGATCGATTGTGAGCTGTAACAAAAAGAGACTACAGATTACGCTATCGATGCCGATAAGTAAGGAATAGGTATCTGGCGAAGGTTTAAAGAATATCAGTCCAGAGATCACAAATAAGGATAAAAAGGATAGTACCAGTGACATTAAGCTCATTGGTTTGACGTCATTTTTGATATGATGTTTTTTCATTCGAGGCTCAAATTAATTATAAAGATGCTCAGTGTCGTCATAATAAATGGAAGAGAAACTACATTTATTATTTAACTAACGAGTTAAGTAGTACCAGAATACGTGGAGAATTAGGAATGGCAAGTATCACAATTAAACCATGGGAAAGGGTGATAACCGATATACGGTTAGTTCCCAAACTGTGTATGCTGATGGTTTTTAGCACGGTTTTAATTATTTCTAAGCAATTATGGGATGCTCGAACATTCTACGACTCCTCTACTTCTATTCAGGTAGAACAGATTGCAATTGAAGCGAATTCTGAAGCAAGCCTTATTGATATTATCTTATCCAACAATTCGGATACGCAAGCGGCTGAATCGGCGATTAAGGCGATGTCAAATCGCAGCAGTAAAAAACATTTTACTTATGTTTTAGATAGGGATAGCGGCAAGGTTATTGGCCATCCTGATTTCTCTTCTCTAAATTCGATGACGTCGACCACGAATGATGGGAATGCGGTAAAGCAACTGCTCTCTCAATTATCTAAAAGCCAAGATATTGAATTAATGGGTGGGGAAAGGTTTGAACATGCGATTAAACTGTCCAATGCCAATTGGGTTGTTGTGGTATCACAAAGTTCAGATGTGTCACAAAAGCATTATGATGCCTATATAAAACAGGTTATCTGGCAAACATTGATCATGATTATTGTTTTTGTCGGCATATTACTTGGCGCGGCCAATGTAATGTTGCGTCAAACGACTTATATTGCAGAAGCAATTAAAGGTATGGCAGGAAAAGACCTTTTAACGCCAATTGAATTAGATTGTAAAGATGAATATGGCGATTTAGCGAGAGAGCTTGAAAAAACCAGAGTGCAGCTTCAAGATGTCATAAAAGCTCAGGTTGAAACGTCTCAAGAGCTGTCTAGCATGACCGAAGTGATGACCATCAGCATGTCAGAAACAAAGGATTCATCACAAGAGGAGTTTGGTGAAATAGACCAACTCGCGACGGCAATGAATGAAATGAGTGCAACGGTTCAAACGGTTGCAGAACATGCGCAGAGTGCCTCTTCAGTAACGGAAAAAGCGTTGGTTCAAGCTCAAACTGGTCAGCAGTTTGTCCTCGATAGCGTCAGTAAAATGAGAGAGTTATCAAAAGATATCAGCCAGTCAGCAGAAGCAGTGAATCAAGTTGAAGTCAGAGTTGACTCAATAAGCAGTGTGGTAGGTACGATTCAAAACATCTCTGAACAGACTAATTTGCTGGCGCTAAATGCGGCGATAGAAGCAGCTAGAGCAGGTGACGCAGGTCGTGGTTTTGCGGTAGTTGCAGACGAGGTACGTAACCTTGCACAGAGCACGCAAAAGGCGACAGTTGAAATACAAGAGATGATCACTCAGCTACAAAATAGTGCAAGTTCCGCCGTTAATATGATGGAAAAGAGTGTTGTTGAAGCGGCAGATGGCGCTGAATTAGTAAGAAGTGCCGGAGATGAGCTTAGTGGTATCGTTGATCAAGTCACTAGCATTAACGATATGAACGTACATATTGCGACAGCAGCAGGTCAACAGAGCAGTGTTGCAGACGAAATGAACCAAAACCTAACAAATGTTAGAGGATTGGTTGAAGCCTCGGTCGTGGTGGTTTCTGAACTATTGGAAATGTCGGAAGAGATGCAAGGTAATGCAGAAGAATTGGACGGAAAAATCAAATCCTTCCAAATATAGTTACCTCAGAGATCACGTAACTTACGTATATAAGGCCTGCTCAGTTTTAGCAGGTCTTTTTTATTGCTAGAGTATAGTGAATCTGAACCGTTCAGGTTAGGGTCTCAATAAAAACATGGAAATGAACAAGGATGTCAGATGCAACTGCCCGATAGCTTTCTTTTGGATTATCAATCCGCCTATTCTCAACTTAATGATGACTCTCAAAGACGTATAGAGGCATGGTCAAAGCCCCTTAAAGTCGAACTAAAGCGTGTCTTATTGCTCAGTAAGTTTGTTTCTGAATCTCTTGCTCAAGACGATGAATTGGTGCGAACGCTACCTGAAATGTTATCTGGAAATGAACGGTGTCATACCTATCGGGAACGGTTGACTACGCTGCTAGATAGCTGCAACGATGAGAATGCTGGGCTTAAGGTATTGCGCCAATTTAGACGAAGAGAGATGGTCTACATTGCGTGGCGAGATTTTACCAATAGCTGGAGCCTTGACCAAAGTCTCGGTCATCTATCTATGTTGGCTGAAGCGATGATTTTTGAGACCTATCGCTGGCAATATCAGCTCTGTAGCGCGGAATGGGGAACGCCCTGCAACGCGGATGACGAACCTCAACCTATGCTGATAATCGGCATGGGTAAGCTTGGTGGTGGTGAACTGAATTTCTCATCGGATATCGATCTTATTTTCACTTATCCTGAAAACGGAGAGACACAAGGGGTACGCAGAAGTATCGCCAACGCCCAGTTTTTTACTCGGCTCGGCCAGCGGATCATTAAAGCATTAGATCAACAAACCTTTGACGGCTTCTGTTATCGAGTCGATATGCGGTTACGACCATTTGGTGAAAGTGGCCCTTTAGTGATGAGCTATGCTGCCATCGAAGATTATTACCAAGAGCAGGGACGAGATTGGGAACGTTATGCCATGATAAAAGCCCGGGTCATGGGAAGCGAAATGTACCCGGAATATCAAGAGTTGCGACAGATGCTAAGGCCTTTTGTATTCAGACGCTATATCGATTTTAGTGCCATACAATCGCTTCGACGAATGAAGTCAATGATATCCAGCGAAGTCAGGCGCAGAGGCTTAGCGAATAATATTAAATTGGGCGCCGGTGGTATACGTGAAATTGAGTTTATCGCACAAGTATTTCAATTGGTTCGTGGTGGTAGAGAGCCCAGCTTAAGAGGGCGTGGGTTATTAGAAACCTTAACGGCAATTAAGAGACTTAATCTGTTAGATGTGGCGGAAGTTGCTCAACTAGAAGCTTCGTATCGTTTTTTGCGAAAGCAAGAGAACCTGCTACAAGCGATGGCAGACAAGCAAACTCAAACCTTGCCTGAGAACGAATCTGATCAATTGAAATTAGCATGGGCCATGGGCAAAGAAACCTGGCAAGAACTATTGCAAGAGACGCAGACTCATATGCAATCCGTTCATCGTATATTTGAGTTATTAATTGGTGATGAGGAAGAAGAAAGTACCGCGGTGAAAAAACACTTCTCTGAGCTTTGGGATATGGCACATAACGAAGAAGTGATTGAGCACGTTCTAGCACAAGATCTTTCAAGAGAGAACCCACTGAAAGAAGGCCAAGTGATCATCCAATTTAAGAATGATTTAGCAAAAAAAACGCTTGGACCAAGAGGTCGAGAAGTCTTAAATAAGTTGATGCCTAAGGTCTTTCAATCCATATTTGCGCATAAAGATGTCGAATTTGGCCTGTCTAGGGTTCTGCATATTTTGCATAAGATTGTGACTCGTACAACCTATCTAGAGCTTCTTGATGAGCACCCTGCCGCTCTTACCCAACTAGTACGCCTTTGTACGGCAAGTCCTATGATCTCGGAGCAACTCAGTCGATACCCTATCCTGCTCGATGAACTATTAGACCCAAACCAACTGTATAATCCAGTACCGTTAGAATCTTATAGGACGGAGTTACGAGATTACTTAGCTCGTATTCCAGAAGACGACATGGAGCAGCAGATGGAAGCGCTGCGACAGTTTAAGCAGATTTGCAGCCTAAGAATTGCCGCTGCCGACATTGCCGATGTACTGCCGGTGATGAAAGTAAGTGATCATTTGACTTCCCTTGCTGAAGCCATCGTAGAAGCAGTTATTAACCAAGCATGGTTACAACTATCTGAAAAATATGGAGAACCTACCCATCTAAAAGAAAGAGAGGGCAAAGGCTTTGCTGTTGTCGGTTATGGGAAAGTGGGTGGCTGGGAGTTAGGATATAACTCCGATCTCGATATCGTTTTTATGCATGACTGCCCTGTAAATGTTTATACAGACGGCAAGAAAGAGATTGACGGAAGGCAATTTTATTTACGATTGGCTCAGAGAATCGTCCATATCTTTTCGACTCGAACGGCTTCCGGAATTTTGTATGAAGTGGATACTCGTTTGAGACCTTCTGGCGCATCTGGGCTTTTGGCTAGCCCCACTGACGCATTCGAAGAGTATCAACAAACAGAGGCATGGACTTGGGAACATCAGGCGCTTGTCCGAACACGGCTGATCTATGGGGACAAACCTTTAGCACTTGCTTTCAATGAGATACGACATAACGTGCTCTCTAATGAAAGAAATAAGGCAAAGCTAAAGCAAGATGTTGCAGAGATGCGAGTGAAGATGCGAGGGCACTTAGGTGGAAAGAAAGCGGGACGATTTATGCTTAAACAAGATAAAGGGGGGATCACCGATATCGAATTTCTCGCTCAGTATTTGGTTCTCTCTTACAGCAACGAATACCCTACGTTAACTCGTTGGTCTGATAATGTAAGAATTTTCGAGTCATTAGCAAGCCAAGGTATTATTGAAGAGCAAGAAGCGTTAGCACTGAACAGAGCCTATACAACCCTTAGAGATGAAATTCACCACAGAAATTTACTTAACCAAGATGCAGATGTGGATGAGAGCCGCTTCATTGAAGAGCGTGACTGCGTAAGACAACAATGGGACAAATGGTTTGTTTAAATAAAAAAGAGGTTGGCATGACCAACCTCTTTTATGTCATTTAACCACCAAATAGCTTTATTTTTTAGCGACTTCTGGTGCTTTAAGACCGGTATTGATGTCTAGGATCTCTTGTTCACTCAGTGTACCAGTAGCATCACGTAAATTTAGAACGCTGATGATGTAGTTATATCGAGCATCAGACAAGTTACGGTTTGCATCATAAAGACGACGAGTAGAATCTAATACATCAACAATGGTACGTGTACCTACATCGAATCCAGCCTCTGTCGCTTCTAGGGCGGATTTAGCCGACACTACCGATTGCTCATATGCACGGATAGTCCCAATTGTTGCATTGATATTGTTGTTTGAACTACGAACGGTAGTGACGATGCTGCGATACGTCGCTTCCAAATCTTCACTTGCGGCTACATAGTTAAACTCAGCCTGTTTAACCTGAGATGTAATGTCACCACCGGTGTAAAGAGGTACAGAAAGATTCAGGCCAACATTGAAAGTATTGGCATCATAATCAAAAGTGCTTTCGCTTTTATCTGTATATCCATAGCCACCATCTAATGTTAATGATGGGAGGTGACCAGAGCTGGCCAATGAGATGGAATCACGGGCGATATCTTGCGATATTCTTGCGGTTAATAGCGTCAAGTTTTTAGTCTGTGCTAGTTCCATAAGTTGCTGAGCTGACTCTTGGGTTTCACTAGCCGAGAACGTTTTGGTGTCGAGAACCTTAAGATCGGTGTGCTCACGACCTGTTATTTCACGAAGTGCTTCATAGCTATTAACAAGGTCATTTTCGCTGACGACTTCGTTTGCTAGCACAGTATCATATTCTGCTTGAGCGTCATGGACGTCAGTAATAGCAGATAGTCCAACTTCGAAACGTTGCTTCGTTTGCTCTAATTGTCTTGCGACCGCTGCTTTTTCGGCGCGAACAAACTCTAGGCTATCTTGAGCTCGAAGTACTTCAAAGTACGCTGTAGAGACACGTAGAATTAAGTTTTGTTGTTGAGCCGCATAGGCAGCATCCGCTTGTCTGGCCGATTTTTCTGCCGTATCGAGAGTGATCCAGCTTGAGCGTTGATAAAGCTCTTGCGAAAAATTAATACCCGCAGCCAATATGTTATTTTCAGCACCGTCGTAGTCACTACGTGCAATATCGTAGCTAGCAGTCAAATTGATTTGAGGCAAAAGGGTAGCACGACTCGAAGTGATTGCTTCAAATGCAGCATCACGTTGGGCCGCTGAGCGTCGCAGTGTCGGGTCGTTGTCTTTTGCTAAATTATAGATTTCAGCAAGATCATCAGCAAGAGCGATGGTAGAAGTAGTACCTAGCGCAGCACTGATAAATAAAGGAAGCAGCTTTTTCATTTTGTTTGTTCCTGCCTTAATTAAGGATCGATTCTTCAAGAGTTTAACCTATGTTGAAGGTATTTTGTTCTAATCTTTATGCTTTTTTACAACTTATTACACGCTCGTGCAATAAAATTCTGACAAATTCAAAAACTATTTAAACTTTACTAAAAAAGTTGAGTCATATCATTGGCACTAAAGTTACTCTATGATTAAATAACTGTGCATAATGAATTTATGGAACCGACTACTCTATGAAGCCACAATTTACTTCTAAAGATGTAAAAATCATTTCTAAAGAAACCTTATTTCAAGGTTTTTTTCAAATGGTTAAGTATACATTTAAGCACAAGTTGTTTGATGGTGGTTGGAGTCAGCCCGTTGAACGCGAATTATTTGAGCGCGGTCATGCTGCTGCTATGTTGCCTTATGATCCTATTAGAGATGAAGTTGTACTCATTGAACAGATTCGAGTCGGTGCATTGGAGCATGAAAGCCCATGGCAATTAGAAATTGTTGCTGGGATAATGGATGCAGATGAAGAGACAGAAGAACTTGTTCGTCGCGAAGCGATGGAGGAGGCAGGGTTAGAGGTGAAAAATATTGCCTCGGTTGCCAGCTATTACCCTTCCGCTGGTGGATGCTCGGAAAAGCTGGATGTATTTGTCGGTCAGGTAAGTTCTCTGGGAGCTGGAGGTGTATATGGTCTTGAATACGAGAATGAAGATATCCGGGCATTGGTCATGAACCGAAGTGATGCCTATGCATTAATAGCCGAAGGCAAAATTGAAAATGGTGCCTCGATCGTTGCCTTACAGTGGCTAGAACTTAATCACGAGAAACTTAGAACCGAATGGCTACCGTAATTTCAGGGAAACCTTATCACGTAGACTTAGCTGGGTTGATGAGAGTTTACGAAACAAATTATGCTAAGTTGAACGCTCTGTTGCCAAATCAACCGAGTGTCGGTGATGTGCGATCCTATCAAGTAGCTCAGATGATCTACCAGTTAGAAGTCATTGAATTAACCAAGTACACTACCTTGATTGATGTTAGCCAGTGTGATCAACAACCCATTTTTCCATTGCCGAAGATGACAGTGAGGCTATATCACGATGCTAGAGTTGCGGAAGTGTGTGCAAGTGAACAGATTTCTAGAGTGCAAGCTCGTTATGATTACCCAAATTTAAAAATGATGCAAAAAGATGAGAAGTTTCAGTTAAATCAATTTTTAAGTGACTGGCTATCTTTTTGTTTAAAACATGGCATAAGCCGCGTTCCTCTTTTTTAGTGTCAAGTTTGTCGCGGTTTTGCACACGAAATAGAGGCAATAAAAAGCGTTTTAATTCATAATCATAAAAAATTAACAAGAATAAAGTTTAATTCAAAGGAAAGAAGTTAGGTTTACTATTTTGAAGATATCAGCAACCTTAAATAACAGCATGAAATTTTTGCAGGTTACTGATACCCATCTGTTTTCTGAAGCAGACGGGTGTTTGTTAGGTGTGAATACTCTTGACAGTTTTCATGCGGTTATTGAGGAAATAAAGACGCAAGATATTGAGTTTGACGCGGTACTGGTGACAGGCGACATTTCTCAGGATCATTCAATTCGTTCATATCAACGGTTCGAACAAGGTATTACTTATCTAGGTAAGCCTTGCTTTTGGTTGCCTGGTAATCACGATTATAAGTTGAGCATGGACAGTATTATTCCTTCCGCTCAAGTTCATGCCGATACTCATGTGCTTGCTGGTGAGCATTGGCAAGTTGTTTTGCTTGATAGCCAAGTTGAAGGTGTTCCTCATGGTCGACTCTCCGATTTACAGCTCAAGTATCTAGACGAGAAACTGGCCAATAATGCACATTTGCATACGGTAGTACTGATCCACCATCACCCTGTTTTTGTCGGTAGTGAGTGGTTAGATCAACATTCGCTACATGATGCAGATATGTTATGGGCAGTTGTGTCTAAACATAGTAATGTCAAAGCGATATTGGGCGGACACGTACATCAAGATTTTAATCAGTTAGTATCTGGTGTTCGAGTGATGACGACGCCTTCAACCTGTGTACAGTTCAAACCAAATTCTAAAGATTTTTTACTGGATAGCCTTACACCAGGGTGGAGAACATTAGAGTTGTTCGACGATGGCTCGTTAGAAACGAATGTTGGACGGCTGCGAAATGGTCAGTTTATTCCAGATTTCAGTGCAGGAGGATATTGATGAAACCTTCATTATTGCTATATATCCATGGTTTTAATAGTTCCCCTCAATCGCTGAAAGCAAATATTATAAAACAGTATTGCGAGATTAATCGACCAGATATAAACGTTGTTACGCCTCAAATGCCTTGTTTTCCGGAGCAAGCTAAACAGCTGTTGTTAGAACTCATTAGACGATACAAAGACGATTACCGCATTGGTTTGGTTGGCAGCTCTCTTGGTGGGTATATGTCCACTTGGTTGAATAGTCTTTATGGTTTTCCCGCTGTTGTTGTAAACCCTGCGGTAAGACCTTATGAACTATTGCAAGACTATTTAGGCGAACAGACTAACCCGTATACAAACGAGACGTATGTACTGCAAGATAAACATGTTGAGCAACTAAGAGAATTAGATGTGTTGACACTCGCGAAACCAGAACAATTTTGGTTACTTCAACAAGAAGATGATGAAGTTTTAGATTTTCGTCAGGCTGTAGAGAAATTTTCTGGTTCCAAGCAAACAGTAGAAAAAGGTGGCGATCATAGTTTCGTTGGCTTTGACCGATATCCAGAACAAATAATTGCATTTTTAGAGCTCTAATTACCTATATTCATGCGGGAAATGTCATAAAATTTCTAACCCGTGAGCAATGCGCTTGACAACGGAGCCCTTGTTCCAGACTATGTTCCCTTGTATTTACTCTGCGTGAACCCAACGTTTTTATATCTAAAACACCGTTAGTAGCGGTATGTTACGAATTGAATTCAAAACGTGGTGTTTTCACGACAAAGTACCCCTAAACTTATAAGACTATTTCCGTATTATGACTGAACAATATAATGCTGGGGCCATTGAAGTTCTTAATGGCCTAGAGCCGGTACGTCGCCGACCAGGGATGTATACAGATACCGTGCGCCCTAACCACTTAGGTCAGGAAGTTATCGATAATAGTGTCGATGAGGCACTGGCTGGCCATGCATCCAAAGTGCAAGTTATTCTTCATGCTGACCAATCATTAGAAGTTATTGATGATGGGCGAGGCATGCCTGTGGACATTCACCCCGAAGAGAAAATATCTGGCGTAGAGTTGATATTTTGTAAGCTTCACGCAGGTGGTAAGTTTTCTAACAAAAGTTATCAATTCTCCGGTGGTTTACACGGTGTTGGTATCTCGGTTGTTAATGCACTCTCTAAGCGAGTGGATGTTACCGTTCGGCGTGATGGTCAGGTGTATGAGATTGCCTTCGAACATGGTGATAAGGTGTCTGATCTAGCGGTTACTGGGACGTGTGGTCGCCGAAATAGTGGTACTAGCGTGCATTTTTGGCCTGAACCAAAATATTTTGATTCAGGTAATTTTTCTGCTACTCGACTTATCAATAATCTTCGTGCGAAGGCTGTGCTTTGTCCCGGATTAGAGATTGAATTTACAGATAAAATTAGCGGAAAGGTACATCAATGGCTGTATGAAGATGGTCTTAAAGACTATCTTGTTGAAGGTGTCAAAGGTTATACCTTACTACCTGAATCACCACTCACGGGTGAATTTAAAGCAGAAACAGAGGGGGCGAGTTGGGCCTTGATCTGGCAACCTGAAGGCGGCGACCTCATCACAGAAAGTTATGTGAACCTGATACCGACGCCTCTTGGTGGTACTCATGTAAACGGATTACGCCAAGGGTTGTTGGATGCAATGCGTGAATTTTGTGAATTCCGTAACCTGCTTCCACGTGGTGTAAAGTTAACCGGTGATGATGTTTTTGACCGCTGTTCATATGTGTTGTCAATCAAAATGCAAGACCCTCAGTTTGCAGGGCAAACAAAAGAGCGTTTGTCGTCTCGTCAATGTGCGGCTTTTGTTTCTGGTGTGGTTAAAGACTCCTTTAGTCTATGGCTCAATGAGCGCCCTCAATTGGCTGAATTAATGGCTGAAATGTGCATCTCGAATGCGCATCGACGTATGCGTGCCAGCAAAAAAGTGGTACGTAAGAAGGTGGCTTCAGGCCCTGCGTTGCCGGGCAAACTTACCGATTGTTCTGTACAAGATTTAAGTCGTACTGAGATATTTTTTGTGGAAGGGGACTCAGCTGGTGGTTCAGCAAAACAGGCGAGAGATCGTGAGTTCCAAGCTATCATGCCGCTTAGAGGTAAAATATTGAATACGTGGGAAGTCTCAGCAGATCAGGTTTTAGCGTCTCAAGAGGTTCACGATATTTCCGTAGCGTTGGGTATAGACCCGGATACGGATAGCCTTGAAACGTTGCGCTATGGCAAGGTTTGTATCTTAGCTGATGCGGATTCCGATGGACTTCACATTGCAACGTTGCTTTGTGCCCTATTTACTCGTCATTTTAGATCCTTGGTTGCTCATGGCCACGTTTATGTTGCCATGCCTCCACTGTTTCGAATTGACTGTGGCAAAGAGGTTTTCTACGCACTCGATGAGCAAGAAAAAGAGGGCATTTTAGAACGATTAAGTAAGAAAAAAGCGAAGATAAACGTGCAACGATTTAAAGGTCTGGGTGAGATGAACCCACTGCAACTTCGTGAAACTACAATGGATCCGAATACTCGTCGTTTGGTGCAACTTACCATTGATGATGATGAACTTACCAACGAAATGTTAGACATGTTACTAGGTAAAAAGAGAGCGGATGACCGCCGTACTTGGTTGCAAAGCAACGGCGATTTAGCAGAGGTTTAGAAAGATGTCCAATGAAATAACCTATGAAGGTATTGAGCAAATGCCGATGCGCAAGTTTACGGAAGATGCGTATCTGAATTATTCTATGTACGTGATTATGGATCGAGCATTGCCTTATATTGGTGATGGATTAAAACCGGTTCAAAGACGTATTATTTTTGCTATGTCCGAGTTAGGGCTATCTGCTTCCGCCAAATATAAAAAATCAGCTCGTACTGTAGGTGACGTACTCGGTAAGTACCACCCTCACGGGGACTCAGCGTGTTACGAAGCGATGGTATTGATGGCGCAACCCTTTACTTACCGATATCCATTAGTTGATGGGCAGGGTAACTGGGGGGCACCAGATGATCCAAAATCCTTTGCGGCGATGCGTTATACTGAGTCAAAATTATCTAAATTCGCAGAAGTTTTATTAGGTGAGCTAGGTCAAGGTACCGTGGAGTGGCAGCCAAACTTTGATGGCACAATGAAAGAACCATTAATGCTGCCTGCTCGATTACCACATATTTTGCTTAATGGTATCACCGGTATTGCGGTGGGAATGGCGACAGATATTCCGCCTCATAACGTTCGTGAAGTAGCCAATGCGGCTATACACATATTAGAAAACCCAAAAGCTGAATTACCAGAAATAATGGATTACGTAAAAGGACCTGATTACCCGACAGAAGCGGAAATCATCTCTCCTAGTAGCGATATTCAAAAAATATATAAGACAGGCCGTGGGAGCATTAAGATGCGCGCGGTTTGGCATAAAGAAGCTTCCGATATCGTCATTACAGCGTTACCTCATCAAGTTTCTGGTTCCAAACTGTTGGAACAAATAGCAGCTCAAATGCGAGCCAAAAAATTGCCAATGGTGGATGATCTCAGAGATGAGTCTGACCATGAAAATCCGACACGAATCGTCATTGTACCTCGCTCAAATCGAGTTGATTGTGATCAACTGATGAATCATCTTTTCGCCTCAACAGATCTAGAAAAAAACTTCCGGGTAAACTTGAACATGATTGGTTTAGACAATCGTCCACAAGTTAAAGGGTTAGTGCAGATACTGTCTGAATGGATAGAGTTCCGTCGTTTAACAGTGCGTCGCAGATTGCAGTATCGTTTGGACAAAATTCTTGCTCGACTGCACATCCTAGAAGGTTTGTTGGTTGCCTATCTAAACCTTGATGAAGTGATAGATATAATTCGTACTGAAGACCACCCTAAAGTGGTCTTGATGGAACGTTTTTCCATCACGGATATTCAAGCCGACGCTATTTTAGATATAAAACTTCGTAATCTCGCTAAGCTAGAAGAGATGAAGATACGTGGTGAACAATCCGAACTAGAAAAAGAGCGCGACAAGTTACAACTGTTACTCGGTTCTGAACGACGTATGAACACACTGCTTAAAAAAGAGATTCAAGCGGATGCAGAAAAATATGGCGATGACAGACGCTCTCCATTGATCGAGCGTGCTGAAGCGAAAGCATTAACAGAAAGAGATCTTGTACCGAGCGAGCCTATTACTGTGGTGCTATCCGACAAAGGTTGGATACGACATGCGAAAGGCCATGACGTTGATGCCGCGAATTTGAACTATAAATCGGGCGATAGTTATCTTGCACAAGCATGCGGTAAGAGTAGTCAACAGGCGGTGTTTTTAGGCTCAGATGGTCGTAGTTATTCGTTGGAATCACATTCGTTACCATCGGCTAGAAGTCAAGGTGAACCAATTACAGGGCGTTTAAATGTCGCCGAAGGAACATCTATCCGTCAGGTTATTATGGGCGAAAACGAACAGCTTTGGCTCGTTGGTTCCGATGCTGGGTATGGCTTTGTTTGTAAAGGCGCCGATCTGCTTTCTAAGAATCGCAGTGGTAAGGCATTGGTTAGTCTACCGACGAATTCTGAGGTGTTGACGCCGAAACCCGTGAACAACCTTGATGAAGATGACATATTAGCAATAACCAACCAAGGTAGAATGTTGATCTTCCCTATCAAAGACCTACCTCAGTTGGGCAAAGGTAAAGGTAACAAGATAATCAATATTCCTGCGGCGAAAGCGAAAGTACGAGAAGAGATTGTGTCTCATTTAATCGCTTTACCTAAGGGGGCAAAAGTGACGCTTCATGCTGGGAAACGTAAATTGGGTCTGAAACCTGCCGATCTTGAAAACTTCAAAGGGGAAAGGGGACGCAGAGGGAATTTGTTGCCAAGAGGCCTTCAACGGGTGACCAATATCGAAATTGAAATAGGGCCAACAATAGAAACAGCTAACCCTGAAGAATAACCCTTAGTCGACAGATGAAAATTAAAAAAGCCCAACTCGATGAGTTGGGCTTTTTGTTGGTGTCTTTTCGTGAAGAGAACGATGACCGACGCATAGGTATTACACCGTTATTCTGGGTCGGTTGACTCGCCAACTATAATCGGAACAGAGAGCGTTTTGCCATCTCTAAGGATGGTCACATTAACGGTGGTTCCTGGTCGAAGATCGGCCACGATGTCCATTACACTTTGACGGCCATGGATGGTTTGTTCATTGATACTAAGAAGAACATCGTTCTTCAGTAAACCCGCATCTGCCGCGGGACCTCCGGGTGCGATGCCCAAGATTATAATAGCTCCAACGTAATCGCCACCTAATAACCGTGATGTCATCGTATTAACATCCTGGCCATCAGCACCGATGTAACCTCGAATAACTCGTCCATCAGCAATAATTTTTTGCATGATGCGATCTGCCAAGGCGTAAGGGATTGCAAAGGAGATTCCGTAGGTTTCCAGGTCGGTTGCCTGTTGGAACGATGCGGTATTAATACCAACCAACTCACCATAGGTATTAACCAAAGCACCACCAGAATTACCTTGGTTGATTGCTGCATCGGTTTGAATGAAGGCTTGTCTGCCATCGGCGCTGATAGAAGAACGACCAGTCGCTGAGATAATACCGAAGGTGGTAGTTTGACCCAGATTATAAGGGTTACCTATCGCCAATACAATATCACCCACATGAGCGTCATAATCTGAATTAAGCGGTATCGTTGGTAACTCTGTCATTTCAATACGCAATATGGCGATATCGGTACGACGGTCTTTGCCAACAAGTTGCGCGTTCGCTATTCGGCCATCTTGCAGTGCGACGATAATCTGATCGGCTTTTGCTATCACGTGAAAGTTAGTAATGATGTAGCCTTTGTCGCTAACAATAACGCCCGACCCAAGGCCTTGAGTTTTTAATGTAGAGCGATCTTCCGCCGTGTATTTTCGGCTATAGATATTGACGACAGCAGGTGCCGCTCTGAGAACTGCATCACTGAATGAGACTCGAAGCTCTTGAAAAGCCCCAACGTTATCAACAATGTTTTCTGGAATAATATTCGATCTTAACGAGGGTACGGCGAGTAAAACAATCAACGCAGTTACTAAGCCTAAACCAACAGAACGTAACAAAAAATTCAGCATGTATCCCCTAATGCTGTAAAAGCAAAACCACGATATTTAAGTATAGGTACGATAACTCGTAAAAGATAAGGATACAGATAGGTGTTTGTAAAAGAAAGGGAAGATTACAAAGCAACCTTCCCACTAGGATTGACGAAGCGTACTTCGTTATCGAACGACTAAGTATATGGTACGATCGCCACGTTGAACGTTGAGTGCGAGTACGTTTGGTTTTTTCTCTAATACGGTTCTTAATTCACCAAGGTTGTGCACTCGTTGACGGTTTACACCGACGATGATATCACCAAGTTGAAGTTGGAACGCCTCTGCAGAAGACCCTTTCTCAACCGAACTTACTTTTATGCCTTCAACCGTGTCATCTGCCGTTGTGTTAGCAAGTTCAGCACCTTTAAGACCGTCGTGTAAAGTTTCTGCCTTGGTTTTGCTATCAGAGGCTTCTCCGAGCGTTACGTCGAATTTTTTCTCTTTACCGTCGCGAATAACACTAAGGGTAATCTCTTTTCCTGCCCCAAGCGTAGCAACCTTCGCCCTAAGCCCACTAAAGGTTTTAATTTCTTTGCCATTGATTTTGACAATGATATCTCCGGCTTCTAAACCCGCTTTGTCGGCGGCACTATCCGGAACGACCTGGCTAATAAATGCGCCTTTGCTCGCCTCATAACCCAGTGCTTCAGCTAACTCTGACGTTACTTCCCCACCTTGAACGCCCAACATGCCGCGTTTAACCTCTCCAAACTCTAAAATTTGATCAGTGAGATTAATAACCATATTGGAAGGAATCGCAAAGCCGATACCTATATTGCCACCATTAGGACCCAAAATTGCCGTATTGATACCGATAAGCTCGCCACGTAGGTTAACCAATGCACCACCAGAATTACCGCTGTTAATTGCGGCGTCGGTCTGAATGAAGTTTTCGAAATTTTCAATGTTCAATCCGCTTCTGCCAAGAGCCGATACGATACCTGATGTAACGGTTTGACCGAGGCCAAACGGGTTACCTATCGCGACACTAAAATCACCAACTCGAAGTTTATCTGAATCGGCAACCTTGATCTGCGTGAGGTTTTTGGTTGATTCTAGTTTTAGCAGTGCGATATCGGACATCTGGTCACCACCGACAAGTTCGGCGTCATACTCTCTACCGTCATGCAGTTTGACTTTAATTTCGTCAGCGCCATTAATGACATGGTAATTGGTAACGATATAACCTTTTTTCGCGTCAACAATGACACCTGAACCTAATCCTCTAAACGGACGCTCTTGAAGTTGCTCTGACGGGAAATCGGGGCCGAAGAAAAACCGAAAGGATTCCGGTAGTTGCTGTTTCGACGTCTGTTTTCCCTCTACAGCAATACTAACAACGGCCGGAGTAACATGTTCTAACATTGGAGCAAGACTCGGTAATTGTTCATTCCCTACACTGAGGGGAAGTGCTGCAAAAGCAGGTGCTGGGGTGATGACAGTGTTTAAACTTAGAGCCAATACACTTAAGGCAAGCATAGATTTTTTCATCGTTTACTCCTCTTTATTGTTATGGAGTTTATGACTCAAAAACTTGACTCTAGTTCAAATTAAACACGAAATAAAATTACCGTGAAGATTAGACGACGTTTAATTAGACGCTTTGACGGCTTCTGGGGCCTCAATTATTTCTTTCTTCTCTGGTGTCAGTAATCCCGTTGCACCCTTAGCGTAATCTTTAGGTTGTATATTGGTCTCTTGTTCTGAGTTCGATACAGTTTGAGTGAGCTTATTGGCAAAAGGTTGGTCTTGCTCTGGTACATTAGCCAGCAATTCCGAAGATGTATTCGCCATATGCTGATACAGCTTGGTGTAATCTTTTCCTAATACATCAAGTAGTTCCGCCGTTTGTGAAAAATGGTCAGTCAGTTCCTGTCGTTGTTGCTCCAGTTCGAACTTGGTTGTCGCGAGTTCCTTTTTCATTTGTTGATGTTTTTTGTACTGAGGGGTTTTGATTCGCGAAATGACAATACCCAAAATCGCCCCTACGAGAAGGCCTACAAGTCCGTAAATCCAAGGCATAACAGCTCCTTTCTAAATAGTCGGGGATAACATATTGTTTACATACGAATTACGCACGCTTATTTCTCATGTTACTATGAGTATGCGATTGGATAAAGAAGATACGTAATAGATTAGCGTTTTGTATAACAAGTAATAGTTTTAGGTAGCGAAGTAGATGACGCCAATAGAGAAGTATAGAAAGGATATTGATGAGTTCGGTTTTCAAAAAGATTCTGCGCAAAGCAACGCAGTACAACAGCTTGACCAACTTTTTCATCTTTATAAAGATTACTTGGGAAGCCCAAAACCGCAATTGAGCAGACTGCAACGTTTAATCGGAAAAAAGAACGAGCCGCCAATACTGCCGCAAGGTATTTATATGTGGGGAGGCGTAGGTCGAGGAAAGACCTATCTGATGGATACTTTTTGCGAGACAATGTCAGACTCTAGAATAATGAGGGTGCATTTTCATCGTTTTATGCTACGTGTCCACGATGAGATGAAAAATCTATCTGAAACTTCGGATCCACTTGAGAAGGTTGCGGACATATTTAAATCTGACACCGATATTATCTGTTTCGACGAGTTTTTTGTTTCAGATATTACTGATGCGATGATTTTAGGTACACTATTTCAGGCGTTGTTTAAAAGAGGGATTGTTTTAGTGGCGACCTCAAATATCCCACCTCAAGATTTGTACCGAAATGGATTGCAACGAGCTCGCTTCCTACCTGCAATTGATTTGATTGAAAAACATTGTCAAATTGTGAACGTCGATAGTGGTGTGGATTATCGATTAAGAACCTTAGAGCAGGCGGAAATCTACCATTATCCTCTTGATGATGTGGCTGAAAATAATCTGAATAGATATTATGGGCAGTTGACGACCGACTGCAAAAATACCCTTTTTGAAATTGAAATTAATCATAGGAATATCCCGGTCAGACGAGCTTGTGATGGTGTGCTTTTCGTTACGTTTGAGCAGTTGTGTCAGACAAGTCGAAGCCAGAATGATTATATTGAGATGTCACGTATTTATCACACCGTGTTGTTGTCCGGTATGGTTCCAATGAATGCTCAACTTGATGATGCCGCGAGACGATTTATTGCGTTAGTGGATGAGTTTTATGAAAGAAACGTCAAACTGATAATCTCTGCTGAGGTAGATATGGATAATCTCTACTCTTCAGGCCAACTGGCGTTCGAATTTAGACGTTGTTTATCTCGTTTAGTTGAGATGCAAAGCCATGATTATTTGGCCAAAGAACATTTAGCTTAAAAGGCTGTTAAGATTGTTCTGTGCTTTTTTTGATGTTTAGTCACAAAAAAGATGATTTTTTCCTCACACTTCTCTATAATCCTGCGACCCACCGTTACTGCAGGTCTATTTTTTCCAAAATATGGCCGAGAGTGCCAACACTCGAAGGGGTGATGATATGGGCTCTTAGACAGTGGGAGTATAACTACTCCTTGTGTGTAATATTTAATTAACGGGTTATTATTAGCATGAAAACTTTCGTTGCTAAACCAGCTACAGTAAAACGTGACTGGTATGTTGTAGACGCTGAAGGTAAAACTCTTGGTCGTCTTGCAAGTGAAATTGCGTCTCGCCTTCGTGGCAAGCATAAAGCTGAATACACACCTCACGTAGATACTGGTGATTACATCATCGTTATCAATGCTGAGAAAGTTGCCGTAACTGGTAACAAAGCTAAAGGTAAAGTGTATTACCGTCACTCTGAGTTCCCTGGTGGTCTAAAATCAATTACTTTCGAAAAATTGATTGATAAGAAACCAGAGATGGTTCTTGAACTTGCTGTTAAAGGTATGTTGCCACGTGGTCCTCTTGGCCGTGCTATGTACCGTAAGCTAAAAGTTTACGCTGGTACTGAGCATAACCATATTGCTCAACAACCAACAGTATTAGACATCTAATCGGGGATTATGACAATGGCAGAGAATCAATACTACGGCACTGGTCGTCGCAAAAGCTCAGCTGCTCGCGTTTTCATTAAACCAGGCAGTGGTAACATCGTAATCAACAAGCGTAGCCTTGATGTTTACTTTGGTCGTGAAACTTCTCGTATGGTTGTTCGTCAACCACTTGAGTTAGTTGATATGTTAGAAAAACTGGATCTTTACATCACTGTTAAAGGTGGTGGTATTTCTGGTCAAGCTGGCGCGATCCGTCACGGCATTACTCGTGCTCTTATGGAGCTCGATGAAACATTACGTCCTACTCTACGCGCTGCGGGTTATGTTACTCGTGATGCACGTAAAGTTGAGCGTAAGAAAGTCGGTCTACGTAAAGCACGTCGTCGCCCACAGTTCTCAAAGCGTTAATCTTCCTTCGGGATATTACGTTCAGGCTTCGGCCGGATTGTGGCACCAAAAGCTCGGTTTTATACCGAGCTTTTTTGTATCAAAAATTCAGTTATTTCGTATTAAATATTCGTTTAAGACGTCATTGGTCCATTATTCAAAGTTCAATTCAATAACCTTAACGAAAGATAGAATCACGCACTTATCATTCTTCTCGGCGTTAAGTTTGTTTGTGATAGCTCCCGATAACTTTATAAATGTGCCGTGATAATGACAAAGCATTCGGCATTGAAGTGTTAGCTTTGATTCATTTAGGGGAATAATACCCACTATTGAAAGCTCAGGTTAAATACAACAACTGTGAGACAAAACACTAACGTGATATTAATTCATAGCTAGATCTTGAATCTATTCAGTTTTTTGTGAACCAATGAGCGAATTTTTGTTATAAATGTTAACAAAAGGTGTAAATTTACTTATCATGCACCGTTATAAATACAATAATTTTAATTTCTGTTAGCCATGCCCTACTCAAAGCATAATGATAAAGTTGGGCAAATGGGAGATATGCTGGATATGAGCAATGCGCCTTTAAACAGTGGACGTAGGCGCTTCTTAACTGCAACAACAGCTGTTGTTGGTGGTTTGGGAGCTGCAGCCGTAGCTGTTCCTTTTATTAAATCTTGGAACCCAAGTGAAAAAGCGAAAGCAGCGGGTGCGCCCGTTGAAGTCGACATAAGTAAACTCGAAGAAGGCCAAATGGTCCGCGTAGAATGGCGTGGTAAACCTGTTTGGGTCGTTCGTCGAGCTGAATCTGTTGTGTCTGCATTGAAAGATGCTGACAGTCAACTTAGTGATCCTTCTTCAAATGAAGAGCAACAACCTTCTTATGCTCAGAATGAGTATCGCTCAATTAAGCCCGAGTATTTCATAGCGGTTGGAATATGTACCCACCTTGGTTGTTCACCAACCTATTTACCTGACAGTTTTAGTGAGCAAGTTCAAGGGGTGAGTTCTGGATTTTTCTGCCCATGTCACGGCTCTAAGTTCGATATGGCTGGACGAGTATTCCAAGGTGTACCTGCACCCTATAATTTGGTTATTCCGAAGCATATGTATTTGACGGATACCAGAATTATTATCGGTGTTGATGAAGAGGGAGAAGCCTAATGCAAGGATTAGCTGAATGGTTTGAAAAGCGTCTGCCTTCAATAAATGCGTATAAAAAGCATTTGTCAGAATATCCGATGCCTAAAAACTTTAACTTCTGGTACTTATTTGGTTCATTAGCCATGCTCGTGCTGGTTAATCAACTTGTTACCGGTATATGGTTAACAATGAGCTACGAACCATCAGGTGATGGTGCGTTCGCTTCTGTAGAATATATCATGCGTGATGTCGACTACGGATGGCTGTTGCGTTATATGCACTCTACTGGTGCCTCAGCGTTCTTTATTGTTATTTATCTGCATATGTTCCGCGGGCTTATTTATGGTTCATACCAAAAGCCGCGTGAATTAGTGTGGATCTTCGGTATGTTAATCTTCCTCGTGCTGATGGCAGAAGCCTTTATGGGATACCTACTTCCTTGGGGGCAAATGTCTTATTGGGGAGCGCAGGTCATTATTTCCCTATTTGGTGCAATACCCGTTATAGGTGATGATTTAACATTGTGGATTCGCGGTGATTATGTGATCTCTGGGGTAACATTGAATCGCTTCTTTGCACTTCACGTTGTTGCACTACCGATTGTTCTGCTTCTTTTGATTGTATTGCATCTTTTAGCACTACACGAAGTAGGTTCAAATAATCCAGATGGTATCGAAACAAAATTGCCTAAAGGAACTATGGGCGACGATTACGAAAGTTCATTTAAATTCCATGAATATTACACAAAGAAATACGACATTATCGATTCCATTCCATTCCATCCTTATGGAACGGTAAAAGACTTTATTGGTATTGCTGGGTTCTTATTCCTGTTTTGTTATGTGCTGTTCTTTAACCCTGAAATGGGCGGCTATTTCCTTGAGCCACCTAACTTTGAGGCTGCGAATCCACTTAAAACACCAGAGCATATTGCCCCAGTATGGTATTTCACACCGTTCTACGCGATTCTTCGTGCTGTACCTGACAAGCTATTAGGTGTTGTCGCAATGGGCGGCGCTATTATTGTGTTGTTCTTGCTACCATGGTTAGACCGTTGCAAGGTGCGTTCATATCGCTATCGTAGTAAGTTCCACTTACTTAACATTGCTCAGTTCACGGTGAGCTTTATAGCCCTTGGTGTCTTAGGTGCGTTGCCTGTTACAGATTTGTATACGTTCTTGGCTCGCTTATTCTCATTAGGATATTTCATGTTCTTTGTATTGCTGTTCATTTACAGTAAACGTGAAGCGACGAAACCATTACCAGAAAGGGTGACATTCAAATGAAGAAGTGGATTGTAGTACTTTTTGCATTGTTACCATCTTTGGCTCTAGCGAGCGGTGGCAGTGTTCATTTAGATAAAGCAAATAACGACATTAGCGATAAAGCGTCTCTACAAAATGGCGCTAAGTTATTTATGAATTACTGTTTTGGGTGTCACTCAACACAATATCAGCGTTATCAACGTGTTGCTACAGATCTTGATATTCCATTGGATCTGATGAAACAAAATATGGTGTTTGATCCTGAAGCGAAAATAGGTCAATTAATGGAGAATGCCATTCCTGATGATTCAGCGGCTAAATGGTTTGGTGCTCCACCTCCAGACCTATCACTTGTTGCTCGTGTGCGTGGTGCGGATTGGTTGTATACCTACTTACGTTCGTTTTATGCTGACCCATCTCGTCCGTTTGGTGTGAACAACATTGTTTTTCCAAGCGTAGGTATGCCACATGTACTTGAAGAGCTTCAAGGCATCCCAACAGCAATAGTTGAGACGCATAGCATTGATGGTGTCGAGAAAACATCTGTTGTTGGAGTCGAGACAGATGGCAGCGGTGAAATGAGTACAAGTGAATACGATAGCGCTGTACGCGATATTGTAAACTTCCTTGAATATTCAGGTGACCCAGTGAAGTTAGAGCGTGAAGCTCTAGGTTGGTGGGTGATGGGATTCCTTGTTCTGTTTACCATTGTCGTGGTTCTACTTAAGAAAGAGTATTGGCGCGACGTGCACTAATTGTGCTATCATACCGTGCTAATTTTCATGTAATGGAGACAATAGTCTCCATTCTTTTTTCTGTTTGTAAGTGTACTGGAGTTCTCGATGGCTGTAGCTGCCAATAAACGTTCTGTAATGACTCTTTTTTCAAGCGCATCTGACCTTTATAGTCATCAGGTTCGTATCGTTTTAGCTGAAAAAGGGGTAAGTGTTGAAGTCGAATTGGTTGATGATGCCAATTTGCCTAATGAACTCATTGAGCTTAACCCGTATAAGTCAGTACCAACTCTAATTGATCGCGAGTTAGCACTTTATGACTCGAAGATCATTATGGAATATCTAGACGAACGCTTTCCTCACCCACCGCTGATGCCTGTGTATCCAGTGGCGCGTGGTAATAGCCGTCTAATGATCTACCGTATTGAGCGTAATTGGTATTCATTAGCGAAAAAAATCGTTGCTGGTAGCCCTGAGCAAGCTGAATCGGCTCGTCAGAAGTTACGTAATGATTTACTGACTCTTGGACCTGTTTTTGCTGAATACGAATACTTCATGAGTGAAGAATTTAGCCTTATTGATTGCTATTTGGCTCCATTATTGTGGCGTCTACCAACCTACGATATCGAGTTAACTGGTCCTGGTTCTAAAGAGCTTAAAATATACATGAGTCGTGTATTTGAACGTGATTCATTTTTAGCTTCTTTAACGGAAGCTGAACGCGAGATGCGTTTGGTTCAATAGTAAAGGCTGATTCGAAATATATGGATAGCAGCAATATGACTCCTCGCCGCCCTTATATGTTAAGGGCGTTTTATGAGTGGTTGGTTGATAATGATTTGACTCCTCATTTAGTCGTGGAGGCGGATCTCCCGGGTGTGCGTGTACCAGACCAGTTCGTTCAAGATGGCCAGATTATATTGAATGTGGCACCACGAGCAGTTGGTAATTTAGAAATGAGTAACGAAGCGGTTACCTTCAGTGCTAGATTTGGTGGAAAGCCTCATTCTGTTATCGTTCCTTTATATGCGGTCCAAGCTATATACGCCAGAGAAAATGGCGCAGGTACTATGTTTGAACCTGAAGATGCATATACAGGAATTATCGAAGAAGGCATTGTTGACGAACCTTTTGAGATCGATGAAAGTGGACCAATTATCGGTCTAGCTGAATCTTTTGATGGGGATAACGAACCAGATAATGACCCGCCTGCACCTAAAAAGCGACCAAGCTTGAGAGTTGTTAAATAATTAAAAAGCCGTTTCATATGAAACGGCTTTTTTGACTCTGGTGTATCTAATTATCCTAAGTAAGTAAGTAAGTAAGCAAGTTAGTACCGATTACTCTTCGGTTGGTTCTATAAAAGGTACGTCCTCTTCAAATACTGCAGTATCAACCTGAGATTCGGTAACATTAACCACCTCCGCTTTTATCTCCTGTTGCTGTTCTTTCTGAACGTCTTTAGCATCAGGTTCTTCACCATAATAGAATGCTCGTACAACCTTACTCACTCCTGAAATGTTTCTAGCAATATCAACGGCTTTATCAGCATGATACGGCGACATAGAGCCCGTTAAGAAGACTTCAGTATCCTCTGTGTAAACCGTGATTTTTATTTCTCTTAGTTCGCTGTCAGCGATAATAGCTGACTTGACCTTAGTGGTTATCCACGTATCGTTACTTATCGCACCGATGGAAAGTAAAGGTTTTACTTTCATTTGATTGTAGACAACTTTAACCCCTTTGATTTTACGAACGTCTGCTTCGACAGCGTTCATTAATTCTTGAGATACTGCTTGTCCCATCAGAAGCACTTTGCCTTTAAATGTATTTGCGGTGATACGGATGTTAAATTGATACGGTGCTTTGTTGCCAAGAGCGCCGACTTGCAAAGAGATATTTTGATCCGTTGCCAATTCGCGGCTGTCTCTCGGATCAGTGACAACATATACCGCTGTTGCTGCTCCTGCAATAAATAAACCTGCGCAACCAGAAAGCAGAATAGCGATGAGTGGAACCAGCAAAAAACGCATTTTTTTCATATTGTTATTCCTCGTGAGCAGGGAAAAGTACTTGGTCAATCAAATCACACAGGCAGTGGAGTGTCACCATATGTACTTCATGAATACGCGCCGTTCTATGTGAGGGGATTCGAATTTCCACATCATGCTCACCAAGTAAACCGGCCATCTCGCCACCATCCTTTCCTGTTAGCGCAATGATCGTCATATCGCGTGTTACTGCCGCTTCCATCGCTTTAACTATATTTTGACTATTACCACTGGTGGATATCGCCAACAATAGGTCACCAGCTTGGCCAAAGGCTCTAACCTGATTGGAAAAAATTTGTTGGTAGTCATAATCATTTGCGACAGCCGTTAAGGTTGTATTATCCGCAGTAAGAGCCATTGCAGGTAAGCTTGGTCTTTCTGTTTCAAAGCGATTGACCATGCAGGAAACGAATTGCTGGGCATTGGCTGCAGAACCGCCATTACCGCAACAAAGAATTTTATTGCCGTTGAGTAGGCTTGTAACCATGGCCTGCGCTGCATGAGTGATCGCATCTGGTAACGCCTCAGCAGCGGCGATTTGGATCTGAATACTCTCGGTAAAACTTGCTTTGATACTTTCTTGCATGGTTATGTTAATCCTGCGTTATAGCGTTCTTTATCCAATTAATGTCTGTTCCATCTTGATGAATAGCAACAACATCAAATCTAAAACTAGTCGAATGAGGTGAGCGATTTTGGCGACTTAACCACACGTAAGCAGTCTTGATGAGTTTAAGGCGCTTAGAGTGGTTGACGAACTCAGCGGCGTCGCCAAATTTGCTATGTTTTCGGTATTTCACCTCAACAAAGACGGTTGTGTCTTTGTCTCGCATTATTAGGTCAATTTCGCCAAATTTGGTGGTGAAATTATGTTCTATTAAATTTAAGCCTTGGCGACTCAGGTATTGATTCGCCAAGGCCTCATACTTGTTCCCGATCTCTCTTCTATTAAAGAGCGTCATGCTCCGCCCAACTGATCTCCCGTTGTACGACGCATTGTTCATCTATGCTCAGTGTACCTGTTTTACCTTGTACTTTGTGATCTTGTACTACCTTCATTTGAGGTAATTCATTGATCAATTTATATGCGTCCATTCCTAGTGCCTGTAAACGCTTTTGACCGTTACTCTGATTTGGCCACAGTTCATCTATTTGTGATATTAGATCCGTATCATTCTCTATTAGCATAGGAATATCACTGAAGATAACACCGGATAGGTCTTCAAACTGCCGCTTTCCATGGTTATTGCTTCTAGAATTTGCAAATAACTTAGGTGGCTTGGCTTCCGGGTTAATCGCAACCTCAATAAATGGTTTGATGAGGGTAAGTTCAGAGCTATTTGCGACAATATACACAGAATCGATGTCTCTTCGACTTCTCGCTTGATGTTCCAACTCCATACCTGTTAAGTTTTCCATTTGAACGATTCGGCTTTGGCTTGCATTAATACCAAAAACAGAATTTATGTTTTTTTGCAACTGAGCCTTAGTTCCAAAGTAGCTTACTACGGCTAGGTTGTTGCTGTATTTCTTCCATTCATTTTGAAACGCGGTTGCTACGCGAGTCCCTAAAGTACCTTTAGGTGCTAAGATTAACGGGTATTGAAAGCCTTGAGCAAAGAGATGTTTTGCTGCTTGCTCTACTTCTTGTTCGGGAGACAAAGTTAAGTAGCAAGTGTTTAATGTCGTATCTAACTCATCGGGGATATTCAGGGCCAGCATAGGGGTTTTTTGTTCACGAAGAGCTTGAGTTTCTGTCACTTCTTCTATTTTTTTCTTCATCAGAGGGCCAACGATGAAATCAATATTCTTATTGTCCAAAGTTTGAGCTAACGCTTCGTTTGTTACTTTATTCGTATCAATGACCGTAAGAATAGCATCGTCTGCTCTATTTGAATCATTCATTAGTGCCATCAAAAAGCCGTCGCGCACTAACTTAGCCTGCTTTTCATATTTGCCAGATAAAGGCAACAATAAAGCAGTGCTTTTAGGTTGAATGATTTCGAGATCAAGTATGATTTGAACATCCGTTGGTATATAAAGAGCGGCTAAATGGTCTGGGTTTTCAAGCATCCAAGTCTCTAGCGCATTTTTAAGCTGACCAACATCTGTGTCTAGTGTTTTCATATAAACAGTGAGCTGTAGCCATGCTGCTAAGTCTTGTTCGTCTTCTTGTGCAGACAGCCTGCTGACTTCAAACTGAGAGTATTGAGAAAGATTTCGCCATACTTGCTCGGAAATCACAGCTTGTTCTGTTGGTTTTGTATACTTGCCAAGTAAGATAGTTTCGCGACTGGCATTAATATAGTCTTGAAGTTGGGAAAACAATTGAGCGCGTGTAGCGTGGTAATCTTTCCACTGCTCTTGAGGGAGTGTCCACCATTGAGTGAAGTTAAGCTGCTGTAACGCTTCGTTTGGTTGCTTTATTAAAATAAAGTGGTTGGCTCTAGCAAGTTGCCATTCAGCCTGTTGTACCTCGGATAACTGTTGTTTTTCAAGTCTAGTTATTAAGAAGCCGGCTTGTTCTGTGTTCCCTTCTGCTAACGCTGCTTTCAATGCCATAATTAGCCAGTCGTTTTGAATGCTGCCTTGGATAGAGTCCGCCTTGACGATATAGGCTTGAGCCGACAACGTAGGATCTAAGGTAATATCAATCTTTTCCGGTGCGTTTGGTTGAGAAGTACACGCTGCAAGGACAATTGCTAGTGCAATTGGAGTTACAAGGCGTGGTACACTGATTCGTTGCTGGTTCTTTCTAGCCATAAGTTATTATTCAACTATGTGTAAAATTATCTCTATATTAATCGCTGAAGTGATGGTAAACAAATGACAGATAACAAAACTTTCCCGTCAGAGATCCCAACTCTCTACATTGTACCCACCCCAATTGGAAATTTGGGAGATATAACTCAGCGTGCCATTGAGGTCTTGTCCCGTGTGGATGTCATTGCCGCGGAAGATACTCGACATACAGGCAGGTTACTTTCCCATTTTAACATCTCAACGAAGACCTATGCCCTACATGATCATAACGAACAACAAAAAGCGCAAGTATTAGTTGATAGATTATTGCAAGGACAGTCAATTGCGCTTGTTTCTGATGCTGGTACACCATTAATTAGTGACCCAGGGTATCATTTAGTCAATAAATGTCGTCAGGCTGGTGTAAAAGTTGTTCCTCTACCAGGGGCATGTGCTTTTGTTACGGCGTTAAGTGCATCGGGTCTGCCTTCTGACAGGTTCAGTTTTGAGGGGTTTCTTCCCGCAAAAAGTAAAGGTCGTCAAGACAAGTTTATGGAAATAGAGCGGGCTGAGCGTACCTGCATTTTTTATGAATCACCTCACCGTATAATGGATTCCCTCCAAGATATGCTTACGGTATTAGGACCAGAACGTATAGTGGTATTGGCCCGTGAACTGACGAAAACCTTTGAAACAATTCAAGGGATGCCTTTAGGGGACCTTATACCGTGGATCGAAGAAGACGATAATCGTAAAAGAGGTGAGATGGTTCTGCTTATCCATGGTTATCGAGAAGATGTTAAAGATGAAATTCCTGCAGAAGCATTGAGATTGTTGACATTACTCGTGGCAGAACTGCCTTTGAAGAAGGCTGCTGCTATCGTGGCTGAGACCCATGGATTGAAGAAAAATATACTGTACAAATGGGGTTTGGAGAATTTCAGTTCATAATTTGGATTCTTAAAATTCAATCGATTAAGAATTTGCTGTGCTATAAGCTCGACATCTCTAGTGGCTTCCGCTACAATCCGCGCCGGAGTTGACTGGGTAGTCGCCGCTTCGTTGATGTCCTACGGTTTATCCTGTGGAGACTGACGAAGGGGAGGAAAGTCCGGGCTCCATAGAGCAGGGTGCCAGGTAACGCCTGGGGGGCGCAAGCCCACGACAAGTGCAGCAGAGAGAAAACCGCCGATGGCTTTTCTTTTCGAAAGAAGAGACGAGCACAGGTAAGGGTGAAAGGGTGCGGTAAGAGCGCACCGTGCGTCTGGCAACAGTTCGTAGCAAGGTAAACTCCACCCGGAGCAAGACCAAATAGGCTTCCACATAGCGCGGCTCGTGTTAGGGAGCGGGTAGGTTGCTTGAGCCAGTGAGTGATTGCTGGCCTAGACGAATGGCTATCACCGCGAAAGCGGATACAGAACCCGGCTTACAGGTCGACTCCAACCATTTGTATTCACAAGGCCTCGCAGTAAATGCGAGGTCTTTGTGAAACAATCCGAATTGATACCTACCTTCTGATTTTATCTAATTTAACCATTCAAAAATTACGAATTAGTATTTGAAGACTTATCTGTAATAATCACGACTCGACCATCTGAGTAGTAATCATGTTTTTCGTCAAGAACCGTTGCTGCTATAGGCTTGATATAATCCGCCCCCCATCGCTCCGAGACTTGACGTATTCGCATTGCAATGGCGTCACGCTCCTGATCAACATTCGGTTCTATTTTATGTAACACCGTGATGATTCCAGAGTAAGGCGTGATTTTTAATCCGTTGTCATAGCTAGCCGCTCCAACCCATATGGTTTGATTCGTTTTACTATCGATGCCAGCGAGCCACCATCGAATATGATTGCGCTTCATTAAATCGCCGGGTAACTGAAAAGCCATGAGTTGTGGTGAACCTTGCCAAAATAGATCTGATACAGGTGGTGTTTGGGCTTTAAGCAGTTCGAGGTAATCTGTCCATTCGATTTCATTACGTGAGAAAGTTTTGTTTTCTATCCAACCCAACGACAGCATCATTGATTTTGGAGAGGACCCTATGTAGACAATATTGATGGCCTGGGCATTAAAGTATGAGGATTTTCCTGGATAAGCTTTGTAGTCAAATTTGGTCAATTCAATTTTTTCTGGTGGCTCAATGATTTTGTCCGATAGACTTAAATCATCTGAAAACCAAAAAAAGTGACTGTAATTTGTAAACAGTAATGCCGCGGACAAGATAGAAAACGACTTGATAGCCAAAAATCGCCATTTTCTTTTATAGCCGAAGTATAGAGTACCAATGAACAACAACAATACGAGTATGCTGTATTTATGTTCAGCAATAAATATTTGTACATCTTGTAGTATGGATAACGTCTCTAACCCATACGCTGCAAGGTAACCCCAAAGGACAAATTGTCCAACACCTAACAATAAACCAATCAATGAAAATAAAGTAAAACGTGGCCAAGTGATTCTGTTGCTTCCGGCCATAAATGGCACGACCCAAGCGATAGGTCCAAGCAAGCGAGCAAATACCAATATGGCATTCCCTTTTTTATACATCAAGCGTCGACAGCGGGCAAAAGCACGGCGAGTCTTAGGAACGCATCGTATTAGTTTTTTTTGAACAGGCGCTCCTACTTGATGACCAATAAAAAAACTAATTTGGTCGCCAATAAAGCCTCCGAGTAAAACAGCGATCACGCCTGACCAAATTCCTTGGTGAAGTTGATAGCCCGCTGCCAACATGAAAGGCTCACCGGGCACAAGTAGATTGGGTCCGATTACCGCATCTAGTAATGCGCCAATAAACAGGGTTGTTCCTTCAAACATTGTACTGTCCTGACGTTATGCACTTTCTTTGTAATGGCCGAATTTGTATTCCATTTCATTATTACGCATTTCGCCAAAGAAAAAACGACGTAGGTTGGCTTTCAAATAGGTTAAGCCCGTTTTGAAAGCTCCATCTTGATCTAGTCTACGGGGGTCAAAATGAAATGTTAAAGGTAGAAGGCGGTAACGCCATGTTTTACTAGCTTTTTTTACGTACTCACAATCTTCACAGAGTGTAATTTGCTCATCAAACCCTCCGATCTCTTGATGTACGCGTTTTGTTGCGAAAAGGCATGCCCCTACCGCTGTCGGGAAAAAAAACTGTGTGATGAATAAACCAAAATTAAAGCAGTAGTAGCCTAGTTTATATATCATTGGTAGGTTCTTGGCACCCATATAGAATCCTGCCACCTCCAGTTTTTTGGTCTTTAGCTGATATAATGTGCGACTTAAAAAATCGGGTGGTAGCCTTACGTCTGCGTCCAAAAAAAGCAACCGATTGTGCTTCGCTAATGATGCACCAGTATTCCTACCAAGGCTCACACCTCTGGTTTCCATCTTGTGGATGGTAAGGTCGGGTAGGATTTCTTCGTATGAACTTGCGATTTCTCTGGTCGTATCGTCACTGTTTGAGTCGACCAAAATGACCTCGAAACCTTGATGACATTGCTTGCCAAGGTCTTCTAATAAATGACCAATTCGTTTTTCTTCATTAAGTGTAATGATGACGATGCTGATTGAGCTCATTGTTAACTCCATAGATATTATTAATGACTATGGAAACAAAGGTACACCCCTATTCGTTAACGATTGTTGAACAGCTTATTCAGGTTAGGTTCATCTAGAAAATAGCGTAAAGAGGTTGTGATAGGAGCGGGTAGGTTGGTTGAGCTCGGAAATAGACGAATAGTCATTACCTCGCGGTATTTTGCGAGGTCTTACTTTTACGAATTATATTACTGCTCTTGTGATTTTTTACTATCCAATATTGCCTGGATTCGGGGATTGATTTGGTTGCCGTGCTCTTGTCGATATTCTTCTTGTTTCTCATCGTTTAGGTTTCTAACCGAATTAGCGGCAAGAGCTTTAGGCATCTCGGTTCTAAGCTTACCTTTTTCCTGAAGCTTCATTGCCTCTAAGTAGAATTCTTTAAATCGTTTTGCTAGTTGGGTTTGTGAGAGTCGACGCAATTCGAAGCCTTTGTTCTGAATTATCCATTTTTCTATCTGACTTTGAGGTTCTTTATTGATGACCCTCATCTGAGCGTCCATGAGCTCTGAAACGGTTAATTGGCCTTTTAATATGGTTAATTCACCCATAATAGGTGGCCAAGTTTCACCTCCTTGAAGGCGTTCGCGACAGTGTTGAATAATGCGCATTAACTCTTCTTCACTGAGACTATCAGCGAAATCAAGAAAGCGGCCAGTGGGGCGTCCGCCATAAGATTTTATCCATGTCGATTCATAAATACTTAGAAGTGTACCAAATATGTAGTTGCACCAATCGCTAGGTACTCTATCGCTTTCGTCTTGAATCGCGAGTTGACTTGGTACTTGACGAGCTTTACCCGGTGTTTTTTTAGATGGAGTAACCTGATGTTGCTTGCCTGAATCAGACGAAATAGCGGTATTTTTAGCTTTGCTAAGATGACTAATGCCATTATCAATACCGAGTTCACGCAGTTTTTTTTCCATCGAGGAAAAATCCATATTTTCAGGTTTTTTTGATTTGTTCATATTCTCGTCCGTAAACTGGCTTGGGTTAACTAGCCTTAGCCGCTAACTTGGTGTCGTGGTACCAATAATTGATGGCTAAAAATTTGGTTTCTTGCCTTGTGCTCTTAGGTACTCTCTAAACTCTTCTGAGGGACTTAAGTTTTTCCGCTGATTATTGTTTTGATAGGTAAGCTGGCGGCGTTCTTCTGACTGCTTACGATTTTCAACAGACTGCTTTTCGTTCACTATCCAGTATCGCAGCTTATTTAATAACTGGGTAATGGAGATATACTCATTGGCTCTAGACTTATAGTAAACCACAAATTTTTCCCAAAAAAGCTTAGGATCAATCTGAAGACCTGCATGCATCAGCGTTTGTTGTGCCCACTCCGGAATATCATATTCATCTAGGTCATGTGTAGATAGGTAATTACTACCGCTATGTTTCGGTTTCGCTACTTTGCTCCGTTTTTGGATAGGTTTAACATCGCCAACAAACGTTTTTAAATCGCCCGCTTGCTTAGCCTGATCAAGCCAGCCTTCAAAGTCACGTTCCAGTCTAATTAAGTTTGTGGTTTGAGTGTTGTTTTCTCGAGCAAATTTCTGCCAAATAGGGTCACGACTTACCATTGGAATATTGTAAAGGCCAAAAAATCGACCAGTCCAACTAGGCGCGCTAGATTGCTCCATCGGTTTAATTGTTGCAGGGGCGTTTTGAACCATATCCGTCGGAGTATAAACGGGCAATTGAACGGTCGTTGAATTATCCGAAAGAAGCAATTTAAACCAATGAACCTCACGGCCCATTCTTCTCTCTACTTGGGTTTTTTCTAGGAAACCTTGATTGGCGATTGAAGTAAGAGTGTTCGCTAACTTAAATTCGTTGGAGAGACATTCTTGGGCAATGTCATTTAGTTCAAACGAGACCATGCCTTCATTATTGGCCATATCTGCCAACTTCAATAACACCAATTTTTCATCGGCAGATTCAAGGGATTTGTCCCATGCATAAAACGTGTATTTTGAACTCAAAAAATATCTCCTCGGCAGAGCTCTAATTCTAACCTCTGAGCTCAATATAAACAAACTTACATCGCTCCTTACAACCTCTATGACATGCATCATTGGAATGAGGCTCATGACTGTATCTGTTTGCGGGATAAAGGCGATCGTTGTTATACTCTGGCCTTTGTTGTCGTTAGCTATACTATTAGCAGGCATTAGATATCAAGGTGAAAAACTGTTCTGAAAAGTCTGTTTTTCACCGTTAGACTCACGACTCAATAGTGAGTTATCCATATATAGTGATTTATTGCAGAAAATTTACCTTAATAAACGCATTGTTACTGGCTAGAACAGAGCAATTCGGTACACTATAACGTTAACACTTCAAACTGAAGCCCCAAGGAAACGAGCACCTGCCATGACCGAACCATTCCAACATATTTCTGTATTGCTTAATGAATCTATCGATGGTTTAGCGATTAAACCAGACGGCGTATATATCGATGGTACATTTGGTCGTGGAGGGCATAGTCGCACTATTTTGTCGAAACTAGGTGAAAATGGCCGTCTTTTTAGTATTGACCGAGATCCAACGGCTATAGCGGAAGCGAATAAAATCGATGACCCGCGCTTTACCATCATTCATGGGCCTTTTTCTAAGATGGCCGATTATGCTGAAGATTTCGGCCTTACAGGTAAGGTCGATGGAGTTTTGCTTGATCTGGGTGTGTCTTCACCGCAGTTAGATGACGCTGAACGTGGTTTTAGCTTTATGAAAGATGGTCCGTTAGATATGAGAATGGATCCGACGACAGGTATCCCTGCGTCTCAGTGGTTAATGCAAGCCGATGTCGATGATATATCCTGGGTATTAAAAGAGTTTGGTGAAGAGAGATTTGCAAAGCGCATTGCCCGCGCCATTATTGCGCATCGTGAAGATGATGAAAAAGAACCGCTAAGTCGTACTAGCCATTTGGCTAAACTTATTTCAGATGCCTCTCCGTCAAGAGAGAAAAAGAAACATCCTGCAACACGAAGCTTTCAGGCAATTAGAATCTATATAAATAGTGAGCTTGAAGAAATTGATACCGCACTTAAAGGCGCACTGAGCGTTTTGGCTCCAGAGGGAAGGCTTTCTGTTATCAGTTTTCATTCTCTAGAAGATCGAATGGTTAAACGCTTTATGAGAAAAGAGAGTCGAGGACCTGAAGTTCCTCACGGGATCCCACTGACTGAAGACCAAATAAAAAAATTGGGTAGTGCCGCACTTAAAACGGTCAGCAAGGCGATTAAACCATCGACTCAAGAAGTAGAAATAAATAACCGTTCTCGTAGTTCAATGCTAAGGATTGCAGAGAAATTATAATGGAGAACAAGCCTAATCTTGCCAAGCTTATTGTATTCGATATATTCAGGATTGGAGTAGTACCCTTTATTTTGCTGGTGGCGATATTTATCACCGCCATGGGGGTGGTATTCAATACCCATGAAACTCGACGCTCTATAACAGAGAAAGATCAGGCTTACGAAGAGCGGGAACGCCTCGATAATGAATGGCGAAATTTAATATTGGAAGAAAATGCACTTGCGGAACATAGCCGGGTTCAAAAAATGGCGGTTGAAGATCTAGAAATGAAGCGTCCTGATGCGGATAAAGAAGTGGTGATTTCTTCCAAATGAAAACAAAAAAAGTGGTAAAGCGAGCAAAAAGTTCTGCTAATAAAAAGCCAATAAACAAACGTATTGAAAAAAAAGAAGAGGTGCTTCTGATACCTTGGCGTTTTTATATCGTTATCGCCTTTGTGTTTATCGTGTTTTCTGCTCTTGTAGCGCGAGTGGCTTATATTCAGGTCATTAAGCCAGATGATCTGATTAGACAAGGTGACTTACGTTCAGTCCGTGTTAAATCCATTCCCTCAGCCCGAGGCATCATATCCGATAAAAATGGTGAACAGCTAGCGGTAAGCGTGCCTGTACAAGCGGTTTGGGCCGATCCTGTCGCCATTTTTAAAGCGGGTGGCTTTGAAGAATTAAACCGATGGTATGCCTTAGCTGATGTGCTCGGGATTAAACGCGACGTGTTACTGAAAAAAATAGAGGGTAACAAGAAAAGGCGCTTTATCTATTTGCAACGGCAAGTAAGCTCAGCGATGGCAAATTATATAAGTGAACTTAAGTTGACGGGAGTTGGCTTAAATAAAGAATCTCGTCGTTATTATCCCACTGGTGAAGTGAGTGCTCACGTTATTGGTGTTACTGGTATTGATGACCATGGCTTAGAGGGTGTTGAACGTAGTTACGATTCATACTTGACGGGTGAGGCGGGTAAGAAAACTATACGAAAAGACAGACACGGTAGGGTGGTTGAGAATATTGCTCTCAATGAGCGAAAACAAGGTAAACCAATACAGCTAACCATAGACCAACGCCTTCAAGCTATATCCTATCAAGCGATCAAACAGGCGGTTGCAGATTACCGTGCTACGTCAGGCTCAATTATTATTTTGGATGTTGATACTGGTGGGGTCTTGGCTATGGTGAATGCACCATCCTATAATCCCAACAATAAAGGTCAGTTGCAAAGCTTTAAGATGCGAAATCGAACCATTACGGATTCTATGGAGCCGGGTTCTACCATGAAGCCATTTGTCGTTTTGGCTGCGCTAGAAAATGGTACCGCAGACTATGAAACGGTTGTTGATACCGGTAACGGTCTTATGCAGATTGGCGGCAGTCGCGTGAGGGATAGCTCTAAAGTTGGTAAAGCGAACCTTGCTACTATACTGAAAAAATCAAGTAATATAGGTGTCGCAAAACTGGCGTTAGATATGCCATTGGATGCCTTATTGGGAATGTATAGTTCTGTCGGTTTTGGATCGGTGAGTGGTGTTGATCTTATCGGTGAAACCGAGGGGCTTTTTCCTGATCGCCGCCGTTGGTCGAAATTTGAGATCGCCACATTAGCATTCGGCTACGGTATTGCCGTTACTCCCATTCAACTAGCTCATGCCTATGCTACGCTTGGCAGCCATGGCCTGTACCGAGCGCTTCATATCGTTAACGACAATAAATTTGAACACTCTCAGCGTGTGATAAGTGAAGAGCATTCGATGAGGGTATTAGAAATGCTCGAAGGCGTGACACAACAAGGTGGCACCGCCACTCGAGCGGCCGTGTCAGGTTACCGAATTGCGGCAAAAACTGGTACCTCTAGAAAAGCAATCGCTGGTGGTTACAGTGATGAGTATGTGGCAATCGTTGCGGGTGTCGCTCCTGTCAGTAACCCCAGAGTTGCCATGGTTGTTGTCGTTAATGAACCTCAGGGCGATCAATACTATGGTGGTACTGTTGCAGGACCAGTGTTCTCGGATGTAATGAGGTCAACGCTGCAAATTCTAAACGTGGCTCCGGATGCCAAATAAGCGGTAGGGTTTCGTTGTAAAATTTAGACTAAATATTGAAGGACAAACTTTATGCTTAACAAGCAAAGTTTACTGTCGCTTTTATCTCCTTGGTTAGAGAGTCATGAGGAAGAGAATAAAGAGTCAGCGAGTAAAGTGTTAGATGATAAGAATAACTTTCTGCAAGAAATAGAAGTTGTCAACTTGGTGTTAGATAGTCGTAAAATCTGCAAAGGTGATACCTTTGTTGCGATCTTAGGGCATGCAATCGACGGTAGAGCGTTTATTGATAAAGCGGTCGAAAAAGGCGCTAATGCTGTGATCGCTCAGGCTTGCCAAGAGCATGTTCATGGTACGGTGGAGTATCATAACGATTGTCCAGTTATCTACATTAAACAACTTAATCTTCATTTATCTGAATTATCTAGCCGGATTTATTTGTGTAATTCAAAACTGATTGCTGTGACTGGGACGAATGGGAAAACAACCATTACTCAGCTTATTGCCCAGTGGATCGAATTAGTAGAAAAACGTGCGGCGGTGATGGGTACGACGGGGAATGGTTTTCTAGAAAACCTGCAAGTATCAGAAAATACGACAGGCAGTGCGATTGATATCCAAAGAACATTAGCGCAACTTTCCGAAGTAGGAGCCGATTATGTTGCACTTGAAGTCTCCTCCCATGGATTGGTTCAAGGACGAGTAAAGGCCTTACCTTTTTCAGCTGGCGTCTTTACCAATCTAAGTAGGGACCATCTCGATTACCATGGGACGATGGAAGCGTACGCAGAGGCTAAACTGGCGCTTTTCACACAACACCATTGTAACAAAGCAATCATCAATGCTGACGACAAAGTTGGCGCTCATTGGTTGACTCAACTTCCGCAAGCCGTTGCCGTTTCTATTGAAAATCAGCCACATCATACGCTTTCTTTATGGGCGAAAAGTGTTGAGTATTCTGACTCTGGGATCCGATTATCTATTGATGGTAGCTGGGGTGACGGTGAGTTTACCGTACCATTGATAGGTGAGTTCAACGCCTCTAATGTATTACTCAGTTTAGCCACATTATTGTCGTTGGGTTTTGACAAGCAAACGTTATTAGATTGTGCTAAAGAGCTGCAACCCGTCATTGGAAGGATGGAGCTTTTTCAAGCTGAAAATAAAGCCAAAATAGTGGTTGATTATGCACATACTCCAGATGCCTTAGAAAAGGCATTGATGGCGCTTCGAGTGCACTGTGTAGGCCAACTATGGGTTATTTTTGGTTGTGGTGGAGATAGAGATATTGGCAAGCGACCTATGATGGCCGAGATAGCGGAACGTTTAGCCGACCATGTGATTTTAACTGACGATAATCCACGTAATGAAGATCCTAAAAGTATATTTAAAGACATGCTAGCTGGGCTAATCACCCCTCGTCTTGTTCAGACAGAGCATGATCGATATCAGGCGTTGCTATTGGCAAGTGACGACGCCAATAATAACGACATCATTCTTTTAGCAGGTAAAGGGCATGAAGATTATCAAGTGCTCGAGAATGAAACCATACATTATTCTGATCGTGAATCTGCTTTGAAGATATTAGGAATAAATCAATGATTGCTATCTCATTAAGTGCCATTGCTGAAGCCCTAAATACAGAAGTAATAGGGGGAGATACGCTCATAAATTCTGTATCTACGGATACTAGAACCATTCATCCAGGATCGTTATTTATTGCATTAATGGGTGAAAATTTTGATGCACATAATTTTTGTCAGAAAGCAAAGGAGAGCGGAGCCAGCGCGCTTTTAGTGGAAAGAAAACTACCTGTAGAACTGCCTCAAATAATTGTTCATGATACCCGGTTAGCGTTAGGTAGATTGGCGTCTTGGGTTCATAAAAAATGCGACATTAAAACCGTTGCGATTACAGGGAGTTGTGGAAAAACGACCGTTAAGGAAATGGCTTCTTCCATCTTAAGTTTAAAAGGTAAGGTTCTAGCTACCGCTGGAAACTTTAATAACGACATTGGTGTCCCATTGACATTGTTACGTTCTCAGCCAGATTTTGACTATGCAGTTATTGAATTAGGCGCCAATCATCTTGGTGAAATTGCCTATACCACCGAGCTGGTTAGGCCAAGTGTTGCACTAGTCAATAATGTAGCTGCAGCGCATTTAGAAGGCTTTGGTTCTATAGATGGTGTTAAGAAGGCGAAGGGCGAGATATATCACGGTCTTTCTGCTGGTGATATCGCCATCGTTAATTTAGATAGTCAGGGAGAGAAACTATGGGAACAGGTGCTCTCAAATAAGCGTATTATCTCTTTTTCTATGTCGAATATCTCGGCAAATTATTATGCGAAAAACTGTCAATTAAACAGCCAAGGGTATGCGAGTTTTACAATGCATACTCCCGCGGGGGAGATTGACGTTCAGCTTTCGGTTGTTGGTGAACATAATGTACCCAACGCTTTAGCCGCAACAGCGTTAGCGATGGAGTTGGGCTCTTCACTTACCGATGTGGCTAAGGGTTTGGCGACGGTAGTGAACGTGAAAGGCCGCGTAGAAATCATCCAACTAAGTGATGCAATTAGGTTAATTGATGATAGCTATAATGCGAGTGTTCCTGCGATGAGAGCCGCCGTTAAGCTGCTTTCTTCCTATACGGGCACTCGTTGGCTTGTTCTCGGTTATATGGCTGAATTAGGTCAAGAAAGTCTTGAATTTCATCGTCAACTCGGAGAATATGCAGCTCAATTTAATTTTGAGAATGTGCTGACCTTTGGTGATGAAGCAAAAGCGATTAGCGATATTTGCCAAGGCCTACATTTTTCTACACACAGTGAGTTGATTGATTATATGTGGCAGCAGTTGCACAAAACACCAAAGCACGTTCATACTGTGTTGATAAAAGGAGCAAACGGCGCACATATGAGTGTTGTGGCCGAAGCTTTAAAGGAGAAGCATAAATGATCATCTGGCTTGCAGAATTACTACAGCCATATTTCTCGTTCTTTCGATTATTTGAATATCTATCGTTTAGATCAATCTTAAGTGTCATCACCGCCCTTAGTCTCTCTTTGTGGATGGGACCTAGGTTGATAACGCGGTTACAGCTGTTACAGATAGGTCAAATAGTTAGAAATGATGGGCCTGAATCTCATTTCAGCAAACGTGGTACACCAACGATGGGCGGCATAATGATTTTGGCCTCCATTATCATCACCGTTCTTTTATGGGCCGATCTCTCCAATATCTATGTTTGGGCTGTGATATCAGTACTTTTAGGTTATGGCGCGGTAGGGTTTGTCGACGATTACCGCAAGGTAGTAAGGAAAGACCCGGCAGGTTTAATCGCGAGATGGAAGTATTTTTGGCAATCTGCGATTGCTTTGGTTGTTGCTTTTGCACTTTATGCGCACGGCAAAGATACATCTGCTACCCAGCTTGTTGTTCCATTTTTTAAAGATGTTATGCCTCAATTAGGGTTGCTTTATATTGTTTTGACCTATTTCGTGATTGTTGGCACCAGTAATGCTGTGAACCTTACTGATGGTCTAGATGGCTTGGCAATTATGCCTACGGTGCTGGTGTCTGGTGGATTTGCCGCCATCGCTTGGGCAACAGGTAATGTTAATTTTTCTCAATACTTACATATACCCCATATTCCATTAGCCAGTGAGTTAGTCATAGTATGTACAGCGATGGTTGGTGCTGGTTTAGGTTTTCTTTGGTTCAATACCTACCCAGCACAAGTATTTATGGGTGATGTTGGTTCACTAGCATTAGGGGGGGCGTTAGGTACCATTGCTGTGTTGGTTCGCCAAGAGTTCATCCTTGTCATCATGGGTGGCGTTTTTGTAATGGAAACCTTGTCTGTTATTTTGCAAGTTGGCTCCTACAAATTACGTGGTCAAAGAGTCTTTAGAATGGCACCAATACATCATCACTATGAACTTAAAGGCTGGCCTGAGCCGCGTGTTATCGTTCGTTTTTGGATTATATCCATTGTTTTAGTTTTAGTTGGTTTGGCTACACTGAAGGTTCGATAAAAAATGGATCGTTGGAAAGGAATTAAAAACGTCGTTGTTGTAGGGCTCGGTATTACCGGGCTCTCTGTCGTTAAGCACCTATTGAAACTGAATAAAGCTCTAAATATTAAGGTAATAGACACAAGAATAAACCCTCCAGGCAAAGATAAACTTACCCGCAATATTGAACTGCATACAGCAAGTTGGAATATTGATTGGTTACTTGCTGCGGAGCTAGTGGTTGTTAATCCTGGGATCGCGTTGTCGACACCTGAAATACAGCAAGTGATTAATAAAGGCATACTAGTCGTTGGAGATATTGAACTGTTTGCTTGGTCTGTTGAAGCTCCAGTTATTGCTATTACAGGTTCAAATGGTAAAAGTACAGTAACAGATCTGGCGGGTGTGCTTGCACAAGCCTCGGGTATGAAGGTCGGCGTTGGTGGCAACATTGGTGTTCCAGCTTTAGATCTACTTAATGAACCATATGATTTATATATACTTGAATTATCGAGCTTTCAGTTAGAAACGACCTCTAATTTAGATCTTATTGCTGCTGCATTTCTTAATCTGTCCGAGGATCATATGGATCGCTATGAAGGTATGGCCTCGTACAGAGATGCAAAATTAAGAATATTTGATCATGCCAAGAATTTAGTGGTGAATGAAGGTGATAGTCAAACGTATCCAGATCATCTTGTTCCAGAGCAAAATCTGATTAGTTTTGGACTGGAATCTGGGCGATTTACTATCTTGTCCATTGATGACGTTGATTGGTTGTCTAACGGCTCAGTTGCTATTATGCCTGTGAGTGAATTGTCTTTGGTCGGGAAACACAACGTGGTGAACGTATTGACTGTTCTTGCCCTGTTAGACTGTGTAGGTATTGAATATAAAAAAGTGTTACCAGCACTTAAGTCTTACAATGGTTTGACACATAGATGCCAAGTAGTGATGGATAATCGAAATATTCAGTGGGTTAATGATTCTAAAGCAACAAACGTTGCCAGCACATTAGCTGCGCTTTCAGGGTTAGATATTCAAGGGACGCTTCATCTGTTAGTCGGTGGCATTGGAAAGGGAGCGGACTTTTCAGAGCTTGCTCCAGAATTAGCCAAGTTGAAAGTGAAACTCTACTGTTTTGGTCAAGATGGCGATCAATTGATGGTGTTACATTCATCTGCTACTCGTTGGAATAGTATCGATGAGATTATTGAGGCGATGGTACCGAAATTAGAGAGTGGCGATATGGTGATGCTCTCTCCTGCTTGCGCGAGCCTAGATCAGTATAAGAATTTTATGGCTAGAGGGGATGCGTTTACCCAGTTAGCGAAACAATACGCTTAGGAAGAGTGATTGGTGTCGAAATTAAGGTTTATTAGAGAGAAAATAAGAAACTTAGGACGCTCTAACGCTCCTGAGGTTTTATTTGATCGTCAATTGGTCTGGATTTCTCTTTGCTTAATGCTTGTGGGACTGGTGATGGTGACCTCTGCGTCATTTCCAATTAGCACGCGTTTGACCGAGCAGCCTTTTCATTTTATGTTCCGCCATGGTGTTTTTCTCTGCCTAGCGCTGTCGGTTTCCGCTGTGGTATTGCAGATCCCTTTAGAAAAATGGCTTAGGTATAGCACGCTGTTGCTTTCCGCCTCAATTGTGCTTTTGGTTATCGTATTAATAGCTGGAAAGTCGGTGAATGGTGCCTCGAGATGGATTTCTCTTGGCATATTTAATTTACAGCCAGCTGAGGTAGCAAAACTCTCTTTATTTATATTTATGGCTGGGTATTTTGTTCGAAAAGGTGATGAGATAAGACGCACCTTTTTTAGCGGGTTTATGAAACCGCTTATCATTTTTGGTGTGCTTGCCGTGTTGCTCTTAGGACAACCGGATCTCGGTACCGTCGTTGTTATGCTGGTTACTTTGTTCGCAATGTTATTTATAGCAGGAGCGAAGTTATGGCAATTTATTGCGTTAATGATGGTTGGGATTGGTGGTGTCGCACTGCTTATTTTTATAGAGCCTTATCGAATGCGCCGAGTCACTTCTTTTTGGGACCCGTGGGATGACCCGTTTGGCAGTGGTTACCAACTAACTCAATCACTAATGGCCTTTGGGCGTGGTAATTGGTTTGGACAAGGACTAGGTAATTCTGTTCAAAAGTTGGAGTATCTTCCGGAAGCTCATACCGATTTTGTTTTTGCAGTTATAGCCGAAGAGTTAGGATTTGTTGGTGTTACTATCATTCTAATATTGATTTTCGCTTTAGTGGTTAAAGCCATTTTAATTGGTAAAAAAGCTCTAGAAGCGAATGAGCAATTTGGCGGCTACCTTGCTTTTGGAATTGGTGTTTGGTTTGCGTTTCAATCTATGGTTAATGTGGGTGCTTCAGCGGGAATCGTTCCAACTAAGGGATTAACGTTGCCACTGATTAGTTACGGTGGTTCGAGTCTAATTATTATGTCTATCGCGGTATCTATATTATTGCGTATCGATCACGAATGTCGCCTCTCGGCGCTAGGCACACAGAATAAAGAACAGATTAATAATGAAGAAGAATAATAAACGACTACTTGTTATGGCTGGTGGTACTGGCGGTCATGTTTTTCCAGGGCTAGCGGTTGCAAAACAGTTACAGCAACAAGGCTGGGAAATCCGTTGGTTAGGTACGGCTGATCGCATGGAGGCCGACTTGGTGCCTCAACATGGTATTGAGATTGACTTTATTGAAGTAAAAGGTCTGCGAGGGCAAGGGGTCGGTAAGCTACTCAAAGCGCCGTTTCAGATCGTGAATGCTATCATGCAAGCCAGACGTCATATTAAGAAATGGCAACCTGATGTTGTGTTAGGTATGGGTGGTTACGTTAGTGGGCCGGGTGGTATCGCGGCATGGCTTTCTGGCATCCCAGTTGTCCTGCATGAACAAAATGCGGTTGCCGGATTAACAAATCAATGGCTATCCAAGATCGCCAAAAAAGTATTTCAAGCCTTTCCGGGCGCATTTAGCCACGCTGAAGTAGTTGGGAATCCAGTAAGAGAAGACGTCACTGAACTAGAAAGCCCTGAAGAGCGGTTTTCTGCACGTTCAGGACCATTAAGAATCTTAGTTATGGGTGGCAGTCAAGGTGCACAAATTCTCAACACGACACTACCCGAAGTAATGAAAAAGCTTGGTAATGACTATACAATTTGCCACCAAGTAGGTAAAAACAATAAAGAGAAGGTCCAGTTATCTTATCGGGATATGGGCGTAAGGCAAGCGGAGGTTACAGAGTTTATTGATGATGTTGCCGCTGTTTACGCATGGGCTGACATTGTTGTTTGTCGATCAGGGGCTTTGACGGTCTCAGAGGTGTCTGCTGCAGGCATTGGTGCTATCTTCATCCCTTTTATGCATAAAGACCGACAACAAGCTTTGAATGCTGACCACCTAATAGAGTGTGGTGCGGCAAAAATGATAGAACAACCTGACTTAAGCGTTGGTAGCTTAACGGAAATTATATCAAATCTGGACAGAAATGATCTATTAACAATGGCAATAAATGCAAGACGAGCTGCCAAGCTTAATGCAGATAAAACCGTTGCGAAGGCGATAGTCGCCTTAACTGAATAATGAGAACGATTTAATGACCCTAGACCATACTCAAGACCTATCAAAAATTAGAGCCGTTGTCCCTGAAATGCGCAGAGTGAAATGTATTCATTTTGTTGGCATCGGGGGAGCTGGGATGAGTGGTATTGCTGAAGTTCTTCTTAACGAAGGCTATCAAATTACTGGTTCTGACCTAGCCGCCAATCAGGTGACTGAGAGATTAAGTAGCAAAGGCGCGGAAATTTTCTTTGGTCATTCCGAATCGAATATTGCAAAAGCGAGTGTTGTCGTTGTTTCTACTGCAATAACAAAAGACAATCCAGAACTTGTAGCCGCGAAGCAAAAGCGTATACCAGTGGTCCAGCGAGCGGAAATGCTTGCCGAACTTATGCGCTTTCGACATGGTATTGCCGTTGCGGGTACACATGGAAAAACAACCACAACCGCGTTGGTTACTCAGATATATTTTGAAGCAGGAATGGACCCTACTTTTGTTAATGGTGGCTTGGTGAAAAGTGCCGGTACTAACGCTCGTCTAGGTTCAAGCCGTATCTTGATTGCAGAAGCAGATGAAAGCGATGCTTCCTTTCTTTATCTTCAACCAATGGTCAGTATTGTGACCAACATAGAAGCTGACCATATGGACACATATGGCGGTGACTTTGAGGTCCTCAAACAGACCTTTATCGATTTTTTACACAATCTTCCCTTTTATGGACAAGCGATTGTTTGTATTGATGATCCTGTCGTACGCGAACTTATTCCACAGATTAGCCGCCAAGTGATTACCTATGGTTTCTCTGACGATGCTGATGTCCGTATAGAGAATTATTCCCAAGAAGGCCAACAAGGCAAGTTTACGGTAAAACGCAAGGGAAAAGCGCCTTTGCATATCACGCTGAATATGCCGGGTAGACACAACGCATTAAATGCGTCAGCTGCGATTGCCGTCGCAACAGAAGATGATATTTCTGATGAAGCAATTATGAATGCGATGGTTGATACGGAAGGAACGGGTCGTCGATTCGAACACTTAGGTGAATTCAACACAGGTAACGGCAATGTAATGCTAGTTGATGATTATGGTCATCACCCAAGTGAAGTCGATGTTACGATTCAAGCTGCACGAGCAGGCTGGACAGATAAACGATTGGTTATGATTTTCCAGCCACATCGCTATAGCCGTACCCGAGATCTATATGACGACTTTGCAAATGTTTTGGAAAATGTGGATCTTCTTATCATGCTTGATGTTTATTCGGCTGGTGAGAAACCAATTAACGGTGCAGATAGCCGAGCCTTGTGTAGGACGATTCGTTCGAGAGGGAAAATCGACCCTGTTTTTGTTGCAAACCAGAATACATTACCGTCGGTATTAGCGAATTTAATGCAAGATGGAGATTTGATTTTAACTCAAGGTGCTGGTGATGTAGGCAAAGTAGCCAAGAATTTGGCAGCACTAAAACTTGATATAAACGACATGCAAAGCAATAAGTCGTCTTAGATCTGTTCCAAATGCTATTTTTTAAGGCAGTAAGATCGAATATTCTTCTGCAAAGGGTAGATACTTTGGGTAGTCTAAGTATAATTTGTTAGTTAAATTATACGCATTATTAGTTAGGTCTATTGATATGGATATCACTTATTAAAGCTAATGAATTAAATTTGATGAATAAAGCGGTAAGTGATCTTGACTATGGGGGTCTAAATACCACCAGTCAATTAAGTAAAACAAAAAAGCATGCTGTTGGTGGCATGTTCTTGCTGTTAGTATTGCTTTCCTTAGGCTTATTGTTGCAATCAACCATAAGTTGGATGCTTGATGAACAACGTCTCCCCTTATCAAAATTAGTGTTGCAGGGTGAACTTGAATACGTTTCAGGTAAAGATGTACAGCTTGCGCTACGAAGTATGGATTATGTGGGCACATTTATGTCGCAAGATGTAGATGTATTACAACAAGTCATTGTTGCAATTCCATGGGTTGCTCAGGCGTCAATTAGAAAACAATGGCCGGATTTAGTTAAAATATATTTAGTAGAACACAAGGCTTCTGCTATATGGAATGGTAATGCGCTACTGAATACGTCTGGTGATGTATTTAATGCTGACGTTGCAGAGCTGAAAGAAGATAGAGTCAAGCTCTATGGTCCACAAGGGAGTAGCCGCGGTGTGCTGGATACATGGCGACAAGTTAGCCCGATGTTTGCACCTTTGGGCCTCAAGATTACCTCTTTGGTGCTTAACGATCGTCATGCTTGGCAAATTATATTAGATAATGGTATTCGCCTTGAACTAGGCAAAGAATCATTGATTGAACGGGTGGCGCGTTTTACGTCACTTTATTATCGGTTAGGTAATGAGTCGCAACGCGTAAGCTATGTCGATCTTAGATATGATACCGGAGCGGCAGTTGGCTGGTTTCCGGATAATGAATTAGAAGAAGAGCAAGAGAAATTAAATGACTAAAAATGCAGACGATAATATTATTGTTGGTCTAGATATTGGCACTGCAAGCGTATCTGCATTAGTTGGTGAATTATTACCCGACGGTCAAGTTAACATTATAGGTGCGGGTAGTAGTCCTTCTCGTGGAATGGATAAGGGCGGAGTAAATGATCTAGAATCCGTTGTGAAGTCAGTACAAAGAGCGGTAGACCAAGCCGAGCTTATGGCTGAGTGTAAAATTAGCAGCGTATTTATCTCATTGTCGGGCAGACATATTGCCAGCCGGATAGAAAAAGGAATGGGGACAATCGCTGATGAAGAGGTTTCCCAAGATGACATGGACAGAGCAATTCATACGGCTAAGTCGATTAAAATTGGTGAAGAACAGCGAATTTTACATGTCATACCTCAAGAGTTTACGATTGACTACCAAGAAGGGATTAAAAACCCGTTAGGTTTGTCTGGTGTACGCATGGAAGTTAGCGTTCACTTGATTTCTTGCCATAATGATATGGCAAGAAATATTATAAAAGCCGTTGAGCGATGCGACTTGAAGGTTGATCAACTGGTTTTTTCTGGGTTAGCGTCAAGTAATGCAGTAATTACTGAAGACGAAAGAGAGTTAGGCGTCTGTGTTGTTGATATCGGAGCTGGTACTATGGATGTATCCATATGGACTGGCGGCGCATTGAGACACACTGAAGTGTTTTCTTACGCGGGTAACTCAGTAACGAGTGATATTGCTTTTGCTTTTGGTACGCCGGTTGGCGACGCTGAAGAGATTAAAGTAAAATATGGCTGTGCATTGAGCGAGTTAGTGAGCAAAGATGACACGGTTAACGTACCAAGTGTTGGTGGAAGACCATCAAGAATTTTAAAGCGTCAGGAACTTTCTGGCGTTATTGAAGCACGTTATGCTGAATTAATGGGCTTCATCAATCAGTCTGTTAATACCGTTCAAGCTCAATTAAGAGAAGATGGTATCAAGCATCACCTAGCGGCAGGCATTGTATTAACCGGTGGTGCTTCGCAAATGGAAGGTCTGGTTGAATGCGCTGAACGAATTTTTGGCGCAAATCGAGTTAGAGTCGGTAAGCCTATAGAGGTTAGCGGACTTACAGACTATGTTAAAGAGCCGTATCATTCTACGGCTGTGGGATTACTTCATTACGCAAAAGATAGCCAAATGAATGACGATGGTGAATATAGTGAACCAAAACGTTCCTCATTTACTTCATTCTTTAGTAGAATGCGTAATTGGATACAAAAAGAGTTTTAACCTGATAGCAGGAAAAACGGAGACAACACATGTTTGAACCGATGATGGAAATGTCTGACGATGCTGTAATTAAAGTCGTTGGTGTTGGTGGTGGTGGCGGTAACGCATTAGAACACATGGTTCGCGAATCCATCGAAGGTGTGGAGTTTATTAGTATTAATACTGATGCTCAAGCCTTACGCAAAGCTAGTGTGAGTACTGTTATCCAAATTGGCGGTGACATTACTAAAGGACTAGGCGCAGGTGCTAACCCTCAAGTTGGCCGTGATTCAGCTATTGAAGACAAAGAAAAACTTAAAGAAATCCTTAGTGGCGCCGATATGGTATTTATCGCTGCTGGTATGGGTGGTGGAACGGGCACAGGTGCAGCACCAGTCATTGCTGAAGTTGCAAAGGAACTAAATATCCTAACTGTTGCCGTAGTAACGAAGCCATTTGGTTTTGAAGGCAAAAAGCGTCTTGCTTTTGCTGAGCAAGGTATTGAAGAGCTTTCTAAACATGTTGACTCTTTGATAACAATACCAAATGAAAAATTGCTTAAAGTATATGGTAGAAGCGTAACACTACTAGAAGCGTTTGGTTATGCTAACGATGTTCTAAAGAATGCCGTTCAAGGTATCGCAGAGCTTATTACGCGACCAGGTATGATCAACGTTGACTTTGCAGATGTAAGAACAGTTATGTCTGAAATGGGTCATGCGATGATGGGTAGTGGCGTTGCAAGCGGTGAAGAACGTGCAGAAGAAGCGGCAGAAGCAGCAATATCGTCTCCACTTTTAGAGGATATTGACTTAGCGGGTGCTCGTGGAGTATTGGTTAACATTACTGCTGGTTTAGACATGCGTCTGGATGAATTCGAAACAGTAGGTAATACAGTTAAAGCATTTGCATCGGATAATGCAACGGTTGTTATTGGTACCTCTCTAGACCCAGATATGACAGAAGAGTTCCGCGTAACGGTTGTAGCAACAGGCATTGGCGCAGAGAAGAAACCTGAAATTACATTAGTTGCAGGTTCTGCGGCAAAACCGAAGCCAGCAATGGCGGCAACACCGGTTTCACAACCCGTTGCAGCAAAAGTGGATGAAAAAACGGCACAACCTTTGCTTAAGAAAGAAGGGGTGAAGCCACAACCGACAGCACCGTCAAATAGTGGTCAGTCGCAAGGCAGTTCAAACCAAAGCACGGCTCCTAAGACGGAAAAAGAAAGTGGCTATTTGGATATACCAGCATTTCTTCGTCGTCAAGCCGATTAAGAAATAGTCATAATTTGACAGAAGTCTTATTTATGATAGTATCCGCGGTCAGTTTCAACGCTGACCGTGATGAATAACACTAATTAGAGGCAAGGTAGATGATCAGACAACGTACTCTGAAAGAGATCGTAAAAACGACTGGAGTTGGTTTACACTCTGGGCGTAAAGTTACGCTTACCTTGCGTCCAGCAGCAGCAAACACTGGTGTTATCTATCGTCGTACCGATTTAGATCCTGCGGTTGATTTCCCAGCAGATCCAGCCTCCGTTCGTGATACCATGCTCTGTACTGCGCTTGTAAACGACGAAGGTGTACGAATTTCCACTGTTGAGCACTTAAATGCTGCTTTAGCAGGTATGGGAATCGATAATGTCATCGTAGAAGTTGATGCCCCAGAAATACCGATTATGGATGGTAGTGCGAGTCCCTTTGTGTACTTGTTACAATCAGCGGGTATTGAAACACTGAATGCACCAAAAAGATTCATACGCATTAAGAAACCCGTGCGCTTTGAGGATGGTGATAAATGGGCAGAGCTTGTTCCTTATAACGGTTTCCGTATGGATTTCGAAATTGAATTTGAACACCCTGCTATCGATGCTGACGAACAACGTCTTCTGTTCGATTTTTCCTCAAACGCATTTATTAAAGATATTTCACGAGCTCGCACATTCGGGTTTATGCATGATATTGAATATTTGCAATCGCAGAACTTATGCCTAGGTGGCAGCTTCGATTGCGCAATAGTGCTAGATGAATACCGTATTCTTAATGAAGAAGGCCTTCGATTTGACAATGAATTTGTCACCCATAAAGTTCTTGATGCTATTGGCGATCTTTATATGTGTGGTCATAGCATTGTCGGTGAACTTCGTGCCTATAAATCAGGTCATGCATTAAATAATCAATTGCTGCGCGCTGTTCTTGCTGATCAAGAAGCGTGGGAATGGGCGACATTTGAAGAAGAAGCCGGTTCACCTGTTGCATTTGCTGAACCCAATATGGTTCTAGCATAGTAAAATACAATTATTCGTTTCGAAAAAACCAGACATGAAGTCTGGTTTTTTTTTATCTTAATTTAGTCGTGTGTTTCGGATCTTATTCTATTTTTTGCGAGCTTATGGCGGCTTCGAAAGTGACAAAAATTGCCGCACGGCAATTTTTTGTTATCTTAATTTCCATATTTGATGATCTATCACATTCGCGTTGATATGAAAGAACCAGTACACTTGTTCGCTTAGTGACCATCACGGGACAAAAAAGTCAATCTTGGTCAAAATAATATAAATGCTAATGGAATAAAAAAAATTATCGCTTAAAATGTTGAGAACTTTTAAAACATAACTTGAATTTCATTAGGTAAGCCACAATATCTGACAATATAGTATTGTTTCAGTTTTCTTGTTTTAAATAAGACTCATCGGTCTATAAGAGACTAAAAGCATTGGAAAGGCTTAAAGCCAAACAACATGAGATAAGCAAAAAATGATAAGTAAGATACTGACTAAAGTTGTTGGCAGTCGTAATGATCGAACTCTGCGTCGATTACGAAAGATTGTAAAACAAATTAATAATTTTGAACCAGATTTTGAAGCTTTTTCAGATGAAGAGCTACAAGCTAAAACCGTTGAATTTCGTGAGCGTCTAGAAAAAGGTGAATCACTAGACCAGCTCCTTCCGGAAGCTTTTGCGACGGTTCGTGAAGCGTCTAAACGTGTTTTTGGCATGCGTCATTTCGATGTTCAGCTTATTGGTGGTATGGTCCTCAACTCAGGGCAGATTGCCGAGATGCGTACTGGTGAAGGTAAGACACTTACTGCGACCCTATCAGCCTATTTGAATGCGTTACCTGGAAGAGGCGTTCATATCGTAACGGTGAACGATTACCTTGCAAGCCGTGATGCAGAAACAAACAGAGCTCTTTTTGAATTCTTAGGTATGACCGTTGGTGTCAACATTCCCAATATGGCACCACCAGAGAAACAACAAGCGTATCAGTGCGATATTCTTTACGGAACAAACAATGAGTTTGGCTTTGATTATCTTCGCGATAACATGGCATTCCGCAAAGAAGACCGCGTACAAAGAGATCGCTTCTTTGCGGTTGTCGATGAAGTTGACTCCATCCTTATTGATGAAGCACGTACACCACTCATTATTTCAGGTCCGGCTGAAGATAGTTCAGAGCTCTATTCAAAAATCAATACCCTAATTCCTTCTCTTAAACTGCAAGATCAGGAAGATACAGAAGAGTATCGAGGGGATGGTCACTACACGCTTGATGAAAAATCTAAGCAGGTTCACCTGACTGAAACAGGTCAAGAGTTTGTAGAAGAACTTCTCGTTAATAATGCCATGATGGAAGAGGGAGATACCCTCTATTCTCCAACCAATATTAGCCTACTTCATCATGTCAATGCAGCACTTCGCGCCCATGTATTGTTCGAAAGAGATGTCGATTACATCGTAAAAGATGATGAAGTCATTATAGTCGATGAACATACGGGTCGTACCATGCCGGGACGCCGCTGGTCTGAAGGTTTGCATCAGGCGGTTGAAGCAAAAGAAGGCGTTAAGATTCAGAATGAAAACCAAACATTAGCTTCAATTACTTTCCAGAACTATTTCCGTTTGTATGAAAAACTGTCAGGTATGACTGGTACTGCGGATACAGAAGCGTTTGAATTTCAATCTATTTACAATTTAGAGACCGTTGTTATTCCAACGAATCAACCTATGGTTCGTGATGACATGCCGGATGTGGTGTATCGCACAGAAGAAGAAAAATTTGCTGCGATCATTGAAGACATTAAAGAGCGAGTGATAAAAGGCCAACCGATACTTGTTGGTACTGTTTCAATCGAGAAATCTGAACTACTTTCTAATGCTCTTAAAAAGTCTAAAATCAAACACAACGTTTTGAACGCCAAATTCCACGAGCAAGAAGCGGATATCGTTGCCTTTGCAGGGGCTCCTGAAGCCGTGACGATTGCTACCAACATGGCGGGTCGTGGTACAGATATCGTATTGGGCGGTAGCTGGCAAGCGGAATTGAATAAGATAGAAAACCCAAGCGAAGAACAGATTCAAAAAATAAAAGAAAACTGGCAGATGGAGCACGACAAAGTGCTTGCGTCTGGAGGATTGCACATCATTGGTACAGAGCGTCACGAATCTCGTCGTATCGATAACCAATTGCGCGGCCGTTCAGGTCGTCAAGGTGATGCAGGTTCTTCTCGTTTTTATCTATCAATGGAAGATTCACTCCTTCGTATCTTCACCTCTGATCGTATGGCGGGTTTGATACAAAGCGGTATGGATGAAGGTGAAGCTATAGAAAGTCGTATGCTTTCTCGTTCTATTGAAAAAGCTCAGCGTAAAGTAGAAGGCCGTAACTTTGACATTCGTAAGCAGCTTCTCGACTACGATGATGTTGCCAATGACCAACGTAAGGTCGTCTATGAACTACGTGACGAGCTTATGGAAGTGGACGATATCAGTGAGATGATCGACCACAACCGCCAAGATGTATTTGATTCGGTCATGGATGAATATATTCCACACCAATCACTTGAAGATATGTGGAATATAGAAGGCTTGCAAGATCGTCTTAAAAACGACTTTGATCTTGATCTGCCAATTCAAACTTGGTTAGATGAAGACGATAAGCTTTACGAAGAAGCACTTCGTGAACGTATTCATAATACAGCAGTAGAAGTTTATAGATCGAAAGAAGATACGGTGGGTGAGCAAGTCCTTCGTAACTTTGAAAAATCTGTCATGTTACAGACACTTGATAACCTATGGAAAGAACACCTTGCGGCAATGGATCATCTTCGTCAAGGTATTCACTTGCGTGGCTATGCACAGAAGAACCCTAAACAAGAATACAAACGTGAATCGTTCGAACTGTTTGAAAACTTGCTAGATATGCTTAAAGTTGATGTGATCATGATCTTGAGTAAAGTCCGTGTTCAACAACAAGAAGAAGTTGAGCGTATGGAAGCGCAACGTCAGGCTCAAGCAGAAGAATCTGCCCGTAGACAACAGTTTGAACATCAGTCAGCGGAAAACCAATTAGGCGATGATTCCGAAGGTGGTGACGGAACGCAGCAACCAATGGTACGTGAAGAACGTAAAGTAGGCAGAAATGAACCTTGCCCATGTGGTTCAGGTAAAAAATATAAGCAATGCCACGGTAAAATTGGTTGATTTTATAGAGTGAAAAATTTATAAAATGATAGAAAGGTCGCGTGAAGCGGCCTTTTTTATACACAAAATATTTAAAATGAAAACAAGAGTCAGATATGAAACGCTTACACATAGTTGCAGCAATCATTCTTAACGGTGAGAAAGATAAAATCTTTATTACTAAGCGCCATAAAGATGCGCATAAAGGAGGGTTTTGGGAGTTTCCTGGCGGTAAAGTCGAGTTAGATGAGACCCCGGAGAAGGCAATGAGCAGAGAATTGTTTGAAGAGATTGGCATTGAAGTGACCCAGCAATCACTCTTTGAGCATTTGGAATATGATTATCCTGACAAGTCTCTGAAGTTTGATTTTTTTACGGTGACGGGATTTGAAAATGAACCTTACGGCAAAGAAGGTCAGCAAGGAGAATGGGTGGAAATAGGATTATTAGAAGATTATGCTTTTCCTGAAGCCAATATCTCTATTCTAAAAAAAGTAATGAAACAATACGGGTAAATAGGTGCGATTAATAAAATTTAGGTATCCCATAAGGTGAATGATTCCACTGTCGCCTTAAAAACAAGATTTTAAAAATCAATTTTTAAGATACCTTGAAGCGATTACTCATTTCAGTTAAATTGGATTTCACTCAAATGTACGGAGATTTACGCAATGGTTCGAATTGCGATTGCAGGAGCAGCGGGTCGAATGGGCCGCAATTTAGTGAAAGCTACCCACCATAACTTAAACTCATCAGTTGGTGCTGCCTCTGAGAGGCCAGAATCCTCACTTGTTGGCGTTGATGTTGGCGAGTTATGTGGCGAAGGGCATTTAGATATTTCTCTTGTAGATAATCTTGAAAAATCGATATCTGATTTTGATGTAATTGTCGACTTTACCGTGCCAAAAAGTACGCTAGCGAATATTGAACTTTGTAAGCGACACAATAAAAAGATGGTTATTGGTACGACGGGTTTTACTGAAGAAGAAAAAGAAATCATCGATGAAGCGGCTAAGCATATCTCAATCATTATGGCTCCTAACTACAGCGTTGGCGTCAATCTTGTCTTTAAGTTGCTAGAAAAAGCAGCAAAAGTAATGGGAGACTACTGCGATATAGAAATAGTGGAAGCTCACCATCGATTTAAAATAGATGCACCTTCTGGTACTGCTATTGGAATGGGTGAAGCAATCGCGGGCGCTATGGATAACAAGCTGAGCGATGTTGCTGTCTATGCACGTGAAGGGATAACTGGCGAACGAACGAAAGACGAAATCGGCTTCGCAACTATTCGAGCTGGCGATATTATCGGTGAGCATACGGCTATGTTTGCAGATATTGGTGAACGAGTCGAGATTACCCATAAAGCAACAGATCGAATGACTTTTGCCAATGGTGCTGTAAAAGCTGCAATCTGGTTGAATCAAAAGCAAGCTGGTTTTTATACCATGTCTGATGTACTCGGCCTAAACGAGCTTTAATTACATAATTATGCGCCAATAGTGGTTGGCGCAATTCAAACTCCCTCCCTGTGATTGAATTTTATGCTGATGATAAATTCACCTTTATCATCGATTTGACCATGTCTTTTTGGGTCTCTAGTCCATAAATAGACGATCCCTTCCAAAAAACACACTTAAGTCTATGGCGTTAACGTTTGCTATTCTAATTAAATGTCGAATTAGTAAAACTAGCGTTGAACTTGTATTTGTTTGAGTGTTGACGAATGTATTTGTATTTAAACATGGACTTAACTTGGTTTTTTAAGGCTTCCGGCTAACTTCTGCCTTATGTGGTTTAAAAAAGACAGAGTAGTTGTCGGTATGTTGTTGACACATATCACACCGATCTCTAGAATACCGCCAATTTGTCTAAATTCCATAATGCTGTTGTAATCAGCGGTAAGGAAGGTAGAATTGCAAATTAATACATAATTTATGCATTTTTATTCTGGAGGTTGTCTTGAGTAAGTCAGCAATGCTCGTCCTAGAAGATGGGACAATTTTTAACGGAGTTTCCATTGGGGCAGAAGGTTCTGCAGTCGGAGAAGTCGTTTTTAATACCTCGATGACGGGGTATCAAGAAATCCTCACTGATCCTTCCTATTCCCAACAAATCGTCACCTTAACTTATCCTCACATTGGCAATACTGGCACTAACTCAGAAGATGAAGAATCTTCTTTGATTCATGCACAAGGCCTTGTGATTCGTGACCTTCCTCTTATCGTTTCTAACTTTCGTAGTGAACAGACTCTGTCTGATTATCTGAAATCACAAAATATCGTCGGCATCGCGGATATAGATACGCGTAAATTAACGCGTATTTTACGAGAGAAAGGTGCACAACATGGTTGTATCGTTGCCGGTGACAGTCTTGATGAGTCACTTGCTTTAGCGAAAGCAAAAGCGTTTCCCGGCCTCAAAGGCATGGATTTAGCCAAAGAAGTAACAACGAAAGAACCTTTCTCTTGGAAGCAGGGCTCTTGGCAATTGATTGGTGGGTTACCTGAAGCGAAAGATGATAGTGAACTTCCTTACCACGTAGTGGCATACGATTTCGGGGCAAAACGAAACATACTGAGAATGCTGGTGGATAGAGGCTGTCGTTTAACGGTTGTTCCTGCACAAACATCAGCTGAAGAAGTGTTAGTCATGAATCCTGATGGTATTTTCTTATCTAACGGTCCTGGTGATCCTGAACCGTGTACTTACGCGATAGAAGCGACGAAGGTTTTTCTTGAAAAGGGTTTACCAATATTTGGTATCTGTTTAGGGCATCAAATTCTTGCGTTGGCGTCAGGTGCAAAGACTAAGAAAATGAAGTTTGGGCACCATGGTGCAAACCATCCAGTTAAAGATTTGGATAGAGACGTAGTTATGATTACCTCTCAAAACCATGGTTTTTCTGCTGACGAAGCAACACTGCCTGAAAACCTTAGAGCAACACACGTTTCGCTTTTTGATGGCTCTCTACAGGGTATACATCGTACAGATAAACCTGCATTTAGCTTTCAAGGTCACCCAGAAGCAAGCCCTGGTCCAGCAGATGCTGCACCATTGTTTGACCACTTTATTGAACTTATTGAGCAGCACAGCGCATAAACGGAGTCGAGAAGAATGCCAAAACGTAATGACATCAAAAGTGTTCTAATCCTAGGTGCTGGGCCGATTGTTATCGGTCAGGCGTGCGAATTTGATTATTCTGGCGCACAAGCTTGTAAAGCGCTAAGAGAAGAGGGTTATCGAGTTGTTCTTGTTAACTCGAATCCTGCAACAATAATGACTGACCCTGACATGGCGGATGCAACATATATTGAGCCGATTCATTGGGAAGTCGTTCGCAACATTATTGAAAAAGAACGTCCAGATGCGGTATTGCCTACTATGGGTGGTCAGACGGCACTTAACTGTGCGTTAGATTTAGAAAAACACGGAGTTCTGGCGGAGTTCGGTGTTGAGATGATAGGCGCGACAGCTGACGCGATTGATAAGGCAGAAGACCGTTCTCGCTTTGATAAAGCAATGAAATCTATTGGGTTAGAATGTCCAAGAGCTGATACCGCTAAAACGATGGACGAAGCTCATAAAGTCCAAGAAATGGTTGGTTTTCCATGTATTATCCGCCCTTCTTTTACCATGGGTGGTTCGGGCGGCGGTATTGCTTATAATAAAGAAGAATTTGAGGAGATTTGCCGTCGTGGTTTGGATCTCTCTCCAACCAACGAACTCTTAATCGATGAATCTCTTATCGGTTGGAAAGAATACGAAATGGAAGTGGTTCGAGATAAGAATGACAACTGTATCATTGTTTGTACCATTGAGAACATTGATCCAATGGGTATTCATACAGGTGACTCAATAACCGTTGCTCCGGCTCAGACATTAACGGATAAAGAGTATCAGTTAATGAGAAATGCTTCTTTAGCCGTACTTCGTGAGATTGGTGTTGAAACGGGTGGTTCTAACGTACAGTTTGGTATTGACCCTAAAGATGGCCGCATGGTTATCATTGAAATGAACCCTCGTGTATCTCGCTCTTCTGCTCTTGCTTCAAAAGCAACGGGGTTCCCAATCGCGAAAGTAGCCGCTAAGCTTGCAATCGGTTATACCTTAGATGAGTTAATGAACGATATCACGGGAGGAGCAACTCCGGCTTCTTTCGAACCAACCATCGATTATGTCGTGACGAAGATCCCTCGTTTCAATTTTGAAAAATTTGCTGGCGCGAACGACCGCTTAACCACCCAAATGAAGTCGGTTGGTGAGGTAATGGCAATAGGTCGTAACCAACAAGAGTCTTTGCAAAAAGCGCTTCGTGGATTGGAAGTTGGTGTGAACGGCTTAGATGAAATGGTTGACCTTGATGCTCCTGATGCACTCACGACTATTCGCCATGAATTGAAAGAAGCGGGTTGCGACCGTATTTGGTATATCGCCGATGCATTCCGTGCTGGTTTATCGGTAGATGGCGTATTTAATCTTACGTCGATTGACCGCTGGTTCTTAGCCCAGATTGAAGAGTTGGTTAAAATCGAAGAGCAAATTAAAGCTGGTGGATTTGCTGGACTGAATAAAGATTTACTTCGTAAAGTGAAACGCAAAGGTTTCGCTGATGCTCGTTTGTCTGCTTTACTTGGCGTTGCTGAAAGCGAAATTCGTCGATTACGTTACCAACATGATATACACCCAGTGTATAAACGTGTCGATACTTGCGCTGCTGAGTTTTCTTCGGATACCGCATATATGTACTCTACGTATGATGAAGAGTGCGAGGCAAGACCGACGGATAAAGAAAAGATCATGATTATTGGCGGTGGTCCTAACCGTATTGGTCAGGGTATCGAGTTTGACTACTGCTGTGTGCATGCTTCTCTTGCGCTTAGAGAAGATGGTTATGAGACCATTATGGTTAACTGTAACCCTGAAACCGTATCAACCGATTACGATACGTCAGACCGACTTTACTTTGAACCCATAACCCTCGAAGATGTGCTTGCAATCGTTCGTGTCGAAAAGCCCAAAGGTGTCATTGTTCAGTATGGTGGTCAAACGCCACTGAAACTTGCTCGTGCTCTCGAAGCGGCAGGTGTGCCAATTATTGGCACCAGTCCTGATGCTATAGACCGAGCGGAAGACCGTGAACGTTTCCAAACGGCGGTTGACCGTCTAGGGCTTAAGCAACCTGAAAATGCCACAGTAACGGCAATGGAACATGCCATCGAGAAGTCGAAAGATATCGGTTTCCCACTCGTTGTACGTCCGTCTTATGTACTGGGTGGTCGTGCAATGGAAATCGTCTACGATGAAATTGACTTACGACGTTATTTTAATGAAGCGGTAAGTGTCTCAAATGAATCTCCAGTTCTTTTAGACCGCTTCTTAGATGATGCTGTTGAAGTCGATGTTGACGCCATTTGTGATGGTGAGCGTGTTGTTATCGGCGGTATTATGGAACATATAGAGCAAGCGGGTGTTCACTCTGGTGATTCTGCATGTTCATTACCTGCTTATACGTTAAGCCAAGAAATACAAGATGTGATGCGTGAACAGGTAGAGAAATTGGCCTTTGAACTCGGCGTTCGTGGTTTGATGAATACCCAGTTTGCGGTGAAAGATAACGAAGTTTACCTTATTGAGGTAAACCCTCGCGCGGCTCGAACAGTTCCATTTGTATCTAAAGCAACGGGAGCTCCACTGGCTAAAATTGCCGCTCGTGTTATGGCCGGGCAATCTCTAGAATCACAAGGTTTTACTAAAGAGATTATTCCACCGTATTATTCAGTCAAAGAAGTTGTGTTGCCGTTTGATAAATTCCCAGGTGTTGATCCTCTACTTGGACCAGAGATGCGTTCTACCGGTGAAGTAATGGGCGTTGGTGCCTCCTTTGCCGAAGCGTTTGCTAAAGCAGAGCTTGGCTGTGGCAAGGAGTATCCGGAAGGTGGACGAGCTCTACTTTCTGTACGTAATGATGATAAGCAGCGTGTTGTAGACCTTGCTTCTAAGTTGACAAAGCTTGGTTATCAATTAGATGCGACCCACGGCACAGCCGTTATCCTTGGCGAAGCGGGTATTAATCCACGCTTAGTAAATAAGGTGCATGAAGGGCGTCCTCATATTCTTGACCGAATCAAGAACAATGAATATACCTATATCATCAATACGGCTGCGGGTCGCCAAGCGATTGAAGACTCAAAGGTCTTACGTCGTGGCGCGTTACAAGAAAAAGTAAACTACACAACCACGCTTAATGCCGCGTTTGCGACTTGTATGGCGCATACGGCAGATGACCGTCAGACGGTCACTTCTGTACAAGAGTTACATGCAAAGATAAAAGAAAGCTTAGCTTAAACGCGTTTGTAAACTATTTCACAAAGGTGTATTCGTTTACAAAGATGCAATAGATCGCTGTTAAAGCTGAAAAAAGAGTCGCCGTAACGATCGTTGCGGCGACTCTTTTTAATGTTGAGTAATGACAACCTTATATCCAGTACTCTGTTCGTCAGGAACAAAATCTACGAAGTTATGGATGTTTTCTAATGTGTCTTGTTGATAATGGGATACGTACAAAAGTTGGCTTAGATTCTCTTTTGCTATCATATCTAAGGTATTCATGACCAGTCTTCGCCCAAGATTATCTAAACCTTGGTATGGTTCATCGAGAATAAGGAGGGCAGGTTGTTTTACTAATGCTCTTGCGATCAATAGTAGTCGCTGTTGCCCATATTCCAACTGCTTAAACGGCGTCTTAATGAACGTGGTCATGTGTAGAATTTCAAGCCACTCTTTTGCTATCTCAATCTGCTTTCTTGATGGTTGGCTATACAGGCCAATTGAGTCATAGAATCCAGACAAAACGACCTCTAAAGCGGTGCAACCTACTCGATATTGAAGGTGGAGTGCAGATGAAACCATGCCGATGTTTTGTTTTATCTCCCAGATAGTTTCTCCCGATCCTCGTTTTTTACCAAAAATATGAATTAGGTTGCTATAACATTGAGGGTGGTCACCAAAAATCAGGCCTAGTAAAGTGCTCTTCCCGCATCCGTTAGGGCCTCTTATTTGCCAATGTTCGCCGTTATTAATGCGCCAATTTACATCAGTAAAAATGACAGAATCACTGTAAGCGACCTTTCCACCTTCTAGCTCAAAGAGTGGGTTGTCAAAATAACTAGTATGTTGGTGTTTGTGTATCAGTGCTATGACTTGTTCACTCTGTTTTTGTGATTGAGCGGTTATCTGACTTATAATGGGGTGACGGTCCCATTCTGACTTACTCATAATCTCACAGAGCTTACCCGAAGAAAATAAAGCCATTTCATCAATCCAAGTGGGCATCTCATCTTCTCGTGATACGACGATAATCAGCTGTATTGATGTGCTCAGGTGCTCAAGATAGCGAGTGAGGTGCTTTCTGTGTTCAACATCTAAGCCAGCATAAGGTTCATCGAGCAGAAGTAGTGCCGGTTTAGACGCAAGAACGCGCGCCAACATTAATCGGCGGGTTTCTCCGGTAGACAAAACTCGAAAGCCAGTGTCTTTTAAATGGGTCAGGTCAAGTTCAAACATGAGTCCAAGGGTTTGTTCATCATCATGACATTGTTGATAAATAAGAGAATAAACAGACGTGCCGGTGTCTATCTTGTCTATAAAATCCGTATCGTCATCGGCGAGTTCGGATTCTAACAAACGTTGTTGTTCGACAAGTGATACCTGAGCAATTCTTCGTGATAATCCCTCTATAGTCCCCGTACCCGCAAGCCGTTCTTGGCAGAGTAAATCACCAAGTATTGAACCTATATCACCTTCAGTACTAAATATGCCCCATGATTGGTTAGAAAATATATGCCAATCTTCTATTTCTAAATAGGTACCTGTAGTTTGAAGCGTAACTTGGTGAAAAGTAATATCCATATCCATCTGTTTCCTTAATGTTCTATTGCACATCTTTATTAGAGCATGAGTTACGATAGAATTAGGAAAAAACTTTCACATAGCTATAGACACTGTATGAATCTACAGTATAATTGGCTTTAATTAAGAAGTAACACGCGAATAATCAAATAGTGCGGAGAAAGTAATGGATGAGAACAAAAAGAAGGCGCTTGCAGCGGCTCTAGGTCAGATTGAAAAACAATTTGGTAAAGGTTCAATTATGCGTCTTGGCGATAACCGCACTATGGACGTAGAAACCATCTCAACAGGTTCTCTAGCTCTGGATATAGCGCTAGGCGCTGGTGGGCTTCCTATGGGGCGTATCGTAGAAGTCTATGGTCCTGAATCATCAGGAAAAACAACCTTAACACTCGAAGCAATTTCTGCGGCGCAAAAACAAGGTAAAACTTGTGCATTTATTGACGCTGAACATGCCCTAGACCCAATCTACGCTAAGGCGTTAGGTGTAAATATTGATGAGTTACTTGTGTCGCAACCAGATACTGGTGAGCAAGCCTTAGAAATCGTTGATGCACTGGCTCGTTCTGGTGCGGTTGATGTTGTTGTTGTCGATTCCGTTGCGGCGTTGACACCTAAAGCTGAAATTGAAGGTGAGATGGGTGACAGCCACATGGGTCTTCAGGCTCGTATGCTTTCTCAAGCAATGCGTAAGTTAACGGGTAACCTTAAACAGTCAAATTGCATGTGTATCTTCATCAACCAAATCCGTATGAAGATCGGTGTTATGTTTGGCTCTCCAGAGACGACAACGGGCGGTAATGCTCTTAAATTTTATGCCTCTGTTCGCCTCGATATCCGCCGTACTGGCGCCATTAAAGATGGTGATGAAGTTATTGGTAATGAAACACGTATCAAGGTTGTTAAAAACAAAATTGCAGCACCATTCAAACAAGCTGAAACACAGATTCTTTACGGTAAGGGTTTCAACCGTGAAGGTGAATTGATTGATTTAGGTGTTAAGAGCAAAATTGTTGAAAAAGCAGGAGCTTGGTACAGCTATAAAGGCGATAAAATTGGTCAAGGTAAGGCTAACGCAGGTAAATACATGCGTGAGAACCCTGCGACTGCACTAGAAATTGATACTAGACTACGAGAACTTCTTTTAGCGCCAGTTGTTGAGGAAGTCGTAGAAAAGCAAGTTCCTCAAGAAGAATTGTAAAAGTAACTAAACGCTATAAGTATCATGAATAAAGCCTCGCTAATGCGAGGCTTTATTATGAGTGAGAGTGACAGATTAAAGCGGAAGGTTATGCTTATGAGTAATCGAATTTGAACGAGCAGTTCAATATCGTGCTGACATCCATTATTGAGGCGAGCTAGCATAGACTAAAGTGACGTATGACAACATAATACCGAGAAGCATGGAGAAATCAGAGATCTTCATTTAATCTTTATCTTGAGTGCCTCCTCGTAACTGTTTAATTCCTTTTTGGATCGGATTTTCCCACTGACGTAATGTCGATGGCTTTTCATCTGACTTTTCGGGCATTTTCGTTGTATTGCACATCAAGGCGTAGAAAGTGTGGTCATCGATAGTAGCGGAAATAGGCGCATTGCCAAAATGAATAAGTTCTTTTGACACACTACCTTTTCGCGCTCTTTCCGATACGACTTTAGAATTCTGAAAGTAGAGCGCACCATTGGTAGGATCGGACAAATAACCATTTTTGGCCAGATCTAAAATGGTCTCGATGCGAGCGAATTGATCGGAACTTGGTTCAGGGAGTTGCTGCCAAGTCCCTACTTTAGACACTGGTTCGAACTGATTTTTTGCATTGACAATCGTCTCAATAGAGTTTGAGAACTGTCCACTGATTTTACGGTTAAGAATGACAAATACGACAGCGCTTAGCCCGATAGAACCTTGATTAGAAGCCTCTGCATAGGCTGTCCGTGTTATGGCATCAATATCTGTCGCTGATAACGCTATCCCAGCTATTTCATTTTTGTAGACAAGGTGAACTGCATCACAATCTACTGCTGTAGGTGAGTTTGCAGAGGCACAAAGTGCCAATATGGAAAACCAATTCATACCCGTGTACTCATTAAAAACTTCCGTCCCTATATCGTCGATTTAGATTCTTATCTGCCTTACATTAATCAAACCTAAAGACTATCGCTGGCAAATATCATTAAGATTAGCGTAATCATGTCTCCATTATTCAAAAATTTGGTAAATTTGATATTATATCGTTCATATAAATCATGTATTTTAAACCTACTCGATGTTGTAGCAAGCGCTCGGTTCCTAAGTAGGCTCAATTATGAGCTTGGTACCGATTAACTTTTGCATGATGAGCACATTTGATTTGACCAGATACTGAGTAGGATTTGCGTTATTCTTTTGATGAAGAAAACTAGGCGAAATCCTAACCTTGATTTACAATACTCGCCAAATATCTGTTAGTGGGCAATATTTGTCCTAAATTCATATCGAAAGTTTCAGGAAGAGTCGCATGTTTATGAGCACCGACGAGATACGCCGTGCGTTTCTAGAGTTCTTTGAAAGCAAAGGACATCAGATTGTAGAAAGTTCATCATTGGTACCAGCAAATGATCCAACATTGCTGTTTAACAATGCTGGAATGAACCAGTTTAAAGATTGTTTCTTAGGTATCGACAAACGTGCCTATACGCGAGCGACAAGTGCACAACGATGTGTTCGTGCTGGTGGTAAACATAATGACCTAGAGAATGTCGGTTTTACTGCCCGTCACCATACCTTTTTTGAAATGTTAGGGAACTTTAGTTTCGGAGACTATTTCAAAAATGACGCCATCGGTTACGCGTGGGAATTCCTAACGGTAGTGCTTCAGTTACCTCAAGAAAAACTGCTCGTTACTGTCTATGAAACTGACGATGAAGCATTCGAGATTTGGAATAAAGATATCGGCATACCTGCTGATCGTATTGTTCGAATTGGCGACAAGAAAGGTGGTAAGCCTTACGAGTCCGATAACTTTTGGCAAATGGGTGATACAGGTCCTTGTGGACCATGTACTGAAATTTTCTATGACCATGGTGAACATATCTGGGGTGGTCGACCAGGCACCCCTGAAGAAGATGGTGACCGCTTCATCGAGATCTGGAACAACGTATTCATGCAGTTTAACCGTCAGAGCGACGGGACTATGGAGCCTTTACCTAAGCCTTCTGTTGATACTGGTATGGGTATCGAACGTATTGCGGCAATCATGCAAGGTGTTCACTCAAATTATGAAACGGATATCTTTCAGACACTAATCAAAGCGTCTAGTGAAGTGATTGGATATAAAGATCTATCGAACCAATCTTTACGTGTTGTTGCAGACCATATTCGTTCTTGTGCCTTTTTGATTGTTGATGGCGTTATGCCATCGAATGAAGGCCGTGGCTATGTTCTTCGTCGTATTATTCGTCGCGCGGTTCGCCACGGCAATAAACTCGGCGCGCAAGGTGTATTTTTCTATAAGCTTGTGGGTGTTCTCGCCGACGTTATGGGAACCGCGGGTACCGAACTTAAGAAACAACAAGCGTTGGTAGAGAAAGTACTTCGAATCGAAGAAGAGAACTTTAGCCGTACTCTTGAGCGCGGTATGGCAATATTGAATGATGCGTTGAATACGCTTGAAGGAAAAGAACTCGACGGTGAAACCGTATTTAAACTATATGACACCTATGGTTTTCCAGCGGATCTGACTAACGACGTTGCACGTGAACGTGAGTACACAATCGATGAAGTTGGCTTTAATAAAGCGATGGAAGCGCAGCGTAAGCGAGCTCGTGAAGCGGGTCAGTTTAAAACTGATTATAATCAAGTGATAAAGGTTGATGCTACAACTGAATTTCTTGGCTATGGTGGAACAAACGGACAGTCAAACGTAGTGGCAATGTTCGTTGAGGGTGATGGAGTAGAGTCACTTTCTGCTGGTGATAAAGCGATCATCGTTTTAGATCAGACACCATTTTACGCAGAATCAGGTGGTCAGTGTGGAGATGCTGGTTATTTGAAGGTTGCTTCTGGCCTATTCAAGGTTGAAGATACTCAAAAACTTGGCGGCGCCATTGCTCATCATGGTGAGCTTGTTGAAGGTGTATTCGCGAAAGAAGATGCGGTTTCTGCTCAGGTTGATTCTGAACGCCGTACTGCGATCACTCTCAACCATTCAGCAACACATTTATTGCATGCAGCATTGCGTCAAGTATTAGGTGACCACGTTACACAGAAAGGTTCATTGGTTCGAGCTGAGAGCCTACGTTTTGATTTCTCACACCTTGAAGCGGTTAAGCCTCAAGAGTTGCGTGAAGTCGAACGTTTGGTGAATAGCCAAGTGCGTGTTAACCATGTGATAGAAACAAATGTCACAGATATTGAATCAGCTAAACAGAAAGGCGCTATGGCGTTGTTTGGCGAAAAATATGATGAAGAAGTACGCGTGCTGAGTATGGGCGAATTTTCTACTGAACTTTGTGGCGGTATTCACGCAAAAAATACGGGTGATATTGGTTTATTCAAAGTAGTATCAGAAGGTGGTATTGCTGCCGGTATTCGCCGTATTGAAGCGGTAACGGGCGAAGCAGCTCTGGACGCAATTGATGCTCAGCAAACTCAATATGAAGTAAAATTAAGTGATGCTGCAAATAAATCGAAAGCTCTAGAGAAAGAAATGCAACAGCTTAGAGATAAGTTGGCTGCAGTCGAAAGCGCTAACGTTATGGGTAAGGTTGAAACTATCGCTGGTCACCGAGTTTTAGTCGCTGCTCTTGAAGGAGGCGATAACAAAAACTTACGAGTGATGGTTGATGACATTAAGAACCAAATGGGCAGTTGTATTGTTTTTCTAGCCAATGTTAATGATGGTAAAATCAGCTTAATAGCAGGTGTGACTAAAGATCTTATCGGCAAAGTTAAGGCTGGTGAATTGGTGAATATGGTAGCGCAGCAGGTTGGTGGTAAAGGCGGAGGTCGTCCTGATATGGCTCAAGCTGGTGGTACAGATATTGCCGCATTACCGGAAGCGATTAAATCGGTTCATGGATGGTTAGAAGAACGTCTTTAACCGCTGATTAAGTTAACTGAAAAAAAACCAACTAATGACAATTAGTTGGTTTTTTTGTTGTTAAGTAATCTGAACTCGCGATAAGCCATTATTTGGGTTTATACGCAATGAACCAGTATCAAGCGAAGTCAGTTGTTACAAGCTTACTAAGTTAGGTATACATGCGTTTTGGTTAAAAGCTGCATGATTAATTACATTGATTATCGTTCTAAATTGGGCAGATAATGATTGAACTCACAGTACCGATTTATACGAGATGAGCTCTTAGGGAAGGTGAAGGCCGGTGAACAAACCGTTATATGTACTGAAGTTTGGTGGGACGTCGATTGGTTCTATTGAGCGGATTCAAGCCGTTGCGAATAGAGTAATTAAGACGAAATCCTCAGGGGTTAATGTTGTCGTCGTTGTTTCTGCAATGTCGGGTGAAACCAATCGACTGATGAGTCTAGCGCAGCAGATTGACGACGTGCCAAATGCGCGGGAGTTGGATGTATTGTTGTCTGCCGGAGAGCAGGTTGCGATGTCTTTACTTTCGATTGCGATAAATAAGCATGGTTATAGCAGCGTGTCGTTGACAAGCGGGCAGGCACAAATACTAACAGATAACGTTCATAACGATGCCACTATCCGACAAATTAATACTAGTCATATAGAAGGTCTTCTGGCGGATAACAAGATAGTGATTGTTGCCGGTTTTCAAGGGACCACTGAATATGGCGACATTACAACGTTAGGGCGTGGTGGTTCAGATACTACAGCGGTTGCGCTCGCAGGTGCACTTAGTGCTGACGAGTGTCAGATATTCACCGATGTCGATGGAATATATACCTGCGATCCTAGGGTAGTTAGGAGCGCACGAAAATTAGACCGTATAGATTTTCCAAATATGGAAGAGATGTCTAGAAAAGGCGCTAAGGTTCTTCATCTCCCTAGCGTACAGTTCGCGTGGGCTCAAAATGTGCCATTAAGAGTACTCTCTTCTTTTTCCCATGATAAAGGAACTCTCGTTAAGGGAGAGACTTGTGATAAGGGCATTTGCGGTATCGCGTTACAAAGGTCATTGATGTTCGTGCAAGTGAACGCGGATGATCTTGACTCATTAAAAAAACAATGTCGGCTGCTTGGAATTGCGCTGTGGAACGTGATCGAGGAAACAGATCAGAGTGGAGTAGTGATCCTTCAAGAGAGTTTTGCTAAGTTAAGTCTGGTTTTTATTGAAAAAATCCGTAATAGTGAAGCTGTGAGTGCATTGACTATTGTCGGTAGCAAAGCGAAAGGGATTTTGCAGCAGTCTTGTGAATTATTTGCACAGCATGATATAAAAATTCTAAACCGCGCGGCAGGGATAAACTACTCAACGTTTATTCTTAAGCCTGAGTTATTAGAGAAAACAGCTAATCTTATTCACGAAAAACAGATAAATTTCAAGGTAGAGCTTGAAGAACAACGAAAATTAGCTATTTCTTAACTAGTATTGTTTACGAAGATAGATGTTTTGTTGGATAATAAGCCTTATTACAGAGAAAGTTCAGAGATTACTCAAGGAGTGGAAAAATGCTGATTTTGACTCGCCGAGTTGGCGAAACGTTAATGATAGGTGATGAAGTAACAGTGACAGTACTTGGTGTCAAAGGGAATCAAGTTCGAATTGGTGTGAATGCTCCGAAAGAGGTATCCGTCCACCGCGAAGAAATATACATGCGTATCCAAGCTGAAAAAGGGACGGCGACGAGTACCGTAGCAGGAAGTAATCCAGTACCAGGTAGCAGTACGGTATCAGGAAACTACTAAGCGTATATATCGCAAAAAAGGCTAGCAATGTGCTGGCTTTTTTTGTTTCGGTAGAACCGAAAAATGAAAGTAATAAGCAAAGAAAACTGTGTTTTTCTAAGATGTTGGTTGATTAGTACCCTATCAAACGTTTTTTACCTAATTTAACTAAGAAAGTATTTGACATATTTTTGGTAAATCGTAATATGTGCCTCCGCAAGATGGTGAGGTGGCCGAGAGGCTGAAGGCGCTCCCCTGCTAAGGGAGTATACGGCTTAATACCGTATCGAGGGTTCGAATCCCTCCCTCACCGCCATTCTTGTGTTTAGTAGAAATTATGCGCTCGTAGCTCAGCTGGATAGAGTACTTGGCTACGAACCAGGCGGTCGAAGGTTCGAATCCTTCCGAGCGCACCATTTCTAACATGTGGTGAGGTGGCCGAGAGGCTGAAGGCGCTCCCCTGCTAAGGGAGTATACGGCTTAATACCGTATCGAGGGTTCGAATCCCTCCCTCACCGCCATTACTAATCTAGTTAGTAATGCAATGTAATTAGTAACACAATGGTCTCATTTGACCATTTTTTTGTTTCTCAGAAGCATAAACGTGATATATTTCACAACCTGTGCGCTCGTAGCTCAGCTGGATAGAGTACTTGGCTACGAACCAGGCGGTCGAAGGTTCGAATCCTTCCGAGCGCACCATACATCAAGGGTAATGTGGTATCTGAACGCTGACATGCTTCTTTTCCAAGTATGAATTCTCAGGCCATGTACCGATAAAGAAATTGTGCGCTCGTAGCTCAGCTGGATAGAGTACTTGGCTACGAACCAGGCGGTCGAAGGTTCGAATCCTTCCGAGCGCACCATACATCAAGGGTAATGTGGTATCTGAACGTTGACATGCTTCTTTTCCAAGTATGAATTCTCAGGCCATGTACCGATAAAGAAATTGTGCGCTCGTAGCTCAGCTGGATAGAGTACTTGGCTACGAACCAGGCGGTCGAAGGTTCGAATCCTTCCGAGCGCACCATACATCAAGGGTAATGTGGTATCTGAACGCTGACATGCTTCTTTTCCAAGTATCCAATATGAATTCTCAGGCCATACCGATAAAAGAAATTGTGCGCTCGTAGCTCAGCTGGATAGAGTACTTGGCTACGAACCAGGCGGTCGAAGGTTCGAATCCTTCCGAGCGCACCATACATCAAGGGTAATGTGGTATCTGAACGCTGACATGCTTCTTTTCCAAGTATGAATTCTCAGGCCATGTACCGATAAAGAAATTGTGCGCTCGTAGCTCAGCTGGATAGAGTACTTGGCTACGAACCAGGCGGTCGAAGGTTCGAATCCTTCCGAGCGCACCATACATCAAGGGTAACGTGGTATCTGAACGTTGATATGCTTGGCTTCCAAGTATGAATTTTCAAGCCATGTACCGATAAAGAAATTGTGCGCTCGTAGCTCAGCTGGATAGAGTACTTGGCTACGAACCAGGCGGTCGAAGGTTCGAATCCTTCCGAGCGCACCATACATCAAGGGTAACGTGGTATCTGAACGTTGATATGCTTGGCTTCCAAGTATGAATTTTCAAGCCATGTAACGAAAAAAATTGTGCGCTCGTAGCTCAGCTGGATAGAGTACTTGGCTACGAACCAGGCGGTCGAAGGTTCGAATCCTTCCGAGCGCACCATATTTTCTTTAAATCACCTGCTCTTCTGATACTATTCTTAGTTCCAAAATTTCTAGCGATTCCAATACCCCAAGTATCTGTAACATTATTAGTGGTTTTCATTAACAAAGCATTAGCATATTAAGTGTATTGTTTTTACATCTTGCTGTTTTTTAGAAAGAAATCTTAATTTTATTACCTATCTCTCAGTATTTATTGCTGTATTCGCTTAATTTATTTTTAGCGTTCCGTTAATATATTTCCAAAGAGGCTGATTTGTAGTAATTCGTATAGTTTTAATGGATTAAACAATAGAAAACTCTGTTAGCTTATTTGAACACGTATTCGAAATTGACAATTAGACCCCAATCGAGATAATCCTTAACGACAAGTTTGTGAATGGATCTCAAGCTTAGGATTAATTGTCTCTAAGACAGCGAAAGGAAGCATAATGACAGATATTGGAAGTTTATTGGAACAGGCCGCTACACTCATGCTCACTGGTATGGGTGTCGTGTTTGTGTTTCTGACCATTCTTGTATACCTAGTTCGGCTGATGTCTTCGCTGGTACCTGAAGAAGTACCACAACTGATGGCTGCCCCAATTCAACATTCTAAAGTTCAACAAACATCATCTACTGTTAGTCCAAAAGTTATAGCGGCGATTTCTGCTGCGGTACATCAGTACCGAACTTCTCATACTAAGTAGTAAATTTAATAAGATTAAAAGGAGTTATTAAGCATGTCTAAACCACTTGCTCTTACTGATGTTGTGCTACGCGATGCTCATCAATCGTTATTTGCTACTCGTATGCGTATCGAAGATATGCTACCGATTGCAAAGGAACTGGACAATATAGGCTATTGGTCTTTGGAAACATGGGGTGGTGCAACATTTGATTCATGCATCCGCTTCTTAGGTGAAGATCCGTGGGAACGTCTGCGAGAGCTTAAAAAGGCGATGCCAAATACACCGATGCAAATGTTGCTGCGTGGCCAGAATCTTTTGGGCTACCGCCATTACGGTGATGATGTTGTTGAAAAGTTTGTTGAACGATCTCATAAAAACGGTATGGATGTTTTCCGTATATTTGATGCGATGAATGATGTACGTAATTTCCAACAAGCCGTGAAATCTGTTGTAGATGTAGGGGCGCATGCTCAGGGCACACTCTCTTATACGACAAGTCCGGTTCATAATTCAGATACATGGGTAGACTTAGCGAAACGCCTTGAAGATCTTGGATGTCATTCTCTTTGTATCAAAGATATGGCAGGGTTGCTTAAACCCTATGAGGCTGAAGAGTTAGTTACTCGTATTAAGGCGTCTTGTGACGTGCCTCTGGCGCTACACTGTCATGCGACTACTGGTTTATCTACCGCAACGGCTATAAAAGCCGTTGAAGCGGGTCTAGACATACTAGATACGTCAATCTCCTCTATGAGCCAGACCTACGGTCATACGCCAACGGAAACCGTTGTGGCGATGCTAGAGGGCTCTGAGCGTGATACTGGTCTTAAACTGACGGAGATAGAACCGATTGCCGCATATTTCCGTGAAGTTCGTAAAAAATATGCGAAATGGGAAGGGGCGATGAAGGGCGTGGACTCACGTATTCTGATTGCTCAAGTACCCGGCGGCATGTTAACGAATATGGAAGGCCAGTTAAAAGAGCAAGGCGCTGCAGATCGTATAGATGAAGTATTGGAAGAGATCCCGCGTATTCGTAAAGATCTTGGCTTTATCCCATTGGTCACCCCAACATCTCAGATTGTGGGTACTCAAGCGGTAATCAACGTATTAACTGGCGAACGCTATAAGAGTATAACTAAAGAGACGGCGGGTGTACTTAAAGGTGAATATGGTCAAGCACCAGCTGAAGTAAATAAAGAACTGCAAGCTCGTGTATTGGATGGAGCAGAGGCGATCACTTGTCGTCCAGCCGATCTGATAGAAGATGAGCTGGATACATTGACAACGGAATTATTGGAAAAAGCAAAAGCAGAAGGTATCTCTCTAGCAGAAGATACAGTAGATGATGTCTTAACTTATGCGTTATTCCCTCAAGTGGGTCTTAAGTTTCTTAAAAACCGTCGCAACCCAGATGCGTTTGAACCCGCTCCAGGTAAAGAAAAACCAGCACCTGCACAAATTGCAGCACCAGCGGTTGGCGGTGTTGAATCGTACAGCGTTAAGGTGGATGGTCAAGTATATGATGTCGAAGTCGGCCCACAAGGTCAGCTTACGACAGTGACGCCTACTACTGTTGCACCAACAACCACTCCTGCAGCAGCGAGCGATGCTGAAGTGGTTCTTGCACCGCTAGCTGGTACCATTTTTAAAGTGATGATTGCCCCAGGTACACAAGTTGCGGAGGGGGAAGTACTTCTCATCTTAGAAGCAATGAAAATGGAAACAGAAATTCGCGCAACAAAAGCTGGAACAGTTGCAGAAATCAACGTTAAAGAAGGTGATGCCGTAATGGTTGGTTCTCCTCTACTTAGCTTGGCTTAAGGGAGAATCATGGAAGGTTTAATGCGTCTTTGGAATGATACAGGAATAGCCAATTTTGAATTTGGTCAGATCTGTATGATCGCCGTCGGATGCCTGTTACTATTTTTGGCCATTCGTAAGGGCTTTGAGCCCTTACTATTGCTGCCAATTGGTTTCGGTGCAGTACTAGCAAATATCCCTAATGCTGGTTTTACTGAGCCTGGCGGTATGCTTTACTTCGTATACCACGTAGGTATTGAGACTGGTGTGTTTCCATTAATCATCTTTATGGGTGTAGGAGCAATGACCGATTTTGGTGCCTTAATAGCTAACCCAAAAACCTTGTGGTTAGGTGCTGCGGCTCAATTTGGGATTTTTGTAACACTGTTTGGTGCTATCTTATTGAATTACATACCTGGTATGGAATTTACTTTAGCAGATGCATCGTCTATTGCTATCATTGGTGGTGCTGATGGACCGACGGCGATATTCTTGTCCAGTCGATTATCGCCTGATCTTCTGGGTCCTATCGCGGTTGCTGCATATAGCTACATGGCATTAGTGCCTATTATTCAACCACCGATAATGAAGGCATTAACCACGCCAGAAGAACGTCAAATCAAGATGGCCCAGTTGCGTCATGTTGGTAAGACCGAGAAAATACTGTTCCCACTCGCTGTCCTGTTAATGACAATACTTTTCTTACCATCAGCAACACCTTTGGTGGGGATGTTTTGTTTAGGCAACTTGATGCGTGAAGCTGGCGTTGTTGAGCGTTTATCTAAAACGGCACAAAATGAACTAATTAATATTGTGACTATTTTCTTGGGTCTCGGTGTTGGTTCTAAATTACAGGCCGATAAATTCTTAAATCTAGAAACGTTAGGTATTTTGGCGCTTGGTGCAGTGGCATTTAGCATCGGTACGGCGGCAGGTGTACTTATGGCTAAGCTGATGAATAAGTTATCAAAAGAAGACATTAATCCACTTATTGGCGCGGCAGGCGTTTCTGCTGTACCTATGGCTGCACGAGTTGTGAATAAGGTAGGCCTTGAGGCCAATCCACACAATTTTTTGTTGATGCATGCGATGGGCCCCAATGTGGCCGGTGTACTTGGATCTGCGGTAGCTGCTGGTATTTTGTTAGCGTTGGTCGGTTAATATCTGGTCGTAATCCAAACAATTGGGTTAACCAAGTAGAACAAAATGGTTTATAGTCAAAGGGATGCTAACGCATCCCTTTTTTCGTTTGTTTGAGGGGAACCAAGTGACTGAAAACATAAAAATAGTAATACCTGAGTTCGGAAAACCTAACGTTTTGGATTTTGTGAGTGGAGAGATACCTGAACCTCAAAAAGGTGAAGTTTTAATAAAGGTTTACTTTTCAGGCTTGAATCCGATTGATGTCAAAACTCGAGCTGGAATGGGTTGGGCTGCGGCTCAAAATAGAGATAACTTACCTTGGACGCCTGGCTATGAGATATCGGGGAAAATTGTCTCTATGGGTGAGCATACGCAACGCTTTGTCGAGGGTGATACTGTAGCGGGGCTGGTTGGTTTTCCATTAAACGCAGGTGGATACAGTCAATATCTCTGTGTAGCGGAAGAACATTTGAGTTTGGTCCCTAGTGCAGTAACGTTAGAAGCTGCAGCTGCGTTACCAGTAGCTGCACAAACTGCAGCGCAGGCACTGAACAAAGCGAGTGTAAAGGCGGGGGATAGGGTTCTGATACTTGCTGGAGCAGGAGGCGTTGGGCATATTGCTGTGCAGATAGCGGTAGCAGCGCAAGCAGAAGTCTACACCACGTGTAGTGAATCAAATTTGGATTACCTTGCAAACCTTGGTGCTCATGCCGTCAATTATCAGTTTGCTCCTGTATCTGAACGTGTTTCCGATGTGGATGTACTTATTGACCTTATTGGTGGTGATGTTGCTCTTGATGCCCTTAAATGTTTGAAAGATAAAGCCAGAGTCGTCACTGTTCCTACCATCACCAAAGATCTGATCTGTGAAAAAGCTGGAATTTTAGGGTTTAGTGCTGATGGCATGCTTGTAGAACCGAATCCAGAACAGTTAGACACCATGTTATATATGGTAAGTGTTGGTTTGTTGAAAGTAGATGTTCAGCCAGCGATATCGTTTAAAAACGTTGTAGAGGCCCATTATAGGCTTGAGACAGGGCATACTAGAGGCAAGTTAGTATTGGACATGCGGTGTTAGACCAGATCGCTCTGTATTTTACTGACTCAGCCCTTTGGTTATTAGGAATATCTGGTTTCTTAAGTGCCACTTTGTTGCCTGGCGCTTCTGAAGCGACGTTTATCGCGACCTTGGGAATTAAACAACACACGGTTTTTTCAGTTATTTTTATCGCGACTTTAGGTAATACGTTAGGTGGCCTTACAAATTATTGGATAGGTTTATGGTTACCAAATCGAACTCAAAAAGAAAAACATGGTCATAAAGCGATAGGATGGCTAAGTCAGTACGGTTATGTTGCCCTTCTTTTTAGCTGGCTTCCAGTTATCGGCGATCCTCTATGTTTGGCAGCAGGGTGGTTAAGGATGAAATTTCTTCCCAGTTTTATTTTAATAGCCCTCGGTAAGGCATTGAGGTACAGCGCTCTAACCGCGCTGTTTTATGGATTGATTTAAGGATTTATTAATGAAAAAAATAGGGCTCAGTGCGATCTTTTTGATCGCCTTATATGGCTGTTCTCAAACAGCATCAACAGATAATAATATTCAAGTACCTGAAGGTTTTACTTTCATCGAGCAATCATTAGCTCAACCCAACAAGGTTTCGATACCTTATTCCAAGTTCGTTCTTGATAACGGGCTCACATTGATCTTGTCACCGGATGATTCAGACCCTTTAGTACATGTGGATGTAACTTATCACGTTGGTTCAGCAAGAGAGGATGTCGGGAAATCTGGTTTTGCCCATTTTTTTGAACACATGATGTTTCAAGGTTCAGAACATGTGGGGGATCAAGAGCATTTTAAAATAATTACTGAAGCTGGTGGGACGTTAAATGGTACGACCAACCGAGATAGAACCAATTATTTTGAAACCATTCCCTCCAATCAATTAGAGAAAATTCTTTGGTTAGAATCGGATCGTATGGGGTTTCTTATTGATGCCGTATCACAAAAAAAATTCGAAATACAACGAGATACGGTTAAGAATGAGCGTGCACAAAATTATGACAATCGTCCATACGGTTTAATGTGGGAGCGATTAGGTGAAGCTCTTTATCCCGAAGGCCATCCATATTCTTGGCAAACAATTGGCTATGTAGAAGATTTAGATAGAGTAGATGTTAACGATTTGAAAGCATTTTTTCTTCGTTGGTATGGTCCAAATAACGCGACGTTAACCATTGGTGGTGATATCGATGTAGAGCAAACACTCAATTGGGTTAGTAAGTATTTTGGTTCAATTCCTGAAGGGCCAGCAGTAGAGAACTCAGAAAAACAACCGGTTAAATTGGATAGAGACAAATACATTACGCTCGAAGATCGAATAAAACAGCCGATGGTAATGATTGGTTGGCCAACCACCTATCGAGGAGAAGAGAGTCAAACGGCATTAGATACCCTTGCGTCAATCTTGGGTAGTGGAAAAAATAGCGTTCTATACCAAGAGTTAGTGAAAACTGAGAAAGCGATAGACGCAGGTGCGTTTCATCAGTGTGCTGAGCTCTCTTGTAGTTTTTATGTTTATGCGATGGGCGATTCTGGTGATCAAGGTGACTTAAGTAAAATCTATGATGACCTCATGGGGGCGCTAGTCAATTTTAAAGCGAATGGAGTAGAACAAGGTAAGCTTGAACAAATTATTGGCCAAGCCGAATCTAGCGCCGTATTTGCATTACAGAGTGTTCATGGGAAAGTGACTCAATTGGCTTCCAATGAAACGTTTTATGGTCAACCTGACAGGATAGAGCGACAACTTGAACAACTTAAAGGTGTGACACCTGAGGCGGTAATGAATGCCTATAACACGTTTGTCGAAGGAAAAAATAAGGTGACGTTGAGTGTTGTACCAAAAGGAAAATTAGATCTAGAGGTAAGAAAAGTAGATTTTATTACCCCCGAGAGAACACTACCGAAATACAATAAAATTGAAAGCAGCGATTTAGAATATTCTAAAGCAAAGGACAGCTTTGATCGAACGATAATGCCTCCTGTTGGCGGCGCCGTTAAAGGTAATATGCCTGAACTCTACAACGTTTATCTAGATAATGGGATTGAGGTTCTGGGCACTGAATCAAGCGAGACTCCTACGGTTGAATTGCAGATTTTATTACCTGCTGGCCACAGATATGTATCTAAAGGTAAGGAAGGCTTGGCAAACTTTACATCTGAATTGATGCAAGAAGGTACAACAGAAAAAAGTATTGAAGCGATTCAAGCCGAACTCGATAAATTGGGTAGCTCTATTAGTTTTGGTTCTGGAAACTATACGACAACGATCAGCGTTTCTTCATTGAAGAAAAATCTCAGTCAGACATTAGCCATTGTTGAGGAGATGCTCTTTAAACCAGAATTTAAACAAGATGATTTTGACCGTTTAAAGAAACAATCTTTAGAAGGTCTTATCTATGAACACCAAAGACCTGCATGGTTAGCGTCGCAAGCGACTAGACAAATACTGTTTGGCAGATCCACATTCGGCCGTTCAAATGATGGTACATTGAAGTCGATAGAGAGCATTCAACTTGAAGACGTGAAAGCGTTTTATAATAGTAATTATACTCCGTTAGGAACCCAAGTCATTATTGTCGGGGATATTTCTAAAGAGAAATTAATCCCCAATCTCAAATTTCTGAGCAAGTGGGAAGGGTCTGATGCACCGATACTACGACCTCAAATAGTAAAACCACCAGTAGGACAACATATCTACCTTGTTGATAAGCCAAGTGCGCCACAGAGTGTAATTAGGTTAGTCCGACAAGGACTGCCATATGATACGGTTGGTGAACAATACCTAAACCAACTCGCTAATTTCAATCTAGCCGGTAACTTTAATAGCCGTATTAATCAGAATTTACGCGAAGATAAAGGGTATACCTATGGTGCGAGTGGTTATCATGCGAGTAATAAAGAGATTGGTATTATTGTCTTCGATGCTCAAGTTAGAGCAGATTCAACCGTCCCATCTATCCAAGAGTTCATTAAAGAGATGAAACGCTACAGTGAAGATGGCATGACCTCCCAGGAGCTAGCGTTTATGCGCTTGGCTGTTGGTCAACAAGATGCTTTGAAATACGAAACACCAAGCCAAAAGGCGAGATTGCTGTCTAATATACTTAATTATTCATTAGATGATGACTATATAGAGCAGCGGAACGCGGTATTGAGTAATGTAAATCGCTCTACATTGAATGAGGTTGCAAGCAAATGGTTTAATCCTACTGACTACCAAATTATAGTAGTAGGAGATGCTAAGAGTTTAAAACCTCAATTGGAAGATCTGGATATACCAGTGGTAGAACTTGAAATTTCTAAGTAGCGCACACATATAAAGAGAGGCACAAATTGTCTCTCTTTATACTGACTGCATACAAAAATGCAGAACTAGTATTTTATATAAAAAAGCGTAACCTACGCAAAAACAAGATTAGAAGTGGTCACCATTTTGACAAATTTTTCCTCAAGACTGAAAAAAGTAGCGAAAAACCCTGATAATTTTAAAAACATTGGTCGTGGTGTTGAGCGCGAAACTCTTCGATACACCTTGGATGGGCATTTAGCACTAACCCCCCATCCTACTGGTTTAGGGTCTGCATTGACAAACAAATGGGTGACCACCGATTTTTCAGAATCATTATTGGAGTTTATTACCCCTGTTTCTACTGATGTAGAAGAATTAATTGGTCAGCTATCTGATATTCACCATTTTACCGTGAAAGAGATGGGAGAAGAGAAGCTTTGGCCTCTCTCCATGCCTTGCTATGTCGAGAATGAAGATGATATCGCCTTCGCTCAGTATGGCTCATCGAATGTAGGTAAAATGAAAACGTTATACCGTAAAGGACTTAAAAACCGTTATGGTAGTTTGATGCAGATTATTTCTGGTGTTCATTTTAATTTTTCGTTTCCTGAAAGTTTATGGGATTCTCTTTACGGCGAGCAATCAGAAAGCGATAGAGCCAATACGAAATCAGATGAATACTTCAACGTTATCCGAAATTATTACCGTTTTGGTTGGTTAATTCCTTATTTTTTCGGTGCCTCTCCTGCTATTTGCTCCTCTTTCTTACAAGGTAGAGAAACTGAATTACCTTTTGAAAATATCGGTCAGACGCTTTATCTTCCTTATGGTACATCCTTACGATTAAGTGACTTAGGTTATACCAATAGCGCTCAGAGTGAGTTGCAAATTAATTATAATAATCTTGATGGGTATTTAGACGGTTTAGAAAAAGCAATTCAAACGCCTTCAAGCGATTTCGCTCAAATTGGTATCAAGATAGACGGAGAGTATCAACAGCTTAATAGTAATGTTCTGCAAATTGAAAATGAGTTGTATGCGCCTATTCGTGCCAAGCGCGTAGGTCAATCTGGTGAAAAACCATCAGAAGCATTAAAACGTGGCGGAGTAGAGTATATAGAAGTACGCTCATTGGACGTAAACCCATTCAGTCCGATAGGGGTAACAAAAGAACAGATTCGATTTTTAGACCTCTTTTTAACCTGGTGCTTGATTAAAGATACCGGCCCGATAGACAATAAAGAGCTTTGCTGTTGGAAGGATAACTGGACTAGAGTTATTCAAGAAGGTCGTAAACCCGATTTGATGTTGACGGAAGACTGTGATGGCAAAGAGCGTACGCTACACGATTATACTAAGCACATTTTTTCTGATCTACAGTTGATCGCCGTTGAGATGGATATGGCGAGTGATGGTGATGAGTATCAGCAAACATGCCAAGAACTGATGACGTGGATAGACAATCCTGAATTGACAATTTCTGGTCAGCTATTAGAGAGAACAAAAGAGCTAGGGGGTATTGGTCAGGTTGGTTGTACCTATGGCCGCGAATATAGAGATTACCATTTAACAAATAACTATAATGTTTATAGTCAACAAGAGATGCAATATGAAGTAAGCGCTTCTCTTCAAGCTCAAAAAGAGATAGAGCAAGCTGACGAAGTGAATTTTGATGAGTTTCTTGAAGACTACTTCTCATACCTAAAATAACGAATCGGCTCGAAATCTGAATCGAGTCAATGGAGATATAAAAATGCCGTTACTAGATAGTTTTACTGTTGATCACACAAGAATGAATGCACCAGCTGTTCGCGTGGCAAAAACTATGCAAACGCCCAAAGGGGATACAATAACTGTATTTGATTTGCGTTTTTGTGTGCCAAATAAAGAGATACTCTCTGAACAAGGTATTCACACGTTAGAGCATTTATATGCCGGCTTTATGCGTGCACATTTAAATGGTGCGGGTATTGAAATTATCGATATCTCTCCAATGGGTTGCCGTACTGGTTTTTATATGAGTTTGATTGGCACTCCAGCAGAAGAGCGCGTAGCAGATGCGTGGTTAGCCGCGATGGAAGATGTGCTAAAGGTAGAGAACCAAAATAACATTCCAGAGCTAAATGAATATCAATGTGGTACCTATGGTATGCACTCTTTAGCCGATGCGAAAAATATCGCCAAAAATGTGATTGAAGCTGGGATTCTAGTAAATAAAAATGACGAGTTAGCTTTGCCTGCTTCTATGTTGGAAGAGCTGAATAAGTAACGTATTTTTATTTGAAGCGAATGGTATTTTAAAGGGAGTGTCACCTTATGGTTACACTCCCTTTCTTATGACTGAATGTTACGTTCAAACTGGCTACTTCCGAGCGGGAAATACTTTAACTAAACTGATCTTGTTTTCCGTAAACTTCATTATTTCCATTAGGTGTTTTTCAACCTCGATACTAACTTGGCTTTCAGGGATATCTTCTAGGTGTTCTAATATAAGTCCATTAAGTGTTCTTGGTCCGTCCGTAGGCAGTTGCCACTTCAAACCCTTATTAATGTCACGGATATTGGCACTTCCTTCAATGAGGAAGCTCCCATCACCTTGTGGGGTGATTTCTTCAGATAGACTTGGTGCTATAGACGTCGTAAATTCACCAACGATCTCTTCCAAAATATCCTCTAGAGTGACAAGACCAATAATATCGCCATATTCATCGACAATGAGTCCTATTCTTTCTTTATTGCGTTGGAATTTCAGTAGTTGCACGTTTAGTGGCGTCGCTTCTGGTATGAAGTAAACCTCATCTGCTGCGCGTAAAAGCGTCTCTTTTGTAAACTCATTTTTTTCCAGCATTAAACGATAAGCTTCACGTAAACGCAGCATACCGACAACTTCGTCTATCTGGTCGCGATAAAGTACTACTCGTCCATGTGGTGAATGAGTCAATTGGCGAACGATGGATTTCCAGTCATCATTAATATCGATACCCGTAATTTCATTTCTAGGCACCATAATGTCATCTACAGTGACGTTCTCTAAATCGAGAATGGATACCAGCATTTCTTGGTGCCCACGAGGAATGAGACCTCCAGCCTCGTTTACAACAGTACGAAGCTCATCAGAGCTTAAAGGGTCTTCAGTAGGGTGTGTCGCTTTTATACCGAATAATCGTAATACACCATTGGTAATTAAATTCACCATTAGAACGACGGGTGCAAGCACCTTCATCAGTATGTTTAATATAATACTGCTGGCATAGGCGACTCTTTCTGGATAGAGCGAAGCTAATGTTTTAGGGGTAACTTCGGCAAAGACAAGCACAACAAGTGTTAATAATCCCGTCGCTATTGCGACACCAAGATCACCAAATAGACGCATTCCAAGTATGGTCGCAATGGCAGAGGCGAGGATGTTGACTAAGTTGTTTCCAATGAGAATAAGGCCAATTAAACGGTCGGGACGGCTTAATAGCTTTTCGACACGTTTTGCACCTTTATGGCCTTTTCCAGCCAGATGCTTTAGTCGATATCGGTTTAAGGACATCATTCCAGTCTCAGAACCTGAAAAATAACCAGAAATGACGATTAGACATGCGAGTATGGTAAACAGTACACCCGTTGATATGTCATTCAATGTTTGAAATTCCTTCTTTCAGTTATCGCTTAATTTATGACTTAAGTGATTTGAGCTGTCAATTATATTATGAATAAAATAGTATTTTTAGTAACGGGTAATCTAGTTCAAAATGATTTCTCGAACAAATCGGCTGCCAAAATAGGCAAGTGTAAGCAAGGTCGCACCTGCAATAGCAAACCATGTTACCTTTTTACCACGCCAACCTTTTTGATAATGTCCCCAGAGTAATACGGAATAAATTACCCAAGCAACAAAAGAAAGAATAGATTTATGGGCAGAACCACGCGCAAACATATCATCTAAAAATACGAATCCAGATAATAGAGTTAAGGTTAGCAGACCATTACCAATGAGGATAATGTTAAAAAGCTGCCTTTCTACTTTTAATAATGGTGGGAGGTTAGGGTTCACTGCCATCGCTTTTTTGTTTTTCAATTTATAGTCTAACCAAGCGAGCTGAATTGCATATAGTGCGGCAATCGTTAAGGTCGCGTAAGCGAATAGTGCGATTGTAATATGGATTAACAATCCCATTTTCCCTTCAAAGTGAGTGATGAATGCACCAGGTAAGAAATTTGAAGCGAGAATACTAATAATCGAAAAACCGTAAACGACAGGCAACAAAAACCACAAACGGGTTTTAAACATCGCCAAGCTCATTACTAATGAAGTAATAAAACTGACGAGAGAAGCAACATTGAGCATGCTCAAGTTTTGTCCGCTTGAACTGTTGTGAATTTGGCCATGTAATAACCATACGTGGAGAATAATGGCTAACGCTGCGCTCACGAAGACAGTTTTTGCCTTTATGTGGGTTTGCTGAGATAGCCCTGAGACTATTGTTGCAGTAGCAATTGCATATAAAATGGCAGCGGCAATAGCGATTAAACTGTCCATATTTTCCTAATAAATTCTTATCTAATGAACGGATTATAACGCGGTTAAACTCGATGAGCTATCTAAGGATCGAATAAATCATCGTTTAGATTTTGGAAGATCAATTACCTAAGGTATACTGCCGACATTAATCGCCCTTGCTTTGCTAAAAGGTGTTTCGAAAAGTCCAGCTAAAGAGACAGACATGTTTGAGAATTTAACGGATAGACTATCCAGTACACTTAAAAATATTAGCGGCAAAGGTCGCCTAACAGAAGACAATATAAAAGAGACATTACGTGAAGTGCGTATGGCCCTTTTAGAAGCTGATGTCGCACTTCCTGTTATACGTGAGTTTATTAAACGCGTAAAAGAAAGTGCCGTTGGTGTCGAGGTCTCGAAGTCATTAACCCCCGGCCAAGAATTTATAAAAATAGTTCAAACAGAGCTAGAAGGGGTAATGGGTGAATCTAACGAAGAGCTCAATCTAGCCGCCCAACCGCCAGCCATAATTTTGATGGCAGGTTTGCAAGGTGCCGGTAAAACAACCAGTGTTGCTAAACTCTCTAAACACTTAAAAGACGTTAACAAGAAAAAAGTGTTGGTCGTTTCTGCCGATGTTTACCGCCCTGCGGCGATTAAACAGTTGGAAACGCTTGCGTCTGATGTGGGAGTGGATTTTTTCCCTTCTTCTGCCGATCAAAAGCCGATTGATATTGCGAATGCTGCTGTTGACCATGCTAAGAAGAAATTCTATGACGTCCTTTTGGTTGATACCGCAGGCCGTCTAGCCATCGATGAACAAATGATGGGGGAAATTAAAGACCTTCACGCCGCGATAGAGCCAGTAGAAACGCTGTTTGTTGTAGATGCAATGACGGGGCAAGATGCCGCTAACACAGCAAAAGCCTTTGGTGATGCATTACCTCTGACAGGTGTTATCCTGACAAAAGTAGATGGTGATGCGCGTGGTGGTGCTGCACTGTCCGTTCGTTATATCACTGGCAAACCGATTAAGTTCTTAGGGGTGGGCGAAAAAACCGACGCACTTGAACCTTTCCATCCAGATCGCGTTGCGTCACGTATTCTTGGTATGGGTGACGTTCTATCTTTGATTGAAGATTTAGAGCGTAATGTCGATAAAGACAAAGCCGCCAAGATGGCGAAGAAGTTCAAAGAGAAGAAAGGTTTTGATCTTGAAGACTTCCGTGAGCAGCTTGGACAGATGCAGAATATGGGCGGCATGATGGGAATGATGGATAAACTTCCTGGTATGAGCAACCTACCTGCTAATGTTAAAGATAAAGTTGATGACAAAATGTTCAATCAGATGGAAGCAATGATTAGCTCCATGACAATGAAAGAACGTTTACGCCCTGAATTAATCAAAGGTTCACGTAAAAAGCGTATTGCTGCAGGTTCTGGCGTGCAAGTGCAAGATGTGAATCGTATGCTAAAACAGTTTACTCAAATGCAGAAGATGATGAAAAAAATGCAGAAGGGTGGCATGAAGGGAATGATGCGAAATATGCAAGGAATGATGGGCGGCATGGGTGGCGCAGGTGGCATGGGCGGAATGGGTGGACCATTCGGCCGATAACACTCAAACACGAATATATGGCGCAAGCTATGCGCCATATAGCTTTGACTAATATTTTCTTACTGCTTTAGCTGTTTGATTTCCCTACCAAAATATAAACACCTCCGAAACCGTTTCTAGATCACAAAAAGCCTTGCAAAAACCCCAGATAAGAGTAAAATTCCGGGGCTTTAAATTGGCACGAGACCCCAGGTTGTTAAATTAAAAATTACGGCTTTTGGGGTTATTTTTATTATTGAGAAAGCAAAGAGGACGATATGGTTACCATTCGTTTGGCACGTCACGGCGCAAAGAAGCGTCCATTTTACCAAATCGTAGTAGCAGATAGCCGCAACGCAGCTACTGGTCGCTACATTGAGAACGTTGGTTTCTTTAACCCAACAGCTCAAGGTCAAGAAGAAGGTTTACGTATTAACCTAGACCGCGTTAACCATTGGGTTAGCGAAGGTGCTTCACTATCTGACCGTGTTACTAAACTAGTGAAAGACGTTCAAAAAGCGGCTTAATTGGTAGGTAACAAAGCAATGTCGGTTAAAGGAAATGAAGTAATGAACGAGCAAGCTGAAAGAATCGTAGTTGGCAAATTTGGTGCGACTTACGGTATCAAAGGTTGGCTTAAAGTTATTTCCTATACAGACGATGCTGAAAGCATTTTTGACTATAGCCCTTGGTATATAAACCAAAAAGGCAAATGGGTTGAATACAAGGTTGAAAGTTGGAAGCGCCATAACAAAGGTATGGTTGCTAAAATTGAAGGGTTAGAGATCCGCGAGGATGCTCATCTTCTAACTAACTTTGAAATTGTGATTAATCCAGAGTCATTACCAGAACTGTCAGAAGATGAATTTTACTGGCGTGAATTGTTTGGTATGCAGGTATTAACAACGAAGGGATATGACCTCGGTACTGTCTCCGATATGTTAGAAACTGGTGCAAATGATGTTTTGGTAGTGAAAGCAAATTTGAAAGATGCTTTTGGCCAAAAGGAACGATTAATTCCGTTTCTTGAAGAGCAAGTGATTAAAAATATTGATCGCGATGCTCAACGGATCGAAGTTGACTGGGATCCTGCGTTTTAAACTCCACAGTAGAGCGAGAGAACAGATATGTGGGTTGGCATAATTAGCCTATTTCCTGATATGTTCCGTTCAATTACTGAATTTGGGGTTACAGGTCAAGCGGTTAAAAAAGGTCTTTTGTCAGTTGAGATATGGAATCCTAGAGATTTTACTCATGACAAACATCGAACTGTCGATGATAGACCCTACGGTGGTGGTCCTGGTATGTTGATGATGGTGCAGCCTTTGCGCGAAGCCATACAAACTGCCAAGAAATCAGCACCGGGAAAGACGAAGGTTATCTATCTTTCTCCTCAAGGTCGAAAGCTCGACCAAAGTGGAGTTGAAGAGCTTGCTACGAACGAGAATATGATTCTTATTTGCGGACGCTATGAAGGGATAGATGAGCGCATCATACAATCTGAAGTTGATGAAGAATGGTCAATTGGGGATTTTGTGATGACGGGTGGTGAACTACCAGCCATGACGTTAATTGATTCAGTATCGAGGTTTATACCAGGTGTACTTGGTGATTTTGCGTCAGCGGAAGAAGATTCTTTCGCAAATGGTTTGCTAGATTGTCCACACTATACACGTCCTGATGATTTGGATGGAATAGAGGTACCATTGGTACTGAAATCTGGAAATCATAAGGATATTCGTCGCTGGCGATTGAAACAATCGTTAGGCCGTACTTGGCTAAGAAGACCAGAGCTCTTGGAAAACCTAGCTCTGACTGACGAACAGGAACAATTACTAACTGATTTTATTAAAGACTATCGGTCTTAAAATACAGTTAAGTAACCTATTTTATTTAGTATCAGTTTATTCTAGGAATTTTAAAAATGAGTAACATCATCAAAGCTCTTGAAGAAGAGCAAATGAAACAAGACCTTCCAAAGTTCAGCCCAGGTGACACTGTTGTTGTTCAGGTTAAGGTAAAAGAAGGCGATCGCGAACGTCTACAGGCCTTTGAAGGCGTTGTAATCGGTATTCGTAATCGTGGCCTACATTCAGCATTTACTGTTCGTAAGATCTCGAACGGTGAAGGTGTTGAGCGTTCGTTCCAAACTCACTCTCCTATGGTTGATAGCATTGAAGTTAAACGCCGTGGTGCAGTACGTCGTGCCAAGTTGTACTACCTACGTGAGCGTTCTGGTAAGTCAGCTCGTATTAAAGAGAAGCTTGCTAAGAAGTAATGCTAACCAGCATTCTCAAATAAAAAACGGGTTCCATATGGAACCCGTTTTTTTTATACGAGAAATAAAACTGTCAAATAAGGTACGTCAATCTTATTAAATAACGATTTAAATTGTCGTTTAATAAGGCTCTTCTGACCAACCATCTGAATCTGACATGTCGGGAGCGCCTGCGATAGTGTTTTTCTCATCGGCCCACTCCCCAAAATCTATCATCTGGCATTGCTTACTGCAGAAAGGACGATATTGGTTATCTGTACTCCAAACCACCTCCTTTTTACATTGAGGGCAAGAAACGATAGTTGGTTTAGGTTTAATTGGTGTAGACACGAAATGTATTCCTTAATTGCAAATAGCAAGATCGAACTCAACATCTTGACTATAGGCTTGTCCATTATCAAAGGACATAAATTTTATCGCAAATCGATTTTTGTGTCCCGAAATCATCGGGAAAACACCATCAGCTAACGGTATATTCAACCGTAAGATATTTGCCTCTTCTGCATCACTTTGATAAAAGCCGTTACGGGCTATTTGTGGATTAAAATAGCCGGTTTCTCGGCAGAGTTTTAACCATAGATTAAGTGATTTTGACAAAGGTGCCAACGTGTCCATCCATCCTTGAGCATTTCTTTGTCTTTGCTCGATAGGAAGGTGATTCCAATAATGTAAAGCAGGTAAGTCAAAACAACATGTTCCACCAGGCAAGTTAAATCGTTGACGTATAGAGCTTAAAAATCGATCTTCTTTCAGTGTGCGACCAAAACGTTCTGCAGCCATAAGATATTTATGAGTTGTATCTATCTCTTCTAATACAGAAAGTAGCTTCTCTTGGTCAACACCATCAACGTTTAGCCAATGCTTATAATTAAGGCGCTGCTTTTCTAAATCTTTGGCCAATTCAGCTTTCAATTGGATCTGTTCAAATATCTCAAGTAAATCAAAAATTGAACGGAAAAATTGATGATACTGTAGATTATCGACAAAGCTTGCGGAGTGGTGCATCTGTCTCATGAGTGCTTCTACTCTAAGATAGATACGGGTTTTTTCATTTAGTGGGTGTTCAAATTTGTGTTTTGTCATTCCGCGACCTTACCGTCTCCTTTGGTTTACTTCTTTGATCATGCTCGACTTAGCGACATATAGTGCTGATGAAGCTTCGAAACTTGAGGTAAAAGATCAATGTTCTTATTGTCGTTTTGAATAACATCGTCTGCAAATTTCAGCTTATCAGCTCGACTTGCCTGAGCTGAAAGTATCGATTCTACTTGTGTTCTTGAGACGTTATCTCGTTCCATTGTCCGCTTTATTTGTACTTCAGTACTGACATCAACAACTAAGATTCGATCTGTCATTGATTGTAGTTGATTTTCAACCAATAAGGGAACTACTAATAGTGCATAAGGTGTTGTTATCTTATCGAGATCTTGTTTCATCTTGTCGCGAATCATGGGATGCAGCAAGTTATTCAACCAATTCTTCTCATTCTGGTTTGTAAATACCCGAGATCGTAGTGCTGTTCTATTGAGTTCACCATTTGGACCTAATATATCTATTCCAAAGTGTTCAGTAATTTCGGATAAACCAGTAGTGCCAGGCCCAACAACTTCCCTTGCAACGACGTCGGCATCAACAATACCGATATTGAAATGGTGTTGAAATAGATTGGCAACCGTCGTTTTGCCGCTAGAAATGCCTCCAGTTAATCCTATTATGTATGGCATGTTAAATACCTAATACAGAAGAATAGTACCAGACCATGATTTGATTTCCCCATAGTAAACTTATCCATCCAGCAATAGCAAGATATGGACCAAAGGGAAACTGTCTATCGATTCCTTTTTTTTGCAAGCGTAACTGAATGAGTCCGAATATGAGTCCTACAAAAGAGGACAATAACACAATCATAGGTAGGTGTTGCCAACCTAGCCAAGCGCCAAGTGCTGCCAGAAGTTTAAAGTCGCCATATCCCATGCCTTCTTTACCTGTGACTATCTTAAATACCCAATACACGCTCCAAAGACAAAGGTATCCAGCAATGGCTCCAATTACGGCATCTTGCAAAGAGACAGGACTCCACCCAATCAAAGCAAGGAAGAGACCAAACCAAGTTAATGGTAAGGTGATGCTATCGGGAAGAAGCATGGTATCGAGATCGATAAACGTTGCTGAGATTAAAGCGAAGGAAAAGAAGATAAGAGCTACCGAGTAGTAACTTAATTCAAAATAGTAAGCAATTGTGCAACTCATTATTGCCGTTAATAACTCGACTAAAGGATAACGAATACTGACAGGTTCTTTGCAATGATGGCATTTTCCTTTAAGCAATAACCAACTTATTATTGGGATGTTATCAATTAAACGTAGTGGCGTTTTGCATCTAGGGCAACTAGAACGAGGAATGCTTAAATTAAATTTCTTGTTATCTAATGGAATATTAAGCTCTGGGAATGTTTCCGCGCAGTCTTGTTTCCATTCGCGCTCCATCATGATTGGTACGCGGTGTATTACCACATTTAAAAAACTGCCGACAATGAGTCCAAATATCCCCGCGAAAACAGGGTAAAGCCAAGGGTAATACTCGAATAATTCCATTTATAGGCCTAGGTAGAAAAAGGTGCAATACGCATTCTATCCTAATACGTCCATCATGTTAAAGATAGGTAGGTAGATTGCGATGACTACTCCTCCGACAACGACACCTAAAAACAGAATGAGCAAGGGTTCTATTAAAGTATTCAATTTATCTATGGATTCATCTAGTTCTGTATCAAATGTATCCGCAACTTTATCTAGCATGCAATCAAGTGCTCCAGATTGTTCACCTACCATGACCATTTGAATCATAAAATCTGGGAAGCAGTGGGTTTTCGTCATGGCGACATAGATGGGTACACCAGTTGATACCTCATCGAATAGTTGATTAACGGCCGCCCTAAAATAAAGGTTTGTTGTTAGATTTATGCTGTTACGAATGGCGCTGATGACGGGAACTCCGGAACGAACCGTTACCGCCAATGACCGACTAAATCGAGCAATGATAGATTTCACGATCAGAGGGCCAACAATAGGGATACTAAGTTTTTTTTTGTCGATGAGCCGATGAAAACGATAAGAGTAGACAATGAGAAACTTGTAAAACGCAGTAAGTGCGATTAACCACGTTACTTGTTTGGCCGTATTAGCACTTAACCAGTGAGAGAGTGAAATAATTTTCTGAGTAAACCAAGGTAATTGAGCGCCAAAACTACGGAACATATATTCAAATTCTGGAATGACCTTTACTAACATTAAATAGGTGACTAAAAAGGCTAATAATAAGACAAAGACAGGGTAGATCATTGCTTTCACAAGCTTTGATTTTTGCTGCGTCGTTTTTTCTCTATAATGAGCAATTCTCTCGAAAGTTTGTGCTAACTGCCCGGAAAGTTCGGCGCTAGAAACCAAATGTACATAGGTATTATCAAATAGAGGACTGGCCTTTTTAAGAGCTTCGGAAAGTGGACATCCTTCTTCAATCGCATTTTTAATTAAGGTTATAACAAACTGGCCACCTGATTTAGGGTGATTATTCGCAAGCAGTGATAATGATAAAGTTAAGGAAAGTCCAGAATTAAGTAGTGTGGCTAATTGTCGAGTAAATAGATTGATATCTTTCGTTGTCATTCGCTGTTTTTTTAGCGAATAAAATGAGGTTTTGATCTGTTTTATATCTCTTATATAAATATTCCTATTTGTCAGTATTGAAATGACTTCATATTTATCTCTTGCGAACATAGTGTCATTGATTTGCTTTCCCGCAATATTTCGGCCGGTCCAGCGGTAACGATGTAAGGGGAGTTGAGTCGATGTCATTTTTTACCTTTGAATAGTTAGCGCGATAAGTGGGTACTAAAAGATTAAGGTTCGTTGCAATTCTTTGATACTCGTTATCCCTTCAATCAATTTATTTCTCCCTGAATCAGATAGAGGAATAAAACCATTCTCTAACGCTATGTCGTTTATTTCAGAAGCGCTGCTTTGGCGTTCAATTGTTCTCATAAGGGTTTTGTCTATGTTTAGCAATTCGAATATACCAATCAATCCTGAGTAGCCGCTGAGACAGTCGGCGCATCCGTGAGGATTAGCTTTGTATATTTGTAGAGAACCTCGAGGGTTTAGCTTTCGATTCGAAGAGGTCTCCAAATCTAATTCCTTGCATGCAGGACATAGTGCTCGTGTAAGTCTCTGCGCGACGATTAATGATAAGCATGAGGCTAGGCTAAATTTATCTACCCCCATGTTAAGCAGTCGAGTCACCGCTTCACTAGCTGAGTTGGTATGCAGTGTGGAAAGTACAAGGTGACCAGTTTGGGCCGCTTTAATTACAATCTCAGCGCTCTCAATATCACGAATTTCTCCGATCATAATGATGTCAGGGTCTTGCCTTAGAAGGGCCTTTAAGGTGGAGGTGAAGTTCAGGTCGATTTTGTCGTTCATTTGCACTTGATTGATACCTAATAGGTTAATCTCGATCGGATCTTCAGCTGTTGATATGTTCTTTTCTGGTGTATTGAGATAGGTGAGCGCGGTATATAGTGAAATGGTTTTACCACTTCCCGTAGGACCGGTGATTAACACCAATCCTTGAGGTTTACTAATTGCAGACACATAGAGGTCCATTTGCGTTTGGGATAAGCCTAGGGCTGTTATGTCTAATGGGACTGATTGCGTTTTGAGTAATCGAAGGACGATTTTTTCTCCCCATAATGTTGGCAATGTGGAGACGCGGATATCAACGCTCTGTTTAGACGTTAAGGTATGTTTCATCCGTCCGTCTTGCGGAAGTCTTTTCTCTGCAATATCTAAGTTGGCCATTACCTTTATTCTAGAGGACAACCTATTTGCTAATTGAGGTGGGGGAGAATCTATCTCGACCAATACACCATCACATCGTAAGCGAATACGGTATTTATGTTCATAAGGCTCGAAATGAATATCTGAGGACCTTTTCTGCATTGCTTCTAACAAAATTTGGTTGATATAACGGCTAATAGGGTCATTTCTTTGAATCTCAGCACTGGTTGTGTTTAGTTCTTCATTAGAAAGAGGAACCAATTCCGATAGTTGGTCATTGCTGATATTTCGAATTATATCCATAGTTTCTCCCTATACGTTCATCTAACCGATATCAATACTCAGCCCATAGCAATGAAATCAGAACACCGTGCCTGTTGAGCATTGTTTTGGCATAACTAATTTTTCAGCAACATCTGTAATGCATGTCCAGCTTCCCGCGTTATCGCGATTAAGCGCGATTTTCTTCTTATTAAATTGAGTATCACTACCCATCGTTAGGATCAGTTGACCTGATAGAGGATCGCTGGTTGCTGATTTTGTTTCGATATCGCCTAGTGATGAAGCGGTTGCACCAAGATCTGAGGCTATTTGGCTTGAAGATAAAGTAGGGAACTCTCCACTCGTTGCTATGTAATCTTCTACATTAATCTTAAGTGCGGCTATGGTTGCCATCGCTGCACCTAATTGAGACTTCTTGATGTAATTTTGATATTGAGGGATGGCGATAGAGGACAACACACCAATAACAGCAACGACTATCATCAGTTCTATTAAAGTGAAGCCACTACTGCTTATGTTGCGATTGTTAGATAGAGTGAAACTACCGCCACTCTTGAAATTGGCGTGAGGATTAAAAAGCATCATATTCTCCTGCTGTGGGTCATAATGAAAAGCAAGAGTAGAAAGAACGGGAGTAAACAGAAACGCTGCCGATAAGAGAACGCGTGTCGATTAATAAAAATTA